>JACKDJ010000029.1 GCA_020633625.1 Myxococcales bacterium
GACGGTTTGGGGCTCCCGGGAGTGTTCCCGCCTCTCGCCGGAAGTGACTTCCTTCTAGCGGACAAGGAGCGCTCCATCGGGATCGTTCTGAACGGGCTCACCGGTGCGGTCACGGTCAATGGCAATCCGTTCAACGGCGTTATGCCCCCGTTCGCGAACCTGACGGACCACGAGGTCGCCGCCGCCCTGACGTATGTCCGGAGCCACTTCGGGAACACTGGCGACGCGGTCACCGACGCGGAAGTGGCGGCCGTTCGCGAAGCCACGCGGACGCCGCGCAGTGCGGCTCACCCGTGACCGATATGAGGCGTCGATGATGTCGCTTCGCCCCGCAGCAATGTTGACGTGCGCGCTCATGGCCATCGGGGCTGCGTCGGCGCTGGCCCAGACCACGCCGCGCCGCGTGCGTGTGCACGCCGCGACATACGTTCCCTTCTACCGAGCGTCGGACGGCGGCACTGTGAGCGTGAGCGACTTTGATCTGGACGTTGACCCGGTGACGAACGAGGAGTTCGCTTCATTCGTCGCCGCGAGTCCTCGTTGGAGCCGAGATCGCGTCCCTGCGCTGTTCGCGGACGATCGGTACCTCTCGCACTGGCCCAACGCAGCCGGGCCGGCCGGCGCCGACCGGACCCGCCCCGTGACATACGTCTCGTGGTTCGCGGCGTCAGCGTATTGCCGGTGGGCGGGGGGGCGGCTGCCAACGGAGGCCGAGTGGGAGTGGGCGGCGCGTGCCGATGAGCGAAGGCCAGACGCGAGCGACGATCCGGCCTTCGTCGACCGAATCCTCACGTGGTATGCGCGGCCATCGGCGGGGTTGCCGGCGCCCGTGGGGTCCGGCGCGCCCAACTTTTGGGGCGTGCGCGACATGCACGGGCTCACCTGGGAGTGGGTCGAGGACTTCGCCGGGAGCCTCGTCAGCGGTGACAATCGCCAGCTCGGCGACCGCGAGACGGAGCGGTTCTGCGGGGGGGCGTCCGCTTCGGCCGCCGACGTGCGAAACTACGCGGCGTTCATGCGGTACGCGATGCGAACATCCGTGGAAGCCGACTACGCAATCCGAAACATGGGGTTCCGATGTGCCTCCGATCCCTGATCCCTGGGCTGGTCCTGGCGGCGCTCGCGGCCCCAGTGGCTGCGCAGCAATCACCCGAAGCAGGGGTGGACCCACCTGCCTCGCAGATCGTCGCCGAGAGGTCCGTGTATCTCGTCGACGCTCCATTCGAGCGCGAGAGCGGAGTGACTACCACGCTAGGCGACTTTGGGGGCGGGCCGGTCGTCGTGGTCATGTTCTACGCCTCGTGCCGAATGTCGTGTCCGGTTCTACTCGACGATCTGCTCAGGTTGGATGCGGCGCTCGACCCTGACCTACGCGAGAGCGTGCAGTACGTCCTGGTTACCATGGACCCGGGGAGAGACACGACCGAGGTGCTGTCTCGTCTCGCATCTCAGTACCAGCTGGACCTGTCTCGCTGGGCGCTGCTTCGCGGCGACCCGGCGCTGACGCGCGAGCTTGCCGCTGTGCTCGGTGTTCGGTTCCGCGCCGAGTCGGGTGGTGAGATCAACCACTCAAACATCCTTACGCTGCTCGACGAGATGGGCGAGATCGTGCTCCAGATCGAGGGGCTGCGGCAGCCGGTCGAGCCGATGTGCGACGCGATAGAGCGTCTGCTGCGGTAGGGCTGTCGGTCAAGCAAGCTTACGGAGAGAGCGAGAGATGAATACACCCAAGACCGTATCCGAATCGGACAAGATCGGCCCGCTCGCGGGTCGGTCCGTCGTCGCCGCGCGCGTGTTCGACCGGCTGGGCATCGAGTACTGCTGCAGTGGCGATCGGACGATCGGAGAGGCCGCCAAGCAGCGCGGCCTCGCCGTTGACCTCCTCATCGCCGAGCTGCTTGCGGAGTCTGAGCTGGGCGACCCCGCGACGGACTGGGCGGGCGCCCCCCTCGCTGAGCTGACGCGACACATCGTCGCGGCATATCACCGGCCACTCGAAGCCGAGCTGCCGCGGCTCGTCGCGCTCGCCGAGCGCGTGCTCGCAGCGCACCAGCACCACGACGGGAAGCGTCTACGCCGCGTCCGCGACATCGTCGTGGAGCTCAGCGAGGAGCTCCTCCGCAACATGGCAAAGGAGGAGCGCGTACTGTTTCCCATGATCGAGCGGGGTGCCCTCGAGGCCCTCGGCGCTCCGATCCGGTGCATACGCTCCGAGCATGAAGAGGCGGGCGCCGCGCTCGCGCGGCTCCGCACTCTGACGGAAGACTACCGCGCACCGGAGGGTGCGTGCGCCACGTGGAAGGCGCTATGGGGAGGTCTCGAGCGCTTCGACGTGGACCTCCGGCGCCACGTCCATCTCGAGAACAACATCCTGTTTCCTCGGACTGCCGACCCTTCGGAGGCTCTCTCCATCGAATAGCGCTCGTCGACCCGTACCTTCTGACCCGCCTCGGGGCTGAGTCCGAGCTCCTCGCCGCGCTCCTGGGCGGCGCGCATCGCCTAGCGAGCTCGATGAGCTCCTCGATCACCTGCGCGGCCTCGACCGCGCGGTTCTGGTAGCGGCCGGACGGACTTCCCGAGCTGCTCGGCGAACGAGCGGGCCTGGACGAGGTTCTGTTTCGAGCGTGCCTTCACCTCGTTGTCGAGCAGCCTGCGAAGGAGCTCGACGGCGAGGTTTCGGTGCTTCATCGCGCGGACGTCGGCGAGGACTCGTCGGATAGGATCGAGATGTCGGGGCTCGGAAGGCCGGCCGCCGCGAAGCTGTCGATGACCTGGTCGCTCCAGTTTCCGGTTTTGAGGAGGCGCGGCTACACTCTCGCCGTCCAACCCTCGCCCGCTGAGCGACTCCATGATCCCCGATAGCTACCTCCGCCGCGCCGCGCCGCTCGCTCTGCTCGCCGCCGCGGCGCTCACCTCTGCTTGCTCGTCGGACTCCGGCAGCGACGCGGACGCCGCCGCAGATGCCGCCGACACTGCCGACGCCGCTGACACCGCCGCACCGGACGCGGTCGACGTGGCCGAGGACGCCGCCACCGACGCGCTCAGCGACACGCTGGACACCACGCCTTCACGGTGCATCGACTCCGCCGAGCCGGGCACCGTCGAGGTGTTCTTCGACGGCTTCGAGCACGGCTCCGAGGGCGCCGCGTTTGGCCCCGACGGGATGCTCTACGTGACCGGTGACGACGCGCTGTGGCGGTTCGACGCGAGCGGCGCGCGCGAGCATGTCGTCGACCTGCCGTATCCGCTCGGCGTCGCGCCCGTCGCCGACGGGGTCGTGGTCGCCGGGAAGGGGCCGTCGAACGTCGTCGCCGACATTGACGGCGCCGTTTGGCATGTGTCGCTCGATGGGACCGTGACGCCGTGGACCACGAGCATCGCCAGCCCCAACTTCGTCGCGATGGCGCCCGACGGCGCCGCGCTCGTCAGCGACGACTTCGACCGCCGCGTGTTCCGCGTCACGGCGGCCGGCGACGTGAGCGAGGCGATCGCTGACGTGCCGTCGCCGAACGGGATGGCCTGGAGCCCCGACGGGTCGCAGTTCTACGTCGTCTCGACGTTCAGCGTCGGCGAGGTGTGGCGGTACGACGTCGACGGCGACGGGCTGCCGGTCGAGGCGTCGGCCGTTCAGCACGGCGATCTCGGCCTCGGGGCGACGGCAGACGGCGTCGCGATGGGGGCCGACGGGGCGCTGTACGTCGCCGCCAACCTGCGCGGCGAGATCCTGCGCGTCGACGCCGCGACCGGCGAGGTCGTCAAGGTGGCCGAGGGGGTCGCGACCGCCGCGAGTCTGGCGTTCGGTGCCGGCGAAGGGTTCGACCCGTGCTCGATCTACGTTACGTCGCTGTTTGGATCGTCGGTCTACCGAGTGGTCGTTGGCGCAGAAGGAGCGCCCGTGCTCCGCTAGGGACCCCGCCCGTCAGCGCGCTGCCGTAGCCCGCTCCCGCGCCGCCGCCGCCGCCACCGCCACAGACGCCGGCGCCGTGCCGCCCGCGACCGTCTTGATGTCGAGGATCGACTGCAAGGCGAGCGCCTCGAGCATCGCCGCGGTCGCCATGGGCGCCTGCTCCTGCACCACCTCGAGCGGCAGCGCCTCGATCTCGACGCCCCGCTCCACCGCGAGCCGCACGAGGCGGCCGGTCTGGTGGTGTGCCGTGCGCAGCGGCTCGCCGGCCCGGACCAGCGACTCGCACAGGTCTGTTGCATTTACCCACGCCGAACAGGCGGCGCGCATCCGGTCGGTCCGGAACCGCGCGCCCTCGATGTTCGCGACCGCCATGTCGAGGCCCAGCACGATCGTGTCGAAGGCGTCGAAGAGCGGCTCTTTGTCTTCCTGCATGTCCTTGTTGTAGGTCAGCGGGAGGCCCTTGAGCGTCGCCAGGAACCCGACGAGATCGCCAAACACACGCCCCGCCTTGCCCCGCATCAGCTCGGCGCCGTCAGGGTTCTTCTTGTTTGGCATCATCGAAGAGCCGGTCGTGACAGAGTCGCCGAGCTCGACGAAGCCGAACTCCGACGTGGACCACAAGACGAGCTCCTCGCCAAGTCGGGACAGGTGCGTCGCGACCATCGACGCCGCAAACAGGAAGTCTGCGACGAAGTCTCGGTCGCTGACCGCGTCGAGGCTGTTGCGGGTGATCGCAGCGAAGCCGAGGTCGCTCGCGACGCCGGCGCGGTCGAGCGGGAAACTAGAGCCGACACAGGCGCCCGAGCCGAGCGGCGAGACGTTGGCGCGAGCGCGGCACTGGGCGACACGCTCGCGGTCGCGGTCGAACATCTCGAAGTAGGCCAAGAGGTGATGTCCCAGCGTCGTCGGCATGCCACGCTGCAGGTGTGTGTATGCCGGCAGCGGCGCGGCGGCGTGGGTGGCCGCCGCGTCGGCGAGGGCGACGCACAGCGTGCGCAGGCGCGCGTCGACGTCGTCGCACGCCGAACGCACGAAGAGCCGCACGTCCGTCGCCACCTGGTCGTTGCGGCTGCGGCCCGTGTGCAGGCGCCGCCCGGGGTCACCGACGAGCTCGGTGAGGCGACGCTCGACCGCCATGTGCACGTCTTCGTCTTCGGACCGCACCTCGAACGTGCCGTCGCGAAGCTCCGTCTCGACCGCCGCCAGGCCGCGCTCGATCGCCTCCAGCGCCGCAGCGTCGATCACGCCGATTCGGCGCAGGCCGCGGGCGTGCGCCAGCGAGCCCGCGATGTCGTGCGGCCACAGGCGCAGGTCGAACGCGATGGACTTGTTGATCGCGTCGAGCGCGGCGGCCGGCGACTGGCTGAAGCGGCCGCCCCAGGCGTGTTGGTTCGTGCTCATGAGAGGTTTGCGGGTAGAGAGGGCTGCGACGTGGGGCTCTGCCCCGCACCCCGCAAGGGGACTGCGTCCCCTTGACCCCTTCATGTCGTTGAAATTCGAGAAATTTCAACGACATGAGGCTACGGGTCGGTGGCGAGTGCGGGACTTGCGAGCGCGCGGGTCCGCCGCCTCCCTTAGTCTGTCGGTGGTCGGCGCGCTACCGGTCGGTGTGCTCGAGCACCCAGCGGTCGATGAGGACGCCTTCGGGGGGGGCGACGGAGGGTTCGTCGGGGCTGCCGGGGCCGACGCCGGGCGGGATCCACCCGGCGGGGATGTTGCCGAAGACGCGGCGGGGCGGCTGCATCGGCTGGCGGCGGCGGTCTTGTTCGGCCGGGACGCCGGGATCGAGGGCGAGGGCGGCGATCGAGAGGCCGGCCGCGCTGTCGGTCGTGTGGCACGAGAGGCAGAACTGGTTCCCGGTCGAGTCCGGGCGCGGCTCGCCGTAGCGCAGCGGACCCTCGGGGAAAATGAACGTCGCGCGCAGGCTCTCGGAGTCGTCGGGGATGCTGCGCAGGTGCGCGCGGTAGTCGCCGCCGTAGTCGTGGTAGCAGGCGACGCGGGCTCCGGCGCCGAGGCCGGCGGCGCCGCCCACTTCTGTGTGAGCCCAGGCGGGGTAGCGGTCTGCTTCGGCCGCGAGCGCGGAGCCGTCGGGGGCGGTCACGAGGGTGCCGCGCGCGTAGTTGCACGCGACCTCTGCGTTGGGGTGGCTCGCGAAGACGGCGAAGTCGTCGATCCAGCCCCGAGCTCCCGGCCGTGTGCTCGTGGCACCAACGACGAGCTCTCCGGGGGCGATGCCCATGAGCGGCTCGTCTGCGTCGAAGCGGTCGATTGGGAGGCCGTTGAAGAGCAGGGTTACGCGCCGATTTCCGGCGTCGAGCTGAAGGCCGAGGTGTGCCCAGCCGTCGGCGCCAGGGAGGGTGACGGTGTGGATCACCTCGTCGCCGCGGACGTACATCGCGGTCCGCGCGCCGTCGACGTGCAGGCCGGTGCCGTCGGGGAAGGTGAAGAGAGCGCGGCGCTCTCCAGGCGGCGTGCGCGCGTCGAAGAAGACGCCGACGTACCACGGCGTGTTGTCGGTGAGTCGATCCTGGGCCGGGATCTCGTAGCGGATGGCGTTGGTGCCCGAGAGCCAGAAGCCCTTGCCCTGGATGCCGCCCGAGGCGACGGGCTCGATTCGTCCGGTGCCGGCGTCGACGCGGCCAAACGCAGGCACCTTCCAGTGCAGCGTCGTCGCGGCGTTCTGAACGTGGATCTCTTCCTGCTGGTCGGGGTCGAGGATGTAGAAGGAGCCGACCGAGACGGGGAGCAGGAGGTCGCGGACGTCGCCGTTCCAGTACTTCGGCAGCGACAGCGGGTGGCCCTCGCCGTCGAGGATCGACGTGACGGACGCGTGCATGTTCGACACGATGAACGCGTTGACGTCGATGAAGTCGTCGAAGGCGACCTCGTCGGTTCCGACGCCCGTGCTCATGAACCACACGACGTCGCGCGGCGTGACCGGCACCGCGTTGCGGTGGTGGTTCGGCAGGTTCTGCATCGAGTCGAGGATGTTTGCGTTGTGTGTGTAGCCCGGGGGGTAGGGGCCACCTGCGTTGCGGACACTGTCGATGAAGCGGCCTGCCCCGAACCGGACCGGGACCGGGTCACCCTCGGGGGTTCGGTACAGGTCGACCCAGTAGTGGGATGCGGGGGTGACGCCGACGGCCCAGTCCATGTTGTTCATCATGCCGTCGAGCATGACGAGCTTTCCGTGGGTCCACAGGCCGGCGATCATGAAGCCGCGGTCCCAGTCGTTGTTCTCTTCGTAGCTCTCGCAGCCCTCGACCACACAGCGGCGTGGGTAGCGCTCGGTCGACTGCTCGATCACGCGCCCGGGGATCGCCGCCATGAAGACGTTCGACGCCTCGCGGTCCACCCACGGATAGGTGCCCCCGAGGTCTTCGCCGTCGGCGATCGGCTGCCCCTCGCTGTCGCGGAACGGGTACGCGGCGATGCCGTAGTGCCCGATCATGTCGGGGTCGTATGGCGCGTGCGACATGGGATGGAACGTTGTCCAGCCGGTCACGTCGCACGGATCCGCGTCGGGAGGGAGCACCGAGTACGCGAGGTCGTACTGCCGCGTGATCGTCTCACCCGTGTTTGGGTTTGTCCACGCGCGCGGCGCGCGGCCGAGCCGCGCTGTGAGGAGGCGTCCGTCGATCGTGACGGCGGGCTCGGTGAGCTCGCCAGAGAAGGGGACCTCGGCGCCGGCCACAGAGGCGCCGGCGCGGGCGTCGACGATCCGCGCCTGCGGCGTCTTCGGATTTTCGACCTCCACCGTCACCGGCGTTCCCCAGATGCGAATCCCCAGACCGGGGCTCGTGGAGCTGATGACGGTGATGTCGTAGCAGTCGTGGGCGAGGTCCGGTCCGCAGGCGTACGGGTTGGTGTGCTCCCCGGGGACCGGCATCTCTTGCGTGGCGTCACAGATCGCGTGGTGCCCCGTGCGCTCCCAGCCCTCTTCGAACGCGGGCTCGAAGACGACGTCGAACGGCTCGGGGTTGGGGAGGATGCGTGCGCCCGGCGGGCCGGGCATGACCGGGTCTTCGAGCGCCTCGGGGACGAAGAGGTAGAAGCTGAGGTGCTTCTGGATCGGCTCCGGCCCGGGCGGGCCGCCCTGGACGCGGATCCCGATCCGGCCATCCATCGTCGTCCGATGCCCCGGGATGTATGGGACCGTGAACTGGGCGTCGTCGTTGATCAGCGCGACGTCACGCAGAATCGACGGGGGCTCCGGGTGGGGGTCGTACGTCGGCAGAGGCGGAGTCGTGTCGGCCACGGCGTCGACGGCTGTGTCGCCAGGCGTGTCTGTGCCGTCGGCGTCGTCTGCGTCGAGTCCGGCGTCGGTGCCAGCGTCTGCGTTGGTGTCGGCGCCGACGTCACCGGTCGCGTCGTCGCCGATTTCGCCGCTCGTGTCGCCGTCTTCGGGTCCCGAGTCGCTCGGGCCGTCACCACACGCGGGGGTGGCGGAGAGCAGGGCGGCGAGCGCGGCCACAGCGCCGCGGCGGAGTCGTTGCGTCGGTGTCATCGGGCTTCTCATGTCGGTCTGGCTCGGATGGCTCGGGCGGGGCGCGGCGGGGCGCGAGTCGCGCGTTACGGTGCCAGATCGAGGCCACCCGCGTAGGCGTAGCTCACGTCGCAGTCGTAGCCGTATGCATACAGGCCGACCGGGCCCGTGGCGGAGACGCGGTGAGGACCGTCGGCGACGAAGACACGAGCAACGCCGACCCCCGCGCCGGGGATGGCCCGCGGCGAGGTCGCGAGGGGGGCGCCGTCGAGGGTGACGTCCACGCCGTCTGGCACAACGATCGAGAGCGCGTCGACGCGGTAGTCGGCTGGCGTCAAGACGACATAGTCGCGCCGGTGACGCTCGTCGGGGACGAGGAAGACGAGGGCAGGGTCACCGATCGCCGAGAGTGTGTCCGAGGTGCCGCACTCGGGGTCGGCGCGGATGGCGCACTCGGGGCGGTCGCCCTCGCCGGTGTCGCGGATGCAGCCGTGCTCCGGGCCCGGATAGCCGGAGCCGACCATGAGCTGGGCGACCGCGATGGGCGCGGAGGCCTCGATGACGAAGTCCTGGTCCGAGACGAGCTCGAACACCTCGCCTGCCGCGAGCGTGCGGCCAGGCACGCCCGCTTGTGTGGGGCTGGTCGAGACGGTCGTCCCGTCTTGCAGGGCGACGACTCGATAGACGTCGGGCTCGTCGCCGCGGGGGGCGAGCTTCGGGGCGACGTAGCGGCGTCCCCACGCCGAGGTGGGCAGGAGCTGGTCTTCGAGGTGGTCGCAGTAGACGTTCCCGTGCGGGACGTTCGCGCACTCGTTGCCGACGAAGACGCCGACGGGCTGTGTGGCCGTGATGCGCATCCCGGTCAGATCGACGCCATCGGTCTGCGGGCTCATCAGAGACACGACCTCGCCCTGCTCGAGCCTGAAAGTCTTCGTCTCGCCGGGTCCGAACGCGTCGACGCCGGTGCCCGCGCGTACCCCGGAGCGCGGCCCGGCCGTGACGCTGACGGTCGTCGGACCCTCGGCGACCGCGACGATGGTCGCGTAGGCCGGGAAGCCGCGCGGCCCAAACAGCGGGATCTGCTGCACCTCGGTCGGCCACGCGACGACCATGTAGTCGGTGTCGAGCGACGTCGCGGGCAGCAACAGCGAGGCGTCGTTGCTGTAGACGCCGACGTTGTTTTGCGGGTTGAACTGGTGCGCGGTGACGGGCGCCGACGCTCGAATCGCGTAGCTGTTTCGGGTGACCACCGAGTCGTTCACGTCTGCGCGCGGCAGCGGGATCGTGACGAGCTCTCCGGGCGCGACCGTGAACGGGCCAAACAGCGCGTCCTCGGCGGTGCTGCGGATGGTCACCTCGACGAGCTCGTCTCCGGGGTTCGAGACGGTGACCGCGAACTGCTGCGCCTCGGCCGCCTGACCGCCGAACGCGGACCAGGGGGCGTTGTCGAGGTCGAGGGCGTAGAAGACGCAGCCGAGGTAGGTTTTGCCGTCGCCGGCGCAGGCGTCGCGACAGGCGCCGTCGCGGCAGCCGCCCTCGCAGAGCGTGTCGACCACGGTCGAGCCGTCCGGTTGGCATACGACGACGGCGTCGCCGTCGCAGCTCCGGGTGCCCGGGATGGTGCACGCCAGCGGGGGAACGCAGGCGCCCCCGGCGCACGCCCAGCCGTCGCTGCACGCGAAGTCGTGCCAGACGCCGCCTTCGCACTGACGACCGCGGTCCTGGCCGACGCACTCCTGGGCTCCCTCGGGTGCGCAGCCGGCGTCGCCACCGCCGCCGCCGAGGTCGATCGCGATGACGTCGCCGGCGTCGTCGTCGCCGCTGCCCTCCCCCGTGTCGGCTGTGGCGTCGCGCCCGCCGCGGTCGGGGACCTCGACGGAGGAGCCTCCGGAGCTGCCGCACCCGGCGAGCAGGCCCACGGCGAAGACGAGAGGGGCACACCTCATGGAGACCTCGGTCGGCGGAGCGCAGCGTGACGAGCGGCAGTGTAGCGCCGCGCGAGCTGGGGCGAAACCGTGTCGCGTGCGTGCAGACTATTGGGCTCGCACGACCAGGTCCCACCCCGACTTGATGTTCTCGGCGACGAGGTCGTCAGCGAGCTCCCAAGCGCGCTCCTCTGTGGCGGCGAGGCGGACGGTGCGCTGGAGCGGGTCCTTGCGGTTCGGGCTGTAGTCGGTCCAGTGGACGACGAACGCGGGGTAGCGTGGGTCGTGCTCTTGTTTGTTCGTGGCCCAGATCACGAGCTTGCGGACGGCGAGCCGGCCCTTGAGGGCCTTCTGCCAGACCTCGCGTCGCAGGATCGTGCTCGTCGGGAGCTGCGTCGCCTGCACGTGTGTCGCGATCTCTGGGACAAGCACGCGCTGAGCGATCTGACCGAACCCGGCGTCAGTCTCGTCGGCGCGCTTGTCGTCGCGGAGCCTCGACAGCACAGGCGAGAGCAGGCTGACGCCCGGCATCTTCGTGACCCCGGTCCAGCCCGCGTCGGGCGTGTGCGCGATGACCATGCGCGGCGTGGGCTCGCCATCGCTGCCCTCGGCCTGGATGTCGCTGACGCGGATCTCGGCGACGACCTCCGGCACGACGAGCTGGTACAGCGCGCCGTCGGACGATGCGTGGCGAAAGGTCGACGCGCACGCGATCGTTTCGAGGCGAGCGCGCAGCGTCCGGCGCGACTCGTCGTCGCCGAGCCCTCCGCAGGAGCCGATGATCTGCACCTGGCCCGGCTCTCGAACGACGCCGAGGAGGAGCGAGCGGACCTGCGACGGGTCTTCTCCGCGGAGGGTGAAGCCGACGATGACCGCGTCGAGGTGAAAGACGGGTTTGATCTTCCACACACGCCCTTCGGCGCGCGCGATCAGGCCCTCGGCCTTCTCGGACTCGACCCAGCGCGCATACAGGTCCCGGACGGCGGCCGCGCCGCGTACGTCGTCGGTGGCGATAGATCGGAGCCGCTTCCCGCCGGCGAGCAGCTCGGCGGCGCGCGCCATTCGCTCGGAGTAGGCGGTCAGCGATCCGTCGTCGAAGCCCTCCGGGACGACATCGAAGGCAGTGAATCCTATGCGGTCGACGTCGGCTTGCGCCCCGCCAGAGAGCGCGTTCGCGAGGTCGCCGTGCCGTGGTCGACCGCCGGGGCGGAGCGCGAACAGCTCGCCGGCGAGGACGACACGCTCTGTGGTCTTTCGCGCGGCGACCCGCGCCTCGTCGAGCACCGGGATCGCGCCGGAGAGGACACGGCCGCGCGGGTTCAACAGGGCGACGCGGTCGGGCTCGAGGACCAGGAACCACGTCTCGCCGTCGATCTTCGGAGAGACCAGCAGGCGGGCGTCGCCGAGCGACTCGAGCTCCGTCGGGCCCACGGCGCGGTAGCGGCTCGCGACGAGGCGCTTGTATCGCTCCACGGTGCGCGCGAGCTCTTCGTCGGTGATCGAGCCGGCGGGGGAGTGGAGCCCGGCGCCGACGGGCCGTGCGCCGTCGATCTTGAAGAAGCTCACGGGCCCTCCGCTGGCTCGGCGTTGCCCGCGTCGGCCGTGCGCTCTTTGGGGCGCTTGAGCTCGAGGTCCGAGAGGTGAAGGAGCAGCATGTAGCGCTCGCCGTCGACTCGACCCTCGAGGAAGCCGCGCGAGGGCAGGCCGTTCTCTTGGAAGACGAGGGGGTCGCGGCCGCGTGGGCCGGCGCCGACGAGGACGAGCTCGCCGGATTCGGCCAGCTCTCGCGTCATCGCGAAGAGATAGTCGTAGGTGAGCCCGTCGACGTGGCGGATCTGCAGTGTGCGGCGGAACGCGAACTGGCGGACGGCGTCGCGCTTGGCGAGGCGCCGGCCGGTCCAGCGAACGGGCAGCGCGTCGTTCACGTTGGCGGGCACGTCTTCGGGAGCGCGCCGTTCGCGCTCGTCGCCAAATGTGTCGAGGAGGACCTCGACGATCTGTGGCGAGGCGTGCAGGACCTCGCCCTCGGAGCTCAGGTAGACGGTCTCGGTGCGTGCGACCTCGCGCCCGACGATCTCGGTGTCGATCTCGGGGTCGCCGTCGACGAGCTGCTGCCCGTAGTCGGGACCGAGCGAGCGGGCGAGCACGTCGTCGAGCCCGTGCTCGCCAGCGGCGACGAAGCGACGAAACCGGACGGCGCGCCCGGGCAGGCCGAGTCGGGGGCCGGGCGGCGCGCGGAGAGTGTGGAGCGCGACTCGAGCGTCTCTGTTTGCCGCGTTGACGACGTGGATCAGCTTGGGCATTAGAACATCTCGAAGTCGAGGTCGTCGTCGTCTGCGTCGTCACCCTCGTCTCCGCCGACGGTCTGGAGCTCGGCCCAGTTTGGTTTCGCGGGGTGGCCAAGCAGCAGGAACGTCCCCTCGTCGTTTGCGAGCAGCACGGCGGTGGCCTGCCGGTAGCTGCCGCGGTCGACGTACGCGAACGAGAAGCACTCGCCGGCGTCGAGGGCGCGGCGGAGGGACGGGGCGACCTGATCGTCGTCGAGGGCGTACGCGGCCTGGAGGTCGAGATCGAGGATGTCTTCGGGGCTCGCCGGCTCGAGCGTCTGGGCCGAGTCGGTGGTCTTCTCGAAGCGCGTGGCGGGCTCTCCGTCGGCGCCGATCCCGACGAGGTCAGACAGCGAGAACTGCGTCCCGCTCTCGTCGAAGTACCCTTGCGCGACCATGCCCTGCTGCAAGACGAGGGCGCCGTCGTCGGTGAGCTCGGCGCGACGGCACGGCTCTCCGACACGGTCGAGGACCAAGCGTCGTCGGCTCCCGTAGAGGCGCGCGCGGTCGAGCTTGGTCATCGCGAACACGGACTCGCTCCCGTCGAGCGCGACTGCGAATGTCCGTGCCATCGAGCTGCCTCAGTCGGGGACGGCGAGCGTGGAGTGGAGGCCGCCGGCTAGTCGAACGACATCTCGCGGACGTCGTCGGCGACGCGGAACCGCGCCTCGGTGAGGCGGGTGACCTCGTCGACGGTGTGCCCCGGGGCGACCTCGATCAGGACGAACTGGTCGCCCTCCTTCACGAAGACGGCGAGGTCGGAGACGATCATGTGGACGCAGCCGACGCCGGTGAGCGGCAGGGAGCAGTTGGCGAGGAACTTTGGCTCTCCCGCCTTGGAGGCGTGGGTCATGACGACGACGACGCGCTTGGCGCCGGCGACGAGGTCCATGGCCCCGCCCATCCCCTTGATCATCTTCCCGGGGATCATCCAGTTTGCGATGTCGCCGCGCTCGGACACCTCCATCGCGCCGAGCACGGTGAGGTCGACGTGGCCGCCGCGGATCATCTCGAAGCTCTCGGCCGACGAGAAGAAGCTGGCGCCGGGGAGGGCGGTGACGGTCTGCTTTCCGGCGTTGATCAAGTCGGCGTCTTCTTCGCCGTCGTACGGGAACGGCCCCATGCCGAGGAGGCCGTTCTCGGACTGGAGGGTGACGTTGATCCCGTCGGGGATGTAGTTCGCGACGAGGGTCGGGATCCCGATGCCGAGGTTGACGTAGAAGCCGTCTCGGAGCTCGCGGGCGACACGTTGTGCGAGCTGTTCGCGGGTGAGCGGCATGGCTAGGCCTCCCGCGGACGCACGGTCCGCTGCTCGATCCACTTCTCGTAGTGCTCGCCCTTGATGAGGCGCTGCACGTAGATGCCGGGTGTGTGGATGGCGTCGGGGTCGAGGGCGCCGACGGGGACGATCTCTTCGACTTCGGCGATGGTGATGCGTCCGGCCTGGGCCATCATCGGGTTGAAGTTCCGTGCGGTGGCCTTGTAGACGAGGTTCCCGTCGGTGTCGGCCTTCCATGCCTTGACGATGGCGAAGTCGGCGGTGAGGGCGTGCTCGAGCACACACATGCGTCCGCCGACCTCTCGGGTCTCCTTGCCGTCGGCGACGACGGTGCCGTAGCCGGTGGGCGTGAAGAAGGCGGGGATACCGGCGCCGCCGGCGCGGATGCGCTCGGCGAGGGTGCCTTGCGGGTTGAGCTCGACCTCGAGCTCACCGGAGAGGAAGAGTTTTTCGAAGTGTTTGTTCTCGCCGACGTAGCTCGAGATCATCTTCTTGACCTGCCCGTTCTTGAGCAGGACGCCGAGGCCGTGGTCGTCGGTGCCGCAGTTGTTCGAGATGATCGTGAGCCCTCGGACGCCGCGCGCGAGCAGGGCGAGGATGAGGTTCTCGGGGTTTCCGCACAGGCCGAAGCCGCCCGACATGAGCGTGGCGCCGTCGGGGATGTCGGCGACGGCCTCGGCGGCGCTGCCGTACAGCTTGTTCATTCGCGTTCCTCTCGTTCGGTCAGAGCTTGGGCCCGACCTCCCAGAAGTAGCCGATGTTCAGGCCGCCGTAGAGGTAGCCCTTGAAGCCGCCCTCGAGCGCGACCGAGACGTGGTCGGCGATGAGGTAGCGGAAGCCGACGCCGACGCCGAGGACGGGGAGCACGGGTGGGATGCTCTCGTTGACGGTGTCGTTGATGACGGTCGGGTTTCCGTCGGCGTCGAAGCAGTTCGACAGCACGGCGGGGTTGGTCGAGTTGCGCTCTTCGGCGGTGTCGAGGAAGTCTCCGCAGGCGGCGGTGTCGAGGTCCTGCTTTCGGAACTCGCCGAGGACGACGCTGGCGCCGAGGTTGACGCCGTACGTGAGCTGGAACGTCTCCTGTCGGTTCAGGTTACGGAACCAGCGGAGCATGACGTCGACGGTCGCGAGCGAGAGGTTGCTCTCGGTCCAGTTCGCGTCGGCGACCGGGTCTCCGTCTTCGAGCCAGTAGCCGTCGGGCGTTCGCATGTTGACCCACTCGGCGCCGACGACGAGGTCGTAGCGACGCGGCAGGCTCGTCGTGAACTCGCCGCCGTACGAGAAGTTCTTCACGCCCTGCGTCCACTGGTTGGTGTGCTGCGAGAAGAACGGGTCGAGGAAGAAGCCCGGGAGGTCGATCGCGCGCATCCGCAGCGAGACCTGGTAGAACCGGCGCTCGTACTCGGCGAGCCGGGTGATGTCGTCGACCGAGAGCCCGGACTCGTCGTCGGTGAGCTCGATGGAGCCGTCGCCGACGCCGTCCGCGGTCTGCGCGGCTGCGAGAGAAGAGGCGAACATCGCGGCGGAGGTGGCCGCGAGAGAGAGCCAGCGCTTGTTCATCGGGAGCTCCGAGGTGTTTGACGCGGGCAGTCTACCCCAGCCGCGAGAAATCGCCAGCCCGAGCCGCGCTGTCGCGGGGCTTACGGCTGGAGAGGCATCTGAGGCGCACGGCGCGGCGGGCGTACCCGCGCGCGCCGGGCGTCGATCAGTGCTGCGTCTTGGTCGCGCGCTCGACGAGCGCGAGGCGTGCGCGGGTGCGGGCGGCCTCTCGGGTCGCCTCGTCGAGCTCCTCGCGGGTCTTGAACTCCGAGGTGCTGATCTGGCGCTCGAGCTCGGCGAGAGCGGCCTTTGCGTGGGCGGCGTCGATGGAGTCGGCGCCGTGGCAGGCGTCGACGAGGACGCGGACGGTGTCGCCGGAGACCTCGGCGAAGCCGAAGCCGACGGCGAACGAGCGCTCGCCGTGCGCGGTGGCGGCGCGAACCGTCCCGGGCTTGAGCGTCGTCATCAGCGGGAGGTGTCCCGGCAGAATGCCCAGCTCTCCGACGGTGCCGGGGAGCGTGACGGACGTCGTCGTGTCGGCGAAGGCCGTCTCGGTGGGCGTGACGATCTGTAGCGAGAGCGTAGCCATGGAGTGCTCGGTTGGGCTCAGGTGAGCGTCTTGGCCTTCTCGATGGCCTCTTCGAGGGTGCCCACGTAGAGGAACGCCTGCTCGGGGATGTGGTCGACTTCGCCGTTCACGAGGGCCTTGAAGCCCTTGATCGTGTCGGCGAGCTCGACGTACTTGCCCTTCATGCCGGTGAACTGCTCGGCGACGTGGAACGGCTGCGAGAGGAAGCGCTGGATCTTCCGCGCGCGGGCGACGACGAGGCGGTCTTCGGGCGAGAGCTCGTCCATGCCGAGGATCGCGATGATGTCCTGCAGCTCCTTGTAGCGCTGGAGGACGGCCTGGACGGCGCGCGCGATGGCGTAGTGGTCCTCGCCGATGATCTCGGGCGCGAGGAGGCGCGAGGTCGAGTCGAGCGGGTCGACGGCGGGGTAGATGCCGAGCGACGCGATCTGGCGCGAGAGGACGGTGGTGGCGTCGAGGTGCGCGAAGGTCGTCGCGGGCGCCGGGTCGGTGAGGTCGTCGGCGGGGACGTAGACGGCCTGGACCGAGGTGATCGACCCGTTCTTCGTCGTCGTGATGCGCTCCTGGAGCGCGCCCATCTCGGTGGCGAGGGTGGGCTGGTAGCCGACCGCCGAAGGGATACGGCCGAGGAGCGCGGACACCTCGGAGCCGGCCTGCGTGAACCGGAAGATGTTGTCGACGAACAGGAGGACGTCCTGGCCCATCGAGTCGCGGAAGTGCTCGGCGACGGTGAGCGCGGAGAGCGCGACGCGGGCGCGGGCGCCCGGCGGCTCGTTCATCTGGCCGTAGATG
Organism: Myxococcales bacterium; assembly: GCA_020633625.1. Taxonomy (GTDB): domain Bacteria; phylum Myxococcota_A; class Bradymonadia; order REDH01; family REDH01; genus JACKDJ01. The sequence goes on from JACKDJ010000029.1 coordinate 16,845, forward strand.
AGCGCGCAGCGGGACTTCGCCCAGTCGCCGTTGGGGGCCATGACGCCGCCCTCGAGCATCTCCCAGAAGAGGTCGTTGCCCTCGCGGGTGCGCTCGCCGACGCCGCCGAACACGGAGACGCCGCCGTGCTTCATGGCGACGTTGTTGATGAGCTCCATGATGAGGACGGTCTTGCCGACGCCGGCGCCGCCGAAGAGGCCGATCTTGCCGCCGCGCGCGTAGGGCGCGAGCAGGTCGACGACCTTGATGCCGGTCTCGAACATCTCGGCCTGCGTCGTCAGCTCGTCGAACGCGGGGGCCGGTCGGTGGATCGGGAGGAACTGGGTCGCCTCGGTCTTCAGCGTCTCGGCGATGTCGGCCTTGGCGACCTCGATGTCGCTGCCCTTGGTCGGGTGCTCGGGGTCGTAGACGGTGAGCTTGACGGTCGTGGCGGTCTCGCCGGCGAAGGTGCCGCGGACCAGCTCGCCGTTGCGCATCTTGAAGAGGCGCAGCTCGTCGACGGGGTCGCCGGTGACGTTGAGGATGCGGCCGAGGACCTCACGGCCGACGGGGACGCGGATCGGGGCGCCGGTGTCCTCGACGGCCATGCCGCGGACGAGGCCGTCGGTGGCGTCCATCGCGATGGTTCGCACGACGTTCTCGCCGAGGTGCTGCGCGACCTCGAGCACCAGGTTGCCGGGGGCGTCGCTGATGCTCGGGTTGGTCACCCGGAGGGCGTTGAGGATGTCGGGCAGGGCGCCGTCGAACGCGACGTCGACGACAGGTCCGATGACCTGGACGACCTTGCCGGAGGCATTGGCGGTGGAGTTGCTGGCGAGTGCGGTCGACATCGTCTCGGTTCTCCTCGGCGGGAATCGTTCGGGATCAGCTTCGGGCTAGCCCTTGAGGGCTTCGGCGCCGGAGGTGATCTCCATGAGTTCGGTCGTGATCATGGCCTGACGTGCGCGGTTCATCTGGAGGGTGAGGCGCTCGATCAGGTCGGAGGCGTTCTTGGTGGCGTTGTCCATCGCGGTCATGCGCGCGCCGAGCTCGGAGGCTTCGGACTCGAGCAGCGCCGCGAGGATCTGGCTCTCGATGTACTTGGGGAGCAGCGCCTCGAGGAGCTCCTGCTGGCCGGGCTCGAAGATGAAGTCGGACGGGGCGTCCTCGACCTCGTCGAACGAGCTGGCGGAGAGGGGCAGGAGCTGCAGCGTGACGACGTTCTGCGTCAGCGCCGAGACGAACTGGTTGTAGACCAGGAAGACGGCGTCGACGTCCGTGTTCAGGAAGTCGTCGACGAGCTGCCGGGCGAGCACGGCCGCCGTGTCGGCGTGGCGCGCGAGGCGGAGCGCGTCGAGGTCGCGGCCGAGCTTGAGCTGCGTGCGGCGCGCGAAGCCGGTCCCCTTGCGGCCGAGCGGCGAGACGACGATGCGCTCGTAGCCTGCTGCCTGGTCGGTGAGGAAGGCGGTCGTCTGACGCAGGATCGTGGCGTTGAAGCCGCCGCACAGGCCGCGGTCGCTCGTCACGGGGACGAGGAGGCAGGTGCGGGGCGCGTCGGCGGCGGCGAACAGCGGGTTCGTGCTCGGGTCGGTCGCGTGCGAGACCGACGCGAGCATCTGCCGCATGACGCGGGCGTAGGGCCGCGACTGGACGACGGCGTCGGTCGCGCGGCGCAGCTTGGCGGCCGCGACGAGCTTCATCGCCTTCGTGATCTTCTGCGTGTTCTTGACCGAGCGGACTCGGTTTCGAATGTCCTTCAGGCTGGGCATGGTCTGCTCAGGCCTTGAACTGCGCGTTGAAGGCCTTGACCGCCTCGTGCATCTGCTTCTCGGTCGCGTCGGAGATCTTCTGCTCCGACTTGATGGTGGAGAGGATGCTCGGGAAGCGCTCCTCGACGAACTTGAGGATGTCGGCCTCCCAGCGTCCGAGGACGCTGGTCGGGAAGGCGTCGACGTAGCCGTTGCCGCCGGCCCAGATGACGAAGACCTGCTTCTCGACGGGCAGCGGCTGGTACTGCTTCTGCTTGAGGAGCTCGGTCATGCGCTCGCCCTTCGCGAGCTGGCGCTTGGTGGCGTCGTCGAGGTCGGACGCGAACTGCGCGAACGCTTGCATCTCGCGGTACTGGGCGAGGTCGAGGCGGAGCGTGCCGGCGACCTGCTTCATCGCCTTGATCTGGGCCGAGCCGCCGACGCGCGAGACCGAGATGCCGACGTTGATGGCGGGACGGACGCCCGAGTAGAACAGGTCCGACTCGAGGAAGATCTGGCCGTCGGTGATCGAGATGACGTTCGTCGGGATGTAGGCCGAGACGTCGCCGGCCTGCGTCTCGATGACCGGGAGGGCGGTCAGCGAGCCCTTGCCCTCGCGGTCCGACATCTTGGCGGCGCGCTCGAGCAGGCGGCTGTGGATGTAGAAGACGTCGCCCGGGTACGCCTCGCGGCCCGGCGGGCGGCGAAGGAGCAGCGAGAGCTGACGGTAGGCGACCGCCTGCTTGGAGAGGTCGTCGTAGATGATGAGGGCGTGCATTCCGTTGTCGCGGAAGTACTCGCCCATCGCGACGCCCGTGTAGGGCGCGAGGAACTGGAGGGGAGCCGCCTCGATCGCGCTGGCCGCGACGACCGTCGTGTACTCCATCGCCCCGTGCTCACGCAGCTTCTCGACGACCTGCGCGACCGTCGACTGCTTCTGGCCGATGGCGACGTAGATGCAGTAGCAGGGGTTCTCCTTCGTGTTCTCGTTCTTCTGGTTGATGATCGTGTCGATCGCGACCGCGGTCTTGCCGGTCTGGCGGTCGCCGATGATCAGCTCGCGCTGGCCGCGGCCGATGGGCACGAGCGAGTCGATCGCCTTGAGGCCCGTCTGCATGGGCTCGTGGACCGACTTGCGCTGGATGATGCCGGGTGCCTTGACCTCGATGCGGCGCATCTCGGCGGAGTCGATCGGGCCCTTTCCGTCGATGGGCTGGCCGAGCGAGTTGACGACGCGGCCGACGAGGCCCTTGCCGACGGGGACCTCGACGATGCGGCCCGTGCGCTTGACCGGGTCGCCTTCCTTGATCGCGTTCGACGACCCGAGGATGGCGGCGCCGACGTTGTCGGACTCGAGGTTGAGGACCATGCCGAAGATGTTGCCCGGGAACTCGAGCAGCTCGCCGGCCATGGCCTTCTCGAGCCCGTAGATGCGGGCGATACCGTCACCGACGGAGATGACCGAGCCGGTCTCCGAGACCTCGACCTTCTGGTCGTAGTTCTCGATCTGGGATCGGATGATGCGGCTGATCTCTTCGACGTTGATGTCCATTCGCTCCTCGCTGGCGCCGCCGGCGCCGGATGACGCGGGTCGTCGCGGGGTGGGTTACAGGCTGTTGAGGATCGCCCCGCGCAGCTGCTGGAGCTGCGTGGCGACCGTGGTGTCGTAGACCTTTCCGGCCACGTGGACGCGGACGCCGCCAAGCAGCGACGGGTCAATGTCGTTCGAGACCATCACCGTTCGGCCGGTCAGCTCGGAGAGCATCGCCTTGAGGCGGGTCGTCTGGGTAACGGACAGGGGCACCGACGAGACGCAGCGGGCGCGCAGGACGCCGGTCCGCTCGTCTGCCAGGCGCCCGAACGCGGTCGCGATGTCTTGGACGGCCGGGAGCCGTCCCTTGCTCGCGAGGACCATCAGGAAGGAGCGCGTCGTCTTCGACAGCGACAGGCGCTGCGCCAGGGCGTCGACGACTCGCTCCCGCTCCGCCATCGTGAGCGTCGGGTTCGAGAAGGCGACGTTCAGCTCTCGGCTCGTCTGCAGCAGCGAGGCGAGCTGGTCGAGCTGCTCCCGGACGGCCTGCAGCGTGCCGTTGGCGACCGTGAGGTCGAGCAACGCCAGCGCGTAGATGTCTGCGACTGCCGACATGGAGGGCCTCTCAGTTCACCGCGCCGCGGAGGGCGTCGATGCCGTTGTCGATGAGCTGGGCGTGGCTGACCGGGGTCAGCGAGTCCGCGAGCTGAGTGCGCGCCTTAGACAGCGCGAGGTCGACCAGGCGCGCCTCGAGGTCCGCCTTAGCGCGGGCCGCCTCGCGGTCGGCCGCGAGCTCCGCGTCGCGGACGATGCGGGTGGCGTCGGCCTCGGCCTGGGCCACGATGCGCCGCCGCTCGGCCTCGCCGAGCTCGCGGAACTCGGTCAGGATCGCGGCGCGCTCCTCGTCGAGGCGCGCGATCCGGGCGCGCGTGGCGGCGAGCTCGGCTTCGGCGGCCGCGGTGGCGTCTCTCGAAGCCTGCATCGCGGCTGTGATGCCCGCGCGACGGTTCGCGAAGAACGCGGCCGCCGGCTTGCGCCCGAGCATGACGAGGAGGCCGAGGTAGACGGCGAAGTTGACGATCTGCGAGCCGAGCAGCGACCAGTTGGGACCGGTCTCGTGACCGCCGCTGTGGTCGGCCGCCGCGCCGTGCTCGTCGGCGCCGGCCTCGTGCGCGCCGTGCTCGGCCGCGGCTCCGTGCTCAGCCGCGGCGCCGTGCTGCTCGGCGGCCTGGTGGGGGGCGGCGTGCTCGTCGCCGTGCTGTGCGAGCGCGGGCGCCGCCGCGAGCGAGGCCGCGACGAGCGCGGCGCCGAACAGAGTGCGGAGCTTCATGCGAGCACCTTGGCGACGATCGCCTGCGCGAGCGTGGCGGACCGCTGTTCAATCTGGGCCTCGGCGCTGGCGACGCTCGTCGCGAGCGTCTGGCGCCGACCTGCGAGGCCGCGCTCGGCCTGCTCGCGCGCCGCGCCGACGATCCGTGACTCGTCGGCCTCGCCGCTCGCGCGCAGGGCCTCGCGGGCAGCTGCGGCCTCGTCGCGCGCCGCCTGGAGCTGCGCCTCGTACTCGGCCAGCACCCGCTTTGCTTCGGCGGACGTGGCGCCGGCTGCGTCGCGCGCGCCGGTCGTCAGTCGGTCACGCTCCTTCAGGATCGCCAGGTAGGGCGAGAAGAGCAGCGCGTGGAGGACGGGGATCAGGATCAGGAAGATGCCCGCCGAGACGAAGACCGTTCGGTCGAAGTCGATCATCCCGAGCTGAGTCAGCGTCGGGAGGCTCGTGGTGAGCGGTGCCTGAATCATCGGGTTCTCGTCGTCGGAGCCGCAGCGCTTTGCATCGCCGATCCCACGCCGAGCTGGCGCCGGGGGTGGCTTTGAGTGCCGATTTGTTCATGTAATTCAGATACTTACTGAACTATGAACGACGCCCGGGGCGGTCGGCGCGCCGTGGGTAACACGCCGAATTTTGGGTGTCAAGCCGACGCGGCGCGGTTTCGCGTACCTACCGGCGGCGAGAGTTGGACGCCGAACCGCCCCCAAGCTACTGCTCTGACCATGACAGCGATCCTCCTCGTCAGCGCCCCCGACCGCCCCGGCCTCGTCGCCGCCGTCTCCTCGTGGATCGGCGCGCACGGCGGGAACATCGTCCAGCTCGAGCAGCACGTCGACACATCGACGCGGACGTTCTTCTTGCGCACCGAGTGGGTGCTCGACGGGTTCGACATCGCCGCGCACGATATCGCCGCTCGGTTCGCCGCCGACGTCGGTGACCGCCTCGAGATGCACACGCGCGTCTATGCAGAGGGGGCGCCCCTGCGCGTCGCGATCTTCGTCTCGCGACAGGCGCACTGCCTCTCTGACCTGCTGTCGCGGGTAGAGGCGGGGGAGCTGCGCGTGGAGGTGCCCGTCGTGGTGTCGAACCACCGCGAGCTCGCCGACGTCGCGCACCGCCACCGGATCAACTTCGAGCACATCGAGGTCGAGGCCACGACAAAGGCCGCCGCCGAGGCCAGGCAGCGACGCGTCCTCGAGCAGTACGGCGTCGAGCTCATCGTCCTCGCGCGCTACATGCAGGTCCTCTCGTCGGAGTTCGTCGAGGACTGGAGTGAGCGCGTCATCAACATCCACCACTCGTTCCTGCCTGCGTTCCCGGGCGCGCGGCCGTACCATCAGGCGCACTCGCGGGGCGTGAAGCTCGTCGGAGCGACGAGCCACTACGTGACCGCGGACCTCGACGAGGGCCCCATCCTGGCGCAGGGCGTCGTCCCGGTCTCGCACCGAGACGGCGTCGCCGAGCTCGTGCGCAAGGGGCGAGACGTGGAGCGCCTCGTGCTGGCCGACGCTGTGCGTGCTCACGTGGAGCGTCGCGTGATCGTGCACGACGGTCGGACGGTCGTCTTCGGCTGACGCGGCCGGACATCGGGCCGCTGTAGCCGCGGTGCGTGCGCTCCGTGTCGCCTAGCGGCCGCTCCGGGGTCAGCCCGGGTTGATCGTCAAGACGAACGACCCCGTCGACGTCGAGTAGCCGTCGACGATGACCAGGTACGCGGAGCCCGCTTCGACATCGATGGTGATCTGCGACTGCAGCCCGATGAAGTCGTCGTTGCACGCGATCTGAGGTCCGTCGTTGCACTCGTTCGTCGTGACGGTCTCTGGCATGGCGCGGATGTGGAGCGCGGTGTCGTAGTCGGACCCCTCCATGCTGAACACGTAGCGTCCGGTCGTCGGCGCGACCCAGTTGTACGCGATGTCGGCGGCCGGTGCTCCGGACGCGCAGGTCGCGCCGTAGGTCGCGGACTCGCCCGATGTGGAGCCACGTGCGACCTCGCCGGTCGCGGAGCCGAGGTCGAAGTCGGCGCAGGCGCCGAAGCCTTCGACGAGGCCGGTGCAGTCGTTGGCGCAGTCGTCGTCGTCGATGTCGTTTCCGTCGTCGCAGTCCTCACCGAGGACGGCTTGACGAATGCCGTCGCCGCAGCGCGCGTTCAGGCAGCCGGTGACGCAGCGGTCGCGGTCGTTCGTGTTTCCGTCGTCGCACTCCTCGCCGCTGTCTGGGACGCCGTCGCCGCAGCGGGCGATGCGGCAGTCCGGGCGACAGGGCACGTCGGGCTCGAGTGAGTTGAGCTCTCCGTCGTCGCACTCCTCGGCGTCGGCGAGGAAGCCGTCGCCACAGCGCTGGAACGTGCAGTCGAGGCGGCACTCGTTGGTGTCGGAGTCGTCGCCGTCGTCGCACTCCTCGTCGCCCTGCCGGATGGCGTCGCCGCAGATGGGGAGGGTGCACGCATTCGAGCACGCGTCGTTGTCGACAGTGTTGGCGTCGTCACACTCCTCACCGCGTGCGGGCTCGGTCACGCCGTCGCCGCAGCGCGGGAGCGTGCAGTCGGTACGGCAGGTCGCGCCTGGGACGTCGGAGTTTCCGGAGCCCTCGTCGCACGCCTCGGTCGAGCCGCCAGTGCACCGGATCGAGGCCAGCATCTCGAACGCGCTGCAGTTGTCGGTGTCGAACGTGTTGGTGCTGCGCGAGCACACGAAGTCGGTGCAGGTCCAGTTGTAGGCGTGGGGCATCGACGAGTCGGACTCGCCCGGCCCGCCGCCCCAGGTGACGGTGACGGCGCGGTCGTAACCGAGCGCCTGACAGATGCCGTGCTCCGGCGCGCTGCCGTTCGTCGACACGTCGCACGTGCCGTCGAAGCAGGTTGCGCCGTCGTCGCAGACGTGACCCGTCGCGCCGGTGGGGCCGGTGACGACGGGCGCGACGACTACGTCGTCACGCAGGAAGTCCGAGACGACGCCGTCGCCGCAGCGCGAGAGCGTGCAGCTGTTGCGGCAGCCGTCGTCGTCGACCTCGTTGCCGTCGTCGCACTCTTCGTCGCCGTTGAGGATGCCGTCGCCGCACTGGGGGAGCAGGCAGCGGTTGGAGCAGCCGTCGTCGTCGACGCGGTTGCCGTCGTCGCACTCCTCGGTCGAGTCGACGACCGCGTCACCGCACGACGGGAGCGTGCAGTCCGGGCGGCACGCGTCGGGTGAGTCGGAGTTGCCGATGCCGTCGTCGCACTCTTCGCGCACGATGCCGAAGCAGTCGATCGACGCGAGCATCTCTTGTGCGACGCACGGGGAGTCCAGGTCAGCGAACGGCGACTCCAGGCAGTAGTAGTCCCAGCACTCCCAATTGAGGGCGTGCAGCATCGGCGTCGCCCCCGCGCCGGTTCCGCCGCCCCACACGACGTTCGACGCGCGCTCGAAGCCGAGCGCCTGGCAGATCCCGTGCTCGGGGGCTTCTGGGTCGTAGGCGACGTCGCAGGTCGAGGGGGTGGAGCCGCCCGGGCACGTGGCGCCGTCGTCGCAGACGGGACCGAGCACGCCGGTGAACCACTCCACCTGAGGGGAGGCGAACGTGGCCTCGCCCGGGGTCTCGTTGACGATGCCGTCGCCGCAGAACGCCGACAGGCACGAGTTCGAGCAGCTGTCGTCGTCGACATCGTTGCCGTCGTCGCACTCCTCGCCCACCTCGACGACGCCGTTGCCGCAGCTCCGCGGTGTGGGGACGTCGGGACGCACGTCGGCGGGCTCCGCGTCAGGCTGGGTGTCGGGCCCGTCGACATCGGGGGTGGCGTCGCCTGCTGCGTCGGTGTCGTCGTTCAGGTCGGGTCCCGCGTCGGCAGCGTCGTCGACCGCGACGTCGGCTTCGGGGTCAGCCGCGACATCACCGGCGTCGACCCCCGAGTCGATGTCTGCGGCGGTGTCTGCGCCGCCGGTGTCGCCGAGACCGACATCGACCACGACGTCGAGCAGCTCCTCGACCGCGCTGTCTGCGGAGCAGCCGCCTGCCGTGAGCAGCAGAGGGAGGGTGGCCACGAGGAGAGGGCGGCGGGGGGTCATCTGAGTCCGGGACGAGGGGAGCACCACCTACCTGTTAGCACATCACGCTGGCGAGATGGAGATCCGCACCAATTCGCCCAAGCGCGCGTCAGCCGGGGTCGCTGTCCTCGGATTGTGCGAGCTCCAGATACCGCTCGACGTAGCGGCCAAAGCGGTCGCGAAGCGCTTCGTGCCGCCGCATATACGCCCACATGTTCGGCCCACCGTTGTAGTAGGCCGACCAGGACCCGCCCGACTGGCGCCGCTCGTGGTGGTACTTCACGGCGAAGTGGAACATCGCGTTGTCGGTGTGGAGCAGGTAGCGGCACACCTCCTCGCTCCCTTCGATCGGGATCCGCGCCAGCTCAGGGCGCTCGGCCGATGTCCAGCGCACGAACGTCGTCGACTGCTGGAACATCCCGCATTCGGTGCCGGAGCCGATGGCGAGCTCCCGGAAGTTCGACTCCTGGTGAGCCGTCGCGAGCACTTCGTCGAGGGGCACGCCGTACTGGTTTGAGCCAGCAACGAGGAGCCGCGCCGTGTCCCAACAGTCGACCTCCTGGACCACCGTGTCGGAGTAGTCCGGGATGCCTGCGCGATCCCGTCGCGTGGACGTGCAGTAGCTGCCGCAGCGCGGGTGTGCCACGTGGATCTCGCGAATCAGTGACGCGACCGCCGCGACCTCCGGAGGATCCTCCGGGCGCGGCCCGATGCGCTCCGCCTCGGGCAGACGGCGCAGAGCGGATGCTGCGACCATCGGCTGCGTCCCGGTCGCGAGAGTGCCCGCCGGCAGAAGGGCGGCCACCGCCGTCGAGACCACCACCAACCACGCGCGCGCTCGGACTTTCATCGGGCGACCACCGTCTGAGGAGACAGGGGACACTACGTCACCTGTCTGGAGATCCGCAACGGCGCGCTCGATCCAAGTCGCGATTTTTTCAGGGGAAATGTGAACATCTGTGGGCGGGTGTAGGTGAAACGCCGTGCCGAAGACTCGGTGTTTTGTGTACGAGAATGCATAAATTGGTTGACCACGACTCGATACCGCGTACGATGGCGCCATGGACACGACGACGACGAACACCCCCTCCCGAGCCGAGCTCTCACGTCGCGTAGGCTACTCCCTGCTGGCGTCGGGAGCGCGGCTGGCGCGGCTGTTTAGGATGCCGGCGGCAGAGCTTCAGGAGTGGGTCGAGTTGGCCTATTTCCACGAACTGCGCGCGGCTGGATACAAGCTGCGCGAGGTGTCGGCGCAGATGGGGATCTCGCCCCGGAAGGCGGCGCAGCTCTCGGCGCGGCTCAAGCAGAACTTCCTGGACCCGGAGCGCGAGGTCGGGCTGCCGCGGCGAATCGAGTTCATGCTGTGGGCCGGTCCGCTGAGCGCCGCGCGCCTCTATCAGGTGCTGCCGGCCGAGGACCCGGACGCGATCGACGCTGCGCTGGCCACACTTGTGGAGTCTGGGCGCGTCGTCGAGCAGCCGGGGGCTCGTGTGACGTACCGAGTCTCTGGCGCGGAAGCGCGGCTGGCGCGGGACGCGACGGCTGCGCGCGTGGATGGACTGAACCACCTAGTCGCCGGCGTGTTCCAGGCGGCGTACGGTAGATTCTTTGGTGACGCGGCTGCTTCGTTCGCGCGCACGCTCGGTCTGCGCGTCCGCCGCGAGGACCTGCCGGAGCTGGCGCGTCTGTACGAAGACGAAGTGTGGCCGGCGCTGCGAGCGCTCGACGCGGCTGCGTCGGCCGACCCGGATGCGGTCGAGATCGACGTGGCGCTTTGTTGGGGGCCATCGGCCCTGCCTCCGTTCGACGTCGGGGCGGCGTCAGCGGAGGGGGTTCTGGAATCGCCCACGGAGGGAGGCGAGTCATGAGACGGAGAGAGTTCACAGCGCTGTTCTTGGTCGCTGCCGCGTGTGGCGCGGGCTGCAACTCGGGGAGCACGGCGTCGGACTGCAGCGGCTCGGCGGTCGAGCTCGCGGCCGGTTCGGCGTGCGGCTACCTGATCACCGAGACGGGGTTCCTCTGTCCGGCTGATCTCCCGGAGGAGTACCGATTCGGGGCCGTCGTGGTCTGCGCAGAGGACGGGGCCGCCCTGGGGCCCGCGGACGAGCAGGCGCTGTGCGAAGCGCTCGCCGGCGAGGGGTACTCGTGGTCGGCCGACACCGGCTGCACCGGGCCCGGCGGGGAGTCGGTCGGCCTCGAGCGGGTGGTAGACCCCGCGGCGGACACGTCGGCCGACGTCCCGTTCGACGACTCGGGGCGTGACGTCGGAACGGACGCTGAGCCTACCGACGCGGAGGTCGAGGTCTCGGTTCCCGACATCGGGGTGGATGGGGGCCCCGCTGAGGTGGGAGTCGACGCGGGCGTCGAGCTCGTCGCGTGCTCGTGGGACGAGCCGTGCGAGGACGGCTTTGTCTGCATTCAGACTTTCCCTGTCGGTTGCACGGCTGGGCCCTGGGAGGGACAGTGCGAGGAGCTCCCGCGCCCCGAGGAGAGCTGCCCGGCCGTCGAGGTCTGCGGCTGCGACGGGACGGCGTACGGCGACCCTTGTCAGGCGCGGCGCGCCGGCTACGGGGGGCCGACGTTCGACTGCTCGTCGTCGTGCGCGCCGATCGCGGACTCCTGCGGTGGGGAGTGCTTCGAGATGCGCGCGTACCCGTACTCGAACGGCTGCATCGATCGCACGGCGGGTCCGCGCGTCGTGGGCTGCACGGAGGCGGACGGAGGGACGGACGACACACCATGCGTCCGGCGGCTGGTCGACGGCGCGCTCTTCGAGGCGACGTCGGGCTCACCGTTCGTTGCGAGCTCCGGGTGGACGACGTGCACCGAGGAGGAAGTGGCGCTTCTGGCCGCTTCAACGGACTGCGACTGACCGACATCCGTGCGGCGCGAGCCTGCGCGGCTCGCTGCGGAGGGTGACGCCGCACGGGATCCCGCGCCCGCTGCCCTTCAGCGCCGGGAGGCCGAAGCGACGGCTCCGATCCGACGCACGAGACGCATGACGGTACGTTCGGAGTGGCAGACCTGCGACATGTAGGATAAGATCGCTCCACCGCGAACTCGCAAGCCACACGAGGTGCAGCATGGGCGCGCGGGCGTCGGTCGACGAGCTGACAAATACGGTCGTGGCCGTGGTGGCGGCAGACTACGCCGCTCTCGGCACGAGCGCGCTGTATCAGCTCCTCGCGGACGTTACGGCGGGGAAACCGGCCGGCCTGGCGGACCCGCTCGCGCACGACTTCGTCGCCGACATCGCGAGCCTGATCGAGGCCGAGTACTCGCACCTCTCTGCCGGCGAGGTGACGGTCGCGCTTGGGCGCGTGGCGCAAGAGGTCGACCGCCTGCGCCGAGCGACCGGGCTCAACTCTGGTGCGGCCCGGCGCGTCATGACCTCGGCGTCGGGTTCCGGCGCGTCTCCAGTGGTGGTTCCGGCGTCGCAGCAATACGTGCGCGATCCGACGTTCAGCTATGTCGCGGAGTGGGCCCCGTCTCGGTCGCTCCTGACCCTTCGGTTCGAGAGCGACGGAGATCTCTGGCGGTTCGCCGCGCAGGTCGTCGCGACCGGGCACTTCGAGGTGCCACTGGCTCCCGCCCCCCCGCGGCTCGCGGCGCTGGCCGTCGACCTCGCCACGTTCGGCGCCGGCGTGATCGGCCGCGTCGCGGCGGCAGCGACGGAGGTCGGCGGAGAGCGTGTTATCTGCGCCCTCACGAGTGAAGGCCCGATCCGGGCACTCGCCGCCCGGCACCGCGAGGCGGTCTCGTCGTCGCACCACAGGGTAGAGACGCCAGGAACCGGGACCGGTGACTTCCCGACTGTCGGCTGGGGGCCGGAGCGACCCGCTGCCGGGACCGGCTCGCACCCAACGCAGCCCGCCGTGGCACCGGAGCGTCCCCCGGCGACGGGGTCGCACGCGACGGCGACGGGGTCGCACGCGACGGCGACGGGGTCGCACGCGACGGCGACGGGGTCGCATCCGTTCGCGCACGAGCCGAGCGCGCGCCGTCGAGATGCGGTCGCGGCTGCCGCGCATCGGCAGGCGGAGCACCGTGCGTTCGGCGGCGATCCGAGCGACTCTCAGCTCCCCTCCGATTTCTCTCGCGAGCCTTCCGCGGTCTCCCGCGTCGGCTCGGGCAGCGCGACCAACCCTGGGTTCGTTCGCGACGACTCCACGGGTACGGCAGCGCGCCGGCGGGCCGTTGCGCGGGCGCGAGCTCACACCATCACAGGGTCGACCGCCCGCGTCACCGAGGACGAGCTGCGTCGGTTCGGGCGCGAGACGGGACGCCGGGCTGCGACTGGCTCCGTGTCGGTGGTCCCGGGACTGGCGGAGCCTGACGACGTGAGTTCTCACGACGCGCCCCCGTCGCCGCGCGAGACAATCGCCGACGCGCTCGCCCGCGGCCTTAGCGCACCCCACCTGCCCACGCCGGCGGCGACGGGCGCAGCGCCCCCGACGTTCGCTGACCCCTTCGCAGTCGGGAACGACGAGCTCGGCGGCGCGCTGGGGTCGTCGTCGGCCGTTCCGACGTTCACGGTCGTGGCGTCTGCGCCCGCCGCTCCCGAAACTCGACGGGCGCCTATCGCGTTCACCGAGGAAGACGGCCTGCGGCTGGGCGCCCTGATCGCACGCCGCGCGGGCGCTGGGTCCGAGGGAGGAGTACCGAGCCTGGTGCTGCAGACCTGTGGTGGGTACCCCGCGTCGATCTTGGAGGTCGCGACGGGCACTCGTCACTGGCGGGTCGCGCTCCGCGAGGACTCGGCCCTCGACGTTCGAGTGAGCCCCGAGCCGCGGGAGTTCTCGTTCCACAACCTCGTTGCGGCGTCGGGCCTGGTCGACGCGGCCGCGTTGTCGAACGCTGTGGCGGAGGCGCGGAGCGGCGGGTCCCGCCTGTCAGACGTCCTCGTCCGCTCCCAGCTCTTGCGGTTCCGCCAGCTCGACGCGATCGTCCAGGCGCGCGCGGGCCTCATGCTGCGGGCGCTGCTCGCCGAGCCGGTGGTCTCGTTCGAGGTGCGCGCGCACGAGGCGATCGAGGCGCCGGGTACGACGCCGATCCAGATTGCCCCGTCCGCGTGGTCCGCGCTGCTCGCGCACTGCGACGCGATGACGCAGGAGGCACTCGAACGGCTCCTCGAGTCGCACCACTCCGACCGCCCGAGCTTCGTAGCGACGGCGTTCATCGGTGCGTCGGGGCTTCGGCTCGACAGTCGCCAGCGGCGGTTCGTCGAGCAAGTGCTGGTCGGCGACGTCGGCATCACCCAGGGCCTCGCACAGTCGCCGCTGCGCCGGCGCCCCTCGCTCGCGCTGCTGGTCGCCCTGGATCTCGCCGGATTGGTTCACTGGGAGCGCAGCGAGACCTCGGCGAGCCGCATCGGGCGTGTGTGGCCCGCGATCGTCCAAAAGCAGCGAGACGTCGTTCACGCCAACCCGTTCGAGCTGCTCGAGGCGCACTGGTCTGCCGACGGACACCTCGTCCAGGAGGCGTTCCAGGCCGAGCTACGCAACCTCGACCTCGAGTACGTCATCCATAACGGCACCGCCGAGCAGCAGGCGGGGGGGCAGGCAACCTACCGCGCGCTGGTCGCGGCGCGCGACGCGCTGCAGGATCCCGCCGTCCGGCGGGCCCGTCGTGAGCAGCTCGTCGACGACTTCAACCGAAGAGCGGCGGTCCAGCTCTACGAAAAGCAGGCGGAGCTCGCCTTGTTCAAGGGGGACTACGCGGCGGCGACGGACGCCCTCCGTCGCGTCGTCGAGCTCGCGCCGCGCCACCCGAGCGCGGGTGCGCAGCTCCGCGCCATCCTCGGCGGGTGATCTCCGTGCCCGGCTACGGGGCGCGGCGCTCGTCGGCAGCCGCGCGCGGCGGCGGGACTGGTGCCGTAGCCATGGTCGTGCGGCTAGCGTTCGCCGGGCTCGTGGTTGCAGCCTGCGGTCGCGGTCCTGTGGAGTCAGCGCTTCCGAGGACGGCGCCTGCCGAGCTACGCGCGGAAGCCGCGAGATGCGACGAAGGCGACGCCTTCGCGTGTGTGAACGTGGGAGGGGCGCTCGCCGAGGGCTCGGGCGTCGATCTTGACGTCTCGGCTGGGGTTGCGCTGGCTGAACGAGGCTGCGACCAAGGCGCGCTCCTCGGGTGCGTGAGCGCGGCGCGGTTCGCGGACGCGCCGCACGCGGTCGAGCTGCTGCGCCGCGCCTGTGATGGCGGCTTCGCGGGCGGGTGCGTCCCGCTGGGCGACCGACTGGCGGGTGGGGCGCCGGTGGACGCACTTGCCGCTTGGTCACGCGGGTGTGACGGCGGGATCGTGTCGGGCTGCTACGCGGTGGGGATGGCGTACTTGCGCGGCGTCGGTGTGGACGCGTCCGAGGCCCGCGCGGCCGAGTTGCTGTCGTCTGCGTGCGGGCACGGCTCGTCGGAGGCCTGCCGCGAGCGCGGCCGCATCGCATGGGCGAGCGTCGACCCCGAGGAACGACATCGCGCGCTGCCGCTCTTGCAGCGGGCGTGCGGAGGTCTCGACGGCGAGGCGTGCGCGCTCTCGGCCGAGGTCATGTCGGCCAACGCTGGCGACCCCATCGAGGCCGCGGCGGCGCCCTCATTTCTGCGGCGCGCGTGCGAGCTCGGCTGGGTCGCCGCGTGTGACGCGCCGCGATGAGCGGGCCGTCGCACCGGCGCGTTGGCACGGGTGCGACGGCGGCTCGCGTTCGGACTAGCCCTTCGCTGCGGCGTAGCGCGCGGCGACGGCGTCCCAGTTGATGACGGCGAAGAACGCCTCGAGGTAGTCGGGGCGGCGGTTCTGGTAGAGCAGGTAGTAGGCGTGCTCCCAGACGTCGACGCCGAGGATCGGCGTGTTGCCGTTCGCGAGCGGCGTGTCCTGGTTCGCGGTCGACTCGACGACGAGGCCGCCGCTCGCGTTCACCGACAGCCAGCCCCAGCCGGAGCCGAAGCGTGTGGCGGCGGCGTTCTTGAGCTGGGTCTTGAACGCGTCGAACGAGCCGAAGGTCGCGTCGATGGCGGCGCCAAGCTCACCGGTCGGGGTGCCGCCACCTTTGGGCCCCATGATCTCCCAGAACAGGCAGTGGTTGTAGAAGCCACCGCCGTTGTTCTGCACCGCGCCGCGAATGTCAGCGGGGACAGCGGCGAGGTCGGAGAGGAGCTCGACGATCGTCTTGTCGGCAAGCTCGGGATGCTTGTCGAGCGCTGCGTTCAGGTTGTTGGTGTAGGCGGCGTGGTGCTTGCCGTGGTGGATCTCCATCGTTCGCGCGTCGATGTGGGGCTCGAGCGCGTCGTAGGCGTAGGGCAGCGCGGGAAGTGTGAAGGCCATGGGGCTCCTTGGGTCGTGGGCTCGATGGCCCGGTCTGAGTGGCTCGGCGTGCGTGCGCCGCTGGTCGCTAGGCGCCCGACAGTAACCATCGGGGGGGGGCTGTCAACGCGCCCGATCCGAGGCTGCTAGGCGCTCTCAGAACCCGTCGGGGCGACACCAGCCGCCGTCGCAGCTCCACGGACCACAGTCTGCCGACGTGTTGCACGAGGCGTCCCAGAACAGGATCTCGCCTCGGATTGGTGGCTCGGCGCCGGCGGCCTCCGGCGTGATGCACTCGCCGCCGACGCACAGCCAGGGGCCGCAGTCGGCGTGCATGGAGCAGGTCTCAGCCGCGAGGTCTTCGAGGTCGTCGAACGTCATCTGGAGCTCGGTCAGCCCCTCGCGGCAGATGCCCGGGGCCGTGCAGTCGCTGTCGGCCGAGCACTCATCATCGCCCAGACACGCGACGCCGTCGTCGTCGGTTTCGATGCGAGCGGGGTTCACGTACTCGTCGGGGTGACAGTATCCCGCCGCGCAGACCCACGACCCGCAGTCGCTCGGCTGCTCGCACGACCCATCCCAGTACGCGAGCTCTCGGCGCGAGACGGTGGGGCGCCCGGTCTCGGCGGGGTCGACACAGACGCCGCTGACGCAGGCCCACGGTCCACAGTCATCGTCCGTGCCGCAGCCCGAGCCGCCGCTGGTGCCCCCGAAACGCTCGCTGTACCAGCGCGCCGCGCGGAGCGGGGTCGCGTCGAAGGGCTCGTCGAGCGCGCCGCGCTCGCAAACGCCAAGCACGCAGGCCTCTCCGGCGCCGCACTGGTCGTGCCGCATGCACGACTCGTCGTGGCGCACGCGGGGTCCACCGCAGCCGGCCGCGGTCGTCCCCGCTGCGATAACGATTGCGAGTGCGCCTGCCGCGGTCGGCGCGAGGAGCCAGCGCGCGGGCTGGCGACGGATACGCATCAAGGGGGGCTCCGCTCACAGACTGCCTGCAGCGACGAGCCGCAGTCCTGGTCGTTCCACTGATCGGCCGCGGCGGCGGCGGTCGGCCAGATCTGGACGCAGTCCTCGCTCGACGTCCAGCTCCCTCCGTCGTTCGGCTCGCCGGAGGCCCAGTGTCGGTAGCCGGCGTCTTCGCCGTTCGACCACTCGTAGGTCCCCTCCCAGCCGCGGTCGTTGAGGCCGATCCACGCGGCGGCCGAGAGGTCGAGCATGTAGACGATCCAGTCGTTTTCGCGCTCGTTGTTGATGGTCGCGAGGTCGCCGCCGGCCCCGCGACAGGCGGACCGCTGGTCGGTCCACCCGCGCGCGGGCTCGACGCGGTAGCAGCGCCCGAACGCGCCACGGATCCACCCAGCGCCGCAGGTCTCGCGGCGACACCGGTCGCAGCCGTCGCCGGCGGCGGCGTTGCCGTCGTCGCACTCCTCCCAGCGCGCGGTGACTCCGTCGCCGCACCGGACCGCCTCGGCGCTGGCACCAAGGCATGTGTCCTCGCTGATGCTGCCGCCGGTGAGGACGAGCCCCCGCCCGTTGCCGGAGGCGTCGGCGGCGTTCGTGTCGTCGAAGTGATACAGGGCGAGCGTCGTGCCGTCGGCCGAGAGGCGGCGCTCCGGCGTGAACGCTCGCGCGTATCGGCGTCCGAGCGAGTAGCGAACCTCGTCGAGGCTCGCCGTGGCGCCAGTCGTCGATCCGTCCGAGCCGAGCCAGATCCGCAGCGCGCCGTCGACGGCGCGCTGCGCGACCGGCGCGTGCGAGAAGGCGACGGGCTCCCCATCGACGAAGATCGCGAGCCCCCACACAGAGAGTCGCTCGGCCACCACGTGGTGCCAGACGCCGTCGGCGATGTTCGTTGGCGCGTCGAGCCGAAGCACGACCCCCGCCTCGAGGGCGACCTCGAACCGCGGCTGGCCCCCGGCGGCACCGAACCAGATGTAGTCGGTCCCTGAGCGCGGCCCGACCCCAAACCAGGCGCCCTCGGCGCTCGTCGTGCGGATCCACGCTTCGAGCGTGAAGTCGGCCGTCCCGGGCGTCCACCGCACGTCGCTCACCGTGAGCGTCGTGGGGGAGATGTTGAAGACGCTCGGCCGGTGACAGGCGTCGCAGCCGTCGCAAGGGTTCGTGTTCGCGTCGTCGCACGTCTCGTTGGGGCCGACGATGCCGTTGCCGCAGACGTCGGTGGCGCACGCGCCCGCGCCGCAGCCGAACTCGCACGTCTCGACGACAGTGGTCGCGCCGCCGCGCGCGTCGCACTCGAGCACCTCATCTCCCTCGCAGCTCCGTCCTTCCGGCGTGCAGACCTGCGGGACGCACGCGCCGCCGTCGCAGTAGCGCGTCGACTCGCAGCGGACGGAAGCCCAATCGGTGCCGCGTTCGTTGCACGCTTTGATCGTGAAGTCGTCGAGGCACTCGAATGAGCTCGGCGCGCAGATCACCGGCGCGCACGCGTTCGCGTCGCAAGTGAAGCCATCATCGCAGGGCTCGGTCAGGCCGAAACCTGTGCCGCGGGAGTCGCACGTCTCGACGCCGTCGGGGCCGCAGCGGAGCTCACCGGGGAGGCAGACCTGCGGGACACAGACCGCACTCACACCCGACGGGTCGCAGTACGTGTCGGCCTCGCAGCCCTGCACGGTCTCCGACGCGCCGCGTCCGTCGCAGACGCCCAGCGTGTATTCGCCGACGCAGCGGACCGCGTCGGGCACACACAGCCGAGGGACGCACACCGCGTCGTCGCAGTATTCGTCGCCGTCGCAGTCGACGACGACGGTGAAGCCCGAGCCGCGGTCATCGCAGATCTCGAGTCCGCCGTCGCCTACGCAGTGGCGGTCGCCCGGTGTGCAGACCTGCGGCGCGCACGTCACCGCGCCGTCGCCAAGCTCCCGGCAGTAGGTCCCGTCCTCGCAGGTCGCGACGTCGGGGGCGGCGCCGTCGGCGCGGCAGGTCGCGTAGACGAGTGGGCCGACGCAGGTCTGCGTGCCGGGCAGGCAGGGCAGCTCGACGCACTCGCCGTCGTCGCAGGCTTCGCCTTCGTCGCAGGCCGTCGCGGCGTCGTAGCCGTCGCCCCGCGGGTCGCACTCCTCGACCGACAGAGCGTCGGCGCAGCGGCTCGTACCCGGCGTGCACGCCCATGGCTCGCAGTGCGGCGTCGGCACCTCGTCGCAGTATGCGTTCGAGGCCGAACAGTCTGCAAAGACGCTCGGCGTGGCGTCGGGGCTGCAGCGAACGATCGACTCGCCAGCGCAGTACTCGTCGCCTGGTGTGCACGCCCGCTCGACGCAGACCCCGCCCAGGCACCGCTCGTCGTCGCCGCACGCAGCTTCGGCGTCGAAGCCGCTTCCGTCGGTGCGGCAGACGGATGGGACGTCGCCGTCGCAGCGCCGCTCGCCGGGAGTGCACGCGCCATCCACGCACTCGCCGCCGCGGCAGACGCACGCCTCGCCGCTGCAGCCAGCCGTGTCGGAGCAGGCTACCGGTGCCTCCCATGCACCATCGTCGCCGCAACGAACGAGCTGGTCGCCGTCGCAGGCGCGCTGCCCCGGCGAGCAACCGCCATCGGTCGCGTCTGCGCCGGCGTCGCCGCTGTCCGCGACGTCGCCGCTCGAGTCGCCGCCGCCGATGTCGGCCAGCGGCCCCGACCAGCAGCTCCCGGAGACGCAGACCGACCCCGTCGCGCAGTCGCCGTCGACGGCGCATGGCGGCCGCTCTTCGAGCGCGGTTCGGTCGAAGCTACACGCGCCGAGCAGGGCGACCCCGAGGGCGGCAGCGGTCGTGTGGGATTGCAGTCGACGCATCGGCCCTCGTGGGGGTCCGCGCCGCGCGCTGTGCGCGACGCTTTGTCTATACCAGGGATCGTTGGCGCAGCGAAGAAGGTCCGCGGCGGTCGCGGATTCGGGATCGACACCGGATCCGACTTGTGATCTAAAGTGGTCGATGCTGCTCCGAACGATGGCCACCCTCGCGCTTCTGGGCGCCCCCTTCGCCGCCTCCGGGTGCGCGGGGCGCGGCGACGACCTCCGCACGTTGGCGGTCGTCGAATCTCTGGAGGTGCGGCTCGCGAGCGCGGACCGTGACGTTCGCCTAGACGCCGTCCGGGAGCTCGCGCGGCTCGGAGTCCCGGAAGCCTCGCCGATGCTCGCTGCGGCGCTGGAGGATCCGGACTTTCGTGTGCGCCGCGACGCGGTGACGGGCCTCGGCGGGCTCGGCGCCGAGGCGCGGGATCAGGTAGGCGCCATCGCCGCACTGGCCCGCGACCCCGCGGCGATCGTCCGCGCCCGGGCCGTTGCCGCGCTCGGCCAGATCGGTGGCCGCGGGGCGGCGGCAGAGCTGGCGAAGCTGCTCGGGGACGCCGACACCGTCGCTGTCGAGCCCATCTACATCGCCCTCGGCGAGACCGGCCACGTGCAAGCCGTCGATGCCGTCTCTCCCGGGCTCGACTCCGAAGACGCGGCCGTGCGCGCCGCGGCCGTTCGCGCGCTGGCGGCGCTCGGGGAGCTCGCGATCCCTGCGCTGGAGCGCGGCCTCGACGGCGCCCACTCAGACGTCCGCTGCGCCGCTGCGCTCGGGCTGGCGGGTGCGAGCGCGGTCGAGTCGCTGGAGCGCATCGAGCTCGCTTGGAGTGGGGATCCCGCGGCGCCCGTCCGGTTGTGCGCGGCCGCCGCGGTCGCAGCGCTGGACCCCTCGCGCGCCCCGCGAGCCCTCGCGGAGCTGAGCGAGGCGCTGGGCGACCCGGCGCTCGAAGATGCCGCTGCCGCCGCGCTGGCCTCGCTCGCGACGCCGGATGCCGCGGAGCTGCTCGTCGCGGCGCTCGGCGCGCGGGAGTACGACCGGGAGCGGGCCGACCCCGTGTTTGCCGCGGTGGTCGCCTTGGGCGAGGGCGCGCTTCCGGCGCTCGAGGCCGCGCGGCGTCACGCGCCGGTGTCGCCGGCCGCACTGGAAGAGGCCGTCGCGCGCATCGAGTTCGCCCACGGCACACGCCGATAGCCGGTCAGGGGCGCCGCGCCGGGCCCGCGCCCGCCGGCACGCGCGCCCGCTACACGTGTCCCGGGTTCGGCTGGTTGCGCTCGAAGAGGATCCGCAGCCCGTCGAGCGTGAGGTCGGGGTCGAACTCTTCGATGCGGACGCAGTGCTCGGCAAACAGCCCGCCGAGCCCGCCGGTCGCGAGGACCCGCATGCGTGCGCCGTACTCCTCGTCGAAGCGCGCCACCATCCCGTCGACGAGGGCGACGTAGCCGAACACGATGCCGGCCTGCATCGACGCGACCGTGTTTCGCCCGATCACCCGTGCGGGGGCGACGACGTCGACGCGCGGCAGCTTCGACGCGCGCTGGTAGAGCGCGTCGGCCGAGATCGAGACGCCCGGGCAGATGGCGCCGCCGAGGTACTCGCCCTTCGCCGAGATCGCGTCGAAGGTCGTGGCGGTGCCGAAGTCGACGACGAGCGTCGCCGCCCGCGTGCGCTCGAACGCGGCGACGGCGTTGACGACGCGGTCCGCGCCGACCTCGCGCGGGTTCTCGTAGAGGATCGGCATGCCGGTCTTGACGCCGGGCCCGACGATCAGCGGGCGCATCCCGAAGTAGTCCTCGACCATCGCCACGATGAGCGACTCCATCGGCGGGACGACCGAGGCGAGGATCGCACCGGTGACGGCGCGCGGGCTCAGCGACGCCGAGGCGAAGAGCTGTCGGATCAGCACACCGTACTCGTCGGACGTGCGCCGCGTGTCGGTCTGCACGCGCCAATGCTGCGTCAGGTTCGCGCCGTCGTAGGTACCGAGGACGATGTTGGTGTTCCCGATGTCGATGACGAGCAGCATGAGTTCTCCGCGGTCGAGCGCGGTGTCGGTGTGACCGAGGGCGCGAAAAAGCTCAAGGGCGGTCGCGCGGCGGGGAGCGAGTTGACGAAGGCGATGCGCCCCGGGGCTTCGCACCGGCGGCCATCATCCGGAGGCCCCGACGTCGCGGGGTGCCGCCTGGCCAGTTCGGCGGATACGGATTCGCACCGGCAGGCGGAGATCGACAGAGCGAGGGTCTCTGTTGACGCCGATCCGAATCACCGTCACCGTGTTGAAGTAGCAGCCAGCCGTCGCCACACTTCGCGTCAGAAACCAATCTGGCAGGCCGCCTCGTAGCCCTCCGTGCGATCGCGGACCAAACAAGGCAGTACCGCCACCTCCCGGGGGAGCACCATGGGACAGCACACAAGCGGAGACGTTGCCGTAGCCGGGTCACTCCCGCACCACACCGCGTCGCCCCGCCCCAACGACGCGTACGGCGACCGTATTCTTGGACGCCCGAATCGCGACCCAACCCAAACCGTGGCTGCGGTTCCGGCGTTCGGCCGGAGGGTCGCGGAGGACGGGAGCTTCACCACGCCCGCTTGGGACTGCCTGCTCTGATGAGAACCCATCTCCGCAGAGCCCTGCATGGCGTTCCACCGGTCGTCCTCATGGTCTGCGGGGCAGGCTGCGAGCCCGGCCCTGACGGATCGATCCTCACTCAGCCTTCGATCGACGCGGGGTGCGTGTGGCCCGCGGATCGCGGCGTCCCAGGCGTCCGGTCCGTCGAACTCTGGCTGACGCAGAGGCCGGGCGTCCTGGGATTCGTGCATTCGCCGGACGGGAACCGGGAGTCGGGCCGGCTTCTCACCGACGCTGAGACGCAGGAGTGGTCGGATCTGCTCTCCGGGGACCACACCGCGGAGTTTCAAGCCCAGACCTGCACCCGACGCTCGTCGGAGCAGCGCTACTGGATCCGCGTCGACCGCGGACTCGCGATGGCAGGGGTGCGGCTCGAGCCGATGGAGTATGTCTGCATCCCCTCGACAACGGAGTCCGTGGCTGCGCAGGCGCTGATCACCAGGGTCGACCGGCTGTGCATGTCGATCGTCGAGCGTGCATTCGTACAGAGCGGGGGAGGTCCTGCGGCGGCCGACGCCGACGAGGTCCGCGACGCCGCCGGACTGTGAGCTTCGGCCCCGTCGGCCCCCTCCCACCGAGCGTTCCTCGTCGCGAAGAGGCGAGACACGCACGGCTGGTTCTGTTACAGCCGCGAGGTCTTTCTCTGCAGACTCTCGAACGCCGCATGTCCGCGAATCGCCTACGCACGCTCGCCGCTGCCGTCGCCGCTGCCACTGCCGTCGCTGCCCCCGCCGCGGCGACCGAGGCCGGTTTCGACGCTCAGATCTTTCACGCCGCGCCGGGCCAGCGCACGAACTACTTCTCCGTCTCTTCGGCGCGCGTTCCCGCTCACCTCCAGTGGGAAGGCGCCGCGGTGCTCGGCTTTGCGCTGCACCCGATCGCCGAGCAGGTCGAGGGCGAAGACGACCGCTACCCGATCGCGTCGCTGCTGACGCTCGACGTGCTCGGCTCGATCGGCCTGTTCGACCGGCTCGATGTCGGCCTCGCGATCCCGGTGGTCCTGGCACAGGGCGGCGACGACGCCGAGGCTGGGACGGAGTTTCTCGAGGTCGACCGCGGCGCCGGACTCGGTGACGTCCGCATCGTGCCGCGCATCCGGCTCCTCTCGATGGGCTCGTCGCCGACCGGCGGGGGCTTTCACCTCGGCGCGAAGCTGGGGTTGTCGCTGCCGACAGGATCGATCGACTCGTTCCGAGGCGGCGGCTTCCAGGTCAACCCCAGCCTCCTTGCAGAGGTCGCGGGGAACGGCGGGTCGTCTCTCGGCATCGAGGTCGGCTACGTGATGCGGCCGCAGGCGTACATCGCGCCGCAGGGCCTCGAGATCGACGACGCGATCGCTTGGGGCGTCGCCGCGAGGATCAAGGTCGACGAGAGCGCGACGCTCCTCGCCGAAGCGCACGGGGAGATCGGCTACGCGTCGATCACCGAGGGCACCGGTCCCGACTTCGCGGAGCTCCTCTTCGGCGGGCGCTACTTCATCAACGACTCGATGTTCGCCGGTCTCGGTATCGGGCGCGGGATCGTCGGCGGCGTCGGCTCGCCCGACCTCCGCATCATCGGCACGTTCGCGTTCGCGCGCACCACGAACACGGACCGCGACGGAGACGGCCTCGCCAACGGCGTCGACGAGTGCCCGGACCAGGCCGAAGACATGGACGGCTTCGAGGACACCGACGGGTGCCCGGACCCGGACAACGACGGCGACGGCGTCCTTGACCGCCCGGACCGCTGCGACACCGAGCTCGAAGACATGGACGGCTTCGAAGACGGCGACGGGTGCCCGGACCCGGACAACGACGGCGACGGCGTCCTCGACGTCGACGACCAATGCCCGATGGAGGCCGAAGACGTCGACCTCTTCGAGGACGGCGACGGCTGCCCGGAGCCAGACAACGACAACGACGGCATCCTCGACGGCGACGATGACTGCGTCGACCAGCCCGAAGACATCGACGGCTTCCGCGACGCCGATGGGTGCCCGGACCCAGACAACGACGGCGACGGCGTCCTCGACGCCGACGACCAGTGCGACGACGAAGCCGAGATCATCAACGGCGTCGACGACGCCGACGGCTGCCCCGAGGTCGGGAGCCGCATCCAGCTGAACCTCCGCACCGGCGACGTGACGCTCCTCGACGTGTGCGAGTTCGACGGCGTGACGTCGAACCTCGCTGCGTCGGGACTCACCTGCGCGAGCCAGCTCGCCGTGGCGCTGAGCGCCTACCCCGAGCTCCGTCTGCGCGTCGTCGTGCGGACGCGCGACCGCGCCGACGAAGCCCAACGGCTCGCCTCTTCGGAGCGGCGCGCAAACGCGATCCGGGCCGCGCTGGTCGCCGAGGGGATCGCCGATGAGCGCATCGAGACCTCGCCGTACGCGCTGCCCGTCGGCACCGATGGGCCGCCCTACGAGCTCGAGTTCCGAGTCCTTCGCTAGGTCGTGAGAGCTCCGGACGCGACCGGCTGAATACGTGACCCTCTCGCGTGGTCACACGCGAGCGCACTCCGCGCAAGCCGCTCTCAACCAGGTCGCGATGAGCCGCCACCGTCCCACGCAATCCGCAGCGCGCTCGAAGAGCGAGCGGGCGGGATCGCGTCGGTCGACGGGGCGCGCCCTCGCGGCTCGCTGCTCACCGAGGTCCACGATGAACCTGCCCTCAGCTCCCCCCGGCCGCCTCTACGCGGCGCTCCTTGCCGCCCTCGCCGCCACCAGCGTCGCCGCGCCGCGAGCGGTCGCGCAGTCCGCCGCGTGCTACAAGGGCTCGTGCGCGGGCCTCGACACCGATGCCGTCGGATCGAACTACGGCGAGACCTTCGTCGGCACGCTCCCAGAGGCGCTCGCTGGAACGTCGGGCGGTGACGTCGACGCGTCGTACCTCGGCGCGACCCAGTTCGGACCGTGCGTCGGGTTCGCCACCGTGCTCCCGGATCACATCGTCACGATCGACGCGCAGCAGCGGTCGCTCGTCTTCGAGGTGCAGTCGCGCACCGACACCGCGCTGCTCATTCACGGGCCCGACGGCTGGCGCTGCAACGACGACACCGCCGGGATCAACCCGGCGATCGGCGGTAGCTGGGCGCCCGGCACCTACCGGATCTGGGTCGCCAGCTACGCGTACGGCTTCGCCGACTACACCCTCGTCGCGCGCGCGGCGCGCCGCGGCGAGACCTTCAGCACTCCCCCGCAGCCCCCTCCGCCCCAGCCACCCGGGCCCGGCCCGAGAGACCCGAGCCGGCCGCCGGGACAACCCCCGGGCGAGCATCACGCCGACCGCGCCCCCGCCCTCGACGTCGGCGCGTCAGACGCCGCGCACGGCTCCATCATCGTGCACCCCGGAGATCCAGACTCGGTGCTCGAGGGCGTCGCCGGTGGGACGGTCGACGCCTCGTCGATGGTAGACTCGCGTGGCATGGCGTGCGCGGGACGCGTGAACCGGCAGCCCGACCACATCGTCACCCTCACCGATCGGTTCGAGGCGCTGACCTTCGCTGTCGACTCCGACCTCGACACGACCCTCCTCATCCACGGTCCCCACGGCTGGCTGTGCGAAGACGACACGGTCGGACTCGACCCCGTCGTGTCGGGCACCTTTCCGCCCGGGACCTACCGCGTCTGGGTTGGTGCGTTCGCCGGGCCCGACGCTGGCCGGTACCGCCTGGGCATCCGCGACGACCTCGCCGTCGTGCTCCCGCCGCCGCCGCTCCCGCGCTGGGGGTTCCGCGGCACGTTCGAGTCCCTCGACGTCGCGTTCGACGGGGCCTCGATCGACGAGCTCCACGCCTCGTGCACCGCGTTCACGTCGCGCTCCGACTCGCTCGGGTGGGTCGACGACATCACCGTGAACGGCGCGCGGGTGCACAACAGCTCCGGCTACTGGTCGCCCGCTTCGCTGTGCGCGATCGTCGCGCTGAACGCGCGGGCCGACATCCCGCTGCCGGTGGTGGTACAGGGCGACGTCGAGGGCATCCCGTTCGCGGTGCAACAGTGCGAAGGCGCCGACGCGATCATCTCGCGCTTTCTGCCCGCCGCGCTCGCGCAGACGTGGCTCGACGACGTCCGCGTCAACGGCACGGCCACGCACAACAGCCGCGGCTACTGGTCGCCGACGGAGGTCGTCGCGATCGTGAACGCCGGGATCGTCGACGAGCTCGGCGCGCTGATCGCCACCGGCACGATCGAGGACGTCCCATTCCAGTTCACCGGAAACTCGCCCGACGAGATCGCGCAGCGCTGCGAGGCGTTCGTCACCTCCGCGACCGACGGTGAGTGGATCGACGACGTCACGGTCAACGGTCAGCGGCGCCACAACAACAGCGGCTGGTGGCAGCCAGCCGACGTCTGCATGATCGTCGGCTCGCTCGCCGCCCCGAGGTAGCCCGCGCCGCGGGCTGGCTGCGCGCCCGCGGCTGCTGGCTGCCCAGTGCCCGCCCGAAGGTAGTGTGCCGGCCGGTCTCGGCGTCCCCCCCAGTACCCGCCCGAAGGTAGTGGACTGGCCGCCTGAGCGTCCGCCTAAGCGTCGGCCCTGAGCGTCCGCCCGAAGGTAGTGTGCCGGCCCCTGAGCGCCCGCCCGAAGGTAGTGCGCCGGCCGCCAGTGAGCGCCCGCCCGAAGCTAGTGGACTGGCCGGTCCCGGCGCCTGCCCGAAGGTAGTGTGGCCGCCCGAAGGTAGTGTGCTGGCCCCTGACTGCCTGCCCGAAGGTAGTGTGCTGGCCCCGCCTGGCGCCCTGATGACTGCCTGCCCGAAGGTAGTGTGCTCGCCGGTCTCGGCTGCCGCCCTAGCCGGTCTCGGCGCCCGCCCGAAGGTAGTGTGCTGGCCCCTGACTGCCTGCCCCTGACTGCCTGCCCGAAGGTAGTGCGCTGGCCGCCTGAGCGCCCGCCCGAAGGTAGTGCGCCGCTACTCCGCGACCGAGGCGCGACCGGTCAGAACGAAGACGGCGGGCTCCCGTAAACGCTGCAGCGATCCCTCGGCGTCGGCGGCGAGCACGACGGCGGCGCTCCCGTCGAGCTCGACTCCCGTTCGCCCCTGGTACCGCTCGATTGCAGCGGCGATGGAGGTCTCAGAGACGAGGACGGCGCGCACCCCGCGTGCGAGCGCCAGCACCACCGCCGTCTCGCCCGTGCCGCCCTCGAGCCCATGCGCGAGCGTCGGCGCGCCATCCCATCGGGTGTATGCGCGGCCGTCACGCAGGCTGGCGAAGAACGACGGGCACGCCTCGCTCTGGACGGCCACCACGTCCGCGTCCAGCTCGGCGTCGTCGAGCGCAGCGAGCACGCCGGCGAGCAGGCCACCGCCGCCGACGGGGAGGACGATCGTGCCCGGCCGCTGGCCGGAGTCGGCGAGCGCGGCGATGATCTCGAGGGCGACCGTGCCACCGTTCCCGGCCATGACCGCGGTGTCGTCGAACGGGCTGCAGAACTGCGCACCGACCTGCGCCGCGAGAGCGCGCGCCTCGTCTTCGGCCGCGTCGTAGCTCGGCGACGCGCTCACGATCAGCTCCGCGCCGAGCGCCTCGATTCGCGCTCGCTTCCCGCTCGGGGTGGTCGACGGGACGACGATCGTCGCGCGCACACCGAGCGCGTGGGCCGCGAACGCGAGCCCGATCCCGTGGTTGCCGGCCGAGGCGGCGACGAGCTGAGAAGCTCCGCGCCCGACGGCCTGTGCCGCTGCAGCGAGCGCGCCGCGCATCTTGAACGCGCCGGTCGGCGTCTCGTACTCGAGCTTGTGAAAGACGCCCGGGCTGGCCTCGACCAGCGGAGTCGGCGGCAGGTGCTGCCGCACCACGGCGAGCGCGCGCCTCAGGTCCGCGGAGCTCGGTGCGGGAGTCACGGTGCCGGCAGGCAGGCCCGGAGCCTCCGGGTCACCGACGTGCACGTGGTCCCCGGGATCGCCGCGCACTCCGCGTCGCTCGTGCATTCGGCGGTGCAGAGGCTCCGCGGCGTCGCGGTGGCGCCCCGGATCGCGCAGAGGTCGGCGGTCGCGTCGCAGTCGTCGTTCGAGTCGCAGGGCTCACCGAGCGCGATCTCACCGCCGCCCGCGAGCGGTACGCACGCGCCGCTGTCGACGTCGCATGCTGCGCGCAGCGGGGTCGTGCGTGTGCAGAGGCTGGGGTCGGCGGCGCACGAGTCGTCACTCAGCTCGACGGTCAGCGAGTACGTCGTCGAGTCGTCGCGCGCGACCCCGCGGTAAAAGCGGTTCACTCGCACGAGGTAGGTTCCGGCGGGCAGATGGCGCGCGGACGCCAGCTCAGGGTTCGCCGCAGGTTCGGTCCCAGACGCGACGAGAGTGCCGGCGGCTGTGTAGATGAACACATCGAGATCGATGTCCGCGTCGCCGGTGAACGGGACGCGCACGTCGAGTCTTGTGCCGCTCGAGGGCACCTCGATCGCGTACCAATCGTCGTTGGTATCGCAGATCCGGCGATCGTCGATCGTCCCCGGCGCCAGCGGCGTCGGGTCGACATCGGAGTCGTTCGGCTCGAGGTCGTCGTCGCTGGCGCACGCGGCCGCGACGTTCGCGGTGCAGTAGCCGCGGTCCAGCTCCTCGCTGTGGCGGCACAAGCGTCCGTCCTCGCAGTCCGTCGAGCTCACACACGAGACGAGATCGCAGCCGCCGCCCTGGCACGCGTAGAGCGACGGGCAGTCGGCGTCGGAGTCGCAGCCCGGGTAGCAGATCGAGTTGAAGAACTGCAGGGGCATACACGACCCGCCGTCGATCAGCGCGCTGCAGTCCGCGTCAGTGTCGCACCCGGCCGTGCACAGGTTGGTGTCGATGCCGCCGCCGCCGAAGACGCAGCTCGTCCCGGCGATGCAGTCCCCGTCATCATCGCACGGGCCACCGCCCCTGCTCGGTGTGGCCGGCGAGAACGGCACGCACGCCCCGTCCTCACAGAGCGCTCGGCCCTCGATGCCGACGCAGTCGCGGCTCGACGCGCAGCTCGCCGCTTGGAGCTCGACGGTGAGCTCACCGCGAGCGTTGCTGCCGATCCCGCTGACGTACGGACGGACGACGACGACGAGCTCGCCGGCCGCCTGGAACGGCCTCGCGATGCTCTCGTCCCCGACTCCGGCGGTGGCCGAGGCGGCGATCAGCGAGCCGCTGGAGTCGAAGAGGTAGAGGTCTAGGTCGGCGCCCGGGTCCGATCGCAGCTCGAGCGCCAGATCCGACGGCTCGTCGAGGCGCAGCGCGAAGTAGTCGTCGTCCTCTTCGCAGACGGCGATCGAGAGATACGCGAACCCGTCGGCTTCGACCTCGACTGGCGTCGCGTCGTCGGGTCCGTCGTTCTCTTCGTACTCGTCGTCGCCGCAGACGCCATCGGTGGCCGTGACGCAGTGGCCGTCGACGAACGAGCAGCGCTCGCCGTCTGCGCAGTCGGCCTGATCGCGGCACGAGGCCGTGGCGTCGAGTGTGTATGCACCACCGGCGTCATCGACGCCGTGCACGACGACGTACCAGGCACCATCGCCAGTCGCGGTGAGCCCGACCGTCTCTACGTCTAGGTCGGTCCGAGAGCTGGCGACCGCGTCGTCGAGGGTCGCTGCGCCGTCGGGGAGCAAGTACAGCTCGAGGTCTCCGAGTCGGCTCGCGAACTCGATGGTCGCGTCGAAGCGCTGTCCGGCGCGCAGCGCCACCCGGAACCAGTCGTCGGTGGACGGGCACAGGAAGAGGTCGCGTCGCAGTCCGCCGGTGGGGATTGCAGCCGCCTCGTCCGACGCATGGTTTGGATGCAGCCGGTCCTCGTCTGCGCAAGCGCTCGGCTGCACGTCGAGCGCCGGGACGTCGAGCTCGGCGTCTTCGCCGACGTCGGGGTCAGCGTCGGCGCCGTCGATCGCGTCGGCCGTGGCGTCGACGCCGGTGTCGGCGGCCTCTGGCTCCGGGTCAGATGGGCTGCCTTCATTGCAGCCTGCAGCGAGCGTCAGAGACGCCGCCGCGCAAAGGAGTCTGCGCATGCGGATCGAGGTCGCGGAGAGAGGAGGACGGCGGCCGGTCAGCGACGGCCCGAGCTGTCGCCGGGGCCTAGCCCTTGTCCGCTGATTCCGCCAGAGGTCGCGCCAACGGAGCTGTCGCCGCCGATGGCGCTGACGCTCCCGGTCGGCATCGCCCGCGGCGGTACCGTGCCGGCGTTGGGCGGGATGATCGCGCTGAACTCGACGCGTCCGACCTCGCCCTGGACGCTGTCTTCGACGGTCGCAGAGCTGAATGGGCTGATCGACGGGAGTCGCTTCGCGCGCACGGGGCGGATCGCCGAGAGCGCGGTGAGCATGGCCCCGGCGTCGCGGTAGCGCGCGTCGGGGTTCTTCATCGTGGCCCGCCGGTACACCTCGTTGACGGGTGTGTTCGCGAGCGCCGGCGGGAGGGGGTCGAGCTCGCCGTACACGTGCTGCGCGACGAGCTGCTCCGGAGAGGCCGCCGGGTCCATCGGCGGGCGCCCGACGAGCAGCTCGTACAGGATGATCCCGAGGCTGTAGACGTCGGCCGTGTAGCTGATGCGGGGCGCGCGCTGGACGACCTCGGGCGAGACGTAGATCGGCGTGCCGCGGGCGACGCCGATGTGTGCCTTGTCGACGGGCTTCGCGGCGCCAAAGTCGAAGATCTTTACCGGGATGCGCTTCGCCTCGCGCGTATGCGCGGCGAGCACGAAGATGTTCTCGGGCTTGAGGTCGCGGTGGACGTAGCCCTGCCGGTGCAGCGAGTTCACGGCGAAGAGGACCAGCCGCGTGAAGTCGATCGCCTCCATCGCCGGCATCGCGGCGATCCGCCGCTCGAGGACGTCGCGAAGCGTCTCGCCCTCGAGGTACTCCATGACCATGTAGCCGGCGTCGACGCCGCCTTGGCCCGGCGCCGTGCCCCACTGGATGACCCGAACGAGGAACGGCGAGTCGACGCCCGTCGAGATGCTCGCCTCTTCGGCGATCTTCTCGCGGATGCGGTCGGCCTCTTTGCCGACTAGCGAGTCGTAGACCTTGATCGCGACCTTCTCGCCGGTGTGCTGGTCGCGCGCCAGGTAGACCGTGCCGTCGGCGCCGTAGCCGAGCTGGGCCTGGAACCGCCAGCGCCCGTCGAGAACGAAGCTGTCGAGTGAGACCTCGTCGCTCATCCCTCGCTCCCCGAGCTGTCTCTCCACTTGCTCATGCGTTCCCGGATCACCTGCTCGTAGCCCTGGTCGCTCGGCTCATAATACACGTGATCCCGGATCCTGTCCGGTAGATAGCGCTCCGGGACGTAGTTGCCCTCGAAGTTGTGCGGGTACCGGTAGCCGCGGCCGTACCCCATCGTCTTCATCATCGACGTCGACGCGTTGACCAGCCGCTGCGGGACCGGAAGGTGACCCCACGCCGTCACGTCCTTTCGCGCTCGCCCGTACGCCATCAGGGCGGCGTTCGACTTCGGTGCCGTCGCCAGATACGTCACCGCCTGGGTCAGCGGGAGCACGCCTTCGGGCAACCCCACGAACGCGAACGCCTGCTGCGCGGCCATCGCCACCTGCAGGGCCGCAGGGTCCGCGTTCCCGATGTCTTCGGACGCGAAGATCACCATCCGCCGCAGCAGGAACATCGGGTCCTCGCCGGCCTCGAGCATCTTCACGAGGTAGAAGAGCGCGGCGTCTGGGTCCGACCCGCGCATCGACTTGATGAGCGCGCTGACCGACTGGTAGTGCGAGTCGCCGGCCTTGTCGTAGAGGATCGTCTTCTTCTGCAGCGCTTCGGCGACCGTGGCCGCCGAGATCACTCCGGCCGTCCCGGGCGCGGCCGCTGCGCGCGCCAGGTCTGCAGCGACCTCGAGCGTGTTCAGCGCGCCGCGCGCGTCGCCGGTCGACTCGCGCACGAGCGCCGCGCGCGCCTCGGGCGCGAGCGCGGGCGGGGTCGGCCCGAGCCCGCGCTCGTCGTCGGCGAGAGCGCGGTCGACGAGGACGCCGAGGTCGTCGTCCGACAGCGCCTCGAGCGTCAGGACGCGGCAGCGCGACAACAGCGCGCCGTTGACCTCGAAGCTCGGGTTCTCGGTGGTGGCGCCGATCAGCGTGATCGCGCCCGACTCCACGTGCGGCAGCAGCGCGTCTTGCTGCGCACGATTGAAGCGGTGGATCTCGTCGATGAACACGACGGTCGCCCGCCCCGACGCGACGCCCTCGAGCCGAGCCCCATCGACGGCCTGTCGGAGCTCCTTCACGCCTCCGGTCACGGCCGACAGCGGCCGAAACACGGCCCCACAAGCCTCGGCGTAGAGCCGCGCCAGCGTCGTCTTGCCGGTCCCCGGGGGCCCCCACAGAATGAGGCTCCGCAACGCCCGCTGCCGAATCAGACCCGACAGGAACCGCCCCTCGCCGAGCAGGTGCCGCTGTCCGACGAGCTCCTCGATCCGCCGCGGCCGCAGCCGCTCGGCGAGCGGCGTCCAGCCGCCCGCGACGTCGCCGACCGCCCGCTCGGTGCTCATGCGGGCGCGGGCGGCCGCGACGCCGCGCCACGGGTCGCGCTCACCCTCTCCGAACGCGCGGCGCGCACGCCGGGTGGCGACGTCGACGGCTTGGCGGGTGGGGGCGGGCGGCGGTGCATCGGCACGGGAGTGCGGCGGCGAGAGGGGCGGCGCGGCGTACGCCGGTTCTGGTCGTGCGGGGGCGGCGCGTCAAGGCCGTGTGGCGGGAGCGCGGGTGTCGCGTCAAGCCGTGTGGTTGGTCGTCGTCCCGCCACCCCGCCGCCCGAACCGCCGCGGTTGCCATCGCCCCCACGATGATCTGAAACTCGCGCGCGACACCCCGCTGTCGCCGCCACCGCTTCGCACGAAGGTCCATGCCGACGATCATCGTCCTCTCCGACATCCACGGGAATCTGGGCGCGCTCCGGGCTGCGTACGCCGACATTCAGAAGCGGCCGTACGACGCGCTGTTCTGCCTTGGTGATGTCGCCGCCTTTGGGCCGCAGCCCGAGGAGTGCGTCACGTTCTTGCGCGACACCGTCCGGCCCACCGTGACCATCGCCGGCAACACCGACCGCTATCTCGTTGAGCGTACCTGGGAGTCGGACGGCGAGGCGCCGCACCAGCAAGCCCTGGCCTGGACGCATCGCGCGCTCTCCGAGGCGTCGCGAAGCTGGCTGGCCGCGCTGCCTGCGACACACCGTGAGACCATCGGCGGGGTCGACGTGGAGCTCGTTCACGGCGCCCCCGGAGACGACGAGCGAGGCCTGGGACCCACGCGCGCCGACGCTCGAGTGGCGGCCGACAGCGGGTTCGACGCGGCCGCCGCCGCTGCGCTGTTCGCGAAACACGGACCGGGGCTGACCTTCGCCGGCCACACCCACATCCCCTGGCGCGTCACGCTGGGACAGCGGCAGGTGATCAACGTCGGGAGCGTCGGGTTTCCGTTCGACGGCGACCGACGCGCGGCCTACACCCGCATGCTGCTCGTCGACGGCACCGCGCGGGAGTACGAGTGCCGACGCGTGCCATACCCCGTCGCAGAGACCATCGCCCGGCTAGAGGCCGCCGGCGCGCCCTGGCTCGAGACGCTCGTCCGGCGCCTCCGGTTCTCCGAGACCTGAGCCGCGCGCCGCGCTACGCAGCGCGCAGGCGCGACTTCAGTGGTGTACCTCGACGACCGCCGGCGGCTCGGCGACCCGCATGTCGGGGGTCGACTGCTCCATCCACAGCCGGAACAGGAACCCGGCGAGCGTCGCGACCGCGACGAGCCCGAGCATCGCGCCCGCGTAGACGAGGACGATCACATCATCAGGC
>JACKDJ010000003.1 GCA_020633625.1 Myxococcales bacterium
GCAGCTCGGTTCGGACGGCGGCCCCGACAGCCGCAGCCCGGTCACGGTGTCGGTCCTCTCGGACGTGACCGCCATCTCTGCGGCGGGCGGTTCGCACACATGTGCCACACAGGACGGCTCGGTGTGGTGCTGGGGATTCAACGCGAACGGTCAGGCTGGACAGCCGGTCGAGATGCTCAGCGTCCCTGCCCCGACCACCGTGGGCGCGCTGCGCGCAGACGAACTCGGCGTCGGCGCATTCCACTCCTGTGCCGTGTCGGAGGGCCGCGTCTGGTGTTGGGGCCGCGGCGGCCAAGGCCAACTCGGCACTCCGGCTACCGTGAACACACATGAGCCGGTGATGGTTCCGCCGCCCGACTGACTCCCTCACTCGACGAAGAGGTCGAGCTCGAACGTTTGCGCGCCGAAAAGCTCGGTGCTGTCGAGAATGAGGAACACCTCGTTGTCGGCTCCGCTCGTGTTGGTCCAGGTGACGGTCTCGGCCCCGGAAGAGGTCGAATCGGCACCGACGAGGCAGGAGATCGCCGCGCCGCACCGATCGAGTAGGTAGAGGACACCGTCGGCGGCGTGCCTGTAGACGGCTCGAAGCGCGGCTCCCGAGGGAACGTTGACTCGAAGGGACGCCTCACCACCAAGGGCCGACACGCTGCAGGCAGCGCTGCTGTCGTTGGTCTGACCCGAAAGGGTCCCGCGATAGAGCCCCGGCGCGACGCGCTCGGGGCCACACCAGTCGAAGAGGGGGAGGTTGCTGCGCGTGACGCCTGCATCCGCTCCCGGGTCGACGCCACCTCCAGCGTCGGTCTGGCCCGCGTCGGTTTCGCCCGCGTCCACAGATTCCCCTGCGTCGGTCTCTCCGGCATCCACTGTCTCAGCGGCGTCGATCTCCCCCGCGTCCACCAAGTCGCCCGCGTCCAACGCGGAGCCCGCGTCGGGGGTCGCCGCGTCGAAGCCACCCGCATCGAGGGACGGGCGTCCGTCGTCGTCGCCGCAGGCGGAGAGCACGAGGAGGATCGGAAGGAGGCGGGCGAGGCGCATCGGCGGGATCTGTCACGGATCGGGCGACGCGCACGATCCGGCGAGACGCTTCGCACGACTCGCCCCCGTGCTCGCTCGGCGAGTGCTGCGCGTCACTCCGTCGCGAACAAACGCTCGACGTCGTAGAGGAGCTCGCTGCGCACCACGACGTCGAGCTCTTCGAAGGTGATCCCGTCGAGCTTCAAGAGCCCGAGATCCTGCTCGTCCGCCTGCCACGCGTCCGGGCTGCCGTCGATTCCGGGCGAGTAGTGCAGCGTCGCGGTCGCATCGCCGAGGACCTTGCTCGATTGGCCCATGATGGTGCGCGTCCAGCCGCGCTTCTCCAGCGAGAACATGCGTTTGCTGGGCACCTTCCGGTGTTGGTAGCGCTTCGACTCCTTGCCCGTCTCGGTCGCTTCCGCCGCCACCACCGGACGCGAGAGCTGCTCGAAGGGCTGAATGATGCCGTAGTCGCCGAAGAGCTCTCCGAAGCGTTGGAGCTCGTCGGCAGGATCGCGGGCGGGGTGCATCAGGCGTACGAACGCGTTCGGTGGCAGCTCGAAGGCGTCGTCTGCCGACGTGGCGAGCGTGCCGTCTTCGGAGACGCGGAAGTAGCCGAC
>JACKDJ010000030.1 GCA_020633625.1 Myxococcales bacterium
GGACCTGAGCCTCGACGACTACTACGGGCAGCCGCGCGACCTGAGCCAATACGACGACGTGCGAAGCATCGAGGCCTCGGTGTTCTCGCGCCCGCTTCGCGAAGCGGAGATCGCCGAGCGCAACCGGACGCTCAAGGAGCTTCGCCGCCCCGCCTTCGACTACGGCGCCTACTTCGTCGCGCGCCGCCAGCGGATCTCCCCGGAGGCGTACAACACGTCGCAGGAAGGCGACTCGGCGAGCGACATCACCTGGGTGAACCGCGACGCGAAGGCATACATCCCGGACCTGTGGTTCCGGCTCGTGTCGGAGCCCCGCTTCCGCACGCGGCTGCGGCTCGAGGGCGAGGTCGCGATGATCCTCGGCAGCATCGGCAGCGCCGACCCGCAGTCGAGCAACGACGACAAGCAGCGCGATATCCGGCAGCTCGGCGCCGCGATCGAGCTGGACTACACGCGCAACGCACTCGCCGTCGGCCTGAACGCGGGCGCCGCGACCGGGCGGACGTTCGAGGACCCCGACTCCACGGCCCCGGGCGGGTTCGGCGTCAACGACTCGTGGACCGTCCGCGACGACGAGCCGACCATCACGAACTTCAAGTTCGATCGGAACTACTTCGTCGACGCGATCATGTTCCGCGAGGTGATCGGGACCATCACGAACGCCGCGTACTTCAACCCGTTCTTCTCGTACGACCTGTTCTCGAAGCAGGACGACAACCTCGGCCTGCGCCTCGACCTGATCAGCGCGCTGGCGCTGCAGCCGGACGCGACGCCCTCTGGCGAGTCGTTCTACGGCGTCGAGACCGACGTGACCGTCTACTACCGCGAGCCTCAGTACGGCGCTGACATCATGGCCGGTATGTACATCCCCGGCGCGGCGTTCAACGGCGTCGAGGGTCGGCCGCGCATCACCAACGTAGCCCGCCTGCTGCAGGAGCCCGGGGCCTACGAGCGCGACTACGACGCGACGACAGCGTGGACGCTCCAGGGCCACTTCTACTGGGCGTTCTAGTCCGAGGGCATCGCCCCGCCGCCCTCGAGTGATCCGCGGCACGGACTCTCCACGCCGCTGCCACGATACGGTCACCGTGGACGGGCACCGTGCCGGCGCCTGTTGAACCGAGTCGATGATGGCCACGCCCGAGAGCGACCCACGGAATCGTTGGCTCGCGTTCTTCTTCGCAGAGCGCGTCTTCTTGGGCCTGCTGGCCCTCGGCTTCGCGATCGCAGCGCTGACCTACCGCACGCCGCACATCGCGATGTGGGTCGGCTTCGCGTTTGCCGGCTACAGCGCTGTCGCCAACGACAGCATCCAGACCATTGGGACGTTCATCGCCTCGAACGGTCACCGCCGCTGGTGGGTCCTCTGGTTGTTCGTCGGCGGCGTCTTCCTGGCGACGATGACGCAGAGCTGGCTCGCCTACGACGGTGACGTCAGCTCGGGGCGTCTCGCGTCGAAGGGGTTTGCGGAGGCGCCCACAGAGTTCGCCTTCCTGCAGATCGCGGCGCCGCTGTTCCTGATGGTGATCACGCGGATGCGGATGCCCGTCTCGACGACGATGCTGCTGCTGTCGAGCTTCGCGACGCACGCCGACGGCATCACGCAGGTGCTTCAGAAGAGTGTCATCGGCTACGTCTACGCGTTCGTGATCGCGATCCTGGTCTGGGGCCTCCTCGGTCGCGTCACGCGCAAGCTCTGGGTTGGCGCTCCGCACCCGGCATGGTCCGTGGCGCAGTGGTTCGCGACGGCCTACCTGTGGAGCATGTGGCTTCAGCAAGACGCGGCGAACATCGCGGTCTACCTTCCTCGATCGCTGTCGCTGGGGCAGTTCGTCGCGTTTTCGGGAGTGATCTTCGTCGGCCTCGGCCTGCTGTTCTACCAGCGGGGCGAGCGGATCCAGGAAGTCGTCAACGAGAAGACCGCCGTCGTCGACGTTCGGCCCGCGACGATGATCGACTTCGTCTACGGGTCGATCCTCTACTACTTCAAGGTGCTCAGCCCGACGCCGATGAGCACGACGTGGGTGTTCATCGGTCTGCTCGGAGGGCGCGAGCTGATCCTCGCCGCGTTGAGCGCCGCGGACGGACGCACGGTCGCTCACGCAGCGCGGATGATGGTGAAGGACCTCGTGTACGTCTCGATCGGACTGGTCGTGTCGATGCTCCTCGCGACGGCGATCAACCCGGTCGCGCGCGAGGCATACCTGCCGGACTGGCTCGGCGGTGGGGCCGCTGATGTGTCCTCGCCCGCTGCTGCCCCAACGGGAGACGCCGGTGCAGAGCCCGCGGCGCCCTCCGACGGCTCCCATCGCTAGCCCCCACGAGCACGCGGCGCGCGGGCTCGAAGGTTGTTGCTGCGTCCCGGACCGGGTAGAGAAGAGGGGCCCACGACAGTGAGAGCCCCATGAAGCGGATCCCGCAGCTTGCCCTCGCCTCAGCTCTGTTCTGCGGATGTGGCGGAGCGCAGAGCCCTACGCCGGAGCTCGCCGGAGCGTCGGCCTTCGCATCCACCGACGCCGACCGCCTCTACGGCGAAGCAATGTCGGCGTGGCGAGCCGGAGACACCTCCGGTGCGGAGCGCGGATTCGACGAGTCACTGCGCGCCAACCCGCGCTACCTCGCCGCTCACGTGTCGCGGGGCAGCCTGCTGGTCGAGCTCGGCCGCTTCGGCGACGCGCTGAGTAGCTTCGACGCCGCGCTGGCGCTCCGATCGTCGTCTGTCGATGCGCACATCGGTCGCGCGAGGGCTCTGCTCGGCTTGGGGCGCATCGAGGACGCACTGGAGGCGTCGTCGACGGCGGCTGCGCTGTCATCGGCCTCGGGCAGTCGGACGCTCGAGGCCGAGGCGCACGCAACGAGTGGCGACATCCACTTCGCGGCCGGCGACATCGCGACGGCGACCGGATCGTACGAGCGCGCCCTCGAGCTCGACGCCGCGCAGGCCGACGCCCGCGTGCGACTTGCGGACTGCTACGCAGAGAGCGGCCGAATGGGCGACGCCGTGTCGCTGTTGACGCGCGGCGTCTCGCCGACGCTCCCGATCGCGGAGCAGCGTCTCTTCGGGACCGCCCTGCACCGGCTTGGCGCATACGACGCCGCGGTCGAGGTTCTGACGCGCGTCGTGACCGAGGTCCCCGGCGACGGGGAGGCGAACTACCTGCTGGCCTCGGCATACGTCCAGTCGGGCCGCGGTGAGCAGGGCCTTCAGCGCGCCAGCGCCGCGCTCGCGATCGACCCCGAGCTCGTCGGAGCCTACGTGGTCCGGGGCCAGGCGTACTTGAGCCGCGGGCTGGTCGAGAACGCGAACACCGACGCCCAGGAGGCGCTGCGCCGCGCGCCCGGCGACTACGACGCCCTCGTGCTCCTCGGTGGCGTCGAAGCGGCGCGCGCGTGGGCGGTCGTCGCAGCACGCGCCGAGGCGGACGCGCACGCCGGAAGACCGGAGCAGGCACCCGACGCGTCGCTCTTCGACGTGGCGGTCGACCGCTACCACGAGGCGATGCTGGCGCACCCCGATCGGGTGCCCGCGATCGACGCGCTCGCGCGACTCTACCGCGACATCGGCGCTTGGAGCTCTGCGCTGGTCTTGCTCGAACCCGAGATGAGCCGCGCCGACGCGCCGACGGACTGGACTGCGATCATGGTTGCGTCGCTCCGTAGCGTCGGCCGCGACGCCGACGCAGTCCCGTACCAGTCCGCGCTCGCGTTCGAGCGTCGCGACGACGCTGCGCTTCATCTCGAGGCGGCGAACGCCGGCCTCGCGCACCCCGGGGCGCTCCCCGCCGACGTGGTCGTCCGGCACGCGCGCGCCGCGGTGGAGTTCGGCGGGAGCGCGTCGCTGGACGTTCGGATGACGCTCTTCGACGCGCTCATTGCCGCGGGCGACCGCGCCGAAGCGGAGCGCGTCTTGAACGACGCCGCTCGTCTCTACCCGAGCGCCGAGGCCGTTCGGCGCCGCCGTGCGCAGCTCCGGTAGGGCCGTGATGCGGCAGGGACTGGCCCGGCGAGGTGAGCTCGGCGGCGCCGGCCTCTTTGTCTTTGCGGCGGTAGCCATCTGCGCCCCGGTCACCGGCATCGCGAGCGAGCTGCTCGTGGCGCCCACCGCGGTGGTCGCCGCCGACAATCCCATCGCGAGCGCCGCCGGAATCGAGGTTCTGCGGCGCGGCGGCAACGCCATCGACGCGGCAGTCGCCGTTGGTCTCACGCTCGGAATCGTGAACCCGTTCGCGAGCGGGCTCGGGGGTGGAGGCTTTCTGCTGTACCGCGACGCGGCGACCGGCGATGTGTTTGCCCTAGACTTTCGCGAGGTGGCTCCGGCAGGCGCGACGCGCGACATGTACGTTGGCGCGGACGGCGAGCTGGTCGCCGGGGCGTCGACGTTCGGCGGGCTGGCCGTCGCGGTACCGGGCGAAGCAGCCGGTTGGGAGGCTGCGCACTCTCGCTTCGGTGCGTTGCCTTGGGCCGACGTGGTCGAGCCGGCAAGGCGTCTCGCGGCCGACGGATTCGAGGTGGGACCGCTGCTCGAGCGCCGCCTCGCCGACGACTCGCGCCTCGCCGAAGCACCGGGTCTCCGTTCCACCTACGAGGGCGGGGACGGCGCGCTGGTGACCGCTGGGGTCGCCCTCGAACGCCCCGACCTCGCGTGGACG
Organism: Myxococcales bacterium; assembly: GCA_020633625.1. Lineage (GTDB taxonomy): Bacteria > Myxococcota_A > Bradymonadia > REDH01 > REDH01 > JACKDJ01. Next base: position 4,650 of record JACKDJ010000030.1, read on the forward strand.
CTAGAGCGGATGCGCGACGAGGGCGCGAACGGGTTCTACTCGGGGCCAGTCGCGGACGATATCGTGACGGCAGTCGAGGCAGCCGGCGGAGTTCTGACGCTCGACGACCTCGCGTCCTACCGTCCGCGCTGGGTCGAGCCGGTGCTCTCGCAGTACCGCGGCGCGACTGTGTATGGGATGCCCTCTCCAAGCAGCGGTGGGCTCGTCGTCGCCGAGGTTCTCGGCGTCCTCGACGCCTTCTCGCTGGAGCGCGTCGCGTACACCGACACAATCACGGCACACATCATCGCGCAGGCGTTCGCGCACGGCTTCGCTGACCGGGCCTGGTATCTCGGCGACGACGCGTTCTTCGACGTCCCGGTGGAGCGCTTCGTGTCAGCAGAGCGCCGGGCGGAGATCCTCGACGCATATGATCCCGTGCGGACTCTCGAGGCGCAGGCCTATGCGCCGCTCGTCGCACCACCGGCGGATGCGGGCACGAGCCACTTCTCGATCGTCGACGCGGCCGGGAACGCCGTCGCTTGCACCGTGACGATCAATACGTCGTTTGGCTCTCACGTGCTGGCGCCGAGGTCTGGCGTTCTACTGAACAATCAGATGGACGACTTCTCTGCGCAGCCCGGTCGTCCAAACGCGTTCGGGCTGGTCGGTTCGGACGCAAACGCGATCGCACCGGGAAAGCGCCCGCTCAGCTCGATGTCTCCGACCATCCTCGCTGACGACGACGGTCTGCTCGGCGTGCTTGGCGGCTCGGGCGGTCCGATGATCATCACCGAGACTGTGCTCGGGATTGTTCAAATGCTCGACTTCGGCACCACCGCCGACGTCGCGGTGTCGACGCCGCGCTTTCACCAGCAATGGCTTCCCGCGACCATCTCGGTCGAGGAAGGTTCGCCGTGGCGAGATCTCGACGACTTCGGCTACACGATCACGCCGGTCGACCACTTCTGGTCGGCGCTCCAGATCGTCTGGCGACATCCGGGCGGCTGGCAGGCAGCGTCGGACCCTCGCAAGCTCGGGGCACCGTCCGGCTACTGAGCGCCGAGCGTGCCGCGCCGTGGCTCCCTATCCGGGCTTCCGTGCCGAAACACATACCGCGCGATTGCCGGCGCCGAGATAGGCGCCCGGGTGGGCGATGTCGCCAGTAAGCGCGTCCGGCTCGAGCCCGACCATACGCACCATCGCCATCAGTTCGTGCGGACCGTAAAGGCGCACGCTGATCCGCTGCTCCCACGGCTCGGAGCTCTGGGCGACGATCGAGCGATCGACGACCAGGCGCGAGCGCTCGTGGTCAAACGTGACGTCTTCCATGACGATCAGGTCGTCGGACTCCCACCACAGCCGATGGGGTGAGGTCGCTGCCACCCAGTCGCGGCTCACCTGCTCGATCACGAGCCGCCCGCCAGGTGCGAGCGCTCGCGCCATCGCCGCAAGCACGCCGAGGTTCGTCTCGTCGTCGAAGTAGCCAAACGAAGTGTGGAAACAGAAGGCGGCACCGAACTCGCGCTCGAAGCTCAGCTCGCGCATGTCACCGAGCAGGAAGTCGGCGGTCGTCGCGCGACGCTGAAGCTCCCGGAGTCCGCGCTCGAGCAGAGGGCGGCTCTTGTCGACGCCCACCACCGAGTGGCCGCGCTCGGCTAGCTCCACCGCGTGGCGACCGAAGCCGCACGCCACATCCAGCACCCGCGTCGGCGCCTGCAGCTTCAACTGGTTCTCGAGGAACGCCACCTCTCGCAGCGTCCGCCGATAGAAGGACGGTGGTAAGAGCCGGAGCCAGGACTCGTCGAACACCTCGGCCCACCAGGTCTGGTCCGAGCGTCTCTTCTCGGGCTTCGGCTTGGCGGCCTGCTCGACCAGCTCCGACATCAGCGCGTCGACTTCGTCTGGGGAGCGCGCAGCAGAGGGCGTCGGTGGGACCTCCGCGGCGGCCCGGGCGCCCTCGGCGGCAACACGCGGCGGCAGCGCGGGTGGGGTCACCTCGGCGAGGTCGAGCTCGTCTGGGTCGAGCGCGGCCGCCTCGCCCGTCGTCCCGGCGCGCGCGTCGTGCGCGTCTGGGACCGCCTCGACGGCACCCGACACCTCATCGATCGGGATGAGCCCGCTGTGGTCGAGCGCCAGTACGTCGTCGGTGTCCTCGTCCGCGCCCCCGGTGTTGGCCAAGTGGGCGGCGCTCGGCGTGTCCGCGCCCGACGCGCTCGGCGTGCCATGCGCCGCTCGGACCTCCGTTGCGCCGGCACGGTCCGCGTGCGCGGGCGGATCACCCCTGTCCGGGGCGACCGGGAGCGGAGGCGGCGTCTCGCGCTCTGCGTCGATGTCGGCGGCACCAAGGGCGACGAACCGACCTGTCGCGGGTGTGAGGTCCTCTTCGGTGAGCTCGGCCACCGAGATCGGCGTCGGAGCATCGGGGCGAAGTCCCTCGGGCTCCGGCGTCTGGGCCCCGGGCCCGGACTGCGCGGCCGCGGGCTCCGGAGCGTCGCCGCCGAGCGCGTCGCCGTCGAGCGAGTCCACGTCACCGCTGACGGTCTCGATCTCGGCACTTGGCGTGGCCTCCGGTGTCTCTGGTCCGGGATGCGCCTGTGGCTCAGGAGCCCCCTCTGGGCCTGAGAGCGTGACCTCATCGGTGTCGGAGCCGGCAAGCGCGGGTTCGTCGGGCGCGGAGGCCGCGGCATCCACCACCGCGTCGCGGGCGTGTGCGGCGGCGCTCGGCTCGGCTTGGTCCGGAACGGCGTCGTCCCCGACGTCTCGTGGTTCGTCGGACGCCAGTGCCAACACGTCGCCGGGCTCCGGGGACTCGTTGAGCTCCGCAACGCTCGCGGCGTCGTCGTGCGCGGCGGTCGGGTCGCCTGCGCGCGCGTCGGAGTCGGCACCGGATCCGGCCCCAGCCTGCTGCTCCTCGTCAGCGCCGTCGATCGCGTCCGTGGAGCCGAGGTCCGACTCCAGCTCCTGCGACGGCCCGTCGCCCTGCGGTCCCGCGTCCAGTTCGGCCACCGGCGACCTGTCGGCCGCAGCGACCGGCGGGGGCACAGCCGGCGCGACGGCGCCAGCCACGCCGCTGGACGCGGTGCCGACGGCAACAGCGCTCGCGGCGACGTTCCCCAGAGGGTCCGTCGTGGCGTCTGCCCGGCGGCGGTCCTCGGCGTCGATGTCGGCTTCGGCCGCGGCCCACGGATCGTCGGAGCGCGCGTCGGCGGCGTCCCAGGTGAACGCGTCGACGGCGTGCATGGGTTCCACCAGCCCGGGGACGCGGACCGCCAGCGCGGCGACGTCGTCGAGCGCGACCGACGACACGCTGTCTTGGGGCTCGTGAGACACGACGAGCTCGGGCGTGAGGAGACGGTCGCAGAGTATCCGACCGCGCCGACGACCTCAACAATCGGAGTGCGCGGTTTGTGCGACCTCGCGCTCCGATGGGCGAGCGCGCACACCGGCGGGTGCCACCGCCTCCGGTGCCACCGCAAGCGGGGGCCGCTAGCCCGCCAGCGCCTCTCCCATGCGAATCCGCTGCCCCGACGAGACGCACAGACCCCGTCCGCCGTCGCGGTACGCGAGCACCACCGTCGAGCCCAACAGGAAGGCGCCGAGCTCGTCACCCTGCTCGACGCTCCAGCCGGCAGTGTCGGTGCGAACCGGCTCGCCCCCGGTTCGGCGAATCTCGACCCCTGCGCGGGCGACCTCGACCGCACCAACGACCGTGGCTGCGACCATGACCGCTACCGCGGGGTTGTCGTTCGCGTCGCGCAGCTCGAAGACAACGCGCTCGTTTCGGCGAAACAGGCCATCGACGTAGGGGACCGAGAGCGAGTTCACCGGCCACAGCTCGCCGGGGATGTGCGTGACGCGAACGACGCGGCCAGACAGGGGCGCGTGCACGCGGTGGTAGTCCGCGGGGCTCAGATAGACTGTCGCGAACGTCGCGCCCTCGAGCGAAGCCGCGAGCGCGGAGTCGCCGACGAGCTCGGCGATCGAGTAGTCGATCCCCTTTGCCTGGATGGCGCGTCCGCCCGAGACGACGCCGACCGCGTCGACTCGACCGTCAGCGGGAGACACCACGGGCGCCGCGCTGATCGGGCGTGCACCGTCGCGCAGCCTGCGCGCGAAGAACGCGTTGAACGTGTCGAAGTCGGCGAGCGGGGCGTCGACCTCGCCGAGATCGGCGCCAACGACGGCGGCGTACCCCGAGTAGACGGGACGGCGGAGCGCGGGGGGCACATCGAGGCTCGCGAGGACGCCGGCGGCCTGCGTGAGGGCGCGCTTGGGGAGCGCGCGAACGAGCGTGTAGCCGAGCCTGCCTGCGATCATTCCGTCTCCGTTGGGCGGCGCGCACGCTTCGCACAAGCGTCGGCCGGTCGCAACCGAGGCGGCTCCGGCGCAGGTCGGACGACTGGGTGCGAACCGAAGGGCCCGGCCTGCGGCCGGGGGGCGATGCGTGGCATCGCCCCTACGTCGTGGCGGGGGCGGCGGCGTGGTGCGGGGGGCGGCCTGCGGTGATCCGCCCACGGCGCTGCGATCGGCGGCGTCTACTGGCCGCGTGACCGACCATGCGCTACGTTCTCGGCGTCACCCACGAGGCCACGATGGGCACTGGACGAGAGCTGGTTAAGGCGAACGCGAAGCGGAAGGGCTGGGCGGCCGCTGCGACGGCGGCGGGGACGATCCTCGCGGTGTCGTCGGGCGTCGCGCTCGGCCTCCCGCTCATCGCGGGCGCGGTGGCGGTGGTCGGAGGGGCCGCCACGGCCGGTCGTGTCATCGACTGGCTGCGCTACCGCGGCACCTGGGGCCTGCGCTTCTAGGGTCGACCGCCTCGACGAGCCCGCCGGCAGTTGGCCGAGCGGCCATCGCTCACGGTAGCGGGCGCTAGAACGCGCGACCCTCGTCGATTGCGCGAAGCGCCGCTAGCGCGTCGGCGCAGTCGGCGTCGATCGCGAGCGCGCGCCCAAACATGTCGCGCGCGCGCTCGTCGTCGCCCTCCTGCCGCCGCAGCTGACCGAGCATGAGGAAGAGCGCCACGCGCCGCTCGGGCTCCTTGATCGCCATCTGATGAAGGAGCGCGCTGCGGAGCACACGGCTCGCGTCGGCCGCGCGCCCCGTCTCGAAGTAGAGGGTGCCGAGCGCGAGCAGGTTGGAGGCGTGCCCGGGGAAGGCGGCGTAGCAGGCCTCGAGCTCGCGCACCGCACGCTCGGTGTCGCCGGCGCGCAGCGCGACGAGCCCCGCCAAGTACCGAACTCGCGCCAGCGACTCCCGGTCCGAGACGCGCTCCGCGGCGGCGACCGCGCGCGCAAGGACCGCCTCTGCGGCGTCGAGGTGCTCGTCGCCACCGAACACCAACCAGAACCGGTCGACGATTCCGTCGTCGACGGTGCCGACGACGATCGCCTCTTCGAGCGCCGTCCTCGCGAGGTCAGGGTCGTCGAGCTCGCCGAGCGCAAGGTCGGCGAGCGCAGCCCAACGCGCAGGCGCGTCGGGTGGTGCGGCCGAGACCGCACCGCGGTACAGGACGCCCTGCAGGCTCACCCAATCGCCGTGAAGCGTGAGCTCCTCGACCAGCCGGTCGAACCGCGGAGTGTCACCGGGGTCGGCCTCGAACGCCTCGAGACGGGCTTCGAGCGCCGCGGCGTCTTCGCCTCGCGCCGAGAGCGCCAGCGCGAGCTCCTCGAGCAGGCCTGCGCGGTCGGCGCCGCGCGCTGTCGCCGCGCTCGACCGCAGCAGGCGCTCCGCCTCGCGGTGGCGTCCCTCGGCGGCAAAGAGCTCCCCGAGCGCGCGAATCGCGCCGGAGTGGCCCGGTTCGGCGAGGAGCGCGGCCGAGAGGTGCTCCTCGGCGAGAAAGCCGTCGCCGAGCTGCTCGCGCGCGATCGCCGCGATCTCGACGTGCCGGTCTGCGGCTCCACGTGCGTCCACGGCGATCTCGTGGCGAAGCACGCGCAGCAGCGGCTCGAAGTCACCCGTCTCGGCAACCGCCGAGCGCAGCGCCACGCGCGCGTCGGGATCGTGCGGATCGAGCGTCGCGACGAGCTCCAGGCAGTGGACCCGCACTGCCGGCTCGGTGTGCGGCGACCGGGCGAGTCGGCGGGCGGCGGCGACGCGGCCCGCGTCGGGCCCCGCAGTGTCGACTACAGACATCAGCAGCGCCCCGAGCCCCGGCGGGGCGCCCGCGGCGTCGTAGGCGTCGGCCAACGCGTCGATCGCCTCGAGGTCTCCGGGCTGCTCGACCAGGACGGCACGCCAAGCGGTGACCGCGCGATCGGGGTCCCGGTCCGCCGCGCCGCAGAGCCGTGCGATGCGACGCGCGGCGACCTCGACATAGGCTTCGTCGACGCTGGCGACCGCCTCGAGTGCGGTCGCGGCCGTGTCCCATCGGCCGGCGGCTTCGGCGAGATCCGCGAGGCGGAGCGTCGTCGCTGCGTCGCCCTCACCGCTCGCGAAGATCTCCTCGAGCGCGGCCAGCACCGCCTCCGTGTCGCCGAGCCTCTCCGCCGTGTCTGCCGCGGCGGAGAGGACCCGAACACGGCCCTCGGGGCTCGCGCCGCGCGCCGCGCTCCACAGGCGCTCGATTGCGTCGACGGGACGCCCCGCGGACTCGAGCCCGCGCGCTAGCGCGAGCGCGGCGCCGGGATCCTCTGGGACCAGCGGGATCGCCGCTTCTAGGAGCGCCACCGCCGCGTCGGTGAGCGAGAGGTCGAACGCGAGTCGGCCGGCCTCCAGCGCTGCCTCGTAGCGTACACGTGGGGCTACGCTCTCCTCGATCACGACATCGGACACCACGGTGACGACGCGCCGAGCCGCCGCCGCGTCGCGCGCGGCCGAGAGTGCGGTCGCAAGCGACGCGGCGCCGCCGGCGGGGCGCAGCGCCCACGCACGAAGACGTGCATCCAGCGCGGTGTCCGGCTCGCCGAGCTTCTCCCATGCGTCGGCGGCTTCGAGGAGCAGCGCGGGATCTCCCGACGAGTCGCCCGCCCACTCGGCGAGCGCCGCGCACCGCTCCGAGTCCCCCCTCTCGGCGAGGAGCTCGCGGGCGCTGTCAAACTCGGCCGTGCCAGGTCCGGCGCGGCGCGCGAGGGCGTCTACGCGGCCCAGCACCTCGTCGGTCGACGCCCCGGCGGCGAGCGCCTGTCCGAGCGCGCGCAGCGCGCCCTCGAGATCTACGTGCTGCTCGGTGAGCAGGTCGGAGAGCGCGATCCAGTCGGCGGCGCGGGCCCCCTCGCCCTCCCCGTCGAGTCGAGTCCACATCGCCGTCGCGAGCTCGGCCCACGCCCCGGTACGTCGAAGCGCGTCCTCGAGCGCCGTTCGGGTCGCCGGGTCTTCCTTGGAGACGAGCGCGGCGCGATACGCAACGACGGCCCGCGCCGGCTCATCGAGCCGAGCGCGGAACAGGTCGCCCGCCAGACGGTGCAGCATCGCCGACGTCGTCGGGACGTCCTGCCGCGAGGCGACCTCCATGAGGCCGCTTCCGAGCTCCGACAGGAGCCCAGCCTCGTCGGCGATCTCGCGGATGGACAGCAGCCGCGCGGGGTCGTCCGGACGGTGCTCGAGCGCGCGGAGCCCCAGGGCCAGCGCGCGGCCACGGTCGGCCAGATGGTGACGCGCGACGTTCGCGATCTCGGCGGCGAGATCGCCTCGGTCTTCCGCCGACTGCGCATCGCGCAGCGCGGCCTCGAGGTGTTCGATCTGCGAGTCGACATCTCCGGCCGACGCCGCCACTGCGGCGAGGAGCTGCTGCGCTCGCAGCGCGACGGCATCGTCCGCACAGAGAGCGCCCAGGCGGCTGAGGATGTCGTCGCGACCGCCGGCATGGCCGACGGCGCCGTCCAACGCGGCGAGCGCCGCCTCAACATGGCCGCGAGCGACCTCGGCGTCGGCGACCTCGACCAGCAGATCCGCCGCGCGCGACGAGTCACTCTCGAGCGCGACGAGGGCCGTCAGTGCGCCGACGAGGCGGTCCGTCGCGTCGGGCCCGGCCATCCGTAGGACCTCGACGAGGCCCCGATGCGCGTCGACGTGCTCTGGAGCCGCATCGAGGAAGCGGCGCCAGACCTGTTCGGCCGCCGCCACGTCCTCTCTGGCCATGGCCCGCCCGGCCAAGTGCGCGGCCGCCGACGACGATCCGAGCGCCGCCTGCTGGTGGAGCCCGATCTCGAGCGCCTCTCCGTCGTCGAGTTCTGTCGCCAACTCCACGAAGGCGGCGAGCTCGCCGGCAGACGCCGAGCCGCTCGAGGCCAGCTGGCGGAGCGAGGCGAGTCGTGCCTCTGGCGGCGCGTCCGAGGCGACCGCGACGAGCTGTCTCAGCAACTGCAGCCGCGGCGCGGGCCGCGTCGTCGTCTCGACGAGCACCTCGAGCGCCAGACGCAGCGCGGCCGTGTCGCCTGACTTCTCGGCGAGGCGCCGGAGCGCTTCGGCGGCTGGCGCGCTGGCGCGATCGGCGCGCAGCGCTTCGGTGAGCAGCGCCGAGGCGCCGTCGGGGTCGCCGGCGAGCTCGCGCCCGACCGCGGCCTCGGTCAGCAGCGCAGAGGCACCGACCGGCGGCGCAGTTGCGGCCAGCTCGACGAGGAGCTCCAGCACCGCGTCGTCATGTCCGGCGGCGCGGCAGGCGCGCGAGAGCCCGGCGCGCGACGCGGCGCTTCCACCGTCGCACGCGATCGCGCGCGCCAGCGCTTCGACGACTCCAGCAGGCCCCGCCCCGAGCTCCTCACGCAGCACCGCGAGCGCTTGCAGATCGGCGGCCGCTTCCTCTCCGTGCTGCAGCGCCCTCATCGCGCGGATCTCCAGTGCCAGCGCTCTGACGGACGGGCGGCCAGCAGCATCGGCGTGGGACGCGGCGAGCTCGACGATCTCGGCGTCGCACTCCCAGTCCCGGGCGGCGACCCGGCGCCGGACGTACTCGGCCGTCGCCTCGAACACTATCGCCTCGTGAGGGCCTCGTAGCAGGCGACGCGCGACCTCTGCTACGCCGGCGGCGTCGCCGAGCTGCGTGAGGCGCGCGTGGACCCACTCGACCAACAGCGCGTCGCGATCGTCACCGGCGGCCGCGTGGGCGCGGCGGTCGAGCTCGTCGCAGAGCTCTGACCAACGCTGGGCCTCCGTGAGCGCGAGCCCGCGCAGCTCGTCGAGCTCCGAGAGCGGCGCCGCGGCGGGGCTCGTAAGGAGGTCGGCGGCCGCACGTGCGTCGCGCAGAACATACAGCTCGATGGTCGCTGCCTTGCGGAGCAGGCGACTCTTCTGCGCAGGCGACTCCGTGCGCTGAGCCGCCGTCTGGTAGACGCGCGAGAGCTCTGTCCAGTCGCGCTTTCTGTGCAGCAGCCGCTCGAGCATCGGGAGGGCGGCTGGGCCTTCGGCGGCGTCGAACGTCGCGCGCGCGAACTGAAGCGCCGTCTCGGTGACCCCGAGCCAGTCGTTTGCGATGCGCGCGCCGCGGTAGCGCCACCGCATCCGCGCCTCGTCGGGCACGTCGGCGCGCTCGGACGCGTCGCGCAGGATCTGCACCACGTCGTCCCACGCCCACTCGCGCTCCGCGATGGTCTCGAGGCGCTCGAGCAGGTGCGGGTCGTCGGGCGCGACGACCAGCAGCTCGCCGAGCACCTCGATGGCACCGCGCGGATCACCGAGCTGGTCGTCGAGGAGCGACGCGAGCTCCGCGAGGCGCTCGCGCTGCGCGTTGACGGCTCCGCGACCGCGCAGGCGCTGCAGGCCCTCGGCGAGCGCGTCCCAGCGTCCGTCGGCCCGGTAGACCGGGAGCAGCGAGAGTGACGCGCGCTCGACCAGCTCCTCGTCGTCGGGGTGTCGTTCGGCCAGGCTCTCCATCAGCGCCCGCGCCTGCGCGTGGTCGCTGTCGAGCTTGAGCGCCGCGGCGAGCGCCGCCCCGGCCCGGGACGACTCGCCGAGGTGCTGCTCCGAGACGACGGCGAGCTCGATGAGGAGCGCAACGCGCGCCGCGGCCGAGCCTTCGGCGTGGATCATCCGCTCGATGTGAGCGCCGAGCTCCCTCCAGCGCTCCGCGGCTCGGAGCAGCGCCCGAAGCCGCGCGAGCGCCGTCGCGTCACCCGGCTCGACCTCCAAAATGCGCCGGTAGCGGTCGATCGCCTCGTCGGCGGTGTCGGAGTCCACCTCGTGCAGCGCGGCGCTGCGCCGGAGCAGACTCAATCGCGAGTCGCGGTCCGCCGCCGCCTCCACGAGCGCATCGACGACGGCGGCGTGGGCGCCGGACGCTGACGACCTGGAGTAGAGCGCGTCGAGCGCGCGAAGCGCACCGATGTGCTGCGGGTCGCGCGCCAGCACCTGTCGGAAGGAGTGTTCGGCCTCGTCCGCGTCGTTGGAGCGCTCGAGGTGGAGCTTCCCTACCGCGATGAGCAGCTCGGCGCGACGCGACGGGTCGGGCACGCCCGGGATCACATCCTCGAGCGCGTGGATGAGCGCAGACCACCCCTCCGTCGCGTTCGCGAGCCGCGTCGCACGGTCGACCGCGGCCGGATCGGCCAAGCTCACCTCGACGGCCTCCAACGCCGCGGCGAAGGCGCCGTCGATGTCGCGCAGCTCGTGCTCGTAGATGCGGCAGATCTCCTCGATGCGCGCGAGCCGAACGGCTCGTGCGCCGCTGCGCGAGGCCGCGGTGAGCACGCGGAGCGCGTCGACGTGCGCGCCCGTCCGAAGGTGGGCCGTGACCAGCAGGTCGACGATCTCGTCAGTCGCGCCGTCGCGATCCGCGAGCTGCTCGGCGACGGCGATCGCGCGCCGATGCGCCGGGTTTGCCTCCAACACCTCGGCGACGAGCGCCAGCGCACGCTCGGGGCGTCGGCTCTCGCCGAGCTCGAGCGCAGCGAGCTCGGCGAGCGCGTCGTGCCGCTCGGAGCCGGCGACGAGTCCAGCACGATACTGCAGGACCGCCGCCCGCTCGCGCGCCATGCCGAGCCCGCCATAGAGCGCGTCGAGGCGCTCGAGCGCGACGCGATCGTCGGTCGACACGTCGAGGACGAGCCGATACGCCGCGATCGCGCGCGCCGCGTCGCGTACGTGGTCTTCGAGGATGCGGGCGCGTCGCAGGCGGATGCCGGCCACGTCGGCCGGCGCCGCGTGCTGGGCTCTCAGCGCGAGGAGACCCGCCAGGTCCTCCCACCGCTCCTGCTCCACGAGCAGCTCCTCTGCGTCGGTCGCAACCGCCGCGTCGCTCGGGCGGAGTCGGAACAGCTCGAGCAGGCAGTCTGCCTGCCTGTTCCGGTCCGCGAGCGGGGAGAGGTAGAGCGCCGCCGCCTCCATCAGCGCCGCCTGCGCCTCTTCGGACGGCAAGAACCTGGCCGCGCGGAACAGGGTGGCCGCGAGGTCATCGTGCGCGCCCGCCGTGCGGTAGATCGCCTCGAGCTGGTGCAGCGAATCGAGATCCCCGGGTGTCTCGGCGAGGTGCGCCTCGAGCAGGCGGACTGCCGCGCTCGAACGGCCGAGCGCCACGAGGTGCCGCACCAACGCCCGCCAAACGGGCCGGCTCGTCGCAGCCACACGCTCGACCAGCGCCAGCGCCGTGTCGAGCTGCCCAGAGCGCGCACCGAACTCGGCGAGCTCGATCGCCGTCTCCGCATCGAGGTCCCCTGCCGCCGCAAGCTCACGCCACTGCGCCAGCGCGAGGTCCACGTCGCCGCGCGCGTCGGCGTCGCGCGCAAGGCGGAGTCGAAGAGGCGCGCCGACGCCGGCGGCGGACACCGCGATCTCGAGCGCGAGGCGTGCGTGGTCCGACATACCGGCGCCGTCGGCGACGGCGAGCGCGTGCGTCGCCACACGCAGACGCTCGGGGTCCGCCAGCGAGCGCGCCGCGGCCAGAATCGCGTCCCAAGCGTCGCCCTCGGAGCCGGACTCGTCGACCGCTTCGACGAGCGCGTCGGCCGCCCCTGCGGCGTCGGAGAGCGCGGCTAGCGCGAGCAGCGCGTGCGTGCGCGCAGGCCCGGACGCGGTCGCGGCGACGCGGCGCTGCGCGAGCTCGCGCTTGTCCGCGACCGGTGCATCGATCCGCGTGAGGATGGCGTCGAGACCGTCGATCGCGGCCATCGAGCCGGAATCTAGCGTGATCGCCCGCTCGTAGAGTGCGCGCGCGTCGTCGACGCGGTCGGCTCTCTGCGCCAGGACCGTCGCCGCTTCGGCCAGCCGGGCTGCCTGCACGTCCGACGCCGTCGACGGGGCCGTGGCGATCAGGTGCTCGGCGAGCGCGTCGGCGTCGAGCCGATCGCGATGGATCTGCTCCAGCGCCTCGATGGCTTGGGGAGACGAAGGGTCGGCGTCGTATGCCCGCTGCCAGAGGTCACGGGCACGGGCCTCGTCGAACGACTCCGAGAGCCTCGCGGCCGCGCACAGCGTGGCGATGTCCGGGCTTCCGGCGACGAGCAGCCCAACGGCGTCGGCCTGCCGGCCAGACGCCACAGCGATCTCCTCTACGAACGCGTGGCCAGCGACCGCCAAGGCCGCCGGCACCCGGGTCAGCGCCTCGAACGCACCTGCGGGATCGCCGAGCCGTCGAGCCCGGAGCTCGGCCAGCTCGGCGACGAGGTGTGGGTCGTCGCCGGCGCGGACGTCCAGCGCGACCGCGAGAAGGTCCCAGCGTCCGCCGTGGCGAAGCGCCGGCTCCAGCGCCATCGCCAGCGCGAGGGTCGGCTCACGCTCGAGGAGTGGCCCGAACAGCGCGACCGCCTGGCCCGCCTCGTCGGAGTCGGGCCACTCGCGACAGACCACGGCCGCCTCCTCGATCGCGGCGTCGGTGTCTTCGTGCAGCAGCGCTTCGGCGCGAGCGACGGTGGCCGCGCGGCGGTCCGCGGGGCCGCGCGCTGCGTTCCGCTCCCGCTCCGCCACGGCCGCCACGGCTCGCCAGCGCCCCGTCCGAGCGAACGCAGTTCGCAGCTCTCTCAGCCGCGGGACCTCGACCTCGACGCCGTCCAGCGCCGCGGCGAGATCTGCCGTCGGGTCAGCGCTCGCGGCCGCCTGCTCGACGAGCGCGCGGGCCATCGCGAAGCCCAGATCGGTTCGGATGTCGCCGACCGCCTTCGGGAGCTCCTCGCTGGCCAGCATGATGACGCGGTCCCACGCGTCGAGGCGCTGGTACAGCCTCAGAAGCTCCGCCGTCGTCGCTGTGTCGGGCCGCTCGTCGCGGATCCGCTCCAAGTACCCCGCTGCTTCGTGCGGCGCCGAGGCTACGCCGAGCGCGAGGCCCACGATCACGCGGAAGACTCCGAGGCGCGATTCACCTGCCGGCAGGGTCGCCGCTTGGCGCTTGAGCGAAGCGTACCAGCGCCCGCCGAGACCGGCGCGGATCGCGACGGCGGTCGTGCGGTCCAGGAGCTCCACGTCGCTGACCTCGTCCAGCGCCGCGGCCTCGAGGCACTCGAAGGCGCCGGCAGGACGGTTCAGCTCGTCGTCGAGCACGTTCGCGAGCGCGAGGCGCGCCTCGCGCCGGCTCCGAGCATCCGGCGCCGAGGCGAGCAGCCCCTCGAGAGCGCGCGCTCGCCCCTCTGCGTTCCCGACGAGCGCGTAGGCGTTCTCGAGCTCACGCAAAGTGACGCGGTCTTCTGGAGCGTGCGACAGCGCGGACTCCAGCGCGGCGACACGGCCAACGTCGTCTGCGAGCCGCTCACCGCGAACCCGCGCCAGCCGCCGCAGCATGGCCGCGCTCGGAGCCACAGCGATCGCTGCCTCGAGCGGCTCGACCAAGTACGACCAGCTCCCCCGCTCGCCTGCGAAGACCTCGAGCTCGTCCCAAGCCGCCGCGCGAACGAGCGCGCCGTGCAGCGCGTGCGCGGCAGCCTCGCCGCCCCCGTCCGCGAGGGCGACGCGCCATAGCGACGCCTCACGCTCCGGGTCCGGCTGGTGCTCAGCGAGGAGCCGCGCCAGCGCCGCAGCGTCTGCACCCGACGGTCGCGGAGAGGCGTCGACGCGGGCCGACACGACCTCGACGAGCTCTGCCCATGCTCCGGCCCGTGCGAGCGTCGCCTCGAGGTCAGCGGAGACCGCGTCGTCGTCTGCCTCAGACGCCAGCTCCCGCAGGATCTCGAGCTCGTCGTCGACCGGTCGGCCGGCGTCTCGCGCGAGCGCCAGCAGCTCGCGAAGGCCGTCGCGCCGCGCCTGACCGGTGTGGCGCCGCAGCTCGTGACGGCGGAGCGGAAAGAGCTGCTCCGGACGATCGGCGTACAGTCTCGCGAGCTCGGCGACCGACTCTTCATCTTCGGGGTCGGCTGCGAGCGCAGCCTCGTACGCCGCGGCCGCTCCAGTCGGGTCGCCGAGACGCTCCACCCGCACCTGGGCGACCGCGCGCCAGCGACCCGCGGCATCGGCGCCGGCGGCACCGGTCGCCCGTCGCGCGAGCACGTCGGCGAGGTCGTTCCAGCGCGCCGCTCGCTCGTACCGGTCTGCCAGGGCATCGCAAGCCTCGGCGTTGTGCGGCTCGATTGCGAGGACGGCGTTGTAGGTGTTGCCCACGAGCACCGGCAGGTTGAACCTGTCGCGGTAGAGGCCGGCCAGCTCGAGCAACAGCGCGACGCGCTCCTCGGCGCCCTCGGGCAGCGCGGCGAGCTCGGCCTTGAGCAGCTCGACGAGCCGATTCCAGCGCTCGCCCCGACGCAGCAGCCCGCGGAGCTCCGATACCGGACGACGCTCCGACGGCAGCTCGGTGCGCGCGGTGGTCCAGATGTCGATGGCACGGTCGACGTCGTGGAGCTCATGCTCGGCGATCCGCGCGAGCTCCGCGAAGTGCTCGAGCGCCGGCCCGGCCTCGCCGGCTCCGCGGAGCGCCTGCATCGCCGAGATGGCGCGCTCCCACTCCCCGCGCCGCCGATGGTACTCGACGTAGAAGCGGAGCATCGCCGGGTCGCGACCGTGCGACAGCCGCACGCGCTTGTAGTGCCGCTCGGCTGCCTCGAGGTCGTCGAGCTCGTTCCAGTAGATCTCGCCGAGCGCCGCGTGTGTGTCGGTAAGCTGCGCGGCGCGGCCCGCGCCGGTGAGGGCCCCTTCGAGCGTCTCTGCGAGCGTGGCCCAGTCGGCCGGCGTCGTGCAGCGGGCCGACGCAAGCGTCCGTACGACCTGGTCTCGCGGCGCGAGCTCGAGCGCTCTGCGGATCGACTCATCGGCGGCGCGGCCGCGGCCCGCGGCCGCATGAACCTCTGCGACGCGGGCGAGCGCCCTGCCCCGCGCTACGTCGTCCGCGCGTGTAGCGGCGAAACGCTCGATCGCCTCGATCTCGCCGGCGGCGTCGCCGCGGCTGCGCGCGAGCAGCGCCTCGACGAAGGAGAGCTGCGGATGGGTCGCCGCGAGCTGACGCGCCTCGGCGACGTAGGGCTCGGCCTCGTCGGCCCGGCCCCCCGACTCCAGCATCACCTCCGCGATCTCGAGCAGCAGCGCGGCGCGCGCTTCGCCGCGGGTGCCGTAGAGTCGCGCCTCGAGGCGCTCCACCGACGCCGCGCCACGCGGCGCGTCGTCGGCGCCTGCGGGCGCGCTCCCCCCGCCATCGGCGTCGTCGGGCGCGAGGGCGCGGGCTTCGGCGAGCAGGCGCTCGGCCGCGGCGTCGTCCTCGAGATGGTCGCGGTGGACGCGGGCCGCGGCGCGGAGGAGCTCTACGCGCCGCTCGGCAGACAGCTCGGTCTGGAGCTCGAGCTGCGTGATCCGCGCGACCATCGACCACCCGCCGAGCGACGCCTGTAGAGCGCGCGCGCTGTCGTACGCGGCCGAGAGGGAGCGGTCGACACGGAACGCCCCCTGGTACGCCAACAGAGCCTGGTCTGCGCGGTCGAGCCGACCCTCCCACACCGCGCCGATCTCGAGCAGGATGCGTCCGCGCTCGGAGGCGTCGGACGTGGCGTTCAGGATCGCTTCGAGCGTCTCGACGCAGCGACGCCACAACGCCTCCGACGCCGCCGTCGCCTCGGCCCGCGACTCGAACACGTCGACCGCGTCGTTCCAGGCGCGGCCCGAGACGAGCGCCGCCACGGCCGCCTCGAACGCCGCAGAGTCAGACGGACTCGCCGCGAACGCCGCGAGGATCCGTTGCTCTTGCTCGCTCATTCAGCACCTCGCCGGGGTCCGCGGGTTGTAACAGACCAGCGGTGCCCGCGGCAAAGAACTCAGTCCGCCGTCGCCGAACTCCGCGCCGGCGCACCATCGTGCGCGGACTCCGCCGCAGCGGCCTGCTGCAGCCGCACGACATCGCGCCAGTTGAGCTGAAGACCGCGCAGGAAAGGGACCGCGGCGCCGATCTGAATCGCCAACTGAATCAGGTTCATCGTCATCGCGAACACCAGCCCCCCGGCCCCGAGCGACGCGTCCGCGACGTAGAGGCGCATTCCCTGCGTCAGGAAGAACTCGAACGTCCCGAACGAGCCGGAGCCCGCTGGAACCATGAGCCCCACCACCAGCACCGCGAGGACGCCGAACGACCCCCAGAGCGGCACGGGGAACCCGAACGCGGTCGCGTAAACCCAGATCCCGGCCGCGTTGAACACCCAGTAGAAGACGGTGAGCCACGCGAAGCTCCACCACGCCCCCTCGCGCACGAGCGACACCACGCCGGCGACGAAGCCCTCCAGCATCCCCTCCAGTGCCGCGACCAACCCCAGCTCGCGGCCGAGGCGGCCCGCGGCGGCGTCGATCCAGCCGAACGAAGCACGAAGGAGCCACCGCGCCGCGCGCGGCCGGAGCACGAACAGCGCCAGACCGAAGCTCGCGCCACAGAAGACCAGCGCCGACACCTCGCCGGCGAGGCGAACGAACTCCCCGGCGTCGTTGGGCGCCAGCGCCACGGCGACGAACAGCATCGCCGTGATCACCAGGCCGTCGATCACCCGCTCCACGACGGCGGTGCCGAGCCCCGCCGCGAAGTTCACGTGCCGACTCCTGGCTGCGAGCAGCGCCGGCCGCACGAGCTCACCGACGCGAAACGGAAACGCGACGATCGCCGCGAAGCCGACGAGTCCGACCCGCAAGACGAGGCGGGTGTCGCGCTCACCCAGCGGGCGCACCTGGACGTTCCAGCGCCACAGCCGAAGCGCGTGCACGACGATGTACGTGGCGGCGTACCCGGGCACCGCCCACCACGGGAGCGCGCGCATCGCCGCGACCATCGCGCGGAACCCCTGTCCCGTGTCGGCCAGCTCACCGAGCAGGTGGTGCGCGAGCATCCACAGGAGGGCGACGGCGAGCGCGAGGCCAACGGCGAATTGCAGAGCGAGGCGCCTCACCGGCCTAGCCTTCGGGGTCTCGAGCGCGGTCTCGAAGGCGCGCGAGATCGTCCGCCCGCTCGAGCGCGCGGAACCTCGCCTCCGCGTCCGCGGTCGCCGCGGCAGGAGCCGACGCCGGCGCCGCAGCGCCAGAGGAGAGCGCCCGACGCCGGATCTCGTCCTTCTCGGCGGCGACGGCGGTCACACGGGCGTTGGCGGCGGCGATCTCGTCGGTGGCCGCGCGCACGTGACCGGTTGCGAGCGCGACCAGGTCGGCGTTGCCGGCGTCCTCTGCGAGCGCCAGGCGGCGCAGCCAGCGCTCGCGAGCCGTCGACTGCTCCTTCAGCGCTGCCGCGAGCCTGCGCTCCTCGAGCAGCAGCTCGGCGAGCTTTGCCCGCGCCTCGTCGCGCGACATTGGGGCTCCATCGCCGAGCGCGGCGCCAGGTCCCACCGTCTCGAATCGCGGTGGGGCGGCCGGGGGGGCCGCTGGGGGCTCCGCCGCGTACCGGTTCACCCAGAGCGAGGCGACGGCGGCTGCGACCCCGTCGGAGGTGCACGCGGCGCTGGCGCGGTGTGACAGCTCGCGGTTCCAGGCGACGCCGGCGGCGCGACTCAGCCAGGCCCGCAGTTCTCGAGGGGCGACGGCGGTCACCGCGGCTGCGTCCGCGTCGCCGTCGGCGCCAGGAGGCGCGCCGCCGTCGACACGCACGACGCGACACCCGGCGGAGAGGCAGCCCCAGATCTCGTCGCGCTCTCGGCCCACGACGGCAACATCGGCCGTCGCCGCCACGGACGGGAGCAGCGCCGGATCCGAGAACACACGCGCGGTGACGCGGGCGGCAGCGGCGGCCGAGGCGACGCCCGCGGCGCCCCGCTCGCTGAAGGCGACCAGCGCCCACTCCGGACCCACGGAGGCGAGGACGGCGCCGAGGCCTCCGCCGAAGTCCGACGGCTCCACGACGAGGAGCACAGGCCGCCCGTCGCGAAGCTCGTCCGCCGGCGGCGCGACGCGGAAGCTCGTGTCCACCACCGGCCCGCCAGTCACGACGGGCACGCGGAGACCTGCGAAGCGCGCCGGGTCCGCGGCGACGACCGCATCCGCGACGCCGTCCCACGGCGCGGCGGGACCGGCGCCGGCGACCGCGATCAGCCGCGGGCGTCCGATGGCGAAGCCGCCGACTCGCACGGCGCGCGCGACATCCGGATCGTCGCAGACCACGACGTCGACGGCCTCGGCGGGTGCTCCCGACCGCTTCGCGTCGATCCCGGCGGTGCGCGCGAGGGCGTCGACGCCGCGCCCGACTCCGACGCGGGCGACGTCGCCGACGGCACGCGCGCCGCTGGTTACGTGCACCCGTGCCGCGCCGAGCCGACGCAGCGCCGAGGCGACGTCATGCGCCCAGACGCTATCGGAAACCAGCCAGATCGAGACGCCGTCGAGTGCGGCGTCAGTCGTGTCTGCGGGTTCCGTCATGAAGAGGGCAGGACCGGAGTCGAACCGGCGATACACGGATTTGCAATCCGTTGCCTTACCACTTGGCCACCTGCCCGTAAGGGACGCCGAACTTAGCCGCCGCTCCGCCCCCGTGTCAAGCGCTCGGTGCGCTCGTCGTCGCTGTGTGCCGGGTGCGGCGATCTTCTGCCGCAGATCGGGCTGACGCGGCCAGGGCAACGTGCGCGGCACAAAGGTGTTGACACGCCGAACGATGCGACCGATAACGCCGCTCCTCGCGATTTCGCGACCCCCGCCGGGGTGTAGCGCAGTCTGGTAGCGCGTCTGCTTCGGGAGCAGAAGGCCGCAGGTTCGAATCCTGTCACCCCGACTCCGGCGAGTTAAGACCGCATCGTGCACGACCTGCCGATGCGGTCTTCTCGTTCGTGCGCCCGAGGCGCGGCCGGGCGCCGCGCCGCGCGCCAGCTGGGTCGGGTGCCGCGAGATCGGCAAGGCCCCCCGGCGCCCACCCCTTGCCCTTCGGCCGCGGCGTACCGCGACCGCTCCGTCCGGACTTTCTGTCGACGCGCGCAGGCGCTACGATTCGGGCCGTATCGAGACCCGGTCTGGACGGAACGATCGGACCCGGCCCCCCACACGACCTGCAGAGATCGCCGAATGCCCCGCCACGTCACCACCTACCTCGCCGCGGCCGTCTCCCTCGCAACGATGCTCGGGCTCGCGGCCTGCAACACCGACGAGTCGATGCCGGAAGACGGCGGCAGAGGCGACACCTCCGTCGCCGACGGTCAGTCGGATACGGACAGCGACGCGCCAGACTCCACCGTGGGCGACGTGCCGAGTGATGTCGACTCCGACGTCGACCCGTCCGACGTCGACCCTTCCGACATCGAACGTCCGGACGGCTCGGACGCCGCCGACGCCACTCCCGACGCAGCGCTAGACTCCAGCGACGCGCCGGACGTGGCGACCGATGCGGAGCCGACCGACGCTCCGGACGCGCCGCTGGACGTTCCCCGCGACGCGGATGCCCCCGGCGACCCGGACGTCGGCGACATTGCCCCCACCGACCTGGGGCGCGATGCGGACCCCGAGGTCGGCGCCGCGGAGCTCTGCGCCGGTTCCGGCGGGCGATGGGACGAGACCTCGTGCGGAGACTACGTCTGTGGCGCGCCGCCCCTGTGCGACGCGATCATCCCTGGCTGCGACTGCGGCCCCGGGCGGACGTACACCGACGGCCGCGGCTGCGCTGTGGACCCCGGCTGCGGCAGCGAGGAGCAGGCCTACTGCGAGGCGACGGGGGGACGGTGGGACGAGCTTTCGTGCGGGCACTACCGCTGCGGCGCTCCTCCGGGCTGCCTGGCGCTGATCCCCGGGTGCGACTGCGGCGAGGCCGCAAACTTCGTCGACGGCGCCGGCTGTGTCGTAGACGCGTCATGCGGTGGCGCCTCGCGCCTGTGTGAGCGGACGGGCGGCAGGTGGGACACCGGCGGCTGCGGGTACTCCTGCGGGACCCCCTCACCGATCCTGTGCCTGCTCCCGATCCCGGATTGTCAGTGCGCCGCGGGCGAGAACTTCGACCCGGTCTTGGGCTGCGTCGGCGACCCGACGTGCCCCAACTCCGCCGAGCGGCTGTGCGAGGAGACGCTCGGCCGCTGGAACCCAACGGGCTGTGGCGACGCGATGTGCGGCGTCGAGCTCGACTGCGACGCGATCATCCCCGGCTGCAACTGCGGACGCGGGCGCGTGTTCGGGCGCGACTCCGGCTGCTTCGCGTCGCGGGCTTGCTATGGCTGCCCTGACCCGATGGCCGACCGCGTGACGTACGTCGGCGGGAGCAACTTCGACCCGTCGATCTGCGAGCGGATCGACTACTTCTGCCCCGACGGGCTGCGCGCGTTCTCCGACCCCGAGTGCGGCTGCGGCTGCATGCCGTGATGCGACAAGTACGGCGCGGCGCCGGCCGGCGGCGCCAGTTGGACGCGCGTCGGCGACCCGCGTACGCTGCGCCCGTTGGCCGGCGTCGGCCCGCATGCCTCGAGTGCCGATGAAGCGACTATCTGCCCGCGTGACGTCCACAGTGCTGTTCCTGCTCTCGGCGTGCGGCGAGCCGGGCGAGGACGTGGGTTCAGACGACGTCGGCGGACCCGACGCCACGAGCGACATCGGCGTCATCACGCCGAGCGATGCCGCCGGCGACGCCGAGACCAGCGTCGACGTCCGCCGCGACACGGAAGTCTTCGACCCGTGCCCCGACGACGACGACGACCTCGTGTGCGATGAGGTCGATCTGTGCCGGGGCTTCGACGACCGGCTCGACAGCGACCGCGACGGAGTCCCGGACGGGTGCGACGTCTGCCCGCGCGGCGACGATCGCGCAGATCGCGACGAAGACGGAGTCCCGGACGCGTGCGACATCTGCGCCGACGGAGACGACGCCCTCGACGACGACGGCGACACGATCCCCGACGGGTGCGACGCGTGCCCCGGCGGAGACGATCGGCACGACGACGACCACGATGGCATTCCGAACGCCTGCGACGACTGCCGCGGCAGCGACGACCTCGACGCCGACGGCGATGGCGTCCCCGATGCGTGCGACATCTGCCCGTCGGGAGCGGACGACCTCGACGCCGACGGCGATGGCGTCCCCGACGCGTGCGATGCTTGCGTCGACGGTGACGACCGCGACGACGTCGACCGGGATGGCGTTCCGGACGCCTGTGACATCTGCCCGGACGGCTCCAACCGGTTCGATGACGACGGCGACGGAGTCCCCGACCGCTGCGACGCGTGCCCCGGCTTCGACGACGGCGTCGACGCCGACGGCGACGGTGTCCCCGACGCCTGCGACCCGTGCCCGGGTGACAGCACCGAGGACTCCGACGGCGACGGCGTCTGCGACTCTGCCGATCGGTGCGAAGGCGGCGACGACCGCGTCGACTTCGACCGTGACGGCACGCCTGACGCCTGCGACCCCTGTCCGCGCGACGCCGCCGACGACTCCGACGGCGACGGCGTCTGCGACTCCGACGACCCGTGCCCCGACGACAACCCGAACGACTCCGACGGCGACGGGGTCTGCGACTCCCGAGACCGGTGCCGCCTCGGCGACGACCGGGTCGACACCGACAGCGATGGGGTCGCCGACGCGTGCGACCCCTGCCCGCTCGACATCGACGACGACTCCGACGGTGACGGCGTCTGCGACTCCGACGACCCGTGCCCCGACGACGCTCCCGACGACACTGACGGCGACGGAGTCTGCGAGTCGTTGGACCCCTGCCCGAACGACAACCCCGACGACAGCGACGGCGACGGCGTCTGTGACTCCCTCGATCGCTGCCCGCTCGGGGACGACGCGCTGGACCGCGACGGCGACAGCGTCTCCGACGCGTGCGATGTCTGCCCCGACGACCGGTTCGACGACAGCGACGGCGACGGCGTCTGTGACTCCCTCGACCCGTGCCCGGGCGACAACCCCGACGACGCCGACGGCGACGGCGTCTGCACCTCGGTCGACCTCTGTCCTGGCGCGGACGACCGCGTCGACACCGACGCGGATCTCGTCCCAGACGCGTGCGACCGCTGCCCACTGGACGCCGCCGACGACACGGACGGGGATGGGGTCTGCGACTCCGACGACCCATGCCCGGCCGACGCCCCAGACGACTCCGACGCCGACGGCGTCTGCGACTCCGACGACATCTGCCCTCTCGGGGACGACGGCGAAGACCTCGACGTAGACGGCACCCCAGACGCGTGCGACCCGTGCCCCGCGGACCTCGCCGACGACTCGGACGGCGATGGCGTCTGCGACTCCGACGACCCCTGTCCCGAAGACTCGCCCGACGACTCCGACGGCGACGGGGTCTGCGACTCCGACGACGTGTGCCCGGGGAACGACGCCGACGATGGCGACGCCGACGGGGTCCCAGACGGCTGCGATGTCTGCGCGGGCGATGACGCCCTGTGCAGACAGCGCATCGTGCCGCGCTTTGCCGCCCCTGGCGACGCCTCCGGGACCGCCGTGGCGCTCGCCGGAGACCTGCTCGTGATCGGCGCCCCGCGCGACGACACCCGCGGCATCGACGGCGGTGCGGTGTACATGTACCGCTGGTCGGCGGGCGAAGGCGCGTGGGTGTACGAGGCCCGCGTTTTCGGGCTCGACACCGACGCGGCCGACGGCTTCGGTACGTCGGTCGCGATCGTCGACGGGCGCGTGCTCATCGGCGCCCCCGCCAACGAGCGTGACGGCGCAGGCGCCGGCACCGTCTACGTGTTCGCGGACGCCGGGGGCGGGTCGTGGGTGCAGGACGCGCTCGTCGTCGGCAGTGGCGTTCGCGCGGGCGACGCGTTCGGGACCTCACTCGCTGGAGACGGGCGTCGGGTCTATGTCGGCGCCCCGGGCGACGACAACGCTGCGTCTGACGCCGGCGCCGTGTTCGCCTTCGACGTCGACGCGTTCGGGACATGGACGCAAGCCGACGTCGTTCGCTCGCCGGTCGCCGTTGTTGGCGCTCGCTTCGGTAGCGCCGCGACCGCCACGGCCGGCTGGTACGCCGCGACGGCCCCCGGGCGAACAGCCGGACCGGCGCTGTTCGCCGGGCCATCGGCCAGCATCGGCAGCGGATCGCCCGTGCCAGTCGGCGTCGAGCGACCGGCGGGCGCGGCGACCGAAGACCGGGTCGCGGTCTCGGGCGCCGTCATGCTCGTGGCGGCTCCTGGCGCGTCTGCCCTGTGGGGGGCCCGTCTGACGGGCGGCGTGTGGACGCCCGACGCCACGCTCTACGCACCGGTGGAGCTCGCGGGGACGCGGCTCGGCGCCGCGCTGGCGCTCGACGGCACGGACGCGCTCGCGGGCGCCCCGGACGCATGGGGCGACCGGGGCGCCGCGGTCGTTCTCGACGTCGCGGCGGACGCGCTCGACGTGGTCTCGTGGATCGTCGACGGCACGTCCACGGCCGGAGACGCCTTTGGGGCTGCGATGGCGATCGACGCTGGACGCGTCGCGATCGGGGCGCCAGGGACGCTGCGCGGCGCCGGCGCAGTGACCGTGGTGGTGCTGCGGTGACGGGTCGCGGCCGACGCCTGGTCGGCGCGCTCGCGGCGGCCGTCGCGCTGACGAGCTGCGACGCCTCCCTTCACACCTACCGGCGGGTCGGGACGGCCGGCGCGCTCGTGTCCATCGCCGGGGCTGTGGGGCGCGTCGTCGGCACCCAGGTCGTCGCCCCGCGGCACGAGATCGCGGGCCAGGCCGTCGCGGGCACGTCGGCGTCGCTGTCGCTCGCGGGCCTGCTGATGGGCATCTACGCGCTCGACGGACTCATGCGGGCGGAGTCGGCGCAGACGCTCGGTCGAAACCCGCGGCTGGGATTGGATCCATACGAAGACGCGACCGTGGGTCGACCGCGGTCAGCCGATCCGCCGTGATTGTGGCAGAATCGCGGCGAGCGACTACTGTGACGCCTCGCAGCGTCTGCGCCGCACCTCGAGAGGTCGTCTCCCCATGAAACAAGCGATCGGCAAGCTTGGCCTTCGCCTCTTCGGCTGGACGATGGCGGACCCGATCCCGCCGGAGCGACGGTTCGTCCTGATCGCGTACCCGCACACGTCGAACTGGGACTACGTGTTCATGATCCTGTCGGCGTGGGCGTACGGAACGCCCTTGCACTGGCTCGGCAAGCAGGAGCTGTTCAAGTCGCCGCTGGGCCCGTTCTTCCGTTGGACGGGCGGTATTCCGGTGGACCGCTCGAAGGCCGGCAATCTGGTCGCGCAGGCGATCGAGCGCTTCGCGGCAGAGCCGGACTTCATCCTGGTCGTTCCGCCGTCCGGGACGCGCAAGGATCAGCCGTATTGGAAGAGCGGATTCTACCAGATCGCGGTCGGAGCGGGCGTCCCGATCAACCTCGCGACGAT
This sequence comes from Myxococcales bacterium, assembly GCA_020633625.1. Taxonomy (GTDB): domain Bacteria; phylum Myxococcota_A; class Bradymonadia; order REDH01; family REDH01; genus JACKDJ01. The sequence goes on from JACKDJ010000030.1 coordinate 29,187, forward strand.
GGACTACCTGCACCGCCGCGCGGGATATGGCCCGAACTACATGCCGACCGGGAACCCGAAGGTCGATATGGACCATATCCGGTCGTACTACGCGGTCACCCACGGGAAGTACCCGGAGCGCCGGCAGCCGATCCGGCTGCGGCTCGAAGACGAGTCGGCATCTCCGCCCCCGAGCCTCGAGGCGTGAACAGCTTGGGGAGGGGCGCGGGTCGAGACCTGGCGCCCACATCTGCGCGCAGCTTTGCGGCCGCAGTCCCGCCGGGCTGTGTGGCTCTGGTGCTGGGGAGCATACCCGGAGTGGCGTCGCTTGCGGCTGGTGAGTACTACGCGCACCCACGAAACCTGTTCTGGGACGCGGTCGAGGAGGCGTTCGGAGTACGTCGCAGCGGTGACTATGCGGCGCGCGTCGACGCTCTCAACGCCCGTGGCATCGGGCTCTGGGACATGATTGGAGAGTGCATTCGTCCGGGCAGCGCGGACGCAGCGATTGTGCGTGGTTCGGTCGTGGCGAACGAGGTGGCGGAGCTGTATCGTTCACGACCCCACCTGCAGTTCGCGCTCTGCAACGGGAAGACAGCAGCTCGGCTGTTTGCGCGCCACGTCGTCCCGGCGCTGGACTGCCCTGTGCCGGTGACGTGGTTTTCGTTGCCGTCGACGAGCCCGGCGTACGCGGCGATGCCGCGTGGAGAGCGGGTGGCCGTGTGGGCGTCGACTCTGGCGGCGGTCGCTGCGTCCGCTCAGGCCTCGGGCCCGAAGCCGTAGATCACATATCCGCCGCCGCGCTCGTCGCGCCGGATGTCGAGGAGCCCGCGCTCCGCGGCGACCTCGAGGAGCTGCGAGAACGACCGGAAGCCGTAGTATGATTCGTCGAAGTGGGGTCGCTTGCGCTTGATTGTTTGCTTGACCTGAGAGCCCCAGATGTCGTCTTCACGCTCGCGGAACAGCGCCTCGACGGTCTCGAGCACGAGCTGGATGGCGTCTTCGGCGTCGCCGGTCTTTTCGGCCGTCGTCGGTGCCCCGCTGCCCTCGTCGCCCGTCTCGTTCACAGGGACCGGCTCGACACGCGGTGTCGACTTCTGCCGCCGTGGCGCTGGCGGGGCCGCGGCCTCCGGCGGGCCCTCCGCCGGCGCGGCGGCCTTCGAGGGGGGCGGGGCTTGGCCGCCGGCCTCCTGAGTCAGCCGCCGCTGAATCCGAACCAGGTCGTCATAGAAGATGAACTCGTCGCAGTTCTCGATCAGCATGTCGCTGCTCGCGTTCTTGACGCCGAGTCCGACGACCCGCTTGTCGTTCTCGCGCAGCTTTCGGACCAGCGGGCTGAAGTCGCTGTCGCCCGACATGATGACGAACGTGTCGATGTGTTTGCGCGTGTAGCACATGTCGAGCGCGTCGACGACGAGGTAGATGTCGGCGGAGTTCTTGCCGGAGTACGAGACGTGCGGGATCTCGATCAGCTCGAACCCTGCCTCGTGCATCGGCTTGCGGTACTGCGCGTATCGCTTCCAATCCGAGTAGGCGCGCTTCACGAGGATCCGGCCCTTGTCGAGCAGCCGCGCGAGCGCCAGGTTGATGTCGAAGTCGGCGAGACGCGCGTCGCGCGCGCCGATCGCGAGGTTCTCGAAGTCGCAGAAGACCGCGAGGTTGGGTTCCTTGTTCATGGAGTCCTTTAGGGGCATGCCGCGCGCCGCCCGGCGGCGCGCGAGGTAAGTCGGTTCGCTGCAGTCCGGCGCACAAGGGGCGACCCCGTGCTCCTGCCGGAGAGCGCGAGTACACCCCACCGCTACTCCAGATCGGCGCGAACCGCACGCGGGAATTTCGCGCGGCGGCCGACCTTCCAGGGTCCGAGCCGCCGCGGGTGCGCTACCACGCCGAGCGGACCCGCCTGCGGCGCGACCGCTCGTGCATTTCTCGGCGTGCGTCGCTATCGTGCCAAGGCAACCCCGCCCTCTCCCTCATGCACGTGCTCGCTACCCTCCAGGCTCGTGTCGCGCTGCTGACGATCACCGCGTCACTCGCTGCGTCGTGCGCGTCGGACCGACCGGCCGGCGCCGTCGACGCCGGGCTCGTCGACGTGTCCGCCGACGCCACCGCCGACGACGCCGTGGGTGTGGACGCCCTCGACGCGCGTGACGCGGCCTCGGACGACGCCGACGCGGCAGACGAACGCGATCTCCGCGACGGCGACACCCCCGATGCCGCATGCGACGGGCTCGGCTGCGCGTGCGACGCCGCCTCCTACTGCGCGAGCGGCTACTGCGTCGCGTTCGGGCCGGGCGGCGCACGGATCTGCTCGGAGCTCTGCGCGGACTCGTGCTCGCTCGAAGGCTACGAGTGCGCGGTCCTCGAGAACTCCGGCGGAGACGCGGTCCGGCTGTGTGTCCCAGCGGCCGACCCCACGTGCGAGCCGTGTGACTCCGTCGCAGACTGCGGCTCGCTCGCGGCCGCCTGCCTGCCGCTCGTCGACGGCGACTTCTGCCTCGGCGCCTGCGACGACGAAACGCCCTGCCCGGTCGGCTTCAGCTGTCGACAACCACCGGCCGCCGATCTCCCGGTCTGCGTCCCCGACCTCGGCGTGTGCTCTCCGTGCGTCGACGCAGACGGCGACCGGTACGGCGTCGGGCTGAGCTGTCTCGGGCCGGATCCCGTCGACGACGACCCGACCGTCTACCCGGGAGCGCCGGAGCTCTGCGATGGGCTCGACAACGACCTGAACGGTGTCACGGACGACGTCCCCGCACGCGACCGGAACGCGTGCGGAGGCTGCGAGGTGCTCGCCGGGGACCCGGGCGCCGCGTGCGGGCCGTGCGGGCGCGACACGTTCGTCTGTGATGGCTCGGATGCGGTCCGATGCGACGGCGACACCTACGGGAACGCGTGCGGCGGCTGCGCCACCACCGTCGCCTCGCCCGGCGACAGCTGCGGCGTCTGCGGCTCGGGGACTTGGGGCTGCGACGGCGCGGGCGGCGTGGTGTGCCAGGGCGACCGCGGCGATGACGCGCGGAACGCATGCGGCGGCTGCGACCCGCTGGCGACGACTCCGGGCGGCCCGTGCGGGACGTGCGGGACCGGCACCGCGTTCTGTGCCGGCCCCGAGGTGATGGGGTGCCTCGGCGACGCGGGTCCAGCGGTCTTGAACGGCTGCGGCGGCTGCGCGGCGCTGACCGAGGCACCCGGAGACGCCTGCGGAACGTGCGGCGCAGGCGTGGTCTCGTGTACGGGCACCGACGCAACGACCTGCCTTCGCGACCCCGGTAGCGCCGCGCTCAACGCATGTGGCGGCTGCGGGACGCTCTCGGGCGCCCCGGGGGACACGTGCGGAGCGTGCGGTGTCGGCGTCCTCGAGTGTGATGGCGAAGACACGGTCTTGTGTGCGGGTGAACCGACCGACGCGCCCGCGTCGTGTCTCGCGCTCCACACGGCCCGCTTCGGTGCCGTTGTTGGCACGGTCGCGGGCGGCACCCACACGCTCCGCATCGTCTCAGCTCCAAACAACACGCTCACGGGCTCGAGCGACACGACCCGCGCAACCCCGACGCCACCGTGATGAACGCCAAGTACGCTGCACTTACCTCGATCTCCTGCGCGGCTGCGCTTGCTGCTGCGACGCCGTCTGCGTCGGCGCAGTCCGCGTGCGCGCTCCCGTTCGAGACGTACCTGACCGACCTCTCGGGTGCACCGTTCTCGGGCTCGGTCGACCTCGAGATCACGTTCTGGGACGGCGCGGGCTTCGACGCCGCGGCGATCGACTGCCGCACAGTGGCGGGCGCGACGGCGGCTGATGGCTGGCTCCGCGTGACCCTCGACGCGTGCGACGTTCCGACCGCAGACCCGTCTGGCTGCGGCGTCATGACGCTCACCGATCTGCTCGCGACCGGCGAGCTGCTCGGGGCGCAGGTCTGGCTCGGGGTCCGCGTCGAAGGCGACGAGGCCGAGCTGAGCCCGCGCCTTCAGGTCGGCGCGGTGCCCTATGCGGTGCGAGCGACGTGGGCGTCGATGGCGGGCGAGGCTTCGGTCGCGGGGCACGCTGACGTCGCAGACCGCGCGACCAACGCTGACCACGCCGACACGTGCTCGGAGGCCGACTACGCCGACGTCGCCGGCCTGGCGACGCTGGCAGACGAGGCGACGCACGCCGCGACGGCCGACGAGGCGACCCACGCGGCGAGCGCGGACACCGCCACCAACGCGAACCACGCCACAAACGCAGACCTCGCCACTCGCGCTACAAACGCAGACCACGCCACAAACGCAGACCTCGCCACACGCGCCACAAACGCGGACCACGCCACAAACGCAGACCTCGCCACACGCGCCGACTCGCTGACCCGTCGGCGAGGCGAGACGTACGCGGTGTGGGGACGTCAGGCGTGCCCGGCCGGACACCCGCAGCTCTACACGGGCACGATCGGCACCGTGGTCGGAACGGGCGGCGCCGGCGACACGATCTGCCTCGACGGCGGTGTCACCTCGGCAGGGTGGGTGTCGTGGAACGGCGGTATGATGTGGCGCGCAAACGGTGCAGGTGCCGGCTCGACCACACGCGGCCAGTATTCGAACTCCGCAAACAACTTCGACTGCGCGGTGTGCGAAGGAAACACATACGTACACTGGGGCTCCAGCACTTGCGCCGCGGGCTACACGCTCGCGTACGTCGGCTACATGGGCTCGTTCTCCGGCGGCTGGAGCAACGGCTGGGGTGTCGGCAGCACCATCTGCCTCGACACAGGCGCAGGTGCCAACTGGACGAACTGGCAGGACTCGATGATCATGCGCGCGATCGGGTCGTCGGGCGACAATCGCGTGCAGTATCAGAACGGCAGCGACATGTTCTGCGCTGTTTGCTACTGAGCAAACAACACGCCTCGCGGCGGCCGCTCAGTCGGCGTACGGCCAGAACTGCTCCCACTTCCCGGGCTCGCTGGTGCAGATCAGGCGGTCGTCGACCGTCAGCGCGCAGACGATGAATCTGCCCCCGACCACCGCGCGCAGCGGGACCTCCTCGATGCTGGGGTCGTCGGCGCAGCAGCGCTCGACGCGCCCCGGCTGGTTCAGCTCCGTATACCGAGGCCGCGGCACGCTCCATTCCCCCATTCGAGCGAACTCGCCGACGCCACCCCAGCAGATGGCTCGCCCGTCGGCGTCGACGGCACACTGTCCGCCGAGCGCGACGTAGCTCCCCTCGAGCAGAATGCTCGGGTCTTCGAGCGGACCGCAGCCATCCCTGTCCGTCGTGAACCCCGAGGTGCAGGTGTCGCCTCCGCACCAGATCGCGCCGTCGAAGTCGATCGCGCAGACGCCATCCAAGTCTCGGTAGCGTCGGTCGCCGGCGCTCGCCGACGCGGCGACGTCCAGCTGCTTTGGCCCTGGAACGAGCCGGCCGTCGTACGTCAGCACCGCAGGCCACGCCGAGAAGCTGGCGGTCCAAACGCCCTCCCGACGGAACGCGGGGATGTCGGCCGAAGCCCAGACGTAGGGTCCCCCCGCTCGAGTCTGTGTAGAGAGCCAGACCGCGCCGGACTCACCGACCATGGCGGCGCCGCTCGACCAGCTCCGCTCGACGGACTCCGGCGGCGGCGGGAGCCACACCGCGTCTGCCGGCTCGGCGGTCTGCACGTACACCCCATCGCGATCGACCCAGTCTGTGGCGCCAAGCCACCGCGCGCCGGCGGTCGTCGGGTCCAGCTCGATGCGATCGGGGCGGCGACCGCGGTCGAGATCCTGTATGCAGACGGCGGGTGCGTCGGGAAGGAGGACACAGGCGCGACGCCCGACGAACGGCTCCGGGGAGTCGAGCAAGACCAGCCGTGGCGCGCCGCACCCCTTCGACTCGGAGCACTCTACGGCGTCGTCACCGACGCACTGCCACCTGCCGATCGGGCACGCGTCGTCGCAGCGCGTACCGGGCTCGTAGGCCAGCGGCGCCGACCCGCCGCACGCGTTCGTCAGACCGTCGACGCCGTCGGCAGAGGCGCTGCCGCAGCCGCACAGCGCCGTGATGGCGACCGCGCAGATCGCCAGGGGCGGGCTCGTCCCGCGTAGCCGGCCTGCGGGGTGTCGACGAGGTCTTCCGTCCATGTCGGGATCTCCCGGCCGACGCGCCGCGCCGACCCGCTACTGTACCGTTCCAGTGGATCGGTAGAGAGGTTCCCGAATCGGATCAAGAGGTCGGCCGGACGGCCGGGCGGGGGCGTGGCGGCGGGACGTGACGCGCCCCCATGGCGGTTGAAGCGCCAGGGGCGCCGAGCCCTAGATATCGGTGACGCAGCCTTCCGCGGCGGAGCGAACCAGACGAATGTACTTCGCCAGCACGCCCGACGTCGCGGCGGGCGGCGGTGCGACCCACGCGGCCCGGCGCGCATCGATCTCGGCCTCGTCGAGCTCGACCTCGACGGCGTCGCGATCTCCGTCGAGAACGATGATGTCGCCGTCTCGGATCAGCGCGATGGGGCCGCCGACGGCGGCCTCGGGGCACACGTGCCCGACGATGAAGCCGTGCGAGCCACCGGAGAAGCGGCCGTCGGTCATGAGCGCGACGTCGTCGGCGAGCCCGGCGCCGACGATGGCGGAGGTCGGCGTCAGCATCTCGGGCATGCCGGGCCCTCCCTTGGGTCCCTCGTATCGGATGACCACGACGTCGCCGCGCTGGATCGCCGACGCCTCGAGGGCTGCGAGCATCGCCTCTTCGGAGTCGAAGACGCGCGCTGGCCCGCGGAACACGGTCCCTTGCTTGCCGGTGAGCTTTCCGACAGCGCCGTCCGGGGCGAGGTTGCCCTTGAGGATCCGGATGTGGCCCACGGGCTTGAGCGGACGGGCGACCGGGCGAACGACATCCTGGTCGGCGCCCAACGGGGCGACCTCCGCCAGGTTCTCGGCGATCGTCTTGCCGGTGACGGTCATGCAGCTCCCGTCGAGCATCCCGGCGTCGAGGAGTGACCGCATGACCGCGGGGATCCCGCCGACGCGATCAACGTCCTCCATCAGGTACCGGCCGCTCGGCTTGAGGTCGGCGAGCAACGGCACGGAGTGCGCGACGGCCGCGAACCCGTCGAGCGTGAGGTCGACGCCGACCGAGCGCGCCATCGCGATGAGGTGGAGGACGGCGTTGGTGGATCCCCCGAGGACGCCGACAACGACGATGGCGTTGCGAAACGCCGCGGCCGTCATGATCTCGCTCGGGCGAAGGTCGAGCTCGAGGAGCTTGCGAATGGCGGCGCCGGCGCGCCGACACTCCTCGCGCTTTCGCGGGTCGGTAGCCGGCGTGGACGCGCTGTACGGGAGCGACATGCCGAGCGCCTCGATGGCCGCCGCCATCGTGTTGGCCGTATACATTCCGCCGCACGCGCCCGGACCGGGGCACGCGTTTCGGATGATGGCGCGACGCTCCGTCTCTGTGATCTGCCCCGAGATTGCCTGGCCGTAGGCCTGGAACGCCGAGACGATGTCGAGCGGGCGTCCGTCGTGACAACCGGGCCGGATGGTGCCTCCATAGACCATGAGGGCGGGGCGATCGAGCCGCCCCATCGCCATGATGCAGCCGGGCATGTTCTTGTCGCAGCCGGGGAGCGCGATGAGGGCGTCGTACCACTGGGCCGACATGATGGTCTCGAACGAGTCCGCGATGAGGTCGCGCGACGGGAGCGAGAAGCTCATGCCGTCGGTGCCCATGGAGATCCCGTCCGAGACTCCGACGGTGTTGAACCTCATGCCGACGAGGTCGGCCTCCTGGACGCCTTCACGCACGGCGTCGGCGAGGTCGAGCAGGTGCATGTTGCACGGGTTACCGTCGTACCACACGGACCCGATGCCGACCTGCGCCCGCTCCATGTCGGCTTCGGTGAGCCCGGTGGCGTAGAGCATCGCCTGCGAAGCGCCCTGGGACGGCGGGGCGGTGATACGACGACTGATGCGGTTCAGGTTGCTGGCCATCGTGGGCGGCTCGGGGAATGACGCAGTGCATAAATTCGCTTGACCGGGCCCTGATACCCCCTTACCGTGGCGGCTGTCGACAGCGACGGCTCCGTCGCGCAACTTCGACCGACCACCGTGACTCTAGCCACTCCGACCAACCTTCGCGGCACCGTGCTCCTCTCGGGGCGCGGCGTTCGAGTTTCGGTCCTTCTCCTCCTCGGGCTACTCCTCGGCCGATCGTATGGCCCGTGTGTGACCTGAGTCGAACGACCTGAGCACACACGGGCCAGCCCGCGAGAGCGCGCTGGCCCGTGTCGCTTTTTGCGCCCCGCCCTCCCCCGAACGGACCACACATGAAAGTTCTCACCGATGCCGACGCCACCCTCGACAGCCTGCGCGACCGCAAGATCGCGGTGATCGGCTATGGCGCGCAGGGACGCGCACAGGCGCTCTGTTTCCACGACTCGGGGCTGAACGTGACGGTCGGCGTGCGGCCGGGTGGCCCCTCGTGGTCGGCGGTCCAAGCCGACGGGCTGCGGGTCGCCTCCATCGCCGACGCGGCGCGCGCCGCAGACGTCATCCACATCCTGATCCCCGACGAGGTCCAGCGCGCGACCTACGAGGCCGAGATCGCGGCGCACGTGACGCCCGGCAAGACGCTCTCGTTCTCGCACGGCTTCAACGTCGTGTACGGCTTTATCGCGCCGCCGGCGGGTGTGGACTGCATCCTGGTCGCTCCCAAGGCGCCTGGCACCGAGGAGCGGAAGCAGTTCGTCGCCGGCGGTGGCGTCCCGGGCCTGATCGCGATCCACCAGGACGCGACGGGCACCGCCCGTGGCCAGGCGCTTGGGCTCGCCAAGGCTCTCGGATGCACACGCGCCGGCGTCCTCGAGTGCACGTTCGCCGAAGAGACGAACGAGGACCTGTTCGGCGAGCAGACCGTGCTCTGTGGCGGTGTCGCCGAGCTGATCAAGGCCGGCTTCGAGACTCTGACCGAGGCGGGGTACCCGCCAGAGATGGCCTACTTCGAGTGCCTGCACGAGATGAAGCTCATCGTCGATCTGATCTACGAAGGCGGCCTCGAGCGGATGTGGGACGTCGTCTCGAACACCGCCGAGTACGGCGGCCGCACCGTCGGCCCGCGGATCATCACGGCCGAGACTCGCGCCGCGATGCGCGAAGCCCTCGCAGAGGTGCACGACGGGAGCTTCGCGCGCCGGTGGATGGCCGAGAACGCCGAGGGGCTCCCGGAGCTCAGCCGGCTTCGGGCCGAAGAGCTGCAGCACCCGATCGAGGTCGTCGGCCGCCAGGTCCGCGCGCTGTTCGCCGCGGGCCGCGCTCAGGGGGCCGCAAAGTGAACGACGCACAGGGACGCCGCGTTCTCGTCTTCGACACGACCCTCCGCGACGGCGAGCAGTCGCCCGGGGCGACGATGACGCTCGAGGAGAAGCTGCAGATCGCGGCGAAGCTCGAGCTGCTCGGGGTGGACGTCATCGAGGCCGGCTTTCCCGTGGCATCCCCGGGGGAGCTCGAGTGCGTGCGCGCGATCGCCGGGGTCGTGAAGTCCGCCTCCGTGGCCGCGCTTTGCCGCACGCGGCAGGGCGACATCGAGGCGGCGTGGGAGGCGATCCGAGAGGCGGCCCACCCGCGCCTGCACGTCTTCATCGCGACGAGCGACCTTCACCTCCATCACAAGCTGCGCATGACGCGTGCGGAGGTGCTGGACGAGATCGCGCGCGGCGTCGCGGCGTGCCGGGCGCTGTGCGCAGACGTCGAGTTCTCGGCCGAGGACGCGACGCGATCGGACCCGGACTTTCTCGCCGAAGCGATGGCAGTCGCGGTCCGCGCAGGCGCCACCGTGCTCAACGTCCCCGACACCGTCGGTTACGCCGTGCCGCACGAGTACGGCGCGCTGATCGCGCGGATCGTCGCGGTGGCAGGCGACCGGGCGATCGTCAGCGCGCACTGCCACGACGACCTCGGGCTTGCCGTCGCGAACTCGCTGGCCGCCGTCGCCGCCGGCGCGCGGCAGGTCGAGTGCTGCGTCAACGGGATCGGTGAGCGGGCCGGGAACGCCGCGCTCGAGGAGGTCGTGATGGCACTCCGCACGCGGCACGACGCGCTCGGCTGCGAGACAGGCATCAACCCGCGGCACCTGGTCGCCGTGAGCCGCCTCGTGTCCGACGTGACCGGGTTCCCGATGCAGCCGAACAAGGCGATCGTGGGCCGCAACGCGTTCGCGCACGAGTCGGGCATCCACCAGCACGGGGTCCTGACCGAACGCACGACCTACGAGATCATGGACCCCGCGGAAGTGGGCTTCGCGACCACGTCGCTCGTGCTCGGGAAACACTCCGGCCGACACGCCCTCGGCGCTCGGCTCGCGGAGCTCGGCTACGAGGTCGATGGCGAGACGCTTGCCGACGTATTCGCGCGATTCAAGGCGCTCGGGGAGCGTAAGAAGCAGGTCTATGACGAGGACCTCCGGGCGCTGATGTCGCAGCACGCCGCGACGGTCGCCGGGAGATTCACGCTGCGCGACGTTCGCTTCGCCGGGGGTCTCCAGGCGACGGCGACGGGAGCGGTCACGCTGCTCTGCGGTGATGAGGAGGTCTCGCGCGAGTCTGCAGGAGACGGCCCGGTCGACGCGGTACTGGCAGCGATCCGAGAGGCCGCCGGGTCTTCGGCGTTTCTCGAGGACTACACAATCTCTGCCGTAACCGGGGGCGCGGACGCGCAAGGCCGTGTCTACGTCGGCATCTCGGATGGGGCGATCCGGGCGCGAGGTCAGGCGGCGCATACCGACGTCGTCGTCGCCTCGGCGCTCGCGTTCGTTGACGCACTGAACGGGCTGGACCGCGCGCAGCAGTCCGCGATCGCGGCGGTGGCCGAGTGAGCGCGCCGGAGCTTCGCGTCGTCTCGCTCCCGGGCGACGGCATCGGGCCCGAAGTCCTCGCGCCGGCGCTCGAGGTGCTCGCCACGGTCGCCGACGCTGCCGGACTGGGCCTCGCCGTCGAGGAGCACCCGTTCGGCGGCGCCGCGATCGACGCGCTCGGCGAGCCCGCCCCGGCCAGGGTCATCGACGCGTGCGCCGGCGCACGCGCGGTCCTCCTTGGCGCCGTCGGTGGACCAAAGTGGGATTCCGTTCCCGCGGCGATCCGCCCGGAGCGGGGTCTCCTCGCGCTTCGCTCGGAGCTCGGCGTCTACGCGAACTTGCGCCCGGCGCGCTTCTTCGCGCCGCTGGCAGACGCCAGCCCGCTGCGACCCGAGCGGATCCAAGGTGCGGACGTTCTGATCGTCCGCGAGCTCGTCGGTGGAATCTACTTCGGCGAGCCCCGCGGCGAAGCGGATGACCGCGGCTTCAACACGATGGTGTATACGCGCGACGAGATCCGGCGCGTCGCGCGGGTCGCGTTCGAGGCGGCCCGCACACGTCAGGGGCGGCTGCTGAGCGTCGACAAGGCGAACGTGCTCGAGGTCATGCAGCTCTGGCGTCGCACGGTGACGGAGCTCTCGGCCGAGTACCCCGACGTCAAGCTCGCGCACCAATACGTCGACAGCTGCGCGATGCAGCTCGTGAGCTGGCCCGCCGAGCTCGACGTCGTCGTGACGGGCAACCTGTTCGGCGACATCCTCTCCGACGCGGCCGGCGCGCTGACCGGGTCGCTGGGGATGCTCCCGTCGGCGTCTCTGGGCGACGGCGCGGCGCTGTACGAGCCGATTCACGGCTCCGCGCCAGACATCGCCGGGGCGGGGGTGGCGAACCCGCTCGGCGCGATCCTCAGCGTCGCGATGCTCGCGCAGTACACGCTCGCGCGCCCTGACCTCGGCCGCGCCGTCGAAGCCGCCGTCGACGCGGTGCTCGCCGACGGACTCCGCACGCGCGACATCGCGTCGGGTGCTGCGAGCGTCGTTGGCACGCGCGAGATGGGCGACGCTGTTCTCGACCGGCTGCGACGGATCCTCGACTCGGACCCTCGGTGACCCATGGGTGAGCTCTCGAACCGCGTCCTTCGGGCGCAGACGCTCCCGCGCCGCGCTGACCTTCCAGACCCCGAGCGGGGCCGCGAGCTCTGCACGCCCGAGGCCGCCGCAACGGCGGCGATAGTCGTTGCGGCGCTCCGCTCGGCGCTCCGGCTCAAGGGTGAGGGTCTCCGTCCGCAGCGCTTCGTCGTGCGCGGCGCGGGCCCGCGCGGCTTGGCCACCGCACGCCTTTTGCGTCGAGCGCTAGCCGACGCCGGGCTCACGCCGGGGGAGTGCGCGCAGCGCGTGTTCGTCGTCGGCGACCGCGGGCTGGTCGTGGATGAGACGACGACGAGCTCGAGCCACGGCCTGGGCACGCCGCGCAGCAGCACGCTGACGTGGAGCCGAGGCCCAGACGGTGACGGCGCGCCGTCGCTGCTCGACACAGTACGCGAGGTGGGCGCGACCGCGCTCGTCGGCCTGTCGAACGAGCACGGTGCCTTCTCCACGCGCGTGCTCACAGCGCTCGGCACACACTGCGCGGTCCCCGTGGTGGTGCACGGGACCGTCGACGCGAAGCGCGCGGAGGCGACATTCGAGGGGATCGTGGGCGCTCTCGCCGGGCAGGTCATCGTGGCGACGCCGATCGGCGACGACGGCCCCGGATGTGATGACGCGTGGACGTACCCGGGCATCATCCTGGGCCTGTCGATCAGCGGGGCAGCCGAGCCCGACGAGGACATCGCGCTCGCCGCGTCGAGCGCTGTGGTCCGATTCGTCGCCGAGCGGGCCCCGGAGCGGCTGCTACCAACTCGGGACGACGCGGCGGACGTCACCCGCGCCGTCGCGATCGAGGTCGCGCGAGCGGCGCTCCGCAACGGCGCCGCGACCAATCCGGCGCTGCGGTACAGCGGTCTCGAGGCCACCGTCGACCGCTGGCTTCGCGAGCCGGTCGCGGCAGCCACGCCGATGCGGAGGCCTCGATGAGCGGGACGCTGTTCGAGAAGGTCTGGGCGCTGCACCGGGTGGGGACGCTGGCCGACGGCCGTGATCAGCTCTTCGTTGGCCTGCACCTGGTACACGAGGTGACCAGCCCGCAGGCCTTCGCCGCGCTCCGCGAGCGCGACATCGCCGTCGCGCGTCCGGACCGGACGTTCGCGACCGTCGACCACATCGTCCCGACGACGGACCGACACCGCCCACTCCGAGACGATCTGGCCGAAGAGATGCTCGCGGCGCTCCAAGCGAACACCGCCGCCGCCGGAATCCCCCTCTTCGACGAACAGACCCATCGCCAGGGGATCGTCCACGTTATCGGGCCCGAGCTCGGCCTCACCCTCCCCGGGATGGTGATCTGCTGCGGCGACAGCCACACGGCGACCCACGGCGCGTTCGGCGCGATCGCGTTCGGCATTGGAACCTCGCAGGTCCGCGACGTCCTCGCGACCCAGACGCTCGCGATCGAGCCGCTCCGTGTGCGGCGGATCTGGCTCGAGGGCGAGCTCCGGGAGGGGGTCTTCGCGAAGGACGTCGCCCTCCACGTCATCCGGACGCTCGGCGTGCACGGCGGCGTGGGATTCGCCTACGAGTTCGCCGGCCCCGCGGTCGACGCGATGGACATGGAGGCACGCATGACGCTGTGCAACATGTCGATCGAGGGCGGCGCACGGGTCGGATACTGCAACCCCGACGAGACGACGTTCGCCTACCTTGCGGGGCGGCCCTACGCACCGTCGGCCGGCGATTGGGACGCGGCCGTAGCGTGGTGGCGGTCCGTGGCGTCAGATGCCGATGCGACGTTCGACGACGAGGTCCGGCTCGACGTGTCGGCGCTCGCCCCTGTCGTGACGTGGGGCATCAACCCGGCGCAGGCCGTCGCCGTCGACGAGTCGGTCCCGACGAAGGGCACCGGCGCCGCGATCGACGAGGCCCTCGCCCACATGCAGCTCGCCGGCGGCGCGCCGATCCTCGGGACTCCGGTCGACGTCGCGTTCATCGGAAGCTGCACGAACGGTCGCCTCTCCGATCTAGAGGCCGCGGCCGAAGTGATCCGCGGACGGACGGTCCACCCGCGCGTGACGGCCATCGTCGTCCCGGGGTCACAGCAGGTCGACGCGGCTGCCCGCGAGAAGGGCCTCGACGCGGTGTTTCGCGCGGCGGGGTTCGACTGGCGTCTCCCGGGCTGCTCGATGTGCCTGGGCATGAACCCCGATCGGCTCGTCGGTGACCAGGTTTGCGCCAGCTCGAGCAACCGGAACTTCAAGGGACGGCAGGGGAGCCCGAGCGGCCGAACGCTGCTGATGAGCCCAGCGATGGTTGCGGCTGCCGCTATCGCCGGCGCGGTCGTCGACGTCTCGGCGACAGGAGGCCCGACATGAGCGCAGGCGTCTCGCAGGTGTCCGGGGCGTGCGTCCCAATCCCGGGCGACGACATCGACACCGACCGGATCGTGCCGGCGCGGTTTCTGCGCTGCGTCACGTTCGACGCGCTCGGTGACGCGCTGTTCCGCGACGACCGCGACAGATCGGGCGACACGCCCCACCCGCTCGACGACGCGCGCTACTCCGAGGCGACGATCATCGTCTCGGGCCGCAACTTTGGCTGCGGCTCCTCGCGCGAGCACGCTCCGCAGGCGGTCGTCAGGGCCGGATTCCGCGCCATCATCGCGGAGAGCTTCGCGGAGATCTTCGCGGCCAACTCGCTGGCGATCGGCCTCGTCTGCGCCGAGGTCGACGCGTCGACGCGCGAAGAACTGTTCCGACGGATCGCCGCCGACCCGGCGATCCGGGTCGAGTTGGACCTCGCCGCCTGCAGGGTCCGAGCGGACGGATTCGAAGCACCAGTCCGCCTTCCGGACGCGGCGCGGATCGCGCTGCTCGACGGGTCTTTCGACCCTCTGACCGAGCTGCTCGCGAACCACGACGCCGTCGCGCGCGTCGCGCATGCTCTCCCGTACCTCGCCTGGACCTCGCGGTGAACAAGCCAATGTCGTCAGACGCGCCTCCCGGCGCCCAAAGCGCCACGCCGATCTCGGGCGCCCAGTACCTGATCCGTCTGCTGGAGCGAAACGACGTCACCCACGTGTTCGGGTATCCCGGCGGCGCGGCCATGCCGATCTTCGACGCGATCCTCGACTCCGACATCGAGCTCATCCTGTGCCGCCACGAGCAGGGCGGGACGCACATGGCTGACGGGTACGCGCGCGCCACCGGCCGTCCCGGCGTAGTCCTCGTCACGAGCGGCCCCGGCGCCACCAACACAGTGACCGGCATCCTGACGGCGCAGATGGACTCCGTTCCGATGGTGGTCATCACCGGGCAGACGGCCACGCCGAACCTCGGGATGGACGCCTTTCAAGAGGCAGACGTCTTCGGAATGACGATGCCGACGGTGAAGCACTCGTATCTCGTCAAGGACGCAGCCGACCTCGGCCGGGTCGTCGACGAGGCGTTCTACATCGCGGTGACCGGGCGCCCGGGCGTCGTCCTCATCGACGTGCCACGCGATGTCTCGACAGGGTCGGTCACGCCGCGTCCGTCGGCCCCGCTCGACCTGCCGGGCTTCGAGCGCGTTCGCGACCCGGAGCCGGGTGCCGTCGCGCGCGCCGCGCGCGCGCTTCGTGGTGCGAGCCGACCTGTGCTGCTCGTCGGCCACGGCGCGGTCATCGCCAAGGCGAGCGCAGAGGTCGTCCAGCTCGCGGAACGACTCGGTATTCCAGTCGCGACCACGCTGCTCGGAAAGGGAGCGTTCCCGGAGTCGCACCCCCTCTCCCTGGGGATGTGCGGCATGCACGGGACGGCGTATGCCAACAAGGCAATCGCCGGCTGCGATCTCATCATGTCGATCGGCTCCCGCTGGGACGACCGCGTCGTCGGCAAGGTGAGCGCCTTCTGCCCGACCGCCTACAAGATCCACGTCGACGTGGACCCGGCCGAAATCGGCAAGGTGCTCGAGCCGCAGGTCGCCGTCATCGCCGACGCGAAGGTCGCCCTTGCCGCCCTCCTCGAAGTGATCGAGGCGGGCGACACGCAGCCGTGGCGCGCCCAGATCGACGAGTGGAAGCGCGTCCACCCGCTCGCGTGGCGAAAGGACGGACCGCTGCGCGCCCAGGAAGTCATCGACTCGCTCTGGCGAGTGACCGAGGGCCGCGCGATCGTGTCGACCGACGTCGGGCAACACCAGATGTGGGCTGCGCAGCTCTACCGGACCGACGCGCCGGACCAGTGGCTGTCGTCGGGCGGCGCGGGGACGATGGGGTATGGTCTGCCCGCCGCGATCGGCGCCCAGGTGGGCCGGCCCGAGGCGCTCGTCGTCTCCATCTCCGGTGACGGAGGCTTTCAGATGACGATGGCAGAGCTCGCGACCGCTTCGGCGCAGGGCCTTCCGGTCAAAGCGTTGATCATCGACAACAAGTATCTGGGCATGGTCCGCCAGTGGCAGCACATGTTCTTCGACGACCGCCTCTCCGGCGTCGACCTGGTCGGAAACCCGGACTTCGTGAAGCTCGCAGCGGCCTACGGGATCCTCGGCGTGCACATCTCCAGCCGTGACACGCTAGACGAGCAGATGGCGTTGGCGATGGCCCACGACGGGCCCGTCGTGATCCACGCCGAGGTGGTGAAGACCGACGACGTGTACCCGATGGTCCCCGCCGGCGCGGGGATCGGGGACATGCTGCTCGACCCCGACGGCCACGACCCCGGTGCGGATCGATGAACGCCCCCGCTGAGACGACGCACACGATCAGCCTGAACCTGCACAACCGCCCCGGCGTCTTGAACCGAGTCGCGCTGGTCTTCGCGCGTCGCGGCTGGAACATCGACGGACTGGCGGTCTCGGAGGCGCACGACGGCCGCTTCGCGCGCTGCACGGTCAGCGCGCGGGGGGACGCTCACGTGCTGCACATCATCATGGCTCAGCTCCGCAAGCTCGTCGACGTCGTGAGCGCCGCGGAGCACTCCGAGGACGACTCGATCGGCGTTGAGCTGGCGCTGGTGAAGGTTCGGATGCCGGACGGCGCGCTGGCGCTCGACGTGACGCGCATTCCGGCCGCCGTGAGCTGCACGATCGTCGACACGAGCCCAGGGACGCTGACGGCGCAGCTCGTCGGTTCTGCTGCCGACGTGGAGGCCGCCCACCGCGCGCTGGATCTCGCGCACGGGGTCGTCGAGATCGTAAGGACTGGTACGGTGAGAATCGCTCGCGGCGACGCCGAGACCTGAGCTACGGCGGCGTGCGTCCGCGCGTTGCCGGGGTGGCGCCGCCGCCCGGCGACTCCGCTGACCCAAAAACGCGAAGCGGCGCCCGAGGGGCGCCGCTTCGCGTTGACCGATGTCGCGAGCGGTGTCCGCTCGCGACCCGGGGCGGTCGGCTCTACTGGACCAGCGTGACGGTCGAGCCCGACGTCGCGTAGCCGGAGGAACCGCAGCCCGACGAGACTTCGGCCGAGGTGGTGTAGGCGACGGTGTAGTTGGGCCCGCTGATGGCGGCGAAAGAGAACACCTCGTCGATGGACGTGTCCCCAGGGCCCACGGTGAACGTGCCGACGGTGTTGCCGTTGACGGTGACGGTCACGTTCTGCTCGGGGACGCCGTCGCGGCAGCGCGTCGTGCTCAGGAAGTTGTTGGCGAGCACGAGGTGCATCTCGAGGCCGGTGATGGACGGGTACCCGGTCGTGAAGTCCATGGTGACGGAGTCGCCGAGGTTCCAGAAGTTGGTGCCGCGGAGCACCACGCGCGGGTCGTCGGAGTCGGGGCCCGTGGTGGTGTCGGACGGCGGCAGCGCGGGGGCGACGACGTCGAGGGTGACGGCGCCGTCGGCGGAGCTGCCGCTGACGACAATGACGTACTCCTCTTCCCAGTCGGCGTTTTGGACGACGGTGGAGCCGCCGCCGATGACGTTGGAGCAGTCGAGCTCGGCGCCGCAGACGCCGCTGGTGGCGGAGTAGATGGCGACGATGGTGTCGATGGAGCTGCCCGTGTCGTTGAACTCCCAGATGCCGGTGTAGGGGGCGGTCCAGAGGTAGGACACGTCGCCGCGGCCGGCGCCGCCGCAGGTCGAGGTGACGCCGTCGGCCCAGAAGTTGGTGTCGGCGCTGGCGAGCGGGGAAGAAGACGAGAACGAGATGTCTACGTCGTAGCACTCGAGGTTGTCGATCTCGCAGATGTCGGAGCAGCCGTCGCCGCTGACGAGGTTGCCGTCGTCGCAGGCCTCGCTGAGCTGCTGGGTGCCGTCACCGCAGCCCTCGATGGTGCAGGTGGCGGAGCAGCCGTCGTTGTCCGCGGTGTTACCGTCGTCACACTCTTCGGTGCCCTGGACGGCCTCGTTGCCGCACTCGACCGCGAGGCAGTCTTGGGTGCCGGTGACGGTGACGCCACCCGACCCGGTGAGGCTCACCTGGAACGACACCTCGTCGGCGCTGCCGCCCGGGCGGTCGACACATGCGGTGGTGGGCATCTGCGTCACGGAGACGAGCATCTGCGAGTTGTCGGGGAAGAACTCCTGGACGACGTCGGCGCACGCCGAGGTGGTGCTCTCCCACGCGCGGAAGATGGTGGTCTCGGGCGTCAGGTAGTCCGCGCTCGTGCGGTAGCGGCCGCTGCCGAGCGTGCCGACGGACACCGTGCCGTCGATGTCGAAGCACACGGAGTGTCCTGCGCCGATCGCCTGCGTGAACGAGCCGACGCGGAACGTGTAGGTCTCGAGCGCGGGCGTGGTGGCAGCGGGGCACGTGTCGGTGCCGGGGTGCGTCGCCGCCGACGCAGACGTGATGTTGGACCGCATCGTGAAGACGCCTCCGCCGAGGTCGACGCACTGCGTGTTGGCGTACGAGGTCGTGGCGATGAGGGGCCGCAGCAGCGAGGTCGGCCAGATCGATCCGTCGTCGGTGGAGCAGTCAGCGGACGCGCTCGCGAACATCACGTAGTCAACGGTCGCAGGGAGGTCCAAGTCGACGAAGCGGGAATACTTGCTGCCGGACTTGGGCATCGTGAACAGGCCGACGCCGTCGATGTCGACGCACCCGATCCAGCCGGTCGGGAGAGACGCGTCGACGCGGAACTGCACCGCGACGATCGCCTTGTCGCCGCCGAGGCTGTCGGTCGGGAGAATCGCCGCGTCGACGGCGGCCACCGGCGCCTCGGGTGCGGCGGGGAAGTCGGCGACGACGGCGCCGCGCACGAGCGCGAGCTGGCCGAGGTCGGTCGCGTTGATCGCGAAGAACCCGGCGTCGAGCGCCTCCTCGGACCCGCGCGCCAGGCGCCAGCCGCCTTCTTCGGCCTCCGTGACGACGGTGAGCGTCTGGCGCTCCTCAGCCGTCAGCGTGTCGGCGTCCCAGCTCAGCTCGACCCGCCACGGGTCGACGAGCTCAATCCCCTGCGGCACGAGCGCCCAGGCGGCACCGGCAACGACCTCCGACCCGGCGAACACCGGCTCGCGAACCTCCGAGTCCACAAGCCCCCGGATCTCCGGCATCGCGTCGATCGACCGCTGCGTCGCGCGAATCCGAACGGTGACGCCACCGTCCGATACCGCCTCGTGGAGCGTCACCCACGCCAGCGACTGCGCGGGGTCCTCCACGGCGCCGGTCGGCGTCGCCTCGGTCTCCAGCTCGCCAGAAGTCGTGGGCGACTCGGCGCACGCTGCCGCGCCGGCCAGGGAAAGAACGAGTAGCTTTCGGATTGCGTTGTTGAACATGACTCGACGTCTCGAAGGGAAGCCCCCCGCAGGGGCAGGCGGCGCACCGCGAACCTATCGTCCCGCTCTCCCTCCGTTGGGCGACAGAGCGGACCGTTCGCCGCAGTATGGCGAGTGTCGGACTACATGTCACGCAAAAAGCTGCGGCTCGGGGTCAGCGACGACATGACAAGTACTCGGGAGACGACCTGTCCGCCGCGCCCAGCGCCCTCTCCGCTCGACTCCGCGGCGCCCCGCTCGCTCGCTCAGCGCCCGGACACCACCGCCAGCGTCAGTCGACACACCGCCACCAACTCGCCGTCTCCCTCTCGCCTGACCCGGATCTCCCACACCTGCGTGCGCCCCCCCAGCCGCAGCGGCCGCGCCTCGCCGAGCACCACCTCGCCCTCCCGCGCCGACCGAAGGTGGTTCGCGTTGACCTCGAGCCCGACCGCCGCACCCGCCCCAGGCTCCAGGCAGAGGTTCCCGGCAATGCTGCCAAGCGTCTCCGCCAGCGCCACCGTCGCTCCCCCGTGCAGTAGACGCATCGGCTGCGTTGTCGCCGACGTCACCGGCATGCGGCCCGTCAGGTGCGCCGCGCCGAGCTCGACCACCTCGATCCCTAGCGCGGACATCAGCGTGTCCGCGCCCATCGCGTTCAACCCGACCAGGGTCGCCTCGCGCCGCCAGATTCGCTCGCTCATCGTTTCCTCGTCGATACTCGCATCCCCGCCCTCCGGTAGCACTCGGGGGCGCGCGGTGCTACCGTTCCGCCCGCCCCGCGCCCGCCCCTGCGCCCGTCCTTCCGCCGACCCGCCATTGACCGAGCTTCGCCTGCCGACTTCCGTGACGCGCTTCGCCGTGCTGTCCGATGTGCATGGAAACGCCGCGGCGTTCGAGGCTGCGTGCGACCAGATCGAGGCCGCCGGTATCGAGTCGGTCGTGTTCAACGGCGACCTCCTCACGTACGGCTGCCAGCCGGTTCGCTGCGTCGAGCTCGCGCGCGACATGACCGCGCGCTTCGATACGACCTTCGTCGTCGGCAACCACGAGCCTTTCTACTTCGCTGGAGCGCGCGGAGACCGAAGCGAGTTCGACGGTAAGGCCGCGCCCATCGTCGAGTCCATCGACTGGACACTCGCCACCGGCGCCGCCAGCGCGCTCGAGGCGTCGTTCGACTGGGTCGACGAGGTACGCGTCGGACCGTGCCTCGTCGCGCACGCCAACCCCTGGGGCCCGCGCGACTGGCGCTATCTCCGTAGCGACGCCGACCACGTGGCTGCCGCTGACGCGATCGAGGCGCGCGGCTGCTGCCTGGGCGTCTTCGGGCACACGCACCGCGCGCGGGTCGCCGTCGTCGACCACGGCGAGATCGACTACCGCGCCGTCGGCGCCCGCGCCGACGCCGGAGCGCTCACCCTCGTCGTGAACGCTGGCGCCGTCGGCC
>JACKDJ010000031.1 GCA_020633625.1 Myxococcales bacterium
CGATGTCGACCGGCGCGCTCCCGCGGCGCCTCCCGTCGACACTGACCGTCGCCCCTGGCGCGTTCGACGACACGGAGAGCGAAAAGTCGTCGCCGTACAGCACGGACCGAGCGAGCACGGCGGCGGACTCTTCGATCAGACCGCGGTCCTCGGGCGCGACGCTGTGGACCCTCGTGCGGACCTCTGTCCCCGCGACCAGGTCGTACAGCGTTAGCCGCACCTGCACGGCCGACGGCGTGACGGCCACCGAACCCCAGGCCAGCAGGCGTGTCCCGAGAACGTCGGCGAGCGTCGGCGCGCACTCCTCGTCCAGCGTCGCGCAGCCCACCGCTAGGAGGAGATCGTCGAGCCGCTGCGCAGGGACATCGTTGAGCGACAGGTCCGGGTGGAACTCGATCTGCGCCTTCAGCGCGGCGAACATCCGCTCGTCGAGACCACCGGTGTCGCCCGACGTGTCGAACGTCAGCACGGTGACGACCTCGCGCGCGAGTGCGGCGCGCGGCGCGACCATCGACAAGATGGCGCCTAGCAGCAGCCAGGCGGTCCGCGTTGCACGATTCGGAGGTGCCATTTCTCGACGGCTTGGGTATGAGGCCCTCTCATTGTGCCGCGCGTGCGGCTCTGCTTCCAGTAGTGCGATGGTTCGGGTCGAGAAGGTCGCCAAGTACTTCGGCGGACGGGTGCTGTTCGAGGACGTCACGCTGCCGCTCGAGCCGCGCGGGCGCGTCGGTCTGGTCGGCCCGAACGGCGCGGGAAAGACCACGCTCTTCCACATGATCGCCGGCTACGTCGAGCCAGACGCCGGGCGTATCATCGTCCCGAAGGGAGTGACGGTCGGCCACCTCCCTCAGGACGTCGGCGACATCGGCACCCTCCCACTCGTGGACTACGTGCTGCAGGGGCGCGAAGAGGTTATCGCCCTGCACACCCGGCTCGAGGCGCTCACGGCCGAGATGCAGCGGCCGGGGCTCGACGACGCCGAAGCCATGCGGCTCGCGGAGGAGATGGGCGAAGTCTCGCACGCCATCGAGGCTGCGGGCGGCTACGATCTCGACGCGCGGGCGCGGTCGATACTGAGCGGCATGGGGTTTCCCGCCGCTCGGCACGAGGCACCGGCGTCCACACTCTCCGGCGGCTGGCGGGTTCGCCTCGTCCTCGCCCGACTGCTGCTGCAGCGGCCCGATGTGCTGCTTCTCGACGAGCCGACGAACCACCTCGATGTGCCCAGCGTGGAGTGGCTCGAGGGGTTCCTAGATTCGTACGAAGGCACCGTCGTCGTCATCTCGCACGACCGCTACTTCCTGAACCGCCTAGTCACGTCGATTGCCGCGCTAGAGCCGCAGGGGCTGCACTATCAGCCCGGCAACTACGACGAGTACGAGGCCGGCCTCGCAGAGCGCATCGACTCGATCGAGCGGGCGCGCGCCCGGCAGGACCGCGAGCTCAAGCACCTGCAGGACTTCATCGACCGGTTCCGCTCGAAAGCCACGAAGGCGAAGCAGGTCCAGAGCCGCGTGAAGGCCCTCGAGAAGGTCCAGCGGATCGACGCCGTCGAGCAGAAGAAGACCGTCCGCCGCTTCGCGTTCGCCGAAGCGCCGCGCGAGGGCAAGGAGGTCTCGCAGGTTACGGCCGTCCGCAAGGCCTACGGCGCCGAGGTCGTGTACCAGGCGCTCGACTTCGCCCTCTACCGCGGCGATCGCGTCGTTCTGGTCGGTCCGAACGGCCAGGGCAAAACGACGCTGCTCAAGATCGTCATCGGCGCCATCCAGCCCGACGCCGGCACGGTGCAGCAAGGACACAACGTGCTCCCCGCCTACTTCGGACAGCACCAGGTCGAAGAGCTCGACCTCTCGAGGACCCTGCTCGAAGAGATGGAGGCCGCGGCACCGGTCGAGGCGGCGCCGCGGTGCCGCAGCATTCTCGGCTCCTTCCTCTTCTCCGGCGAAGACGTCGACAAGAAGATCGCCGTGCTCTCCGGCGGGGAGCGCAACCGCCTCGCGCTCGCCAAGCTGCTGCTCCGGCCGACCAATCTCCTCGTCCTGGACGAGCCGACGAACCACCTCGACATGGACAGCCGGGACGTGCTCCTCGAGGCGCTCGCCGCGTTCGGAGGAACGATCCTGTTCGTCTCGCACGATCGCTACTTCATCAACGGCCTCGCCAGCCGCGTGGTCCACGTCGAGGCCGGCACCGCCCGGTCCTACGACGGCGACTACGACTACTATCGCGCCAAGCGCGCCGAAGAAGCCGCCGAAGCGCGCGCGGCCGCTCCCGTCGCCGGGCGGGAGGTCGACACGAGCCGCCGCGACACGAAGCGGCGCGACGCGGAGCTCCGCGCTCGCCTGCGCGACACCTGCACCACCGAGCGCAAGAAGCTCGACACCGTCGAGAAGCGGATCGCCGAGCTCGAGGCGCGCTCATCGGCCATCGGAGGGCAGCTCGCGGACCCGGAGTTCTACGGCAGCGCGCCGTCCGGCGAGGTCGCGAACCTGACGCGCGAGTACCAGGGACTCGCGGGCCGCATCGAGGCCGCATACGGCGAGTGGACCCACCTGTCCGAGACCATCGAGCGCGCCGAGGCGCGCGTTCGCGCCGAGTTCGGCGCCTAAGCGTCCCACCCAGAGGAGCTCCCTTGACACAGATGATCGGCTTGTTTCTCCGCGGGCTCGCGATGGGTTTCGCAGACGTCATCCCTGGGGTTTCTGGCGGCACACTCGCGCTGATTCTCGGCATCTATGTCCGGTTCATCGACGCCATCAAGTCGGTGAACTTCCGCTGGATCGCCCCGATGCTCCGCTGGGCGGTCACCGGCTTCAAGCGCGAGGGGCGCGACGAGGCTCTCCGCGATCTGCTGTCGATCCACTGGAGCTTCCTCATCCCGCTCGGTGCCGGAATCGTCGGGTCGTTCGGCGTCGGCAGCGTCGTGGTGCCGTTCCTGATGGACCGCTTCCCCGCGCCGACGGCGGCGTTCTTCACGGGCCTGATCCTCGCCAGCATCGCCGTCCCCATCCGAGAGATGCCAAAGCGGGGACCCCAGCACGTCGTCATCGGCATCGTCGCGGCCGTCCTCACGTTCCTGTCGATTGGCGCCAAGACTGAGCCGCATGTCACCTGGGTGCAGGCCTCGTCGGGCGAGTCCGTCGCTTTCGAGGACTTCATGCGCGAGAACCCGTCGGTGCGGAACGCGGAACAGCTCTATTGCCCGCCCACCGGCGACGCCCCTTCGAACGACGCCCTGCGCGCCGCGATCGCCGCCGACTCGAGCCAGCCAGGCGTCGCCGCGCGCCTCGACGCCATCTGCACCGAGCTCGCGTCGGCGCGCGGCGACCTCGCCGCAACCGTCGAGATCCGCGAGCGCGAACACCTCGGACGAAAAGATGAGGCCAACCCGTTCAACACGCTCACCGTGCCCGCCGGAACCGTCGTCGACGTCGCGCGCCCGTCGCTCGGTTACGTGTTCATCTGCGGCGTCATCGCCATCTGCGCGATGGTGCTCCCGGGCATCTCAGGGTCCTTCTTCTTGCTGGTCCTCGGCATCTACCACTTCATGCTCTCGTCGGCGCTCAAGGGCTTTATCCTGACGCTCGCGCATGGGCACCTGCCGGTGACGCAGGGCGCCTACGTGGTCGTCTTCTGCCTCGGCTGCTTGCTCGGCATCATGTCGTTCGCGAGGGTCATGTCCTGGCTGTTCCGCACGGTGCCGGCCGGCACGCTCGCCGCGCTCGTCGGGATGATGCTGGGATCGCTGAGGGCGATCTGGCCGTGGAAGATCGGCGAGCCGCACACAGGCGTGCAGAACGTGATGCCGCCGATCGACGCCGGCCTGGTAGCGCCAGCGGTCGCGTTGATTGTCGGCGCAGCGCTCGTCGGCGTCCTCACCGTCGTCGGCCGTCGGGCGGGGAACGTAGGCAGCGGCGCGAGCTCGGCCGCGTAGCCGGACAAGGCGGCGCCGTCGTTGCGGTCGGCCCGCCACAGTACCGACGGTAAGGCGCAACTACTCTCGGGAGGGAGCGCCACTACCGACGGTAAGGCGCAACTACTCTCGGGAGGGAGCGCCACGGAGCGCCACTACCGACGGTAAGGCGCAACTACTCCTACCGACGGTAAGGCGCAACTACTCTCGGGAGGGAGCGCCACTACCGACGGGAAGGCGCACTACTCTCGGGAGGGAGCGCCACTACCGACGGGAAGGCGCACTACTCTCGGGAGGCAGCGCCACTACCGACGGAAAGGCGCAACTACTCTCGGGAGGGAGCGCCCTGCCCCAGGGACGGTGTCCCTGCCCTACCGACGCTTGTTAGGCGTGCATTCGCAGGATCGCGTATGTGGCGATCATGCGGAGGGCGACGTCTGCGTGGTTGAGGTAGCCGCGGAAGAGCTCCTCGTTGGCCGCGTCGCCGAGGTTCGCGAGGGCCGACAGCCCCTGGAGGCGCACGGAACGGTCCGTGTCCGAGCCGAGCTGGATGAACAGGTCGGCGTCCTCCGGCTTGTCCTCGGCGATGACGACGGCGATGGCCTGGCGGCGGACGTCCGACGCAGGTGCTGCCAGCGCGAAGCCGCGGAGCACCGAGTAGCCGCGGTCGGGGCGCCGGACGAGCCCGAAGAGGGCCTGCTCCCGGATGCGCGTGTCGGTGTGTCCGAGGAGGCGCTCCTCTACCGCCGCCAGCAGGTCGTCCGACAGGCCTTCGAGGTCGCCGCGAAAACCCTCTGGGGGGCGATCGAGGGCCTGAAGAAGGCGAATTCGACCGAGCTCCGGGTCGAGCTTGGCGAGGACGACGGTGGCTCGCCACCGCACGGCCGGGGAACGGGCAGAGACGACGACGGCTTCAACCTGTGACGCCACCGACGATGAGCCGAGCTGCTCGAGCGCGTCGAGCGCCGCGAGCGAGAGGTCGTCGTTCTGCAGAGCGAACACGTTCGCGATCGGGCCGGCGGCGACCTCCGAGCCCGACTCCCCGAGCGAGCGAATCAGCGCCACGCGGACGGCGTCGACACGCTCGGTGCGGAGCGCGGTGGCAGCCGCCTCGGCGGCCAGATCGCCGCCGATATGCCCGAGCGCCTCGGCCGCTGCGCTGCGGAGACCGACGTCCCCAGCCGACGCGATCGCGTCGACCATCATCGGGATGGCGTCGAGCTGGCCGCTGTAGCCGTACCCGGCGATGCCGAGCAGGCGCTCGTCGGCGAAGAGGCCGTCTAGCAGCTCACGCAGCGCCTGCAGCGCGGCGGGGTCACGGGTGGCGCCTGCGACCTCGTAGACTCGCGTGGCGAACTCCGGCGAGTGGCCGGACTCGGCGAGCAGCTCCTGCAAGTTGCCCCAGGACATGAGCTGCGGACCGCGGTCGCGGATGACCTCGAGGGCCTCCATGCGCAGCGCCTCTGGCATCTCTGTGTTGCGCGCGAGCGCCACCGTCTGGGAGAGCGCGGCGGCGTTGCCGTATCGGGCGAGGTGGAAGCCGACGCGCTGCGCGAGCGCGGCGTCTGGCGAGGCCAGCAGAGGCTCCAGCAGCGCCCGCGCCTCGACCGTGTTTACCGCGAAGGCGATCTCGGCGCCCTCGAGCCGCCGGGTTGTGTCGCGAGACGCGAGCAACGCGCGCGCGACGCCGAGCCCCTCGGGCCGCGCCGCGGCGAGGACTGGCTCGACGTAGGGCGCGCGCTGTTCGGACGACTCGATCGTCGCCGCGCGCTCGAGAACGGCGTGGAGCGCGCCGGTTGCGCGCTGGGCGAGGTGGGTGGTGATCTCGCGCGTGACCGCCGGGTCGGTGGACTGGCTGAGGGCGGCCGTGACGACGTCCTGCCGAACCGCGTCGCCCAGAGGCGGCAGGATCGCGTTCAGCACGAGCGCACGGACAGCCGCGTCGCCCTCGAGGACTTCGCGCGTGAGCGCGGCCTTCGCGTCGGCGGGGCGCTGGTTCATCGCGAGCAGGGTCTGCGCCGCGGCGATTCGGACGGCAGGCTCCGTGTTCTGGAGCGCCGCGAGGACCGCGTCGCGGAAGGCGTTCCCGCCAATCACTCCGGCCGCCCTGAGCGCCCACGACTGCACGGCGACGTCGTCGCTCGCGAGTCCGGTCTCGACGAGCGGCTGGAGCTCCGTTAGCAGCTCCGGCGACAGCTCGGCCGACGCATCTGCGGCGCCGAGGAGGAGGGTCAGCGCCGCGATCAGGCGCGTAGCGGAGGTTCGCATCGGTGTGCCTCTGAGGGGATCTTGCGCCTAGGCGTAACGCTCGCAGCGATTAGCAGCGCGAGGCGCACGCCGTCAACGCGACCGGCGCGAACGAGTTGTGGCGAACGCCGCGGGACGGGACGCGGCAGACACGAGGCCAACTCTCCAGCCATCCGAAGCATTCCCCGCCGGCCGCGCGCCGCCGAACTTGCCCCAGGGGCGCGCGCTCGCGTACGCTGCCGACGTCCCGTCTGCGAGGATTCCGGTCATGCGTATCGCAACGTCCCAGCTCACCCTGGCCGGCCTGCTGGCCGTCTCGACCGCCGCGGCAGCCCAAGAGGCGCCCGCCGGCTACGCTCAGGCTCTCGGCGCGCCGGCGCCCGGCGTTGAGGTGCCGCTGCAGATGTCGCCGGGCGCGAGCCAGGGGCTGCTGCAGGCGGCGCCGCCTGCAGCGTCACAGGCCGCCGCCCCGGCAGGTGCCGGCGCCGAACTCGAGGGTGTCCCCAACAACGAACGCGTCGTGGGACTCCAGAGCGGGAGCGTCGCGCAAGGCGTCCCCGGAAGCGCGATCTACGCGGGCGTCGTGCCAAACGAGACCGACTCGTTGCCGCACATCTCCGACGAGCAGGCGCGCGCCAACAGCGGCGGTCCGAACCAGCTGACCTGGCTCGGGTTCCAGCCGTTTCCCGACATGACGCGGGTCTTCATTCAGACCGGCCGCCCGGCGCAGTACCAGGTCCGTGAGTCCCCGGACGGGCAGACGATCACCATCCGACTCCGCGACACGGCGATCGAGATGTCGAACCTCCGCCGTGACGTCGATGCCTCGTACTTCGGGCGTGTGGTTCAGCACGTCGATGCCGCCCGGAACTCGGACGGTGTCACCGAGGTGATCATCACGCTGGCCGAGCCCGCCGGTCGGCGTGTCGTCGCAGAAGGCGACTATCTCTACGTAGACTTCGCAGAGCCGACGTACTGAGCGAAGCACTCGCGTCCCGTAGCTCACCGTCGCGGCGACCGCGCCACACCGCTCGGCGCCGCGGCTATCGCGTGAGCGCGAGTTGCCGCCCGTCTCGAAGTTCGCTAGCGACACGGTGTTCGACCCCCACCTACGGGCGACCCGATGCCACAGCGACTCGCACTGCTCTCCCTCGCCGCGCTCTTCGCGGGCTGCGTCAGCTCCGCCTCTGAGAGCGACACCGACACGGCGACCGGTCGGGATGTGGCCGAAGACTCAGCGGACAGCGCCGTCGAGGACGCCGAGCCCGACTTGACCGCTGAAGTCGGCGACGACGCGACCGAAGAGCTGGACGCGATCTCGCCCCCCGACGTCGACACTTCGCCCGACGTGACCGAGGCCGGGATTCTCGACTGCGAGGTCGTCGGTGACGAGTGCGAGCCGTCGTCCATCACCTGCGCGGAGGCCGACGGCGTGGCCGTCGTCAGGTTCTGCAGCCGCTGCGGGTTCGTCCTTCGCGACACCGCGTGCGATGAGCTCGAGGTGTGCGAAGAGGCCGACGGTGCGGGCCGATGCCGCGCGTGCACCGGCGACGAGTGCCCGATTCTGGACAGCTGCACCGCAGGCGCGCGGTCGTGTCTCGACTACAACACAGTCCAGATCTGCGGCCGGGACGGCACGATCGACTCCGTCGCAGACTGCCCGGCCGGCCGCCGCTGCTTCGAGGGGAGCTGCGGGCAGACCGGCGGCGACACCGGCGACGCCTGCTCGCTGAACATCGACCCGTCGAACGGCTGCAACGGACACATCTGCCTGTGCGGCGACGAGTTCGAGTCCGCGGTCAGTGACCCCCTGTGCGCGGAGCCCGCGTTCGCCAGCGGCTACTGCTCGACCATCGACTGCGCGACCAATGGCTGCGTCCCCGGTGAGGAGATCTGCGCGGACTTTGGGCCGTCCGGGCGGCTGAACGGCGGCACCTACTGCGTCGCCACCAACGACTGCTCCGTGCGCGGGCGATCGTGTGGCCCCACCGGGTTCGCCTGCGAGGAGCTCCCAACGAGGACGGGGTCCAGCCCGATCGCGTGGCAGCTCGGCTGCTGGGACGCCGACCTCCACACGATCGGCGAGACGTGTACCTCCGACGCCGACTGCCTCGGCGGCGAGTGCCGCACATCGAACGTCGGCGGCGCCGACGTCTCTTACTGCACGATGAGGTGCGGGCCCGACGCCGCGTGCCCGAGCTTCGCCGCCTGCGTCGACGACCCCGACAACGTCGCCGGCTACGTCTGCCTCGCGATCGCCAACACCACGGCGTGTCCGCGGCTCGTCTCCGAGCCGCTCAACATCGCGCCGACCGCTCCGCTGTCCAAGTACGGTCGCGGGTCGGCGTCGGTCTGCTACTTCGCCCGGTAACGGAATGCAGCGCGCAAAGATCGTCGCCACAATTGGCCCCGCTTCGTCGGAGCGGTCCGTCATCCGCGGCCTGATCGAGGCCGGGATGGACGTCGCGCGGCTCAACTTCAGTCACGGGTCCTACGACCAGCACCGTGCGGTGTTCGAGACCATCCGGGACGAGGCGGCCCAGGCCAAGCGGGCCGTCGCCATTCTGCAGGACCTGCAGGGGCCGAAGATCCGCGTCCGCACGTTCGCTGACGGTCGCGCGACGCTGAAGACCGGCGCTCACTTTCGGCTCGTCACCGAGCCCGTCGTCGGCGACGAGCGGCAGGCGTCGATCACGTATCCCACGCTGTACCAGGACGTGCGCCCCGGCGAGGACATCCTTCTCGACGACGGCCTCCTGCACCTCCGGGTCCGAGAGGTTGGCGATGGTTGGGTCGACACCGAGGTGCTCGTGGGTGGCGTCCTAAAGGACAAGAAGGGCGTCAACCTCCCGAACACGCGGATCACCATCCCATCGCTTACTGCGAAGGACCGCGAAGACCTCGAGTTCGGCACCGCTCTCGGTGTCGATTTCGTAGCCCTCTCGTTCGTTCGGAGCAGCCTCGATATCCATCAGCTCCGGGCATACCTGCCCGAGAACGGCCCCGACATCATCGCGAAGATCGAGAAGCCGCAGGCGGTCGCAGCGCTCCCCGAGATTGTCGCTGCGGCCGACGGCATCATGGTCGCCCGCGGCGACCTCGGCGTCGAGATGCCGCCCGAGCAGGTCCCGATGATCCAGAAGCGAGCGCTCGACCTCGCGAACGAGCTGGGCAAGGTGTCCATCACCGCGACCCAGATGCTCGAGTCGATGACGGTCAACCCTCGCCCGACCCGAGCCGAGGCGTCCGACGTCGCGAACGCGATCTACGACGGCACGGACGCGGTCATGCTGAGCGGCGAGACAGCTGCGGGTGCCTATCCAATCGAGAGCGTCGCGATGATGGCGCGCATCATCGACCAGGCGGAGCGGACGCCGTACTTCCGCGCCCCGACGTCCCACCGCCCAGCGCTTCGAAGCCAGGCGGAATCGATCGCGCGGGCGACCACCGCGGCGGCGGCGGCCCTCGATGTTCGCGTCATCGCCTGCTTCACGATGACCGGTCGCACCCCTCGGCTGATCAAGGCCTATCGGCCTTCACAGACGGTGCTGGCGTTCACTCCGTCGCGAGCCACCTACCACAAACTGGCGCTCCAGCGCGGCGTCACACCCGTGCTCACGGAGCTGCGCGGCGACACGGACGGGCTGATCGACCTCGTCGTCGACGAGCTGCGCAGTGACGGCCTCGCCTCGCCCGGGGAGCACGTTGTCATCGTGATGGGGGTGCCGGCGGGGACCGACACCCCGGCCAACCTGATCAAGTACCACCAGATCCCGCACTGACGCGGCCCCGCCGCTCGCACGTGCGGAGGACAGGGGCGGCGGCTGGGCGGGTCGATGAGACGAGCGCGGCGGTGTAGGACCGTCAGACCGCGGCGACCCGGCGGGTCACACCAGCAAGGCTCTCACCCAGCCGCGTCGCGTACCGAGCGTCGGCTTCACGGCCGAGGATGCCGTGAGCGAACTTCTTGGCCAGCTCGACGCCCGGCTGGTCGTACGGGTCCACGCCGAGCAGCGCTCCGGCAATGCCAGTAGCCGCCTCGAGCGTCATCATGAGCCCGCCGAGGGACTCCGCGCAGACGCGCGGCAGCGAGAACGTCGAAGTCGGACGACCAACCTCGGCGAGAGCGGCGCGAACCCCGCTGAGCTCTGCGCGCCGGATCTCGTGGAGCGTTCGGCCGACGATGTGGCCGAGCGCCGCCGACGCGCCGGACGGTGCCTCGGGAATCGTGACGTCCGCGTCGTCGGCAACGACGTCGACGAACACGACGTTCTTGGTCGCCGGCCCCTCCATGAAGAGCTGCAACTGGGAGTGCTGGTCGGTCGCGCCGACCGCGACGATCGGAGTGGGGCCAACGCCTTCGCCGTCCGGCAGACTCTTGCCCAGGCTCTCGGCCCACAGCTGGACGAACCACGCCGCGAGGCTCCGGAGGCCCGACGCGTACGGCATCAGCACGACGTCGTGGACGCCGGCCTGGTAGAGCGCGACCTGTATCGCCGCGAAGGTGGCCGCGGGGTTCGACGCGAGGTCTCCGCGGAGCGCCGCATCTCGGGCCGCCGCAGCACCGCGTAGCAGCGCCTCTGTGTCGAGACCCGCGGCGGCGAGCGGGTACAGGCCAACGGCCGAGAGGACCGAGAACCGGCCGCCGACGCCCGGAGGGACGTCGAAGGCCTCGAGCCCGTCGTCGTTCACGACCTGACGCAGCACTCCGGCGAGTGGATCGGTCGTCGCGACGACACGAGCGCGGTAGCCTTCGACTCCGAATCGCGCGATCAGCCGATCTCGGATCAGGAAGAAGCCGGCCATTGTCTCCACCGTGCCGCCGCTCTTCGTCACCACGTTGAACACCGTGGTCTCGAGCGGGACGCTGTCGAGAATGTCGAGAGTCTCGACAGGGTCTACGTTCTCGACGAAGTGCAGGCGGGCACCTTGGCGCGCCGACCCGTCGCGCTGCTGCCCCGACAGGGGCCGAACCAGCGCCTCGTACACCGCGCGCGTGCCGAGCGACGAGCCACCGATGCCGAGCACCACCACGTCGGTGGCGCGCACGGCGGTGCCGCGTGCGTGCGCAGTTGCCGCGCCTCGGTCGTGCTCGGGGAGCGCGAGGTAGCTCGTCGCACGCCGCTCGTGCAGCGCCTGGAGCTGCGCGAGCGCGGCGCCCATCCCGGCCCCAAGCTGCGCGACGTCGACACCGCGCGCCCCGATGACGTCGCGCGCGCTGTACGTGTAGTCGTACTCGATCACAGACCGATGACCGCGAACGAGCTCAAGAACTCGAAGATGTCCGAGAAGGACGCTCCGTTCACCGCGAGCAACCCAGCGTAGTCGGGCGCGCCGTCGACGAGGTTCACGCCGACGACGTTGAGGCGCCCGCGGGCCGCACGGTCGGATCCGGCGAACGTGGCCGGCACGTCGGGGATCGTGATCGAGGTGGCATCACCGGGCGCGTAGACGACCCACGCGTGACCCACGTCGTCCTTGAACACCACGCGAACGAAGTCGTAGGCGAGGTCCCCGTCCAACGTCAGCGTCCGCGTCGCGGCGTCCCACGCCGTGCCGAGCGGAATCGGCGGGAAGTCCGTGCCTCCGGTCGTGTACGTCCCCTCGAGCGACGCGCCGACCGGGAGCCGCGTGATGATGCCGGCGGCTGCCTCGCGCGGTGCGTCGGCGCGGTCGCCGAGCATGAGGGCGACGTGCGCGAACGCGTACTGGCTCGTTGGAGCCGCCGCCGGTCCGTGCGCAGGCGCCATCGAGATGCGGAGCGGCTGGATGCCGGCGGCCTCGAGGTCGCCATCGACGAACCCATCGGCCGATGCCGCGGACACGTCGTCGCTGCCGCCGGTGATACCCAGCGGGACGAACCCTTCGCCGGGGATGAGCGCACCGCCGAGCACGATCGCCGTGTCGGTGAACCCGGTCGCCAGCGCCGGCAGCTGCGGCACCTCGACGAAGACACGCCGTTGTGTCGGAACATCGAGCGCGACCTGCGGGTCGCGCACCGGGAACGTCCCGCTCGCCGACAGCGGGATCGGTGCCGACACGCCGCTGTAGAACTCGTCAAAGAACGGGAGGATGGCGGCGATGATCGAGCCGATATCCAGGTTCCCACTCAGGTTGGGCAGGATGTCGAGGAGCACCGTGCTGAGAGGAACCACGCCGCCGATCGACCAGACGGAGCGGTCGCCGGCGCCAGAGGTGAGCACGTAGTTGTCGATGAGGCGCTGACCGTTGAATTGCAGTGTGACTCCGGACGGGATCTCCACCGTGTCGTCGAGCGGTAGCGGCGACCCGTCAGGGAACACACGCTGAAGGCTCGGCCCGACGATCAGATCGAAGTTCACATCGAGCAGCGATGCGCCGAGGCTGAAGCCGCTGATTGACACTGCGAGATCGCCGGTGTCGGGGATGCCCGCGAAGTCTGGCGACCCCTTCACCGCGTCGACGTTCTCGAGCTCGTAGCACAGGCAGAACGGCTGATCCGCCCCCCCGCAGTCGTCGGTCTCTTCGGTTGCCACGACCGTGTCTGACGAAGCCGTGCAGACGAAACCGTCCCGGATCTCGTTGACGATCGCCTGCTGGTCAGCGGGGAGTGGCACGAGGATCGCGCCGGCACCTGCCCCCAGCACCGTCGCGTACGAGTGACCGGCCGCGAACACGCTGACTGCACCGGAAGGCGTCGCCGCGAGCTCGGCCACGCCGGTCGCGTCGGTGCTCACCTCTTCGTCGCCGCTGACGACCAGCGCGCCTTCGAGCGGCGCCCGCGTGTCGGCGTCCACGACAACGACCCGCGGCCCCGCCGACGGATCCTCGATGTTCGTGAAGACGACAGTGTCCCCCGGGTCCGACGCGTTGTCTGCGACTCGCGCGATCACCGTCGTCGCGCCCGGCGTGGTGCTCCCGGTCAGCGCACCGGTTGCGCTGACCGTCGCACCGTCACCCGCTTCAATCGCCCACGTGATCTCCGCGTCCGGGTGGACGTGCGTGGGGTCGGCGGGGTCTACGGCCACCGCAACGAGGGCGATCGTCTCGCCGTCCGCGATGTAACCTGGCGGCGTGAGAATGCGTGCCACGTAGCCCGCCGCGTCCGGCGCCGGTGCGCAGACGCCGCCGGCGCAGGCCTCCCCGGCATCGCACTCCGCGTCGCTGGAGCAGAGGCCAATACCGCACTGGCCCGTGGCGCCGTTGCAGACGCACGGGAAGCGCGAGTCCAAGCAGAACTCCTCCGTCGCCCGCGCCGCCTCGCAGTCCGCGTCGGTCGTGCACGAGAACGGCGGCACACAGCACGCGACACTCTCCGACTGCCGCTCACAGATGGTGCCTGTCGGGTACCCCGCCTCGGTACACACCCGCAGAGACGGGTTCCCGCTGATCTCGTCGATACAGGAGATCGCACCCGGACACGGGCCCGGGTCGACATCGACCTCCTCAGTGTCGGGAGCCACGTCGGCGTCGGCATCGGGCGCGACGTCCGGGTCCGTCTCCGGGATGTCGGTCGCGACATCGGTGTCGGGTCCCACGTCTGCGGTGTCGACTGACGGATCCGTACCGACGTCCTCGGAGGATCCCGGGTCGTCGCTACAGGCAGCAAGCACCGAGAAGAGAACAGGCAGGGTGTAGCGGCGCAGCGACAAGGGGGCCTCGCGGGTGTCAGGTTGGCGCAAGGAGAATACGGAGGGCGCGCGGTCGGTTCAAGCGTGACCGGTCGGTCATCTCGTCGAGTCGTCGGTCGATGTCGGCCCCTCCGCCGCTTCGGCCACAACCGAGCGGAAGCGCTGCGGCGGGTCGGCGCGCTTCGGCATTCGCGGCCCGGGCTTTCCGAGCTGACCGCACGCAGCCATCCGGTCGTCTCCGCGCGTCTCGCGGATGGTCGTATGCAGGTTCTTCGCGAGGAGCAGGTCGCGAAACCTCTCGACCCGCTCGCGCGGCGACGGCCGGAACTCGGTACCGGGATGGGGATTGAACGGGATGAGGTTGATCTTGCACGGGATCTGAGCCGTGAGGCGAACGATCCGCCGTGCGTCGTCGTCCGAGTCGTTCACCCCGTCGAGCATGACGTACTCGAAGGTGATTCGTTCGCCCTTGGGCAGCGGGAAGCTCCGCAGTGTGCCCATGAGCTCCGCGAGCGGGTACCTGCGGTTGATTGGCATCACCCAGTCCCGCACCTCGTCGGTCGTCGCGTTGAGGCTCACGGCCAGTCGCACGCGCGTCTCGACCCCCAGCCGCCGGATCTCCGGGACGAGCCCGGACGTCGATACGGTGACCTTCCGATGACTCAGGTTGAGCCCGTCGGAGTCGGTGAGGATGCGCGTCGCCGGGAACACGTTCTCCGGGTTGTGGAGAGGCTCGCCCATCCCCATGAACACGATGTTCGAGATGCGCTGCTCGTCCTCGAACTGTCGGCGGGTCTGCACGACCTGGTCCACGATCTCGGCCGTAGATAGG
This sequence comes from Myxococcales bacterium, assembly GCA_020633625.1. Lineage (GTDB taxonomy): Bacteria > Myxococcota_A > Bradymonadia > REDH01 > REDH01 > JACKDJ01. The sequence goes on from JACKDJ010000031.1 coordinate 14,603, forward strand.
TGGCCCCGCAGCCCCATCTTCGCGGTCAGGCAGAACTGACAGTTGATCGCGCAGCCGAGCTGGCTCGAGATGCACAGGGTGTTGCGCGTCTCGGTGGGGATGAGGACCGACTCGATCTGCCCGCCGTCGAGGGTCTCCCAGGTCAGCTTGCGTGTGCCGTCCGACGCGCGATGCGTCCCTGTGCACCGTAGCACGTCGACGCGCGCGACGGCCGCCGCCCGCTCGCGAAAGTCCCGGCTCAGGTCCGACATCTCGTCGAACGAGCCCACGCGCTGGAGATATAGCCAGCGCCAGAGCTGCTTCGCTCGGTACGGCTTCTCGCCAAGCGAGGCGACCCACTCTTCGAGCTCCGACCGGGTCAAGCTCTTGAGGAGGAGCTTGCCGTCGCGATCGTGCGTGATCCTGTCCAACGGGCCTCCGAGGCTGCACGGCTCGACGCCGAAGCGCCGATCGTTCTACCGGTCTACACCGTATCGCCGGAGCCGGCCCCGGTCACGCCCTCGCGGCTCAGCGCGGGTGCAGCTCAGTGCTCGCGAAGAAGTACGCGATCTCGACCGCGGCCGTCTCCGGGGCGTCCGAGCCGTGCACGGTGTTCTCTCCGATCGACAGAGCGAGGTCGGCGCGGATGGTCCCCGGCGCCGCCGCCTTCGGGTTCGTCGCACCCATGATCTCACGGTTCTTCGCGATCGCGTCCTCGCCCTCGAGCACGGAGACAACGACCGGGCCGGACGTCATGAACTCGACGAGCTCGCCGAAGAAGGGGCGCTCGCGATGCACCGCGTAGAAGCCCTCGGCCTCGCGACGCGACATGTGGATCATCTTGGTCGCCACGACGGTGAGGCCGGCGGTCTCGAAGCGGCGAAGAACCTCGCCCACGAGGTTCCGCTTCACGCCATCGGGCTTCACGATCGAGAAGGTGCGCTCAATTGCCATGTTGGTTGCTCCTGCGGCCGCGAGGGCCGCGCGCGGACCGAGCCGCGTGTGTTGTTCTTGGTCTGTACCTACGAAGACGCGCCGCCCCAGCGGGGACGGGCGACGGCCTCAGAGCTTGGCGACGGCCTTCAGCGTGCGGCCGAGCTCGGACGGGTTCTTGCAGAGCGTGATCCCGGCGGCCTCCATCGCGGCGTACTTCTCGCCCGCCGTCCCCTTGCCACCGGAGATGATGGCTCCGGCGTGGCCCATGCGCTTGCCCGGCGGCGCCGTCGCGCCCGCGATGAAACCGACCACGGGCTTGGTCATGTTCGTCTGAATCCAGGCCGCAGCCTCCTCTTCGGCGCTTCCACCGATCTCGCCGATCATGATGACCGCGTCGGTGTCGGGATCCGCCTGGTAGGCGCTGAGGACGTCGATGAAGTTCGTCCCGTTCACCGGGTCGCCGCCGATGCCGACGCACGTGGACTGTCCGATCCCCAGCGCCGTGAGCTGGCCGACCGCCTCGTACGTGAGCGTCCCGGACCGGCTGACGACTCCAACGCGACCGGGCAGGTGGATGTGTCCCGGCATGATGCCGATCTTGCACTTGCCCGGCGTGATGACGCCCGGGCAGTTCGGACCGACCAGCCGCGACTTCGTCGTCTTCAGGAACTCGCGCGCCGTCACCATGTCGAGGACCGGGACGCCCTCCGTGATGCACACGATGAGCTGAATGCCGGCAGCAGCAGCCTCCATGATCGCGTCTGCCGCGAACGGCGGCGGCACGTAGATCACGCTTGCGTTGGCGCCCGTCGCCGCAACGGCGTCCGACACCGTGTCGTAGATCGGCACCTTGTCGTCGAAGAGCTGTCCGCCCTTCCCCGGCGTCACGCCGCCCACCATGTTCGTCCCGTACTCGATCGCCTGCCGCGTGTGGAACGCGCCGGTCGCGCCGGTGATGCCCTGGCAGATCACTCGGGTCGTCTCGTCGATGAAAATCGCCATCTCGCTTCCTCGAAGTTCCGCCAGGTTACTGAATCGCCGCGATGATCTTCTGGGCGCCGTCCGCCATCGAGTCTGCCGGAATCACCGCCAGACCCGACTCGCGGAGCAGCTGCTTCCCAAGCTCCACGTTCGTGCCCTCAAGCCGAACGACCAGCGGGACCTGCAGCCCCACCTCGCGAGCGGCGCCGATGACGCCGTTCGCGATGACGTCGCACTTCATGATGCCGCCGAAGATGTTGACGAAGATCCCCTTCACCTTCGGGTCGGACGTGATGATGCGGAACGCCGCCGCAACCTTCTCCGTCGTCGCGCCGCCGCCGACGTCCAGGAAGTTCGCCGGCTCCCCGCCGAAGTGCTTGATGATGTCCATCGTCGCCATCGCAAGACCGGCGCCGTTCACCATGCACCCGATGCTCCCGTCGAGGTTGATGTACGACAGGTCGTACTTCGACGCCTCGACCTCGGCTGCGTCCTCCTCGTCCAGGTCGCGGTACGCGACCACATCCGCGTGGCGGAAGAGCGCGTTCGAGTCGAAGTTCACCTTCGCGTCGAGCGCGATGATGTCTCCCGACTTCGTCACGACCAGCGGGTTGATCTCGGCCAGCGAGCAATCCAGGTCGACGTACACCCGGTACAGCGACTGCATGAACTTCACCGCCGCGTTCACGCTGCGCCCCGACAGGCCGAGCCCGAACGCCAGCTCGCGCGCCTGGAAGCCGGTGAGCCCCGTCAGAGGATGCACCGTCGCCCGTAGAATCTTGTCCGGAGACTCCTCCGCGACACGCTCGATCTCGACGCCACCCTCGGTCGACGCCATGAACGTCACGCGCGACGTCGCGCGGTCGAGCACGATGCCGAGGTACAGCTCGCGGTCGATGTCGCAGCCCTCCTCGATGTACAGCCGGCGCACGAGCTGACCCTCCGGGCCCGTCTGGTGCGTCACCAGCGTCATCCCCAGGATCGCCTGCGCGTGTGCACGAACCTCGTCGAGGGAGCGCGCGAGCTTCACGCCACCACCCTTGCCGCGGCCACCGGCGTGGATCTGCGCCTTGACCACCCACACGGTGCCGCCGAGCGACTTGGCCGCTTCGACGGCCTCGTCGACCGAGAAGACCGCGACGCCGCGCGGGACCGTGACGCCGTAGCGCTTGAACAGCTCTTTCGCCTGATACTCGTGGATCTTCATCGTGCTCGGGGGGCGGGAGATGCCGGCGGCCTCTTAGACCACGGCCGCACCGAGCACAAGCACCCCGCCGACTCGCTCAGACGGGCGGCCGCACCCGCACGGGACGCACTCGACCGTCGCCGAGCACCTCCCCGAGCCCGATCAGCTCCTCCGCCCCGCTCCGCGCGACGCGCACCAGCGTCCCCGCCGGCTCAGCGTCGCCCAGACGCGCCGTCCCCTCCACGGTGGCCCCGTCGAACCACCGCGCCACGGCATCGTCTCCCAGCTCTACCGCCGGAACCGCGCGGAGGGCGGACCACGGCGAGATCAGCTGCTCGGGACCCACGACCGCCTCCAGCGCGACCGCATCGGAGAGCCCGAACGGCGCGTTCCCTGTCCTTCGTAGCGCGGTCAGGTGCGCGCCGACGCCAAGCCGAACACCGAGGTCGCGTGCAAGACTGCGGATGTACGTGCCCTTCCCCACCTCCACTTCGAAGCGAACCGCGGCGCCGGAGTGTTCGATGTCGGCGACCTCGTAGATGTCCACCTCGCGCTCGGCCAGGTCCACCTCCTCGCCCGCTCGAGCGAGCGCGTAGGCGCGGACACCGCCGACCTTGATCGCAGAGTATGCGGGCGGGCGCTGCAGACGTCGCCCTAGCTCGGCTTGGAGCGCCGCGACTACTGCGTCCGCCGTCACGGCGCTGGGGTCGATCTCCGCGATCACCTCCCCCTCAGCGTCGTCCGTGTTCGTCGCCACGCCGAGTCGCACCTCTGCGACGTACCGCTTCCTGCCCTCGAGGAGGTACGGCACCAACCGCGTGGACCATCCGGCACAGACGACGAGAAGCCCGCTCGCGAGCGGATCCAGCGTGCCGGTGTGACCTACCCGGCTCGTGCCAAGCGCGCGTCGGACCTGCCGGATCACGTCGAAGGACGTCGGTCCGGCCGGCTTGTCGACGACGATGACGCCGTCGATCTCGCGCGGTGCGTTCCGCCGACGGCTCACACCGCCGCCAGGGTCGCCTCGAGCGCCGCGTCCAGCGCGGCGCGGACGTCGGCTAGGGAGCCCTGTAGCGTGCAGCCCGCGGCGTTCAGATGCCCGCCGCCGCCGAAGTGCGCCGCGACGTCGGCGACGGACACCGACCCGCGCGAGCGTAGGTTCACACGGTACCGCTCGGGGCCGAGCTCCACGAGCTGAGCAGCCACTTCGACGCCACGCACCGAGCGCGCGTAGTTCACGAAGCCGTCGGTCATCGTCTCATCGGCGCCGCTGCGGTCGAACATGTCCCGCGTGATGACCAGCGTCGCGAGGCGCCCTGCGCACGACACCTCGAGCGTGCCGAGTACGTCGGCGAGAAGCCGCAGCCGCGGCAGAGGGACCTGCTCGTAGACCTGCGACGCGACATCCCAGGCGTTGATCCCGGCACGAAGGAGCGCCGCCCCGATCTCCATCGACTCGGGACGCGTGCTCCCGTAGCGGAAGGAACCGGTGTCTGTGAGGACCGCGCAGTAGAGGGCGGTCGCGAGCTCTTTGTCGAGTGCGACTCCCGCCGCGACCGCGAGCTGGTAGACGAGCTCTCCGGTCGCGGCGGCCGCCGTGTCGTGCACGAAGATGTCGGCGACATCTGGGTCGTGGGTGACGTGGTGATCGAGGCAGACCACGACGTCGCCCCAGCCGTTCGCGGGAAATCGGGCCCCCGCGCGGTGGCGCTGGCTGCAGTCGAGCAGGACCGTGACGTCGAAGCGCGCGTCCGGGGGCAGGGACGAGACGATCTGGTCCGAGTCCGGCAGGAACCTCAGCGCGTCGGGGCACCCGTCCACGTTGAAGAGCGTCACCCGCGCCCCGAGGGCCTTCGCGACGCGGCCGCACGCGACAGTGGACCCGAGAGCGTCGCCATCGGGGCTCTCGTGCGCGACCACGAGGACGGAGGTTGCCCGACGCAGCGCGGCCGCGGCAGCGGCGAGCGCCTCTCCAAGCGGCCTCGCCGCGCCCGTCATGGCTCCTCGGACTTGTGAATCCGCGCGAGCAGCGCGTCCATCGCGCGCCCGCGGTCGATAGAGTCGTCGTACGCGAAGACGAGCTCCGGGGTAAAGCGCAGACGCACGGACTCGGCCACCGAGCGTCGCAGGAACGCCGCGGCGCGCGCGAGTCCGGCCTCCGCGGCGGCGATGTCCGCGGGGGCCTGCTCGGGGTCGACCAGGTTCCAGTACACCCGGCCGTGCCGCAGGTCGCGCGTCAGCGTGACTGCGGTGACGCTCACGCGCGACAGGCGCGGATCGCTGACAGAGGTCAGCAGCGCCTGCGAGAGCGCGGCGCGAACCTCCTCAGCTACCCGGTCCGGCCGCGTGCTCATCGCCTCAAAGCGTGGCGGCCGTCTCGACGAGGCGGTAGCACTCGACGATGTCGCCGACCTTCACATCGTCGGCGCGCTCGACGGAGAGACCGCACTCGAAGCCCGACTTGACCTCTTGCACGTTCTTCTCGAAGTGCCGGAGGGAGCCGATAGCCGACTCGATGAGCACCTTCCCGCCGCGTGTCAGGCGGCAGCGCGCGTTGCGCTGGATGAGCCCGTCGATGACCATGCAGCCGGCGACGGTCCCGAGCTTCGGCACGTTGAACAGCGCGCGGACCTCGGCCTTGCCGAGCGGCTCTTCGCGGAAGACCGGCTCCAGCATGCCGGTCATCGCGAGCCTCACGCGGTCGATGATCTCGTAGATGACCGTCTCGATGATCGTCTTGACGCCGAGCTGCTCGGCGACGCCGGCCGCACGGTTGTCCGGGCGGACGTTGAAGCCGACGATCACGACACGCACGCCCTCTTCCGACGACGCGGCGAGGTTGACGTCGGACTCCGAGATCGCGCCGACCGCCGAGTGGATGACCTTGACGGTGACCTTCTCGGTGGACAGCCGCGAGAGCGCCGCCACGACGGCCTCGACGGAGCCCTGGACGTCGCCCTTGACGATGACCTTGAGCTCCTTGATCTCGCCGGAGCGCATGAAAGCGCCGAGCGCGTCCATGCCGCCCGTCGCGGCCACCGAGAGGGCGAGCTGAGACTGGCGGTTCTGCTTGGAGATGTGTTCGGCGATCGCCTTCGCGCGGTCCACGTCCTCGACGACGTGGAAGTGCTCGCCGGCCGCCGGGACGCCGTTCAGACCGGTCAGCTCAACCGGAACGGCAGGCGTCGCCACTTCGCGCGTCGAGTTCCGCTCGTCCGTCATCGTGCGGACGCGCCCGAAGAACTCGCCGACGACGACGATGTCGCCGCGCTTCAGCGTGCCATCCTGCACGAGCACCGTCGCCACCGGGCCACGCCCGACGTCGAGCTTCGACTCGATGACGAGACCCGACGCGGTGCGGTCGAAGTGGGCGCGCAGCTCCATCACCTCTGCCTGGAGGTGGACCATCTCGAGCAGCGTGTCGATCCCGACGTGCGTGAGCGCGGACACGTTCACGAAGATGGTCGAGCCGCCCCATTCCTCGGGGATGAGCTGGTACTCGGCGAGCGCGTGGCGCACGCGGTCCGGGTTCGCGTTCTCCTTGTCGCACTTGTTGACGGCGACGATGATCGGCACGCCGGCATCCTTGGCGTGGTTCAGCGCCTCGACCGTCTGTGGCATGACGCCGTCGTCAGCCGCGACGACGAGGATCGCGATGTCCGTAGCCTTCGCACCGCGCGCTCGGAGCGCCGTGAAGGCCTCGTGGCCCGGCGTATCGAGGAAGGTCACCTTCCCCTTTGCGCCCAGATCTACCTGATAGGCGCCGATGTGCTGCGTGATACCGCCAGCCTCGCCCTGCGCGACGGTGGCGTTGCGGATGGCGTCGAGGAGCGACGTCTTGCCGTGGTCGACGTGGCCCATGACGGTGACGACCGGCGGTCGGAGCGTCGCCTCGTCGGTCGCGTCCTCGAACGACGGGAGGTACTTCGTGATGTCGAAGCCGACCTGCTCGACGCGGTACTCGTACATCTCCGCGAGGAGCTGCGCGGTGTCGAAGTCCAGCAGCGTGTTGATGTTCGCGCCTCGGATGCCAAGCTCGAACATGAGCTTCATCGCGATCTCGCCGGCCTTCACGCTCATCTGGTGCGCGAGGTCGGAGACCGCGATCGACTCCTCCATGCGGACGACGCGCTTGTGTTCGGCCGCCTGCGTGATCTTCGTGGCCTGCACCGGCGCGCTGCCCTTGCCCCCCTTGCGGTTCGTGCCCGGGCGGCCCGGCTTGCCCTTGTCATAGAGGTCGCGGCTCTGCACGACGCGCTTGCCGCCCTTCTTTCGGTCGGCTTCCGCACGGTCGCGGCCCGGGCCGGGGGCGGGAGCCGGGGTCCCGGGACGGCGCGGCCCGAAGTCCTTCTTGTCGGCTTCGAGCCGGTTCGTCAGGAGGTCGGGGTTGATCGAGCCGACGACCTTCGCCCCGCCGCGAGCCGCCGCCCGCGCGTCTGCGCTCGAGCTCACCGCGGCGAGCTCGTCGGCGCTCACCTGCGCAGGCACCGTAGACTCGCCCCGCGTACTGGTGATGACCGTCGCGAACCGAGAGCGAGGGGCTGCTGGCGCAGCCACAGCGGCAGCCGCAGGCGCGTCGACCTCGCGGGTGACCACCGTCGCGAAGCGCGGGCGCGGCGCGGCTGGTGCCGCGTCGGGCGTCGGCTCCGGTGCGGCGACCGGCGCGGGCTCTTCCGCCAAGGGCGGCGCAGCCTTCGGCGCGACCTCTTCGGCGGGACGGGTCACAACCGTCTGCAGCCGACGACGCGGCGCGACCCCCGGTGAAGGCTCGGCCTCCGCGGGCGCCGCCGCAGCAGCGGGCGCGGTTGGCGCCGCCGCGGGCGCCGGCGCCACGGCCACCTCGACCTCGTCATCCTTCTTACGGGTCCGGCGCCGAATGACACCGGACTGCACGCGCTCGGCGATGCGCTCGGTCGCCGGGGCGGCCTCGAACGCACGCATCAGCTCACCGACCTGGCCATCCGTGAGCACCGTCAGGTGGTCATGGACGTCGAACGAGAGCTCCGCACTCTCGATTCGCCTCACCAGCTCGTTGCTGCTGATATCCAGCTCACGCGCAATATCGTACAAACGCTTCGACATGTTGATCTGTGTCCTCGCCGACAGACTCGGCGCTCATACACCGTTCGGCGGAAGCTCGCTACCCGCTTCCGCTGCCCGCTCCCCGTCCGCGAACGCGGTCACGAGTGTGTCAGGAAAGGCCGCCAGCCCCGCTGCCAGCCGTGTGATATCGGTCTCGAATCGCGACGCCTGAATCACGATCACGCTCACAAAGTCACGCCCCGTGGCCGCCCCCAGCCGTCCGCCGCTCGCGACCCGCGCGACCGGACGACCCTTGCGGATCGCGTTCGCCTCGGCGCGCGCCACTCCAGACTCCCCAGCATCGTCAGCCACGAGCAGGAGCCAGCCGGCTCCGCGCATGGCTTCACGGCTCGAAGCCTCGCCGACCGCCGCAGCGCCGGCGCGAGTCGCCAGCCCAAGGCGCTCCAAGAACACCCGCTCCCCCGCCGCGGCCGCACGGGCGACCAGCTCCGACGGCGGGACTGCGCGCACAGGCGCCCGAACCGCGCGTGACAGAGCGCGTCCGTCCGCGATCGCCGCGACGCACGCGGGGTCCGCGCACGTCCACGCGCCCCGCCCGCCGACGCGAGCACGCCCCGTCCAGTCGGGCCACGCGCTCCCGTCCGGGCCCGCGAACCAGCGGATCGCGGCGTCGCGCGCACAAGGCGCGCGCTCCGCGACGCAGGTGCGGTCCTGGGCGATCCGTCGCGTCATCTCAGTCCGCGCTCCCATCGTCGTTGAAGTCCTCGAACCGCTCGGCGAGCTCCTCACGGAACTCCTCGCCCTCGGACGCCTGCTCCGACAGCTCCTCCTCGGACCACCGCTGCTGCTTGTGCCACTTCTCCGCGGCACCGAGCAGCTGCTTCGCCTTCTTGCCGTCGATGCCCGACATCGCCGCCAGGCGGTCCGCGTCGGTCTCGTACACGAGGTGCAGCGGCTTGGTGTAGCCGGCCGCGTGGACCGCCACAGCGACGGCCGCGCCGATGCCGCGGATCCGCTGCAGCGCCTCGCGCTCGACGTCCTCTTCCGTCACCGGTGCGCTGCCGTCCGCCGGCTTGGACACGAGACTCGTGGCCGCGTCGACGATCGCGTACGCCTTCGCCTCGTTGAAGCCTGGGAGCTGCGCCAGCTCCTCGATCTCCGCGAGCGAGATGTCCTCGAGCTTGTTGTAGCCAAGCCCGAACAGCGTATCGATCATCGCTTCGTCGACACCCTCGAACTCGAGCAGCTCCTCCTTCGCCTCTGCCATGAGCTGGCGCAGGCGGCTCTCGCTGTAGATCTCGAGGTTCCAGCCCGTGAGCTGCGCCGCGAGCCGGACGTTCTGGCCGCCACGCCCAATCGCCAAGCTGAGCTGGTCGTCGGGGACGATGAGCTCCATCGACACCTTCGCCTCGTCGATGAGCACCTTCGCGACCTGCGCCGGGCTGATCGCGTTGCAGACGAACCGGGCCGAGTCGCTGTGGTAGGGCACGATGTCGATCTTCTCGCCGCGGAGCTCCTGCACGACCGACTGGACGCGGCTGCCGCGCATACCGACGCAGGCGCCGACCGGGTCGACGTCCGAGTCCGTGCTGTAGACCGCGACCTTCGACCGCACGCCCGGCTCGCGAGCTACGGCCACGATCTTCACGATGCCCTCGAAGATCTCCGGGACCTCCTGCTCGAACAGCTTGATGACCAACCCCGGATCCGTTCGGCTCAGCACAATCTGCGCGTCGCGTGCCGAGCGAACGACGTCCTTCACGTAGCCCTGGATGCGGTCGCCCGGCCGGTACGACTCGCGACGAGTCTGCTCGCTCGCCGGCAGGATCGCGTCGGCCTTGTGCAGATCGACGATGATCGCGCCCTTCTCGAACCGGCGCACGATGCCCGTGATGAGCTCGTGCTTCCGGTCCTTGAACTCGTCGTAGATGTTCTGGCGCTCGGCCTCGCGGACGCGCTGGATGATGACCTGCTTCGCCGTCTGGGCGGCGATGCGGCCGAAGGTCCGGCGCGCGGACTCCAGGTTGAGGATCGCCCCGTAGCGGTCGTCCTGCTCCTTCGCCTTGCCGAGCTCCTCCTCGCGGTAGAAGAGCTGGAACAGGAGCTCGTCGCCCACTTCGGCGTTCGGATCGATGTACTCGCGGGCCTGCGCGACGGTGATCTCGCGGTAGGGGTTCTCGATCTCCCCCGCGACGGTGATGATCAGGAAGAGCTCGATGTCGCCCGTGTCCTCGTTGAACTGGGCCTCGATGTCGCGCTCCTCACCGAACACCTTCTTCGCCGCCGTCTTCAGGGCGGCTTCGAGCGTCTCGACCAGGACGCCGCGGTCGATCCCGCGCTCCCGGCCGACCTGCTCGATCACCATGTTCAGATCCATCTTCTCTCCTAACGGTTGGCCGGGCTCTCCCGGCTGGGCCTACAACAGAATCGAATCCGATCACTCCTCGCTTGGCCCGGCGGGCCGCGCGCGCTTCTTGGCTCCGGTCGGCTTCGGGTTGCCACCGAAGTCGAACACGGTCTTCCCTCGCTTCACGTTCCCGATCGCGATGCTCCACTCGTCGTCGTCGCCGACGGCGACGACGGCGACGTCTCCTTCGACGCGCGCGAGGCGTCCCACAACGACCCGGTCGCCGTTCGGTGCGGGGTGCTCGCCCAATACGAGCCGCACCTGTGCGCCGACGTTCTGCTCGAACTGTCGCCGCGTCCGTAGCGTGCGCTCGACGCCGGGACTCGACACCTCGAACGTGTAGGGGAAGTCGATCGTCTCTTCGGCGTCCATCGCGAAGCCGACCTCGCGAGCGATCGCGCCCAGCTCCCCGACCGTTACTCCGGCATCCCCGCCCGGCGCACGCTCCACGAGGACCCGTACGGTGCCGCTGTAGCCGTGGCGACGTGCTTCGACGTCGTAGACGACGCAGCCCCGCTCCGCTGCCGCGGGCGTGGCCAGCGCCTCGACGCGCTGGAGAATCTGTTCGATCGACTTGCCTGCCATGAACGCACGAAACCAGTGGAGCCCGGCGTCGCCAGGTCCACCCGCCTCGGAAAGTCGCGCCATGGCGCCGGGGGAACGGCTGCCCGCTCGCACGCCGGGCCGGCACAGACGCCGTACACCCTCAGTGAGTTCGCCGCGCCTAGACCCGAGGGTCACACGCCGCGAGCGAGCGGACGACGAGCTTCTAGTCTGTCGACGCGCGCGCCACAAGCGCTTTGTGACTGCGCGTCGTCAGAGGCCCCGACTCCACCCGCCCATGGAGACTCGCGCCCGCTTGACACTCGTCGTTGTTCGTCGCCGTAGCCTGTGCTACCAGCCGGCGCCGACGCTCCCTATGTCGAATTTGACCCGCGCCGAGGCCCTTCGTGGACACACGCCTCCGAACCCCTGCAGCCGCGCTCTGCGCCGTGCTCAGCACATACGCATCCTCCGCCGCCGCCCAGGACGCGGGACGTCCGGACTACGGCACCTACGAAGCTCAGCTCGCAGGCCTGCGCGGAAACGCGCAGTTCGAGATGCTCCTCGACGCCGCCGGCGTGAACATCGATGCCTTTGTGGAGTGCGGGACCGCCGAAGAAGACGACGACCGCAAGCACGAATGGCGCGCCCCGCGCGGCGTCGACTCGATCGACGTGGTTCGGTTCGAGGTCCTCGAAGACGGGACGCTCGGCGCTGCCTACATCCTCGACTTTCTCACCCAAGCCACCTCGGACGCAGACATCGACCAATGCGTCGACGAGGCGCTCGCGAAGCTCGTGAGCTGCGACGAAGACGACCTGGACTGCGACCCCGACGCCCCGCGGCCCGACGTCTCCGAGCTCGCCGCCCAACTCGGCATCGCGGCCGGCAGCCACTTCAGCACCGACGTCTACGGCTACAACTACGCCGATCGGCAGGTCGCACGGCGCGGCTTCGTCATCGGCCTCTACACGCTCAGCGTCGCCACGGCCGCCTCCGGCGTCGGCGCGTTCGTCGCCGCACGGCACGATGATTCCGACCTCGCCGACCTCGACCTAGGCTCGAGCAACGGCGCGCAGAACCTCCGCGACCGGCCCGACCGATTTCGGCGCGCCGCGTGGAGCATGGTCGGTGTCTCGCTCACGTCCTTCGTGACCGCGACGCTCCTGAACGAACGCCACCGCGACATCGAGCGCCGCGAGAACCCGACCCTGGTCGTGGCCCCCGGCGCCGAAGGCGCCGACGTCGGGCTCACACTCACAACACGCTTCTAGAGGAGCGCGATGCGCACCAACCTCGTCCTCGTCGCACCGTCGGCGGCGCTCCTCCTGCTGCTCTCGGCCTGCGGCGCGCGCTCGTTCGAGACATCCGAAGGAAAGGAATCGTACCGCGACTGTCTCAGGCTCGCGAACGCCGGCGCGTGCGTCTCCGCCGCCAACATGCTCCGCACCGGCGTTGACGCCGATCAGGACGTTGACCGGGCGTTCGAACTCTACGACCGCGCCTGCCAGAACGGGAACTACGTGGGCTGCGATGCCCTCGGCTCCGAGCTCCTCGCAACCGCGGACCTCGCCGAGAGCGAGCGCGCGTTCGCCGCGCTCGAGCGGTCCTGCCACCGCTACAACATCCACGCGTGCGACGTCCTGATCCGCACCTACTCCGCCACCGGCTCACCCCACTTCGACCCAGACCGCGGCGAAGCGATCCGCCAGCGCCTCTGCGACGACGGCTTCCTCACGCTGTGTTGGGTTGACAGCGACGGCGATGGCATCGAGGACAACGATGACGCCTGCCCCGAGGTCGCCGAAGACGTCGACGGATTCGAAGACGCCGACGGCTGCCCCGATCCGGACAACGACGCCGACGGCCTCCTCGACGCCGACGACCAGTGCCCCGACGAGGCCGAAGACGCCGACGGATTCGAAGACGCCGACGGCTGCCCCGACCCAGATAACGACGCGGACGGCGTCCTCGACGCCGACGACCAGTGTCCGACCGACGCCGAGGACGTCGACGGATTCGAGGACGAAGACGGCTGCCCCGACCCGGACAACGACGGCGACGGCCTCCTCGACGCCGACGACCAGTGCCCCGACGAAGCCGAAGATTACGACGGCTTCGAGGACAACGACGGCTGCCCCGAAGAGGGCGTCGGACTCGTCCAGCTGACCTGCGAGGCGATCATCATCAACGACGTCGTCTACTTCGCCACCGGCAGCGACGTCATCGAGGAGCGCTCGTTCCCGCTCCTCGACCAGGTCGCCGGCGTCCTCCGCGGCGCGACCTTCGTCACCCTGGTCGAGGTGGCCGGTCACACCGACGACCGCGGGCGCGACGACGCCAACCTCGATCTGTCGCAGCGCCGTGCCGCCTCCGTACGGAACTACCTCGTCGCAGCGGGCCTCGAACCCGAGCGGCTGCGCTCCGAAGGCTACGGCGAGACCCGTCCGATTCAGCCGAACACTACCGCAGACGGGCGCGCGGCGAACCGTCGCGTGGAGTTCGTCATCGTCGAACGCGCAGCCGGGTGCGGTGACGCCCCCGCCGCCGGTGGCGACGCGGCCGGAAGCCCCGAGACCAGCACGACCGAGGAGTAGCGCCCGCTACGGCGACTTCGCTCGCCGCGCCGCGTTACTCTTCGTCGCTCACAACGACCGGATGCTGGGTCTCACCGCGCAGGAACTGCACCGCAGACCAGACCGCGACGAGCGCGGGGAGCGCGATCGCCGCGATGACGACGAGCACGGTCGGTAGCGTCGGGCGCGGCGAAAAGACGCGCTGACCGAACAGGGCGACCTCTACCACGCTCTTCTCGTCGCGGGACGACCTCAACCCCGGCACTCGCACCGGCGGCGGCGGCCCGTCATGCGTCCCATCGGACGCCGGCGCGAATGACGTCGTCGGGGCGTCAGTGCGTGCGTCGCGCGGCGTGGCAAGCTCCGCCGCCGAGTCCGGTCTCCGCGCGTCGGCCCCCGAAGACGGTGGAGTCGCCGCGGCCCCGCGTGGCGGCCGCGGCGCGAGCGCCGGGCTCGTGGTCGGACGTTGGCGGCGTGCGTCCCGGTCGCGGAGCCGCGCCGCCCTCGCCTCCAGCGCGCCAGCCAGGCCGACGACCGACGTCGCCACGAAGCGGGCCGCCTGCGACGGCGCTCTCCGGTCCGCGGGAACCGGCGGGTTCGTGTCCTCCGCGACCTCGAGCGCCGATGCCGACGAGGTCTTCTTCCGAATCCGCTCGTACGCCTCCTCCACATCTCGGAGCATGTGTTCGGCCGCGACGTAGCGGTCTTCCAGCTCCTTCGCGACGGCCCGTCGAACGACGGACGCGAGCTCACTGCCCTCGACGTGCGGCCCGAGCGGGACAGGCTCGTCCCACAGGTGGGGCGAAGCCGACGGCTCTGGGTCCGGGTACTCGTACGGGGGACAGCCCTCCAAGAGCTCGATCAGCACGAGGCCGAGCGCGTAGAGGTCGGTTGCGAAGTCGGGGCGGCCACGCAGGAGCTCCGGGGCCGCATATGCCGGCGTGCAGTACACGACCGGCTCCCACGACCCATCCTCCTGCTGGATCTCGTCCTCGACGGGCGACCCGCCGCCCATCACCTTCGCGATTCCGAAGTCGAGGACCCGGGGGACGACGAAGCGCTCACCGGGCTCTGAGACCAGGACGATGTTCGCGGGCTTGAGGTCGCGGTGGATGACCCCGACCGAATGCGCCTCGACGAGCGACTTCAGCACCCCGATCGCGACCCGCGCAACGTCTGCCTCGGCCAGCCGGCCGCGGTCGCGCAGCAGCGCGTCCAGCGCCACACCGCGGACGTACTCCATCACGAGATACGCCATCGGCGTCTCGGTGACGCCGAAGTCGATCAGTCGAACCGTGTGCCGGTTCTGCAGCATCGCAAGGAGCTTTGCCTCGTTCCGGAACCGGTCCAGCGCCTCGGGCGTGGTCCGGTGGGGATGCAGCACCTTGATGGCGACGCGCATCGAGTCGATCTCTGTGTGACTCGCGAGGTAGACCTGCGCGAACCCACCGGATCCCAGCGAGCGGATGACGCGATAGCGGCTCGCGACGATGTCGCCCGGCACCAGGAAGTCCTCGGGGACGACCTGAAACTCGGGGCTCGCGTCGTCGTCGGTCGCCGGGGCCACTTCGTTTCCCTGAACCTGGGAAGACGTATCGGCCCGCTCCGGCGATGGCAGGTCGGATGGCGAGTCTGGCTCCATGCGCTCGTCGATTCGAGACGGACGCAACCTAGCGCGCATTTCGACGCAGTGCCACGAAGACGGGCCATCGGCGACGCCTTTCGCCGGCTGTAGCACGCCGAGAGCGGGGCATCGTGCGCCGCCGCCGATGCGCACCGGTCGAGTCCATTGACGCGGCGCCGCGGCCGGTGGCACTTCCCCATCCACCTCGTCACAGGGTCCCTATGCACATCGTCGTCCGTCTGACCTCGTCCTTGGCCATCGTCGCTGGGCTCACCGCCGGCTGTGGCGCCGCGCCCGTCACCACGACCGGCACGCCTCCATGCGCCGCCGCAGTCACCGAGCCCACGGCCGCCCTGCCAGCACGCTCCCCGCTCGAGAGCGCGGTCCTGTGGACGCAGACCTCCGCAGAGTACGCCGCGCTCGCCAGCCAAACCTACGCGACTGCGACCGCAGCCATCTCAGCGGCGCTCGAAAGCCCGGGTTCGGCGTCGCCAGAGCAGTGGAGCGACGCGCCGGCCGACCTCCCGCCCGCCATCATTCTGGACCTCGACGAGACGGTCCTCGACAACGCGGCCTACCAGGCGTGGCTGATCACCACCGGACAGGAGTTCAGCGACCAGACGTGGGGTCAGTGGTGTCGCGAGGGGATCGCGGCCCCAATTCCGGGTGCGCTCGACTTCGTACAGGCAGCAGAACGCGCCGGCGCGACGGTGTTCTTCGTGACGAACCGCACTAGCGACTGCGAGGACGCCACGCGCAGCAACCTCACCGCGATCGGCTTCGACCTCCCCGAAGACGTGGACACGGTACTGACGAAGGGGGAGCGGCCGGAGTGGCGTTCCGACAAGGGGACGCGGCGCCAGGTCATCGGCGCGAGCTACCGAGTCGTGATGTTGCTGGGCGACAACCTCGGCGACTTCACCGACGACTACCGGGGCAGCGTCGAGGCGCGCGCGGCCGTCGCTTCACAGGCCGGCGAGCTCTGGGGTACGCGCTGGTTCATGCTGCCGAACCCGCAGTACGGCTCCTGGGCGTCTGCCCTCTTCGGGCACGACTACTCGTTGCCCGCGGAGGAGCGCGACGCCGCGACGCGATCGGCGCTGCGTCCGTGGGACGGACCGCGCGAGGACTGAGGTCTTCAGCGAGCTCCGTGGGCTAGCCGCGACGCATCAGCAGCACGCCGACCGCCACCGCGACCACCCCGGCGACCCGTGCCGCCGTCAGCGGAACGCGCGGCATGCCGAACGCGCCGAAGTAGTCGAGTGCGAGACCCGCCACGAGCTGGCCGGCGATGATCAACACGAAGAATACGGTGCTCCCGAGCCGTGGCGCGACGAGGATCCCACTCAGGACGACCGACGCCCCGACGAGTCCGCCGCCAAACGTCCACCACGGCGCCGTCCGAAGTGCGCCGACGCCGCGGATCTGGCCCGTCGTGACCGCCAACGTCACGATGATCGACATCCCGACGCAGAAGTTCGTGAGGGCGGCGACAAGCGGGTAGCCCGTCACGCGGCCGAGCGCCGCGTTCACCGCCGCTTGGACCGGCAGCAGCATTCCGACGCCCAGCGCTGCGAAGACGAGCGCGAGCCTCATCGGGTCACCGCCGCGCTGCGCCGCAGCGTCGCGAGCTCCGACACCGGGTCCGTGCCATCGAGGACGTCGGTCACCGCCGTCCCGGCGTCGCCCAAGAGGAAGTGCCGCGCGAACGCGAGCGAGTACGTCGACACGATCCGCCAGCCCACCAGGGTGTCGAGAGTCGGGCACCCGCCGAGCGCGAACGTCTGATGGCAGCCGCCTTCGAGCAGCACCCACCAGAGCGGGACGGAGTCGCCCACGGTCGCAAACTGCTCGTCGGCGCCGACCCCGTCCTCGCTTCCAGACAGCGACAGGAACGGTCCCTGGAGCGTTGTGTACCCGCTGTCGCCGAACCACGACGCACGGTAGGACCCGGCCAGCCCGATCGTCGCGACGACACGCGGATCCGCGACGCCGGCCTCGAACACCGCGAGCTCCGCGTCGGTGCAGGTCCCGGACGGCACACCGCCCGACGCGCACTCGTCTCGGATGACGTCCATGTCGAACGTCGCGCCCGAGATCGCCCAGGTCGCGTAGACTCCGAACGAGTGCCCACTGACGACGACACGCGACGTGTCCGCGAGCCCGTGGAGCGGGTCCTCGTTCGGGAGCTCGTCGAGGAGGTCCAGGGACTCGCTGAGGTCGATCTCCTTCAGGAAGTAGTGAGACGTCGCGAGCGGGTCTCGGTGATCGAGCAGGGTGTTTCCGGTGTGGTCTGGGGCAATGGCCAACCAGCCGTGAGACGCGAAGTGCCGCATCAGGAACGCGCTCGTGCCGCCGAAGCCCTGAAAACCATGAGAGTGCAGGTGCACCGGATAGCGGCCCGACGGGTAGACCGGCGGGGCTGGCGGTGAGTCCAGGTTGGAGTCGCGGTCTTGGAAGGTGTCGAGGTACGCCACGGGCACGTGCGACGGCTCATCGGTCGGGTACCAGACGTTGACCGTGATTGTTCGCTGCTCCGCAACGTCGGGGCGGTCGTACGTCAGCGTGTAGCGTCGGTAGCCGACCGAGAACGGACCGGGGTCCCCAAGCGCCCACCCGAGCGGATCGATCGTCGGGCCGACCTCGGCGTCTGCCGCCGAGTCGGCGTCATCGTCCGTGTCGGGGTCGGTCACGACGACATCGTCCCCGTCGGCGCCACTTCCATCGCCGACCGCGGCGTCGGCGGCGCTCGTGTCGGTGTCACCGACATCTGCAGCCACATCGGTGCCGGCGGAATCGGCGGCATCGCTGGGCGTCCCCTCGTCGCTGGTGCAGCTCGCCAGGGACAGCGTGAGCGATGTCAGCAGCGCGCTGGCGGTGCGGAGTTTGGGCGAACGCATGGCAGGCTCGGGGCAGCTCGGATGGACGAGAGCTCAACTAGCGGATCGCTCGCGACGCCGCCACCCGATGGCGCCACACCGATCGCCGCCGAGTCCGCTTGCCGGACCGCCGCCAGTCGGGCACAAGAGCCCCGCCCCGAAGCAGACCACGATGAACGCAGCCCTGACTCAAGCGCCCCCCAACCGGTCCACTGAGACCACCGTCTACGTTGGCGACGTCGCGGTCGACCTCGATGCCCTCCGGGACGACTTCGACGCGCTTCGGGATGAGCTCCGCGCTGGTGTTGGTCCCGACGACGCCGCCCACCTGCGTCGCGTCGAGTGGGTGGGCCGGGTGGCGTCGTTGCTGGGCTGGGCGACCGCCTGGATCCCAAATCCGCTGTCACCGCTGCTGCTGTCGACCGGGATCTTTGCTCGATGGACCATGGTGGCCCACCACGTGGTTCACCGTGGATACGACCGCGTTCCAGGCGTCCCGGAGAGGCTCCGGTCGTCGAAGTTCGCGCGCGGCGCGCGGCGCTGGCTGGACTGGCCGGACTGGATGGTCCCAGACGCGTGGCGCTACGAACACAACGCGCTTCACCACTTTCGTCTCGGCGAGTCGGCCGACCCCGATCAGCCGGAGCTCAACACGTCGCTGCTTCGCCGACGCGGGATTCCGCTGTTCCTGCGGGCGCTGGTCCTCGCGTTCGTCGCGTCGACGTGGAAGTTCACGTACTACGCGCCGAACACGCTCGGCGCCCTGCGAAATGCGGCCCCCGGCGCCGGCGCGCCGGTGAAGTTCCCGGCGGCGGCGATGTGGCTCCCGTGGGCGCGACCGGGGCGGGACACGTGGCTCCGCAGCTACCTCCCCTACGTCGCTCTGCACTTCGGGCTCCTGCCCCTCCCGTTCCTGGCGTTCGGGACGCAGTTCTGGCTGGCGGCGCTCGCGAATCGCGCGGTCGCGGAGGTGCTCACGAACCTGCACTCGTTCGTCATCATCGTCCCCAACCACGTGGGTGAGGACGTGTACCGTTTCGAACACGCCACCAAGCACCGCGGCGAGTTCTACCTTCGGCAGATCATCGGGACCGCGAACTATGCGACCGGGGGCTTCGCGAACGACTTCGCCCACGGCTGGCTCAACTACCAGATCGAGCACCACCTGTTCCCCGACATGTCGATGCTCCAATACGTCCGCGCTCAGCCGCGCGTGCGTGAGATCTGCGCGCGGCACGGGCTGAGCTACCTGCAGGAGTCGGTGTGGAGCCGCACGCGAGCGATGATCGCTGTGGCAACGGGCGCGCGCTCGATGCCCGTGATGTAGGCGGCGCCAGGCTGCCGACTAGGTCGGAGAAGGCTGCCCGACGCGTCCGCCAGGGCGGGCCACCGCGCGGTAGCCAACCCCCATCGCGATCGCCGTCAGCCCGACCGCACGGATCACATGGTCGGGGCCGAACGCCTCACTCCCGAACACGCCGACCGCCGCGCCCGTGAGAAACCCGGCGAGCAGCGTCGCGTGGAACGTGAGGCGCTGAGTGGCGACCGGACGCCCCGAGAGCCTCGCGCCGATCGCGGTCCCGATGTCGGTCACGACGCCGGTCATGTGCGTCGTGCGCAGGACCGCACCCTCGTGAAGGACCGCCATGCCGTTCTGGAGACCACAGCCCAGCGCGAGCAGCGCCACCGCGAGCGCCGGCCGCGCCGTCACGAACGATGCGGCGACGAAGAGGGTCCCCTCCAGAACCAACGCGGCGCCGTAGCGCCGCCCCATCCGCAGCGTGTCGGACTCGATAAGCCAGCCGGCGATGACCGCGCCCGCGAAGAACCCGACCGCGACGCGCGCGAGGAGCCAGTAGTGCGCGGTGTTCGCCTGATACAGGTCCAGCGGACCTCGGCTGATGGCCCCCGTCAGATGCGACACCGCGGTGTCCCACGCGACTAGCGACGAGCTGTTCACCGCCCCCGCGACGGCAGCGAGCACGAAGGCGCCGACGATCAGTGGCGCCACGGCGCGGTCCGAGCTCGGCGCGGGCTTGGTCACGCTCGAAAGACCAGCGCGACGGCGGCGAGAACCAGCAGCGCCGCCACGCCGTACGTCCATCGGATCGGCTCACGCAGCAGCCAGAACGCGACCGGGGCGAAAACGAGCAGGGTGATCCCCTCCTGCAGCACCTTGAGCTGCGCGACGGACAGCGTCTGATTTCCGATGCGTGTCGCCGGTACGAGCAGGCAGTACTCGACGAGCGCGATCCCCCAGCTCGCGAGAATGGCGACCGGGAGCGACGCTGTCTTGAGCCCACGGAGGTGCCAGTACCAAGCCAGCGTCATAAAGACGTTGCTCAGTGCGAGCAGAAGGACCGTAGTTGCGACCGAGCCCACTGGGCCTCCGTTGCGCGACGCGAACATCCATGCGTACTCTGCCGCGCAACGCGCGCAACATTGTCGCGGCACGACGCCGCGCTCGCGCCGTCTGCGTGCCCGTACGAACCGTAACACCGACCCTCGCACCTCGCGTGCTGCGGCGCCCCGAGGTCCTCGCCCCCGCCGGTGACTGGACGACACTCCGCGCCGCCCTCGCCGCCGGAGCTGACGCGGTCTACTTCGGCCTCGACGAGGGCTTCAACGCGCGCGCTCGCGCCCACAACTTCTCCGTCGACGAGCTCGACGCTGTCGCGGAGGCGACTCACCGGGCGGGGGCGCGCGCGTTCCTGACGATGAACACGCTCGTGTTCGAGTCGGAGCTCGACGCCGTAGAGTCGCTCGTGCGCGCGGCCGCCGCGGCTGGCATCGACGCGCTGATCGTCCAGGACTTCGCCGTCGCCGCCATCGCCCGCGCCGTCTGCCCGGCGCTCGCACTGCATGCGAGCACGCAGATGACGATCTCGAGCCGCGAGGGCCTGCGCCTCGCCTCCGACCTCGGTATTCAGCGCGTCGTGCTGCCCCGCGAGCTGTCCGTCTCCGAAGTGGCGGACCTTGCCGCCGACTCGCCGGTCGAGCTCGAGGTCTTCATTCACGGCGCCCTCTGCATGTCGTGGTCGGGTCAGTGCCTGACGAGCGAAGCATGGGGCGGCCGATCCGCGAATCGAGGGCAGTGCGCTCAGTCGTGCCGGCTCCCCTACGAGCTCGTCGTCGACGGCGAGACCCACCCCCTCGGGGACGTGCGGTACCTGCTGAGCCCACTCGACCTCGCCGGCGTCCACGCCGTGCCCGCGCTGATGGAGGCCGGCGTCCACTCGCTCAAGATCGAGGGTCGCCTCAAGGGCGCTGCCTACGCCACCGAGGCGGTCACCCTGTTGAAGCACTGGATCGACGCTGTCGCGGCCGGGACTGCAGCGACGCCCGGCGCCGCGGACGTCTTGGCGGCCGACCTCGGCAGGTCGGCCGTCACATACTCGCGAGGCTTCTCGGACGGCTTCCTCGCCGGGGCCGACCACCAGGCGCTAGTCGACGGTCGCTCCCCGAAGCATCGCGGGATCCTCCTTGGGGAGGTGACGAACGTCGACTCCCGAGGCGTCGACGTCGCCCGCGCGCGCCCGTCCCCTCGCATGCGTGCGGTTGGCGGCGTCGCTTCACCGCTTCCACGTCCGACCGGCAGCCGCGGCGAGACTTCGTCGCCAGAACCCGAACCGCCCGCGCTCCGCGCCGGTCTGGGCGTCGCTTTCGACACGGGGCACCCCGAGCTCAGCGAGCCCGGAGGGCCGATCTTCGACGTCCAGGAGACACGCGACGGCTGGCGCCTCCGATTCGGCACTCCGGGCCCCGACCTCGGCCGCGTCCGCGCAGGTCATCGCGTCTGGCTCACCGGCGACCCGGCCGTGACGCAGCACGGGCAGGACCTGTCGGCGGCGACCCCGGAGGGACGAATCCCGGTCTCCCTCAACGTCACAGGGACGGCAGGCGCCCCCCTTCGGGTGACAGCGACGACCACGGGCACCACCGTGACCTGCTCGGGAGAAGCGCCGCTCGTCGTGGCCACCGGCGGCGGACTCGACGAGGCGCTGCTGCGGGGCAAGCTAGGAGCGCTCGGTGGCACCCCGTTCCGGCTTGCGGATCTCGACCTGTCCAGGCTCGCCCCGAACCTGCACGTCCCTGTCAGCTCGCTGAAGGCGGTCCGGCGAGAACTCGTCACGTTGCTCGAGAGTTCGCTCACACAGCCGCGGACCCTGCACGAGTCGCCTGTCGTGCCGCTGCTCCGCCCCGTCCCGCAGCGTCAGCCGGCGGGCCGTCCGGAGTTGGTCGTGCTGTGTCGCACAATGGAACAGCTCGACGCGGTCATCGCGGCGGGTCTGTCGCACGTCGAGCTCGACTGGATGGAGCTCGTCGGGCTCGAGAAGGCCGTCCACCGCGCTCGTGCCGCAGGTCTCGACGTGACCCTTGCGACGGTCCGCGTCCAGAAGCCGGGCGAGGAGGGCTTCGACCGACGGCTCGCCCGACTCTCGCCGACGGGCGTGCTGGTCCGACACTGGGGCGCGCTGATGTCGTTCGCAGAACTGCAGCCCGGCGAACGCCCTTCCCTCCACGGCGACTTCTCGCTCAACGTCACGAACTCGGTCGCAGCCGCGGCGGTGCTCTCCCGGGGTCTCGACACGCTGACCGCGTCTCACGACCTCGACCTGCCTCAGCTCCTTGCCCTGCTGGCCGCCGTCGATCCGGGACGAGTGACCGTCGTGGTCCACCACCACATCTCAACGTTTCACACCGAGCACTGCGTCTACGCCGCCCGCCTGTCACGCGGGCGCGACTATCGAACGTGTGGCAGACCTTGCGAGGCGCACCGGGTCGCTTTGCGCGACACTCGGGGCCAGGAGCACCCGGTCGTGGTCGATGTCGGATGCCGCAACACCGTGTTCAACGCGCAAGCCCAGTCGGCCGCAGGCAGCGTGCCGGCCCTCTTGGCCGCCGGCGTCCGCCGCTTTCGGGTCGAGTTCGTGTGGGAGGACGCCGCGACGGCCGCGGCGGTGGTCCGCGCCTACCGCGACCTCCTCGACGGAACACTGACACCGCCGCAGTGCGTCGCCGCGGTGGGCGCGCACGAGCAGTTCGGCGTCACGGCTGGCACGATGCAGGTGCTCGCACCCCGCCTAGGGGCGACGGCAGCTCGCCATCGCCCGCGGCTCGACTGACGCGTCACGGGGCCGTCGCCGGCCCCGCGACGCGTCCATTCACTCAGCGGGCGTCGCGCTCACGGTCAGCTCGAACGAGCTGATCGTGTCGAACTCCGCGTACGTGGTCGGCACGATCTGAAGCGTGGCGCCAGCGGCGATCGGGAAGCCGAGCAGCGCGCTGCCGCTCGTCCCACCGAAGTCGTCGTTGGCATCCAGGCAGCCGATCCCACCGTCCGAGGGGTCGAACGACCCGTCGTAGACGACGAGGAATCCGTCGCCGTCGGCCCACGCAGCGGTGATGTCGACGAAGAGCGTCCCGTCGGTCGCGTTCGTGATCGGGTAGACGCCGAAGTACGTCTCGCGATCCCCGACCGCGCAGAACGAGCCGGGCCGGAAGAACGACGGGTTGCCGTCCGTGAGGCTGTCGGTGAAGACCACCGCCTCGTCGCCCGGGCTCGGCGCCTCGGCGATGCACGCGGCCGAGCAGCCGTCTCCGCCGTCGGTGTTCCCGTCCTCGCACGACTCGAACGGCTGAGTGATGTCGTCGTCGCCGCAGGTCACCAGCTCGCAGATCGAAGGCGTGGCGAAGCACTGGTAGCCCTCTTCGATCGTGCAGGAAGACGAGCAGCCATCCTCTGAGAAGTCGTTGCCGTCGTCGCACGTCTCGCCGTGGGCGATGACCTCGTCGCCGCACACGATCTCGGCGCACTCGGACGGCTCGCCCGCGCAGAAGAAGCCGCTCTCGACCAAGCACCCGGCCGAACAGCCGTCACCGTCGTCGTTGGCGCCGTCGTCGCACTCCTCGCCGGCCGCCAGGATCCCGTCACCGCAGCCCAGCGTGGTGACCGTGAGGCGCGCGGCCTCGATGGTGTCGCCTGCGTCGAACGTCGACAGGAAGACGTACCAGGTCTCCCCTGCCGGGATCGTCGCGGCCTCGATCAGGGAGTCCAACGTGCTGTCGAAGTCGTCATCGCCCGCCACGCACGCGGAAGCGAAGTCGCCGCTCGGCGCAGAGCTATCGAGCAGGTGGACGAATCCGTCGCCGGTCCACTCCACGTAGACGGCGATGTCGATCGGGAAGTCGTTCGAGTTCGTGATCGCCACCGGCTCGAAGTACGAATCGCGAGGACGGTTCGCGCCGCTGCAGTCGGCGTCGAGCCGGAACCAGAGCGGAAGGCCGTCGTCGATCGTGGTCTCGTACACGAACTGCGCGCCAGCGATCGGCGAGATCTCGATGCCGCACTCCGCGGAGCACCCGTCGAAGGGCTCGGTGGCACCGTCGTCGCAGCTCTCCCAGATCTCCGTCGTCTCGTTGCCACAGACGGCCGCCTCGCAGAACGACGGCTCGCCGATGCACGAGAACGTCTCGTCGCGCATGCACGCGGTGCAGCCGTCGGCATCGACGTCGTTGCCGTCGTCGCATTGCTCGTCAGATGTGATGATGCCGTCGCCACAGTCGACCTCACTGCAGACGCTGACCACGCCGAAGAACGTGAACTCGCCGACGCAGTCCCAGCCGGCCTCGACAGTGCAGGTCGCGGAGCAGCCGTCACCGTCGACGATGTTCTCGTCGTCGCAGCCCTCGGTCTCGGCGTCCCAGAATCCGTCGCCACACGGCGCCGGGGCGCAGGTCGCGAAGTCGGTGTCATCCATGCACAGCTCGTCGATCCCACTGCAGTCGAACTCGGAGATCACGAAGCAGCCGAGGGCCTCGTCGAAGTCGCAGAGCGTGAGGACCGTGTCGGCACAGCTACCGGCGAACAACTCCGGGTCGCAGCCGTCCGCGATGCACGGATCCGGCGCGCACACGCCGGCGCCGCCGCAGCCGAACAGGCATCCGTCGCGGCCCGACTCGACCAGGCAGCCGTCGGCGTCCTCGGCGCAGGCCACCGCGTCGTCGCCGTCGCAGTAGAACTCGGACTCACACGTCGTCCGCGTCGAGCAGATGTCGACGCAGGCGCCGTCGACGCAGGTCGTTCCCTCCCCGCACGTCTCCGTCGTCAGGACAAGACAGCCATCTGCGTTGCGCGCGCAGACCTCCGTACCCGTCTCCGTGCAGACCGCGCCGGCCTCGTCGCACAGCTCCTCCGCCGGAATCGCGGCGCACACGTCGGGGTCGACCACGGCGCATCCGCCGGGTCCGCAGTAGCCACCGTCGACCGCCGCGCAGTCCTCGCTCTGCTCGACGTTGCAGCCGAACGCGTCGGGCACGCACGTCACGTTCGTGTCGCCATCGCAGGCCCCCACCGACGAAGGCACGCACTGCTCGATCCCGTCACACGGGTCGCCGTCGACCGCGCAGGTCGCGACGCCCTCCGACGAGCAGAAGCCGCCCTCACGGCCGGCCGTGCAGTCGAACTCGGCGCGCACGAGGCAGCCCAGGTCACTGACCTCGCACACGACCAGCGTGTCGTCGCTGCAGGACGAGCCAGCCTCGCTGCATCCCGCGTCGTCGACGCACACGGGCCCGCACGTCGGGACGCCGCCATCGTCGACTCCGCAGATCTCGCCCGTGAGTGCGCAGTCCAGGCGCGTCTCGACGAGACAGCCGTCAGCGTCGATCGCGCAGGTCGCCACCACGTCGCCGTCGCACGCGGCCCCGATGTCCGCGCACAGCGCGCGACCCTCGCAGACGTCGGGCGCGCAGACCGCGATCCCGTCGCCTTCGCTGCAGACCTCGCCGTCGCCGCAGACGTCGCGCGTCTCGACAAGGCAGCCGTCGCTTCCGACCTCGCACATCACCGCCACGCCATCCTCGCACGCGCCTCCCGGGGCGTCGCACTCGTCCTCGCAGGCCGCGACGCAGGCTGGCTCGGCGCCAGCATCGTCGCAGACTTGGCCCGCCGCACACGCAGTCACCGTCTCGACGAGGCATCCGTCAGCGTTCGGGGCGCACGTGACGAAGCCGTTGCCGTCACACGCCGATCCCTCGGCGGCGCACAGCTCGAGGCCTGCGCACGGGTCGGGAGTATCGGTGCCGTCGGTCCCGCCGTTGTCGGTCTGAACGTCCGAGCCCGCATCGGTTTCCTCTGTCTCATCACCGCCGCTACAGCCGCCGGCGACGAGCAGGCTCGCCGCGAGCGTCAGGGCCCAGCGGGCGTTCTTCGGTCCAAACATCACTCCTCCGTGTCTCTCCAGTTGCCGAATGCCGAAGCCCATCGCTGCGGCCGAGGGCGCGGGGGACGTCCCCGTCGAGTTCCCAGCTTCGCCCCTTACACGCACCTCAGATCGAGGTCCAGCCCTGCACCGGCCGCGACGACCACCCGGCAGTGGCCGATCGCAGCAGGCAGCCGGACCACTTGCGACCAGCCGGTCGCTTCACGGGTTCGCCACCCACGCACCACGCGCGCGCCACGTCGGAGCCATCACGCCGCCACGCTTAGGCCGCCGTAACGCCACCGGCGCGCCGCGAAACTCCACGACGTCGACAACTCCGCGTCACCGCCGCCGCCTACATTCCGCGCCGCAACGACCAGCCAGTCCACGCCCCAGCCTCGACGACGTGACGTCAATGAGCGACTCCGACCGCGCCGCCTCTCCGCACGGACGCCAGCGGCTCACCCAGTTCGTCGGTCTGACGCTGGGCCTCAGCGGTGCCCTCGCCGGCGCACTGGGCGTCTCGGCTCTGCTGCAGTTCGGCAGCGTCGCCTACCTCACGGCGTTCGTTCCGTCTCCGCCCGAGCCCCTGCCGGGCCAGGGGCTCTCCGATCGCTTCGTTCGAATGCTCGCAGAGCCGGAGCCGGAGCCCGAAGTCGAGCCCCCGACGCCTCCCGAGGTCGAGCCGGAGCCGCCGGTCGTTGCGGTCGCCGAACCCGAGCCCGAGCCGGAGGCGCTCCCGGAGCCCGAACCGGAGCCCGCGCCAGAGCCCGAACCGGAGCCGCCCGCCCCACAGCGGGTCCAGGAAACCTCGGGCCCCGGCGAGGGGGGCGGCAACGCGATCGGTATCGGCATCGGAAACGGCGACGGACCGCCGACCGGGCCGTCGGGGGGAGCCGGGGGCGGCGGCGGTGGCGGGGAGCGCACACCCCCGCCCGCACCGCGGCGAACGCAGCGACGCGAAGAGGCCAGCCGGAGCGAGGAAGACCGGAACCGGGTCGCGCGAATCGAGGACACCTCCACGCCACCTTGCGAACACATGCGTCGCGAGCCCAGCGTGCCTTACCCCGAGGAGCTCCGCGCGGCGGCGATCCACGGCACGGTCCAGATCCAGTGCATCGTCGCCGAAGACGGTCGCCTGAGAGCGTGCCGTCACCGCGGCGGGCCCGACGAGCTCTACCGGGTGGCCCTGCCCGTCGTCGAGCAGTGGCGCTGCTCGCCCGCCGAGAACGCCGATGGCGTGAGGGTCGCCGCCCCGTTCAACTTCCGCATTCCGTTCCGGCTCGAGGCCTGAGCGAAGCAGCCACGAACATGCGCACGCCATCCCCCTCTCGTGCGCGTACGCCGCGGCCGGCCATGCCGAGCTGCGTGTGCGCCATCCTGCTCGCGGTTGCCTGTCTCGTCGTGCCGCGCGGCGCGTTCGCGCAGGCCGTCTCAACCCCGGACCCGCTCAGCGCGCCCGAGGGCAGCGGCGCCGCAACCGACGACTTCGACTGGGACGCGCTCGACCGGAGCGCAGCAGGAGACGCCGAAGCCGGCGACGACTTCGACTGGGACGCGCTCGACCAGGGCGCGGCCGGAGACGCAGCGGGAGACGCCGACGACGGCGACGACGACTTCGATTGGGACGCGCTCGACCAGGACGCAGCGGGAGACCCCGACGACGGCGACGACGACTTCGACTGGGACGCGCTCGACCAGGACGCAGCCGGAGACGCCAACGACGGCGACGACTTCGACTGGGACGCGCTCGACCAGGACGCGTCCGACGACACCGACTGGGATCAGTACTGGGAGGCGCTCGACGCCGCCGACACCGTCGAGGCCGTGGTCGTGCCGGAGACCATCGCCGAAGACCGCGGAGGCGTCCGAGGCGTCGTTCTCGACGACGAGCTCGACGCCGCCCTCGCAGGTGCCGCGGTCACCGCGGTCGGGGACGGCGCGACGACGCGCGCCGACGCTGACGGCGCCTTCTTTCTGGAGCTTGCCCCTGGGACCTACGAGCTCCGCGTCGAGCAGTTCTCGTTCGGCACCGCGGCCTATTCGGTCCTCGTCGAGGCCGGCGAGATCACCGACCTCGGCGAGGTGCGACTCCGCCCCGCCGACAACACCGCGACAATCGTCGTCGAGGGGCGCGCCGTCGCTGGCTCCGAAGCCACGACGCTGATGGAGCGACGCGAGTCGGCGTCGGTCCAAGACGCCATCGGCGCCGCTCAGATGTCGCGTTCGACAGACAGCTCCGCCGGCGCCGCAGTGCGTCGCGTAGTCGGAGTCACGCTGATCGAGGACCGCTTCCTGGTCGTCCGCGGACTCGGGGGGCGCTACACCGAGGTGACGCTCAACGGCGTGCCGGTGCCTCGCACAGACCCGGACTACCCCGGCGTCGAGCTCGACCTCTTCCCGACGAAGCTGCTGTCGAGCATCACGCTCTCGAAGTCGCCCGAGGCTTCGCTGCGCGGCGGCTTCGTTGGCGGGCTCATGGACGTTCAGACGCGCGCCTATCCGGAGCGCCGCCTGCTCGCGCTCGGTGTCAGCCTCGGCGGCAACTCGCTGACGACGTTCCAGTCGTTCGACAGGGTGACGCCGCCGACGCGGCTCGACGGCCTGGCGCTCGGCGCTCGAGCCCGCGCGTTGCCGAGCGGAATCCCTACCGATCGTCGACTCGAGGTGTCGTCGCGCGGCGTGTCGTCCGAGACCTACAACCGCGTCGTCGACCAGTTCCCCGACCAGTGGGACGACTCGACGGGGACCGCCGCGCCCGCGTTCGGGCTGGAGCTCGGGGTGGGCGACACACTGGAGACGTCTGGCGGACGCAGCGTAGGCTATCTCGTGTTGCTCGGCTACGACCGCTCTGTTCGGCACGAGCAGGGATTCGCGCGCTCGGGGCAGCTGGTAGACGGGCAGCTCGTGGCAGCCGAGACGCTGCAGCGTGAGCGCTTCGACACCCGTACTTCTCTCGGAGGGCTCGGCACCCTCTCGCTGGAGCTCGGCGACGGCCACGACATCCGCGTCGTGACATTGCTCAATCAGACCGCGACCGACCGCTTCGAGACCGCGTCGGGGCTCAGCGACGAGCAGGATGGCCTCCTCGACCGCTCGACCGCGCAGTACCTCGCGCGCACGCTCTCCTTCACGCAGGTGCTCGGCAGCCACAGGCAGCTTCTGCCGGAGACGTCGGCGTGGCACGAGACGCGGGTCGACTGGAGCGCTTCGTTCGCGAGCGCCGCACGCGTGGAGCCCGACACGCGTGACTTCGCCAGCCTCGATGGCCTCTGGGACGACAACCCCGGGACCGGCGACCATCTTCGTTCGGACCTCGCGCAGCGCGACGTGACGGGCTCCGCGACGCTCCACGCGCCGCGCGGCGACACGCTGGAGCTTGCTGCGGGCGGCGAGATCGTCGAGTCGCACCGCGAGTTCGACTCGCGCCGCTTCCACTACCAGGTCGCGGGCGGCGAGAATGGGCTCGCCGCGGCCGACCGCGCGCTCGGTCCCGAGGACCTCTTCTCGGATGAGCGTGTCGGGTCGGTGGGCGCCGGCGCCGAGATCGTCCTCGCGGACCAGGCGCGCGGCGGCGACGCCTACGTCGCGGCGCAGACGAGCGCGGCGGGCTTCGGGAGCGTCGAGGTTCGGTTGGCCCCGCCGCTCACGCTGCACGCCGGCGTGCGCCAAGAGTGGTACCGGCAGCGGATCGAGGACACGAGCATCGGGGCGACCGATCCCGCCGCTGAGCGCGTCGATCTCGACACGCTCCCGTCTGCATCGCTCGTCGCCGCGCTCGGGCGCGAGGTCTACCTTCGAGCTGCGTACGGAGCGTCCGTCGCGCGTCCGCAGGCTCGCGAGGTCGCGCCGTTCGTCTACCAAGACTACGTCCGCCGCCGAACCGTCACAGGCAACGCCGACCTCGAGCGCACGTACGTGCACAACACCGATCTCCGCCTGGAGTGGTACCCGTCGGCCACCGAGGTCCTCGCGATCACCGCGTTCAACAAGGCGTTCAACTACCCGATCGAGGCGACGGTCGACACGGCCGGGGCCGTCTCGTTCGTTAACGCCGACGCCGCGAGCGACTTCGGCGGTGAAGCCGAGGTGCAGCTCTCGCTCGGACGTGTCTCCCCGGCGCTTCGCGGCTTGTCGCTCGGGCTGAACCTGACCGTCGTCGCGTCTAGCGTGACCCTCCCCTGCGACGACGAGAACGGCGACGGCGAGTGTGACCTCCAGTTTACGGACACGAAGCGCCCGCTCGTCGGCCAGGCGCCGTGGGTCGTGAATGCGTCGCTCACATACGCGGCGCCGAGCGAGGCTTGGTCAGTATCGGCCTACTACAACGTGCTCGGGCCGGCGCTGGTCGAGGCTGGCATCAACGGCCAGCCGAACACCACGGAGCAGCCGACGCACATGGTCGACCTCGCCGCCACCGCCCGGCTCTCGGAGTCGCTGCGGCTCAAGGTGGGGGCACGCAACCTCGCGGGTGTCTGTACGCGGCTCGAGCAGGACGACCTCGTCGTCGCGCGGCGATGCCGCGGCACCGACGCCTCCGTCGGTCTGACGTGGACGCCGCTAGCGCGCGACGACGAGTAGCCCGCCGGTCGCCACGGATTCGTCACGACGCGCCACCGAGGCGCCACGACGATGCCCGGGACACTCCCCGAGGCCGTCGCCACGGAGTCACCTGCGGCATCTACCCTCCGCGCCGCTCCCCAACTCGAAGACCGGATGAGGATCTCGATGAAGCCCCAGCTCCAGCTCCGCTCGAAGGCCAGCCTCGCGCTCGCCGCGCTCACTGCCGTCTCTGCGCTCGGTTGCGGCGACAGCGAAGAGGAAGAGACCGACACCTGCCCGGCGGTCGACGGCTACACCGTCGTCTGCGATGACATCACGGCAGACACCTCGTGGAGCGGCAAGGTGCTGCTCCGCTCGCTCGTCTTCGTGTCGGACGCGACGCTGACGATCGCGCCCGGCACGGTCGTCGAGGGCGAGACCGGCTCGGCGCTCGTCGTCTCCGCCACTGGGCGCATCAACGCCGCCGGCACCGCCGCGGCCCCGATCGTGTTCACGTCGTCGAAGCCCGCGGCCGAGCGCGCCGCAGGCGACTTCGGCGGCGTCGTGCTACTCGGCCGCGCGCCGGTGAACGTCGGCTCCGGGAACATCGAGGGCATGGAGGCCAGCGCCGCGAGCTCCTACGGAGGCTCCGACCCGGCCCACAACTGCGGCACGCTCCGCTACGTCCGCATCGAGTACGCCGGCAGCGTGTTCGGCACCGACAACGAGCTCAACGGCCTCACCGTCGGCGGCTGCGGCACCGCGACGACCCTCGACTTCATCCAGGTCCACAAGGGCCTCGACGACGGCGTCGAGTTCTTCGGCGGCACCGCCGGCATCTCGCACCTCCTGATCACCCAGCCTGGCGACGACGGCCTCGACTGGGACCAGGGCTGGTCGGGCAACGTCCAGTTCGTCGCGGTTCAGCAGGCCACGAACGACGGTGACAAGGGGATCGAGGCCGACAACCTCGAGGACGACAACGACGCGACGCCGCGCTCCGCGCCGACCCTCTGGAACGTCACCCTCGTCGGATCCGGTGACCCCGCCGGTTCACAGGCCGGCATGAAGCTGCGCCGCGGCACCGCCGGCCACCTCAACAACGTCATCATCACGGGCTTCCCCGGCGAGGCCTTCGACATCGACGGCGAGGCGACCGCCGCCCAGGTCGCGGCCGGTACGCTCACGATGAACCATGTGCTCGTGTTCGAGGTCGGCGACTTCTCCGACGAGACCGGCGAGGACGACGACGACGGCGGCTTCGACGAGACGGCCTTCTTCGCCGGCGTCGACGGCGCGCAGACCGACGACCCGGGCCTCGGCGACTCGACCAGCCGCACGGCTCCGAACCTCGTCCCGGCCGCGTCGTCGCCTGCCGAGCTCGGCGCCACTCCGCCGGCGCCGTTCGACGTCACCGCGAAGTACTATGGCGCCTTCGCGCCTGGCGCGCCGGCGTGGACCACGGGCTGGACGGCCTTCCCCTGACGTCACGCCGCGCCTCGGAGCGCGGCGCTGAGGGCTGAGACCACCGCGAGGCCGGCGTCGGAAAACCGACGTCGGCCTCGCGGCGTTCTAGCGCCGAAGCCGTCCGCCCGCCGACGCGAGCGCCTTGCTGACGAAGCGGTACGCGGTTGGAAGTGACCGCTGACCGAGGTCGATCGCGTGGGCGTCCGCGCCGATCAGCACGCGCGGCGCGTCGCGCTCCACGGCCCGGAGAATCGCCGCAGCCGCCGCGTCGGGGGTCGTCCGCGCCGCACGCGCGAAGTTCGCGACCGCGCGCTCCCGCTCCCCAACGAGGTCGGTCCCACCCGCGAAGCGCGCGTTTCGCGCGATGTCGGTGTCGATCCCGCCCGGATGGACGCACGTCGCGCTCACGGTCGACCCGTCGAGCTCGAGCTCCTGCCGCAGACACTCGGTAAAGCCCCGCACCGCGAACTTCGCCGCGTTGTAGGCGCCCTGAGTCGGCACGGCGACGATGCCGAAGACGCTCGACAGGTTGACGACGTGTCCCCAGCTCGCGCGCTCGAGGGCAGGCAGGAAGGCGCGCGTGCCGTGGACCACCCCCCAGAAGTCGATCGCCATCACCCACTCGAGATCGGCGTCGCTGAGCTCGCGGATTCGCCCGACACAGGCCACGCCGGCGTTGTTCACCACCAGGTTGGGAGGACCACAGCGCTCCTCTAGCGCCGCAGCGTACTCGTAGATCGCATCGCGCGAGGCGACGTCCAGCCTGCAGGCGTCAACTGCGACGCCGAGCGCCGACGCGCGCGCAGCGGTCTCGTCGAGCCCTGACATGTCGACGTCCGAGATCGCGATCCGACAGCCGCGCCGCGCGAGCGCGAGCGCAGTCGCGCGCCCGATCCCCGAGGCGGCGCCGGTCACGACCGCCAGGGCTCCGTTGAACTCCACTCGTCGCTTCGCCATCGCTCCTCCGCACCCTCTACGTCGACGTCCCGTTCAGTCGCGCGGCCAGCGCGTCGACCACCGCGCCGGTGATCGACGCTGCGACGCGGCTGCCTCCGCTGACCTCCGCGAACCCGTGGACCAGGCTCCCCGCTCGCACCAGCTCGCACTCCACTCCGGCGTCGACGAGCCGCTCGGCGTACGCCACGCCCTCGTCACGGAGAGGGTCGAAGCCCGCGACGACGACTGTCGCCGGCGGCACCCCGACTAGCGACGGAGCCAACAGGATCGAGACTCGTGGGTCGGTGATGTCGCCAGGGGCGGTGTACTGGTCGATGAACCAGTCCATCAGCGCGCGGTCCAGAACGAAACCGTCGCCGACGGTTTGGTGCGACCGAGTGCCACGGCGGAGGTCTGTCGCCGGATAGAACAAGACCTGATGGAATGGCGCCGGAAGCCCCGCAGCGACGGCAGAGTTGCAGACGGCGCCCGCGAGGTTTCCGCCCGCCGACGACCCGGCCACCGCGAGCCTCGTCGGGTCGAGACCCCACTCGCTGGCGAGCCCGTGGATCCCGCGCCACGCGGCGTCGGCATCCTCGTGCGCCGCGGGGAAGCGATGCTCGGGGCCGAGCCGGTACTGCACCGACACAACGACGCAGCTCGACCGATCCGCGAGCCACCGACAGAAGTCGTCGTCGGCCTCGATCGACCCAATGGTCCACCCGCCACCGTGAAACCAAACGATGCCGGGCGAGGGGTACGGCGCCGACTGCGGACGATAGACGCGAGCGCGGATCGGACCGGTCGGCCCCGGTACCGCGGCGTCGTTGACGGTGACTTGTCCGCGCGTGACCGGCGCAAACGGCGCGGCGCGCCTTCGCGCGACGGAGCGCGCGCGATCCGGCGGCAGCTCCCACAGCGCAGGAAACCGGCGGTCGAGCCACAGCCCAAACGCGACTTCGGCGTCGAGCGTCTCGCCGTCGAGTCGCGGAAGCCCGCGCGAGACGACCGGGCCGAGCGCGGCGGCGGCGGCGCCGACCAGGCGGCGAATGGGTGCAGGCAGACTCGCGATCTTCATGCGTCGACTCTGCGCTACCGGCTCCCCTCAGGCAAGGCGGGCGGCACCGGCCCGCGCTCGCGAAGGACGAGCGCGCGATCCAGCGCGTACAGTGTCGAGGCGGGGTCGTCGAAGTGCGCCACGACGCGCAGAATCGGCGGGACCGACTCCGCGCGCGCCAGCGGCTCGAGGCCGGGCTGCGCGGCGACCTCGGGCTCTGACACCCAGACGTAGTCGACCTTTGACTCCGCCAGGAAGATCGCGAGCTCACGAAACGTCGCGAACGGCCGGATCGCTACGTAGTCAGCGCCTAGCATATAGGCCGCGTGGGGCTTGCGACCGCCGACGCGGGTCCCCTCGACCATCGACAGCGTCCCCCCACGGACCGCTGCATCGAGCGCGACGAGCTCCGGTTGAATCGCTAAGTGGCGGCGCAGCTCCCCCCGCGTGCTGGCCACGAGCTGAGAAACGACCGCGGCAACGACGACCGCGACGGTCGCGCACCGCCCGAACCGCGACCTGCCGTCCACACCGACCGCACGCGACGC
>JACKDJ010000032.1 GCA_020633625.1 Myxococcales bacterium
CGCAGGGGTCGAGACGCTGTTCATCTCGTACCATTCGCACATCCCCGAGGTGTCGGACGACATGACGACGGCGCCGAACACCCACCTGCGCACCCGCGCCGGGATCGGCGAGGCGCTGCGCGCGGGTCTCGATGTCAGCCTGAACTGTGTCGTGGAGCGCCGAAACTACGCGCATCTCGCTGACCACGCGCGGCACATCGTCGAGCTCTTCGTTGCTGGGATGCCCGACCACCCGGTGCGCAACGTCGTCTACTCACACCCGTGCAGCTACTACGACCGCGCGATGTGGGAGCGAAACCTCGTGAGCCTCGAGGTGGTCCGGCCGAACCTCCTCGACGCGATCGACACGCTGACGGACGCCGGCGTCATTGTCACAGGTGTCGGCACGTGCGGGTTCCCGCCGTGCTTGCTCTGGGACCGCCCCGACAAGCTGCGCTCGTTCAGGCGCGACGAGCAGGCAGAGGGCGACGTCGAGGGCCGCGTGTTTGCCCCGATCTGTGACACCTGCGCCTTCCGCCCGCACTGCCTCGGCGTTCGAAACGAGTACCTCGAGCGGTTCGGGGACGAGGGACTTCGCGCGTTCGAGACGATGCCCGAGACGGCGCCGCCGCGCTGAACTCAGCAGGCGGAGCGCGGAGCTCGGATCGCTGCGAGCCACACGGCCCGCTGCAACACATCTGGCAGCGCTTGCCGTGCGTCAGCCGGATGCCGCCGGCGTCAGGAGCGCCCGCAGCGCCGACTGGCGTTGCGCGTCGGCTTCGACGGTCTCGAGCGCTGGCAGCAGGTCTGACAGGACGTCCCCCAGCGCGCGTCGCACGGCGTCGTCGGAGTCGTGTGCGCGATATGCGACGTTCCAGCTCGCCGTGTGGCGGAAGTGTGGCTCGCCGGAGCGCGGGGAGAGGGTGACTCGGAACACCGGGGGCGAGCCGCCGGGGCGACCGAACGTCACCTCGATGCGCGCGGGGTCGGAGTGAAGTCGCTGGATGACGAACGGCGCTCCGGGCTCGCCGTTCCTGGGCTCCCACGCGGCGCCGAAGAGGGTCCGAAGCACCTCGCGCGCCGCGGACGGCACGGACTGCGCGACCGGCCCCGCGCGCCGGTTCTCCTTTCGAAGCGCCATCACTCCCGCGGCGCGAGCTTCCATGAAGCGCTCGACGAGGGCTGCGGGAGCGCTCAGCGCTTCTTCCTGCAGCTCGACAAGCTCCGACGGGCGCTGTTCGATCCAGTCCAGGATCAGCGCGAGCAGACGGAGCTCGTGGATCGGCTCGTGCTGGCGGCACAGCTCGGACAGAAGTGTGTAGGCGACCTGCGCCTCTGCGTGGGCGAAGCGGTAGGGCGCCTCTTCGCTGTACCCGTAGCGGCGCGCGGAATCCAAGCCGACGGTCGCGTATTCGTCGATGAAGAGGCCGTCGCTCTTCGCGCGCCAGTAGAACGGGATGTCGGGATAGAGCCGAATCTTGGAGAGCGCGACCTCGCTCCGGAACTCGCTCAGGCCGTGTCGCTCGATGGCGTCGACGTTCGTGCGCAGCGACTCGAACGTCACCCACGGATGCCACATGATGAACCCGGGCGACACGTGACGCGTGTCGATCACGTCGGGGTAGCGCGCCGCGGTCTCGCGCAGGTAGCAGAGGACGTCGATGTTTGTCTGCGCGGTGACGCCCTTGTTGTAGAATTCCAGCGTCGGGTCGTGGAAGTTCTCGATTCCGATCAGGAAGGGCGTGCAGCGGTGCCCGGCGCCGCGGGCGCGCTCGAGCGAGAGCTCCCACTTCTCGCGACGCTTCAGGAACAGGTCCGCGCGCGCCTGGATCAGCAGGTGGAAAGGGCGGAGCCCGGCCGCCGCGCATCGCTCGAACACCTCGGGGAGGTACGGGAAGGGATCCTGGTCGAGGAGGATGATGAGCTCTGCGTCGGGCAGGTCGTCGAGGATATTCTGGATCTGCTCGACGACGTGCGCGGCGATGCCGTGGACGAACTTGTAGTCCTGTGAAAGGTTGATGTTGCAGAACGAACAACCCTTGGTGTTTGTCGCCGCGGGGTCCAGCTCGACCCCGCGCCAGGCCTCGACCTCTCGGATGGATCGTCTATATGGGCACCCCGGGTTTCCGTAGACGACGAGATGTGTGCTCTTCGTCTGGATTGAGGGGTCGACGGCGATACGGCGAAAGTCCGGGCGCAGTCTGTAGCGCTCGACGGCGTTCTCGTCGTTGTCGAGTCCGCCGGGGTTGCGAACGACCGCCCCGTCGTCGCCTCGCCAGATGAGCCCAGGGACGGTCCGCGCCCCGTCCGCGCCGCCGGTCGCAAGCAATCTCACGATCTCGGCGTCGGATCCGGGTCCAATTGCATCGAACGGGGCAATGTCGTCGGCGGGCCACGGGTTCTGCGGAAGCAGCAGCAACGGCGCTCGCGCCGCGACGCGGGACTCGAGTGCCTCGTTGAGCTGCGCCGCGACGGCGTTGTCCCACAGCCGGGTCACCACGTGCAGGTCGTAGCGGGCCGCCGTCAGCTTGTCGGCCAGTAGAGCGATGACGCGTGCATTCTCCGCCGCGTTGTCCCCGTCGAAGACGGCGTCGTAGACGTC
This sequence comes from Myxococcales bacterium, assembly GCA_020633625.1. Classification (GTDB taxonomy): domain Bacteria; phylum Myxococcota_A; class Bradymonadia; order REDH01; family REDH01; genus JACKDJ01. The sequence goes on from JACKDJ010000032.1 coordinate 2,582, forward strand.
GACATGAATGCCCTGCTGACGCAGCGCTCCCGCCTGCATCGAGATCTCGCCGTCGTGCAGATACGAGCCCTTTCGGTGGCTCTGGAAGAGCAAGTACGCGACACGAGGGGCGGCGGTCATGAGCGGCGGCCGAAGGGGAAGAGCACGCCCGGCGCGCCCGCCGGACGGTCGAACCGCAGCGTCCCCGACTCGCGCTCGATCGTCCAGTGCTGCCGGTCGAGGTGAAGTCGCGCGGGGCCGGCCGTCAGCGATGCCGTCGCCCGAAGGAAGGCTGCGTGCCGGGCGGCGGCGTGCGGTCCCGCGCTGACGCGCGCGTACGCCGCGCCACCCGACGAAACGACCTCGCCACGTTCCACGAACCCGTCGAAGGCGACGACGCGGTGTCGGTCGAAGAACAGTGTGGGTCGGCTCAGCGACCGCATCAGGTGTTCTCTTCCGCCGGGGTCGTCCGGGAAGAGCGCGCCGAGCGCCGCCAATCCAAACCGGGCCGCATCGTCACAAGCGAGCGAACACGGGAAGAACGGGACGAGGTGGGCGAGGCCCACGTTCAGGCAGGCATGCAGCGGTCCGTCTGCCGCCAGCTCGGCCAGCCGCACGACGTTCTCCGCGTCGTCGCTGTTGTCCGCCCGCGCCGCGAACGCGCGCGCGCAGCACGGAGGGTAGCCCATAAGCTCGCCCATCTCCTGTGCCTGCCCCGTCGGGTCGCCGCCGCGGTAGATGTCTCCGCAGCGGCGCGCCAACGCAGCGTCGCGGCTAACGAAGACGTGCACGCGAGTCGGGGCGACGCCCGCGGCCGTAGGCGAGGTACGTGGGTCGACCGCGTCGAGCGCGAAGTCGGCGTACTGTGCGATCAGCGCGTCGACCTCGTCGAAAGTCGGCGTCAGGTAGAGCACCGGCTTGATCGCGGCGCGAAAGTAGAGCTCCTCGGCGCGCGACAGCCCGTGCGCCTTCAGTGCCTGTGCGATCGCCTCGGCGGGGTCCGCGGTGACGTCCGCGAGCGGCTCCGGGTCATCGTCGCGAAACGGGACCCAGAGGGCCTTTGCGACCGCTTCGGCGCCCGCGCGGCCGAGCGCTTCGGCTGCCCCGAGGTCGGCGTACAGCGCTTCCCAATCGATCCCGCTCGCGTTGCGCGTGAGGCGTGCCTGCGGCTGCACGGAGCGGTCGCTGTGTCGCGCGACGTACCAGTCGGGGGGACCGGAGCACAGCTCCCGCTCCACGCACCCGTCGCAGCCACTGAGCGATGACGCGCCTCGGAGAGACGGGCGGCCAACGCCGCCCGCGCATCGCGGCAGCGACGCGTCGGTCGCGACGGTCAGACCGAGCGTGGCGCCGAGCGCGACGGCGGCATCGACGATCGCGCGTATGCCCTGGGCGTCGGGTGGCATCGCGGCTGGAGCCGGGGGCGCGGTGGCCGACAGCCCGAGCTCGACGCGGGTGGGCCGCCCCGCGCGAATCGCTGCGACAGCGTGCAGGAGCGGCCCCAGGCGCTGGGCCGCGGTGCTCCAGACGGGAATGTGGACGAGTGCGAGCCCGTCGGCATGTTCCATCGCCGCAAACGCGCCGTCGTGGGCGCCACGTCGGCGCGCGAGGGCGTCATTGACGGCGGGCGCGCTGGAGTGAAGCTCGACGTGTGTAGGGCCGGCCGTCACGGTCAGCCGCCGGGGCTCGCGCGGCGGCTTGGGCGATGGTGATCGGAGATCAGCGGCTTGGACGCGACGTGCTTGGGCCCGACGGCGTCGCTGAACGGAGCGCCTGCCCGCTCGAGCGCTTCGATCAACGCGCTGGTGGTCCGCATGACGTCGAGCCCCTCCTCGAGCGGGACTGGAGACGGGGCGTGCTGATCGATGGCGAGGGCGAACGCCGCGAGCATGCGCGCGATCTCGTTCCCTCTCCGCTCGACCGGCGTGGGCACGCCGCGCGCGTCGGTGAGCGTCACCTCGTGCGCCGCGCGCCGCCACGTCGACGAGGCCCCGTCGGCGCCCGTGAGAGTCAGCGCGAGCTCGTCGCCAGACGCGCGGTGGTCGAGCAGGGCGTCGACGACGCAGCGGTCGAACTCGAGCGCGAAGCGGAGCGTCTCCGGCCGAGAGTCGCCGGTGAACTGAACGTCGACGACTCGGGGCGAGCGCGAGCGGGCGCTCCGCGTGAGCAGCGCGACCGTGTGGTAGAGTGACTGAAACAGCCCCTCTGCGTGCCATGTGCGGACGGCCGACGGGGCCATCGGGCTGGTACGCGCGACCAGCGACACGCGAGCGGGGCTTGGGACGCGCGCCCAGAGGGTGTCGAGGCCGGCAGCAAAGAGCACGTTGTGTGCGACCATCACGAGCGCGCCCGACTCGGCGATCGAGGCCGCGAGGGCGTCTCCCTCGGCCAGCGTTCGGGTCGGCGGCTTCTCGACGAGCGCGGGGATGCCCCGAGCTGCCGCGCTCTCGATGTTTGCGGCGTGTGCGTGCGTCGCCGATGCGATGACTACGGCGTCGGGTCGCATCTCGTCTAGCGCCTGGTCGGCATCTCGGTAGGCTGGGGCATGCGCGAAGTCGGTCAGGTCGCCGTCTGGTGCGTGCGGCGACGCGATCGCGTCGAAGCTCACGCCCGGCGTGCCGTGTGCGTCGGCGACGATGCGCCGCGCGCGTAGACCCGTGCCGATGAGCGCCATTCGCAGAGGCCGCGTGCGGTCGAAAGTGAGCTCCGGCAGGGCGGCGTCGTCGGGCGTAACGACGGTCGGAGGACCGATCTCGAGCTCACGAGAGCGGAGCACATCGGGGAACGCATCGAACGAGAAGGGCTTGGTCCGCTCGGACCGCAGCATCCGGGCATCCTCGCGCGACAGCGGGGGGCGCTCGATCGGGGTCAACTCGTCGGTGCCGAACCGGGCGACGTACGGGCGCCAGAGGCCGGTGCAGAGGTTCGTGTACTGGCAGCGGTCGCACTGCGGACCACGCTGCTTCTGCGGCTGGTCCTCGGCGATTCCATGCTCCGCCGTGGAGAGGATGTCGGACCAAGCCCGGAACTCGCCGAGCAGGCACGGCGGGACGCCCTGTCGGGCGCCGATGTGCACGGACTGCTGGATCTCGAGCGCGCGGTACATCGCGCGCTTGAGGTAGGGCATGACGTCGCTCATCCGTGGGACGAGGTCGATGTTGGTCAGCGCCTTGAACTGCGGGGTCATGTAGGCGAGCGACACGCCGACACGGCCCCCGAACTCGGACCGAACGAACTCCAGGTACCGGGTGAGGTAGCGGTAGTTTCGCTCCCCGATCACGTGGTTCAGGACGATGCGGACGTCTCGGTCGAGGAGGTGGTGGATGGCCTGCACGGTTCGGTCGAAGTCGCCGACCTTGTGTGTCATCATCCTCGACAGGCGCTCCGTGTGTGCGTGCAGCGAGATGAACGCGTCGGTCAGGCCGGCGTCGACGAGGGCGTCGACGCGGTCTCGTCGGTCGAGCAGGGCGCCGTTGGAGACGATCTCGACCTCGCGCATGCCGCAGCGCTTGGCGACGCGCACGAAGCTGACGAGGTGCTTTGAGAGGGTCGGCTCTCCGCCACCAAACGAAACACGCGGGATGCCGCGCTGCGCTGCGCGCGCGATCTGCCGGTACATCACCTGGTGATCGGTCCAGATGTTGTTGGACGACTCGTTTGCGCTGCAGAACGGGCAGTCCTGGTTGCAGTTCACGGTTGGGCGCAGCACCAGCAGCTCGGCGGCCGCGGCCGACCTCCGCTGCTCGTCGGTCCAAACACGGCTGGGCGTCGTCCGCTGCTCGAACAACGTCTTCGGGCGCCGGTCGAACGGCACGACTCCATCGGTGCCGTGCGCGGCGTAGTACGACTCCACGACGCCCGGGCACTGAGCGCGGGCGAGGCAGCCGCTGCACGGCCCGTCCTTGCGGGCACCGGGGACGCTCGCGCGGCCCCGAGGGTCGAAACGAAACAGGCGGTGGAGGCTGTCTTCGCCGGGCAGCGCACACAGCGGGATGCCATCGGCCGTCTGGAGCGACACCGGGACACCGTGCGCTTCGGCGGCGCGTAGCGCCGCGGCGAGGCGCAGCGCCCCCTCGTCCCACCGCGGCGGCGCGATGACATCGGGCACTCGCCCGAGCGGCGCGAAGAACCGGATCGCGCGCAGGGCCGGGACGGCTCGCACCGCCAACTCCACCGTCGCGGTGAGGTCCTGAAGGCGCGAAGGGAGCAGCGGAATCTCGAACGTCACCCCGAGTCCGGCGCCGTGCAGCGCGCGCGCGCCGTACAGCGTCTCGACGAGGGCCCCCGCGCGACCTGCGACCGTGTCGTGAACCTTCGGGCTCGACGCGAACAGTGGGAGCGATACGTCGGTCACACCCGAGCTCGCGAACCGAGCGAGCCACTGCGGATCGTCGAAACCGATGCCGCTCGTCCGCGCGTTGATCTCTGCGAATCCCGCGTCCGCTCCTCGCGCCGCGAGCTCGAAGAAGCGCGGATTTCCAGCCGGGACGCCGCGAAGGGTCAGGCGTCGACCTCCGCCCGCGAGGCGTCGCTCCACATCCCGCTCCTCGCGCGCGTCGCGACAGTCGCACACGGCGCACTTGAGCTCGCACCGACCGCCGACATGGAGCTGCGCGGTGCGCCTCGAGTTCGATGTCTGGGCCATCTGGTCGCCGGGGAGGGGCGCTACCGCCGCACAGTAGGGTGGCGCACGGTGACGGTCAACCCTCGCGCAGCCCCGCTATCGCCCCAACGCCGCGGTGATCTCTGCGACCGCATCGAGGATGACGCCGAGCGAGTCGCCGACAGACACGCCCTCCTCGTAGTGGTCCCCCGGCATCTCGATCAGGACGCCGAGATCGGGGTCAACGACGAAGTCGTAGGAGGGAATCAAGTAGCCGATCGAGTCCATCCCGTTGCCCAAAAGCATCAGGTAGTCCCCCGGGATGGCATCATAGAGCCCCGGCGCCGTCGGCGCCGACTCGAGCGCGGGTGGCGCCGGGTTGCTCTGGCGAACGAGGCAGCCGAAGCGCGGGGCCTCTCCGTCCGCCAAGCGGGTCACATGGTCTGCCGCGCAGTTGGCATCCCGCGGGTTTCCGACGATCGCGAACGCCGACGCGCGTTCGAGCGCGAACCCCGTCAGCACCTCGGGGAAGAGCTCCCCGGGCACTGTCTGCATCGTGAAGGCGCCGAGCCGAAGCTGTGCGACGCCGGTGCGCAGCCGCGGCAGGTTGTTTCCAGGGCGGCTGCCGTCGCTGAACCGCCAGTTGTAGATTGGACGATGGAACAGGTCGAGCGACACCGCCGCCGCCTGAAACTCGATGTTCTCGACGGGGAGCAGCAGCTCGGCGCGCGCCAGCGACAGCGCCGTCGACGGCAGCTTCGCGGCACAGCCGAAGTCTCCAGTCCCACCGTCGGGGCACTCCACCGACAGCGCCGCCATGGTCGCATCTGCGAGTCGCTCGCCGAGCGCGTGGGCCTTCGCGAAACCGTCGTCGTGGTACGTCAACCCGTCGCGACCAATCACGTCCCACCCCAGCGGTGTGAGGAGCCCTCCGACCGCGCCGCTGACATACACCGCCACGCCGCCGATGGCCTCGCGGGCGGGCTGGCCGATCGCCGGCGCCTCGGGGAGCCCATGCTCGAGAGCGTCGCGCAGCGCGGCCGGATAGTCGCCCGTGATCAGGCGGTTGCCGCCGCCCACGGCCTCGGGGTGCGAGTGCCAGTTGACGAACACACCGAGTGTGTTTGCAGCGTCCGCGGCGGCGCCTGCGCGCACGACGCGCAGAGCCGAGACGACGTCCGTGAAGACGAACGGATCGCGCGAGTCGCGCGTCGCAAACCCCTCGCTCCCGGTCCGGACGTGAGTCGCGTACAGGTCAACCGGCTCGAGACGCGAGACGGCGTCGGTAACGAGGTCGACGACGGCGGCCTGGATCTCGTCCATCCAGCCGGGGACGACGCCGCTGTCGGTGGGGAGATCCACCCCGTTCACGCCAGGCCCCCACCGCCCCATTGTGTCGGGCGCGCCATGCGTATGTGTGGACGCGAACACCAGGTAGTCCACACCCAGGTCGGCTGGCAGCGCCGCCAGGTTCCGCTCGATGTCGTTGAAGAAGTACCCGACCGCGTCGATGCTGAGCACGGCGACCCTCAGGTCCCCCTGGTCGAACACGGCGCCGCGAACCCAGACGTGGTCGTGGGCGGTCACGCTGACGCAACAGTCGGGACCGTCGCACGAAAGACCGACAAGATCCGCCGGGCAGAGACCCGCGATCCGGCTGCTCGAGAAGCCCGCGATCCAAGCGCCCTGCATGTAGCCGTCGCCTTCGGTGCCGTCGGCGTCGGGCGCGGTCCACTCACCGAGCGACCGGCAGTCGGCGTACGCCTCGGTTGGCGGGCAGATCATGTCGCGGCCGCAGTCGCAGAACGTGGTCGGATCGGTGACGTCGCCGACGAACTCGTCCGGGTTCCCGTTGGCGTCGATGCGGCCGCCGTGACCCGGCCGCGGGAGCTCCCAGCCCGATGGCGTCGCCACCCGTGCGCCGAACGCGGCGCGGAGCTGGCCCTCTGCCGACTCGCACCCGGCGGAACCGGGACAGACCACCGGTGGGGGCAGCTCGTAAATGCATGTCCCTGTCAGCCTGTCGGTCTCGCGCCAAACGCACGTCTCGGCCTCGCGGCAGTCGGCGTCCACGATGCACGCGCGGTCGTACGGGCTCCTGCACAGCGCGCCAACGGGGCGCTCCGGCGGCTCGCAGTCGGGGGGAGGGGGGGCGTCCTCGGCAGCGTCGACGTCCGGCACTGCGGTGTCATCGAGCGGCGCGTCCTCGGCGTCGGCGGGCGAGCCGGAGCCTTCGTCGCCCGTGTCGCCCGAGTCCTCGGCGTCGACGAGCTGTCCGCTCCCGTCCAGGTCGGTGGCGGCGTCTGCTCCTGCGTCGGTGCCGTGGCCGCCGCTGTCGCACGCCGCCAACGCCAGCAGCGACGCCGCGACTGCGTGAATGAGTCCGGACGAAGTGAGCGCGCGAGTCATAGCGGATGACGGACGTGGGGGGAGTCAGGGATAGGGAACGCCGCAGAATCCGGGTGGCGGCCAGACCTCGGGGACTTCGCACTGACCGGGGACGTCTCCACACGGTGCGGTGCAGATGTCGGGTGTCCCAGGCGGAACCAGCTCTGCCGGGACTTGGTCGGCGATGAACACGGAGGTCCCGGCGTCGTAGACGAACGGGTCGTTGTCACCGGCGCTGAGGGCGATTCCCTCGAATGACAGCGTCCCCTGGAGTTGGTCGAGGTTCGTCTCCGGGTTCTTCACGACGATGCCGGTGAAGCGCAGTCCGAAGATCTGGATCTGAAGTCCGGCGAGGCGGAGCGTGATCTCGAACGTCTCGGTCTCGACGAAGCGCTCGCCGGCGTCGTTCTGCCGAATCCGCCCCTTGGCGAACGCGACGAAGCCTTGCTCGGTCGTGTCGATGAACAGCTCGCTCGGGTCGCGTGTGTTCTGCGCGGCGCCCTCGATCTCGTCCGACTCGGCGCCCACGATTAGGAACTCGCCGCGCTCCGATACGAGCACGTGAGACATCAGCGTGAGGACGTTCGGGATCGGCTGCTCGAACTCCGAGACAACGAGGTAGATGCCCTCTTCGAACGGCACCGCATCTTCGGAGATCTCGGCCGGCTTGAACTGGAAGTCGAAGATGCTGCTGTGCCCCGTCGCCGCTCCGGCGTCGCCGACCAGCCCCGGTTGCACCTCGGCGAGTAGGGGGACGTCGGGTTTGCCGATCCCGGCGGGGTCGAGCGAGAGCTCTGCGCTGAGGTGATCGTCCGCGATCGTTAGCACGTTGGGCGGCGTGCAGGCGGTCGCGGTGCAGCCCGCCAAGAGGGGCGTCGCGTCGGCGGGGAGCTCCCCCTCGAGGTCGCGCTCGTCGGCCCAGACGTCGATGACGACGCTGGCTGGGTCGATCGGCTCCGAGAAACGGAAGACGAGCGGCTGCCCTTCGACGAAGGTCCCGCCCTCGGGGACGGTGAGGTCGACGCTGGGCGGCTCGACGTACTCACAGCCGAGCAGGAGGACGAACGCGGGCGCGAGAGTGGTGAGAGTGCTGCGCATCGAAGGTCTCGCTTAGAACAGGAACTCGAAGCGGTTTTCGAGGAGGAATGAGGGGACGGCGTCGCCGTTCTCGTCCTCGAGCGACGAGCCGGGGTCTAGCGCGGCCGCCTCGACGGTCCAGCAGAACGCACCCTGGTAGGTCCACTGTAGCTGGAGATCGTACTCGGTGCCGTAGTACGATCCCGGGTCGCCGCCGTGGTAGTTCACCGCGTCGTCGTCGATGCGCAGCCCGTCCTCGCCGAGCGCGGTCATCACGGGATCCACGGCGCCGCCGGCCGCGGGCCAGGCCATCAGGACGCCGAACCGCGTGTGAAAGCGGTGGACGGGGGTGTCCATCCAGCGGACCAGCACCTGCGGGAACAGGGCGACGGCGTTTGTGAAGCGTCCTTCGGTCGAGGCTTCGGCGAGCGGGAACGACGGTGCGTCGAGGCTCCGCAGGTTCTCGATCCCGACGCCGGCCAGCTTTGCGGACTCGTAGGCAAGGATTCGCTCGAAGAGCAGCAGGCCGACGTTGAGGTCGCGCGGGTACGAGAACGAGGTGATCGGCGTGTCCTGCCGAGGGTCGGCGTCGCCCTGGGCGTAGTCTACCTCGAACGTGAGTGTCGCCGGCCCGCGGTTCCAGTCGACGACGGCTCGGGCTCCCTTGGCGCGGATGTCTTGGGTCGCGGGCGGGTTCGGGCTAAGCACTGCCAGCCCCTCGGACAGCTCGCGAGTTTGGCCGCGCAGGAACGAGGCGTTCAGATCGACGTCGACATCGCCGAACGATCCTCGGAGCATGAGGGGGATCGCCCACACATCGGTCGCGAACGAGTCGTTTCCGAGGTGGACGGCGGCCGCAGTCGCAGAGAACCCGCGGATTGCGACGTCCCGGAGTTGGGCCTGTCGTCGGGCGAACGAGAGCATGAGGCCGTTCTGCCGGAGGCTGTCGCCGGCGCGGTAGATCGCACCGGAGTTGTAGAGGTCGAGCCAGGTAACGAGCAGGACGCCGTTGTCGAGGCTCGGGTCGACGTCACCGGGAATGCCCCGGATCATCCGGACCGCCTCATCGAGCTTGGTGCCAAACAAGAACCGGTCGGCGATGTCACCGTAGCTGGAGGCTCCCCAGCGGTTCGTCCTCGTACCGTCGTGTCCACCGAGCGAGGCTCCGTAGGCGGCGGGCTGGCGCCCGACGCGGAGGATGCCGAACGGGAGGACAGCGTCGGCGTAGGCGTGGTCTACCTGCAGCGCGTCGGCGCTTTGCAGGACCGGGCGGTAGCTGTCGGGGTCGAGCGGATCCTGGCCGGGGACGAGGCCGACGTCGAGCGAGGTCGCGTTGGGTCGCCGCGCAGCGATGGCGACTCCCGAGTTCGTCGCGGGCTCGCCGGTGAACGAGCCGTTATCGCCCCACACCACGCCGTCGAGGAGGTCCATGCGGGTGTGGAGCGTGAGCCAGGGTCCGGGGGACAGGTCGAGCCCGACCCGGAGGCGGTGCTCCGTCCAGTCGATGCTGCGGACCCCGGTGTCGTTGAGCTCGAGAGGGTTGATATACACGGTGCGCGCCCGGTACTCGGCGTTGAGCCCGAGCCAGCGGGGCAGCTCGGCGCGCCAGCGGTCAGGGGTCGCGGGACTGGCAGCTGAGACGTCGGCTGGCGTGGGAGCAGCGACGGTGTTGGGCGACTGCGTCAGGCCCGGCGCGGGCTCGGCCCCGCCCTCGGGCACGGCGCCGTCCGGCACGAGCTGGGCGTCGGGCGCGTCGGGCGCCTCGGCCTGCTCTGCCGCTTGGGCGCGCGAGGCGAGGACGAGCGTGAACATCAGCGCGATCGGTGTGCGCGGCATCGAGGGCTACTCCTGTTGGGCGCTGACGCGCGGCCGCGCTGGGCGCCGGCGGGAGCCCGCAGCGTACGCAGCGCGGCGCGCAAGGCAAGCCGACAGGGTGTGTGCCGCTGCACAGCGCGTACCCGCCGCGTCGGACTTGTGCTGCGAGTCGCGTCCGGTAGGATGCGCGAGGACCACAGTGAAGAGGTGCGTATGAGCAAGAGCGTAGCTTTGGCGGCGGCCGCGGTGATGGCGGTGGTCGGACTCGGCGGGTGCGGGGGCTCGAAGGCGGCGGCGGACTGCATGACCGCGATGAGCCAGGTGAGTTGCCCCCCCGGGACTCGTCCGGAGGCTGCCAGCGACGGTGCCGACAGCTTCTCGGCTCAGGGCGACGTGCGGACGTACCAGGTCGGCGCGCAGGGTGGCTCGCGCGCGACGTGCGACTATGTCTGCATCCCGTACTGCGAGTGCGGTATCGCCTCGATCGGGGGCGACGGCTCGGTCCAGTGCGTGCCATGCCGTTGAGGACGGCGGCGACCCTCGCCGTAGCGCTGCTCGCCGTCTCTGGTTCGAGCTGCGGGCATGGGACCGTGTCGGCGGCCGACTGCATGCGTGCCATGGCGCGTGTCGACTGCCCGCCGGGTACGGCACCCACTAGCGGATCGGCCGGGAACACGCAGGTCCAGGCCGGCGTGCAGGTGTTCGAGGTCGGAGCGTCGATGAACGACTCCGTCACCTGCGACTACCAGTGCGCGTCGATCTGCCAGTGCGGGATCGAGCGCGTCGAGAGCAGCGGCGGCGTCGTCTGCACTCCGTGCTTCGGAGTCGTCGCCCAGGCGTCGACGACCAGCGGCGGCGCGCCACCGGCTCGGCCGGCGCAGACGCCGACGCAGAATCGGCAGCAGCAGGTCGCCGCGCGTGTGTCGCTCAACTACGACGCGGCGCCGCTGTTCGAACACCACAACCTGACGGCGCCGTTTCAGCCGGACCCGTTCGCGATCACGGTGCGGGCGGGCGGCAACGACGCGATCGCCGAGGCAAACGTCTACGACCCGACAGGCGGGACGTGCAACGGCTGGGTGAACGCGGGCCAGCCCGACATCGCGATCACGTACACGAGCCGAGGCACGCCGCTGACATTCTCGGTCAACTCCGAGTCCGACACGACGCTCATCGTGAACCTCCCGGATGGCACCTGGCGCTGCAACGATGACGCCAACGGCAACACGCTGAACCCGCGCCTCTACTTCGGCGACGGGATGAGCGGACGCTACAGCGTCTGGGTCGGGACGTACCAGCGCGACGGGACGTTTCCGATCGCGCAGTTCCGGGCGACGACCCAGCTCCGCGCCAACTAGGGCCAGAACGAAGCGGAGAAACCGGGGGATCGGTCGGCCGAAAAGCGGCCGCCCCGATCTTCTCAAACGGCCTCGATCGCTCTAGGAGGCCGGCAACCCCCGGTGTACGATGCCTGCTCACTCGCGCTCACTCGGCCCGCTCCTTCTCGCCCTGGTCGTCTTCGGGCTTTCGGCTCCGACCAACGCGACCCCGGCCCTTCGCTTCGCGACCACGACGCAGGGCGGCATAGAGGTCACCGGCAACTCGCTGGGACTCTCGGGCCAAGCCGATCCGGGGACCAACGGGTCCATCGGCACGTTCATCGCGCTCGATGGCGTGTCGCGCGATGGCAGCTACCCTGTCGGGACGACCGCGAGCTGGGAGGCGAACGGCTCTCGTGCGGATCTAACCCTCCCCGACGGCGCCGCGGTGCTCCGCGCGGAGCTCGTCTGGGGCGGGAGCTTCGCGTACGGCGCCGAGGATGTGTCGGCCTTGCTTGGCCGGGCGGTGTCTCTGGTAACGCCGCTCGAGACCGTCTCGGTCTCGCCGGACTCCGCGACGGCGTCGACTGTGTCGCTGACCGCGGCGGGTGGCTTCGCGGTGCGCTACTACGTCCGCTCGGCCGACGTCACGGACGCGGTTCGCCGTGGCGGCATCGGCCAGTACGCCGTCGGCGGTGTGCCGGCGACGCAGGACGCCGGGATCTCCGAGCTGAACGCAGCGGGCTGGACTCTCATCGTCGCTTACCAGCACAACGGTGCGCCGTCGCGCAACCTCAGCATCTTCGTCGGCGCGGACTGGGTCGACGAAGACTCGACGCTCGACGTGGTCGCCGGCGGGTTCTGCGCGCCGCCGACCGGTGCCGTGTTCGGGAACCTCGTCGTAAGCGCGCTGGAGGGCGACGCGCGGTACTCCGGCGACAGCCTCGCAATCTCCCGCCCCGGCGGCGGCTTTGCGCCGCTCTCGGGGCCTAGAAACCCGGTCGGGAACTTCTTCGCGTCACAGATCTGCGACGTATTCGGTGAGCTCGATAGCCGGGGGACGTTCGGCGACCGAAACCACGACCCCGCGCTCGGGACGAACACGGTTGGTGGACGGCAGGGGTGGGACATCACGGCGGTGAGTCTGTCATCGTCGGCAGGTCAGCTCGCGAACGCGCAGCGCGAGGCCACGATCCGAGCTTCCACAACCGACGACTCGTTCTTGCTCACATCGTTGGCGTTCGAGATCGACGTCAACGCCCCTGAGTTCACAGTGGCCGGCACCTCGATCGCGACCCCGGCGACCGTGGCTGTGGGCGACACCGTTGAGCTCAGCTTCGAGCTCCGAAACGACGGGGCCGCCGACGCCGAGCGGGTTGTCTTTTCGCAGCCGTTGCCGGCTGGCCTGGGGCTGGTCGCCGGCTCGTTCTCGATCGACGGTGTCGCGGGCGCGGCCGACGGCTCGCCGGTCTTCGCACCCGATCTCGCGTCCGGCGTGCAGATCGGCACCGTGGCGCTCGGCGCCCGGAGGACGGTGCGGATGCGTGTCTCCGTCGACCGCTTGCCGGCCGTCCCGGCCCCAGCGGAGTTTCGACTGCAGCCCTCGTGGAGCTACGAGTGGCGCACGTGCCCCGGCGTTCCGCCGAACGTGGCGACGGCGCTCGGCGAGCTGCTCGTGCTCCGCGCCGCGTCGCTCGTCACCAACGTGTCGGTCAGTCCAGCGGCCGGGCCCGGGTTCTGGCCGCACGATCGGCTGACGTTCACGGTGGCCGTCACCAACGTCGGCACAGCGCCGACGTCTGCGGCAACTCTCACGAGCGCGCTCCCGACGAACACGACCTACGTCGCTGGCAGCACGACGACGAACGGGACCGCCACGGCCGACGACGCGGGGCAGATGCCCTACGTGCGCGGCCGATCCCTCGCTTCGCCAGGGCAGGCGCCAGGCACGGTAGCGCCCGGGGCGGTGGCGACAGTCTCGTTTCAGGTCGAGGTCGCGTGGAATGCGGTCACCCCGGTCGTCGAAGAGGCCGTCGTCGACCCCGACGGAAGCGGCCCGGCGGTGCCCAACACCGGGCGGCTGAGCGCAAACGTCGTCGCGGACGCCGACGCGGACCAGCTCCTCAACGCCGACGAGGACCGGAACGGCGACCACGACCTCCGAAACGATGACACGGACCGGGACGGTGACCCCGACTTCAACGACCCGGACGACGACGGCGACCTCCTCTCCACCGTGGTCGAGGACCTCAACGGGAACGGAGATCCGCGTGACGATGACACGGACCGCGACGGCACTCCCAACTACCTCGACCCCGACGACGACGGCGATGGTGTCGCGACGCGCGACGACAACTGCCCTCTCGTCGACAACCCGGCGCAGACGGACTCTGATGGCGATGGCATCGGCGACGCATGCGAAGGGGACCGCGACAGCGACACAATCCCCGACGAGGACGACAACTGTGTCGACGTCCCGAACCGCGGTCAGCTCGACGTCGACGGAGACGGGATCGGCGACGCGTGCGATCCGGACGATGATGAAGACGGCGTCGATGACGGCGACGACAACTGCCCGACCGTCTTCAATCCCGACCAGCTCGACAGCGACGGCGACGGCATCGGCGACGCGTGCGACGACGACGCCGACAGCGACGGACTCCCCGACGCGGAGGAGCTCGCGATCGGCACCGACCCGTTCGACCCGGACACCGATGGCGACGGCTTGCTTGACGGGGTCGAGGTTCACGGCGCGAACCCGACCGACCCGCTGAACCCGGACTCCGACGGCGACGGCCTCTGTGATGGGCCCAGCGACGTCGATGGGGTGTGCCGGGACGGCGAGGATCGCGACGCGGACGGTGCGCATGGGGCAGGGGAGACCGACCCGACGGTGTTCGACACAGACGGCGGTGGCGTCGACGACGGCGAGGAGGTCGCTCGAGGCACTGACCCTCTCGATCCCTCCGATGACATCCTCGGCGACCGCGACCGCGACGGCGACGGGCTCACGGACGACGAGGAGGCCGCGATCGGGACCGACCCCGCCGACCCGGACACCGACGATGACGGCCTGTCCGACGGCGTCGAGGTCCGGGGTGAGACCGGGACGGATCCGCTCGACCCGGACACTGACGACGATCGGCTCTGCGACGGCGTCGCGGTGGTGCCGCTCGTGTGCGACGGCGGCGAGGACGTCGACGGTGACGGCGTCGTGGACCCCGACGAGACGAGCCCGGTCGACGCGGACACGGACGATGGCGGCGTGCCGGATGGCACGGAGGTTCGTCGGGGCACCGATCCGCTGGACCCCACGGACGACGACCCGCGCGGCAGCCGCGACCGCGCGTCGAACTATGCGATCGCCGGCGGCTGCGAGTGCAGCGCCGCGGGGGGGCTCCCCGGGCTCGATCTCTGGTTGGTGGTTCCTGTTCTGCTTGCGCGGCGCCGGCGTCGGCGCTGATGCCGTGGCCGGACGCTCTCTTCGGGGACGATCGGCGTCTGCTGGCTAGGCGTGGTTGAGGCCCGTAGGTTGCGTGTGACGCGCGGATCCGCTTGAGTGGTCGCCGTTGCGCCCGGCATTTCGGGCGCGGTTCCCCCGAGGAGTGTTGACGGTCGACTTCGAGAAGCTCGCGGAGAGCGTTCCGGCCGCCATCGCGGTGTTCGACGGAGCTGGCGCGTGTACCTGGGCGAACCGGGAGTTTCGTCGAATGCTTGGGGTTGACGCCCCGGCGTTCAACCGGGCGCGCCTTCCGGACATGGTCGCGGCGACATCACGCGACTCGGTCGAGCGGGCGTGGGCGTCGGTCGGGCCGGATGCGCCAGCCCGCTTGGAGGCGACACTTCCGACCGGGGACCGGGCTGCGGTGGTCTCGTTAGCGCTCGCGCGGGTCGGTGATTCGACGGTCGCGTTCGCGGCGGATCTGACCGAGCAGCGCCGGATGGAGCGGCTGAAGGACGAGTTCATCTCCGTCGTGAACCACGAGCTGCGTACTCCGCTCACCTCGATCTCCGGAGCGCTCGGCCTCATGCTCGGCGGTGTGGTCGGCGAGCTGCCTGCCCAGGCCCGATCGCTCGCGGACGTGGCGCACAAGAACTGCGGGCGGCTCGCGCGCCTGATCGACGACATGCTGGACGTCCAGAAGATCGAGTCCGGGAACGTGTCGCTGTCGATCGTGCCGGTGGAGCTGGTCTCGACGATCCAGGCAGCGATCGAGGCGAGCTCCGCGTTCGCGGCTCACTACGGAGTCACGGTCGCGATGTCGTCGGAGGTCGCGTCGCTGACGGCGCACGCGGATCCGGATCGTCTCCACCAAGTGTTGTCGAACCTGCTCTCGAACGCGGCCAAGTACTCCCCTACGGGCGGTCGCGTCGATGTAGCGCTCAGACTCGTCCCGGGCGGCGCTAGGGTGGAGGTCAGCGATCGAGGCAGCGGTATCTCCGAAGAGTTTCGCGAGCGCGTGTTCGGCAAGTTCGCGCAGGCGGACAGCTCCACGACGCGACGAAAGGGTGGGACCGGACTCGGGTTGGCGATCTCGAAGGCGATCGTCGAGGGCCTCGGTGGGACGATTGGCTTCTGCGCGAGGGAGGGTGGGGGGACGACTTTCCATTTCGAGATCCCGACGCGCGAGGGGAGCGCACTCTCGGCCCTCGGGGCGCCGCTGCTCGTCGTCGGCGATGGTCGTCCGCTGGCCTGGGCGGAGTCGCTAGGTTTGGCGGCGCGCCGCGTTCAGCCGCCTGTCGGCGGCCAGCGCCTGATGCTCGGCGACACCACGCGATGGGTGCTCGTGACCGAGTCCGCTGTGGCCGGTGGGGTCCTTGCCGGTGCGCTCCGGCAGGTGGGGCTCTCGGGGCGCGTGTGCGTCGGCGCGGTCGTTGATTGCGGCGACAAGTCCGCCGTGCTCGAGCTGGCGGGGTGGCTAGACGCGCCTCCCGTGCCCGCGGAGCTCGCGGCGGCAGTCCGGCGCGCGCTGGCGGGGCGACAGCGGGCAGGTGCGGCACGGGGCGTGTGGGTTGGCGGTGTGAATTCGGTGGCGACCGTCAACGCGGCGATCCTCGGCCCGGTCGCCGAGATCGATGTGGTTCGTCCCGGCAGCCCTTGCGACGGGCGCTTCAGCGCCGACTTCGTGGTCTTGGACCTGAGCCCGAGCGACTGGTCGGCCGAGGCGCTCGGAGCGGCTGTGGGGTCTGCCGCCGAGTGCGGGTGCCCGGTGATCACGGTTGGCGGCGCCTCGGCGGCGGGGATCATCTTCGACGGGCTTCGGGCGGCCGCTGCGCCGCATGCGCGGCTGCTCGAACGGCTGCGCGGGCTCGGAGACAGGGTCGGGGTCTCGTGAGCGACGCCCAGCAGCCCGCGTTCGCGCGCCCCCCGTACGTCGTTGGCGACGTGATCGACGGAAAGTACTCGGTGGTCGGCCTGCTTGGCGAGGGCTCGTACGGCTGGGTCTATCTGGCTGCGCACACGCGCATCTCGTCGCTGTCGTTCGCGGTGAAGGTGCTGAAGGCCGAGCACACAGCGGACCCTGAGACGGTGGCTCGGTTTCGCCGCGAGGCCGAGACGGTCGCGTCGCTGAAGAGTCGGCATTCCGTACGCATCACGGACTACGGCGTCGCGCCCGAGGGCCTACCGTACATCGTGATGGAGTACGTCGACGGGCTCTCGGTCGCCGAGCTGCTGTCGCGAGAGGGGCCGTTCGACGACGCGGAGGTGGTGGAGATCAGCCTGCATGTGCTCCGCGCAGTCGAGGAAGCGCACCGACTCGGAGTCATCCACCGCGACCTGAAGCCGGACAACATACTGATCGTGCGCGACCCGGACTCAGGCGGCATCGTTGCTCGCGTTCTGGACTTCGGGTTGGCGAAGATCCTCGAGCCCCAGAACTTTGGGGCGACGGCAGACGCCACGGCCGCCGGGATGGTGCTCTGCACCGCGCGCTACGCGGCGCCAGACCTTCTCCGTGGCAGTCCCGGACCGCAGTCCGACATCTACGCGTGGGGCATCTCGATGATCGAGATGCTCGACGGGGCCCCGCCGTATGCTGGAGACGACTTCTATACCGTCGCGGCACAACAGATCGCCGACGACCCGGTTCCGCTCGGGACGGGCGCGCGCGACAGTCGTCTGGCGCCGGTGATACGCCGCGCCTGCGCGAAGTCCCCGCGCGCTCGCTACGCTTCCGTCCCGGCGCTTCTGGACGACCTCGAGGCGATCGCCGCCGAGGTCGGTGTGGTCGACCCGGTCAGCCTCCGCCGCTCGGCTTCGGTGTCGCTTCAGCGCCGCTACACTGCTGCGAGGGCGGTCGCGGGCGCTCGGCGGCGCGGACCGCCGTGGGTGGCGATCGCTGCGACGTCAGCGGCGATCGCGCTCGCGATCGCCGCTGGGTGGTGGGCGCAGGTTTCGGCCCGCGTAGACGCGGCACCCGAGGCCGTGTCTACCGCCGAGTTGCCGGCGACCGAGCCGTCGCCCGCCAGTTCTGACCGGCGGGATCCGAACGCCGAGCAGAGCGAGGCCGGCGCGGCGGCGCTCGCGACGCTCGTGAACCGGAGCGCGCGTGACGCAGCCGCCCGAGTCGTCGGTCGTGCGCGCGAGCTCGGAGACGAGCACGGCATGGAGCGTGAAGCGCGTGGCACCGACCGGCCGTCGTCGGGGGGCGGACCGCTCGAGATGGCGCCAGCCCGTCCGCGCGCGCAGGGTGCTCGGGGCGCGACGGCTTTGGACTCGAGCCCGGTGTCGCGAGCGTCGGCCGAGGCGCCGATCGACAACCGTGCCGCCGCGCGGGAGCCGGGGCTGGTCGAGGCGGCTCCGCCTCCGCCGGCGACTGAGCCGGTCGCGGTTGTGGAGGGCACCGGACAAGCTGCGTCGCAGGACGCCGCCTCCGCCTCAACGTCGGCGCCGAACCGTGATACAGGGGAGGAGACCGAGGAGAACATCTTCGGCAACCTTCGGACCATCGGTGGTGCCGGCTCCCCGTGAAGACGCTGTGCTCGGTAGTGTTGATGGTGTTCGTCGCGGCGTCCGCGTCTTCTGCGGCGGCCGAAGACGTCGTGACGTACGACGTTGGCGGCTACCGCGCGCTCGAGCGGGAGATGGAGGAGGCGGACCTCGCGCGGCTTGCGACCGAGCCGGGCTCGGACGCTCGTAGCGCCGCCACTCTCTTGGCGATCCAGCGGCGCCGGCAGCTCATCCAGTACATCAGCGGTTGGCTGAGTGACGGTAGTCTCAACGAAGCGCAGGCGGCCCAGGCGCGCGACGCGCGTCTCGTGCTGGTGGAGAATCTGGTTCGGCTAAACGTCGAGATCGGGCGTTGTGACGACGCCGAGTCGGCAGTCGCGTCGCTGGCCGGATTCCAGACCTCGGCCGATTCGGCGCGGCAGGCGGCGTACGACGACGCCGTCCGCGCGGTCGCGGAGTGTCGCGGGGCGCCCGCGACGGAGCGACTGACGCTGCGCTCGCCGCAACGTCCCGCTGGGCTCGCGTTGATCGGCGTCGGCGCTGCATCCGTGGGCGCCGCGCTTGTGTGGAATGCGGCACTTCTCGACGACGCCGCGGCGCTCGACCGCGCGCGCGGTCGCTGCGAGGACCCGGCGACGACGACTGACGAGGTTTGCAGCAACGCCCAGGAGCTTCGCGGACGCGTGCACGGAGCGAAGGCGCCGATCGTTGCGCTCGCGAGCGCCGGCGGAGTGGTGGCCGCCGTCGGTGGTCTACTGCTCGCGACGGGCCACGATACCGCCGCCGACGTCGTTGCGCGCGTCCGGGTTGGCGACGGGTGGGTGGGCGCCGAGCTGAGCGGGCTGGCTCGGCGGCGGGCACGATGACGAAGCGACGTTCTGTGAACGCTGCGTGGGTCGGCTTTTTGATTCCTGGCGCGCTCGCGGGGTGTGTGCTCGCGACGGACACTTCGACGATTGACCGACCGGACGCGTCCGACGTCACTCCCGATGTGCCCGTTGACCCGTGCGCGCAGGGCGGCGCGCCGTGGTGCGTGGCGGCCGGCGCCGCACGCGTGGCATGCGACGCGGGCATGCCGGTGCTAGAGCTGTGCGCGTACGGCTGTGTGGACGGCGAGTGCGCCAGCCGCTGCACCGGCGAGACCGCGTGCTCGGAGGATGGTGGTGCGACCGTCGAGTGTGGGCCCGACGGTGGGGTTCGCGCCACGGCGCCATGCCCTACAGGTTATGCGTGCGTCGGGGGTGGGTGCCGCGCGGCAGACACGTGCGTCGGGGGCTCCCGGTGCGACGGGGCCGGCACGCTCGAGCTGTGCGATCCGCGCGGGGTGCTCGAGGTCAGCGTCGACTGTGGCGGGGAGTGTTCGCGCACCTGGCCCGACCTGGACGGCGACGGCTGGGGTGACGGAGCACGCGATGCGCTGGTGCAGTGTGGCGCGCCCGTGGATCGCGTGGCGAGCAACCCGTATGACTGCGACGACGACCGCGCGTCGGACGACGCATGCGAGGGATACACGCTGGTGGAGCCCGCGACGTTCGTGATGGGAACGTCTTCGGACGACGCGAACCCGGTACCGGCCGACGAGGCCCAGCACCGGGTCGCCGTGTCGCGCGCGTTCTTCGTCGCCCAGACGGAGGTCACGCAGCGGCGTTGGGGCGCGCTGTCCGGAACGGCGCGCGTTCCCGCGCTGCATGCGGACTGCGACGAATGTCCGGTCGAGCGCGTGAATTGGTTCGAGGCGCTGCGCTTCGCCAACCGCGCGTCCGAAGCGGGCGGGTACTCGGCGTGCTACGTCCTGTCCGAGTGTACGGGTGAGTTCGGCGCCGGCTGCGAGCCCGGGGAGGAGACGTGCACCGGGTACCGGTGCGACCGCGTGGAGCTCGTGGCGGAATGCGATGGCTTTCGGCTCCCGACAGAAGGGGAGTGGGAGCTGGCCGCGCGCGCCGGTACGACCGGGGCGTTCTCGGGGACCCTTGAAGACAGCGCCTGGTATCGAGACACCGTCGCGGAGCCCCGCGAGACTCAGCCAGTCGGGGGGCTCACGGCGAATGCGTTCGGGCTGTACGACGTGCATGGCAACGTCGCGGAGTGGACGCTCGATCTCCTGGTTCCGTACGAGGGAAGTCTAGACGTTGCGACGCTCGACCCGGTCGTGTTCGGGGGCCCTGCGGATATCACATCGGGCGCAGCGCGAGTCGTTCGCGGTGGGGCGTTCAACAACTTCGCCGACGCGTGCAGGTCGGCGAAGCGAGCCCCTCTACAGCCGGCCGCTCGGGTTTCGACAGTAGGCCTACGCCTCGTCCGGTCGGCGCCGGTCCTGTGAGCGCTCCCGGCGGCGCGCCGTCGCGATCGCGACCGCCGCGAACATCATGGTCCAGGCCGATCCGGGGGCCTCGCGGTCGGTCGCGCTGACTGCGCAGCCCCAAAGCGCGCCCCCGGTGACCTCGACGCGGCCGGCGCACTCCGGCAGATCGGCGGGCCCGTCGCAGCGCCCGTCGTCGTCGGTGTCCGGGTCCAGCGGGTCCGTCTCGCCGCGCTCGATCACCCCGTCCCCGTCGAGGTCCTCGCCGGCGACGCAGACGCCGTCGACCTCGCGCCAACCGTCGCAAAGACCGTCGCCGTCCGTGTCGGGGTTGGCAGGGTTCGCGCCGAGCGCGCGCTCGTGCTCGTTGCGAAGGCCGTCGGCGTCGTAGTCGAAGCCGACGTCGTCGGTGGGGACGCGAGGGTCGGTCCCATCTTCGATCTCGCCGCCGTCGCTGCGCCCACCGCCATCAGTGTCGGCGACTCGGGGGTCGCTGGTCGGCGGCACGAAGAGTTCGTCGCCGTCGAGTCGCCCATCGTCGTCGGTGTCGGGGTCCGCCGGATCGGTGTCGGCGGCTGCCTCGCGCTCGTTCGCGAGCCCATCGGAGTCGTAGTCGAACCCGATGTCGTCGGTGGGGTCGGTCGGGCTGGTGCCGTCGAGGAGCTCCTGTCCGTCGAGTCGCCCGCCGCCGTCGGTGTCGGCGCGGAGCGGATCCGTGCGTGGCGCGACGTCGAGCTCCTCTCCGTCGGTACGCCCGTCGTCGTCGGTGTCGGGGTCATTGGGGTCGGTTCCGACGGCGCGCTCTCGGTCGTTGTCGACGCCATCGCCGTCGAAGTCGGCGTTTGGGTCGTCGGACGGATCGTTGGGGTCGTGTCCGTCGCGGATCTCGTCCCCGTCGCGCTGTCCGCCGCCGTCGGTGTCCGGGTTGAATGGGTCGGAGCTCGGTCGTCCGTCGATCTCGTCGCCGTCGGTGCGTCCGTCGTCGTCGGTGTCGGGGTCATTGGGATCGGTGCCGAGGACGAACTCTCGGTCGTTCGTGAGTCCGTCGCCGTCGAAGTCGAAGCCGATATCGTCGGTTGGGTCGAGCGGGTCGGTTCCGTCGTTCTCGATCTCGTTCCCGTCGGAGCGACCGCCGCCGTCGGAGTCGGCGAGCTCGGGGTCCGTGCCGTAGACGCAGAGCTCGAGGACGTCGGTCGTGCCGTCGTCGTCGGAGTCGTCGGCGGCGCCGCGAGCGACGATATCGAACTCGTCCGACTCGGCGCTGAACCGCCACGTGAAGGTGTCGAGCAGCCCGTTGTTTCCCTTCCCCTGGGTTGAGAAGTTGCCCCAGCCGCGTGCGTTGCCGCCGAGCGTGGCGTCATATGCGACGGCGATCCCGTCGGATGCTCCGGGGCTCAGGCCGGTTGGCGGCGGTAGCGGCGGGCTCTGTCGTCCGCCCGCCATGGGGTCCGCGGAGGTGCCGCTGGCCAGGGGCCGATCGTCCCAGAAGAGCGGGAGCGGAACGCGGGCACCGTCGCCGTCGACCGCGAACATGCGGACACCGGGGTAGCAGGTCTCGACGTCGTCGGCGATCCAGTGCAGCTCACCGGTTCGCCCGAACACGCGGCAGTGGTAGTCGCCCGCGGGGACACGCGTGCCATCTCCCGAAGTGCCAGCCCAAGCGACCGCATTGGCTCCCACCCCCATCCGCCCGCGCAGGACGAGGTCAGCGTCGCCGACGCGCTCCAGTTCACCGTCGGAGTCCAGGTCGCAGACGACCTCGTAGGTCCCGGTTGCATCGGAGTCGAAGCGGAACGCACCGCCGCCGACGCCGAGCGTCACGACGTTGCAGTCTCCCGCTGGGCCCGAGAACCTGGCGTCCGCGACGTTGGCCGGGGCGATTGAGTACGTCGCGATCGCCGGCGGGGCGAGATAGAGCCGGTACTGTGGGAGTGCGACCGCGGCGCCGAGCGGCGCCGAGGTCCCCGAGGGGCCGCCCTCGATTCCGGTCTCGTTTGCAAACACGGCGTACTCGAAGCCCGCGAGACCGGCGAACCTGAGCTCGACGACACCCGAGCTCGTCTCGTCGCCAACGAGCGCGAAGAAGCTCGCGCTCGTGGCCCCCGACTGATCGAACGAACCGCCGTCGAGTGCCCACGAGGTCGATGAGAGTCTGCCACCGGCGGCGACGGCGCCCTCCACCGCGACGTCCCAGCGTGCTCCAATGGGCTGCGACAGCTCGGCGCGCAGCGTGTAGCGACCGGGGCCTTCGTTCGGAGCGATGCGAGCGTTCGGCGCGAACGTCCCGAGCTGGGCGCCGCTCGGGGCCGAGACGCGGACGTTGCCTGAGCCTACCCAGACGATGCGTTCGGCGGTGTCGAGGATGTCGACCGCGAGAACGGTCTCGCTTGCCAGCGCCTGACGAGGACCGAGCTGCGCGCTGCCCTCGCCGAGCGCCGGCGACGGCACCGCGAGAGCGGCGGCGGCGGTGGCTGCGAACGCGGCGGCGGCGACGTGCCGAGGCGGTGCGCCCTTGCGGCAGCCGGACGTCGCGTGCCGTAGGAACCGCGGGGAGCGTCGGGCGACGGGTGCTGCCGTGGGGCGTTCTTCAGCCATGGGTCGGGATCTGGAGGGGGGATCAGTGTAGCAGAGGGCGCGGCCGCGGGACATTCGTTCTCGGCGCCACTAGTCGCCCGCAAGGACAGCGGCCTTCGCAAGGGCGAACTCGACGTCGTCGACGTCGCCCGCGTCGCGGAGCGCGGCGAGGCGGGTCAGCGCGCCGACGATGTCGCGACCGCGCTCCAGGGCCTCTACGCGTGCGGTGAGCGCCGCGAGTTCGATCCGGAGCGTCGCGTCCATTGCGTCAACTCGTGGCGCACCCTTGGCGTCATCGCGTGGGTGGATGGCGGGTTGGCTCCCGCCGCGATGCTCCCGCGCGGTCGTGTCCCCGCTCGGCGGCGAGCCGGCTGAGGTCCCTCCGGAGAAGGTCTCCCAGGGGTCGGTCGGCGGAGAGGTCGCGCCCGCCTCCCCGACCAGGTAGCTGTGGCCGGGCGCGCCGTCGCGGAGTAGCTCGTCGGGCGAGAACGCCGACGGCGACGGCGCGAAGCCAGTCCGAACGCCGAGCCCCTCGACGCGCACGTCGAGGAGCGGGCCGCCGAAGTGCGCGGCGAAGCGCGGCAGGGCCGCGTCCGCCGTGGCCGGGAGCGCGAACGCTGCCGCGCAGCCGCTGAGGGCGGCGTCGATTCGACCTCGCGAGAGCTCGGCCGCCCATCGCCAAACAGTCGGCCAATCCTCCGCGAGCACCGGCTCCGATAGAGGGAGTACGGCACGGAAGCGCGGCGACGTCGGCGTGTGTGACCATGTCGTGTGGATGATCCGAAACCAGGAAGCCCACGTCGCGTCGATCTCGTCGAGCGGAGTGTCGTCGTAGTCGAGGACGAGACAGGAGACGTGCTCGACGCCGTCGCTCCCCCGCGCGGCGCCCGCGCGATACAGAGCGGGGCTCCAGAGGCGAAGGTCCCGTTTCGCCCCGCGTCGAACGTCCGCGATCAGCCCGTCGGCGCGCATGCGCACCGCGGCGCCGACATCGCTGCCGGCCGGGGCATCTCGGACGGTCGCGAGGAGGTCCCCAAGCCACGCGCCCGCGCCCGCGCCTTCGATCGGCTCGCCGCGGCTCGCCCGGAGCGCCTGCTCGGCGGCCCGCTCAACCCGGTCGACGTCGCGGCGCAGCCGGCGCCCCAGAGTCAGCTTCAGCTCGAAACGCGTGAGCGCCGTCACCAGATCGGGGAGCGGCACGACCTCTTGCTTCGGCTGCGTGTCGAACACGCGCCCGAACTGGCAGATCGCGAAGGTAGCGGACGTCATGGCGCGTGGGCGGGGACGCGGGGCGGAGCTCGCAGTGTCGCACGGGCGCGGTCTGCCGCGAAGACCAACGCGTCGCGGCGGACCGACCCGCGCGTGCGGCCCCCGCCGCGCGTATGCGCCCGACGTTGACGCACCGACTCCCGAGCCGTACCGAGGTCTTGCCCAGCCGAGGGACCGGTGTCTTCGAACTCGATCTACGACGCACACGTCGTCCTGGTAGCCCATGGCGGCGCGCCGGGCGCGCTCGTCGGCGCAGAGTTGCATGCGTCCGTGCTTCGTTCCCGTTTTGAGCGCGTCTCGGTACTGGCCTATCGGGGGGCGTCGACGGGAGTCGAGTCCGCGCCGCCGCAGCCGTCGTCGACGCGAGTGGTCGTTGTGCCGTTTGCGATGGCGGACGGGTGGTTCGTCAGCCAGGTCGCACCGGGCGTCGTCGCGTCGGCGCTCGGTGACACCGCGGCGCGGGCGGTCTGGACCCAGCCCGTTGGCGTCTGGCCGGGGCTCGTGCCGATCGTGATAGGGCGAGTGGACGCGGCGTTGTTCGGCGGGTCGGTGATCGTGGTTGGACACGGGACCGAGCGGGACCCCCGCAGCGGTGATGCGGCGCGGGCGCTGGCGGCCGCGCTCGTGCGAGCCGGCACGTCGGCCGAGGCGCGGTTCCTCGACCAGGAACCCAGACTCGCGCCGCCCGAGTCCCGCGACCACCGGGCGTGGATCGTCGTGCCAATGTTCGCGGGCTGGGGGCCCCACGTCACCGTGGACGTCCCGTCGGCGCTCGGCTGCATCGACGGCCAGGGCACTGCAGGCCAACGCGTCCCCACGCCCCATGTACTCGAGCCGATCGGGTGCTGGCCCGAGCTGACCGCCGAGATCGAGGCACAGGTCGTGAAGGCGCTGGTGGCGTGACGCCTGGTCCAGGCGCCAACCGCTTGGAATAGCGCGCTGGCGAGGCTGGCTGTATCGTTGCCCGACGCCGTGCGCGTCGTCCCCTTGACCCGCAGAACCTGATGCTCCGACGCTTCGCAGACCGAACACGACTGGCTGCCTTGGTCTCCGCCTCGCTCGTGGTCGGGTGCGGGGAGTGTGGAGGTACAGCGGGCGTCGACACCGCCGCGCACTCGGACCCGTTCGGCGGCGTCTCGCCGCTGCCCTCGGCGAACCCGGTCGACGAGGGCGCCGCGCGCACGTACCTCCTCACGGCCCTGGGGCACGTCGTCGGCGCCGCGCTCGTCGCGAAGAACGGAGACCTCGAGGTCGAGGTGCTGGTGCTGCGCGACATGGGCGGCCCGGCGGTTGCGCTTCGCTGGCGCGGGCTTCGGCCAGAACCGGACGATCACCTCCGCGCTGGCGACACGCTGGCGTTCGTCGCGTCTGCTCGTGACGTGATGCGGGTACGTCCAGACGAGTCTCTCTCGGTGTGGTTGATCACCGCGACGCCGTCGTCGGCCCCGGAGACGTGGGGTGCGGAGAGCATTCGCGAGGCCGATTTGCACGAGTTCTCGATCTCGAGCGGCGTAGTCGCGCGTGGCGCGATGTTCGAGAAGTGGCGGCCGGTCGAGGATCCGCGACGCGTCGAGTTCACGCGGCTCGTGGTCGCGGCGCCGGCTGCGTGGCCGCCGGAGCCGGCGATATCGCGAGCCACAGAGGTTGCAGGTCCAGCAGTCTGCGAGGCGCGGTCGATGACACCCGCTGCATGCGAGGCGGCGTACATGACGGCGTTTGCCGCGTCCGCTCCTCAGGCCGCGTGGTACGACGTCGTCGCTGAGCGCCGCGACGACATGGGCATGGGCGAGGTCGGCTGGCAGGATACACGAAGGCCACCGCCTCCCCCGACGTCGGCGGTGCCGGATGTCCCGGCGGCCGAGGCGGCGCCGCCGGCTGGGAGCGGCACGCAAGAGTAGCTAGTCGACCGCCGGAGGCGGGCTCGACATCGTTGCCGCGCCCAACGAGCCGACGCTTCGCAGACCGCCGGGCGGGGCCGCGCACTCGACGGTTCGGGGACCGACTATGCCTGAGACGCGGGCGAGCCGCGGAACGCTACCAGCGCTCGCAGTAGTCCGGCAGGTACGTCGGGATCGCGCCTTCGAAGGGGCTCGGCTGGCCCCAAGCGTGCGCGAGGAGGAATCGCGGGCCCCAGTCGAAGCCGTTGTCCGAGGCGCTCGACGGGACCGTGTGACCCAAGTTGTGGTTGCAGCCGATGACGAAGTGCCCGTCGGCTACGAGCCCGTCCATGAACTGCGTCATCTGATCTTTGAAGTTCACGAAGCCGCCGTAGACGTCGGAGTCGCCGCCGTATGCTCCGAGCACGGGCGTCTGGAACTCCGGCGTCTCGTAGCCGTGGACGTAGTCGCCGGTCCCGCCGCTGAAGATCAGCGCTGCTGCGACGACGTCGGAGCGGGTCATCACCAGGTAGGTCGACCAGAGCGCTCCGGCAGAAAAGCCGGAGACGTAGATCCGGCTGGTGTCGATGCCCAGGCTGGCGTCGATGCAGGACACCATGTCGTCGAAGTAGGTGACCTCGTTCGCGGGCGCGTTGGTCGCGATGACCGGCCACTCGAAGAGCATGTCGCCCTGCGCGTGGGGCACGGCGATGTTGATCTCGTACAGGTCGGCGAGCTGCTGGATCCAGCCGTAGTTCGAGGCGCTGTCGCCCGTTCCGTAGTAGAAGAACAGCAGCGGTGCGTCGGCGGGCTCGTCGGGCAGGTAGAGGTTGACCCGCCGGTCCACAGTCCCGGTGTGGAGCGTGTTCGTCCCGGCCGTCAGCGTCGGGCACGCTCCACCTGAGTACGGGTGAAGCGTGGGGAGCGTGGTCTCGACGGGGCCCGTGTCGACGCCGCCGGCGTCCGCGCCGGTCGTGTCCACGCCGCCGCCGGTGTCACCGCCGCCGCCGATGTCGAGCTGCACGACGTCCTGGCCACCCCCGGCGTCTGCGGAGGTGTCACCGCCGGCGGCGTCTCGACCGGACGTCGAGCCCGTGTCCGTGCCAACGAACGTGGCGTCGTCCGAGCAAGCGATCAGCGACGTACAGGCTGCGGCAGCTACTACGAGCAGGCGATGGGAGCGCATGGTTCTCCGTGGCGAGCGAGTGACGTGTCGTTAGCGAGGTTCCGCCGCCGTCGCAACACTGTCACAGCCACGAGCACGAGGCGTCCGCTTCAGCCGAGCGGGATCGCGAGCTCAATCCCGACGGACGCCCCAGAGAGCGGGTCGTCCGGGTCCATGACGCGGTGGAGCCACGCGCCCGCACCGACGCGCACGGGCCCCAACCCGATGTCGAGGCCGAGCCCGACGTTGTACGCGGGCTCCCACTCGACGTTGGTGTGCGACGCGACGCCGGTGACGCTGGTCTGGCGTCCGACGTAGGCGAAGCCACCGTGGGCGCCGACCCACGGGTGGAGGAGCCCGAGGGGCAGCGACACACGGCCGCCGGCGAGAAACGGAGCGAACACGACCGTCGAGGTGAGCCCGCCGGGGCCGATCAGCTCGCTCCCGCGGTGGTACCCGACCTGCGCCTCTGCGGTCAGGGGGCCGAGGCGGAGGCCGGGGTAGGCGTTG
Source organism: Myxococcales bacterium (assembly GCA_020633625.1). Classification (GTDB taxonomy): domain Bacteria; phylum Myxococcota_A; class Bradymonadia; order REDH01; family REDH01; genus JACKDJ01. Next base: position 30,409 of record JACKDJ010000032.1, read on the forward strand.
GCGCCGAGGCCGGTCGGGCCGCCGTCTAGAAACTGCGTGACGCCGAGGTCGGCGCCGATGGAGAGGCCCTGGGCCTGCGCATCGGTCGCCAACAGGAGCGGCAGAGACGCGGCGGCTAGTGCGAAGAGGGCGCGGTGCGGTGACATGTGGCCTCGTGGCGGGGGCGCGGGACTCGGGGTCCGACGCGCAGCCGCCGCGAGGTATTCATGGCTTGAGCAGCGGGAGACGGCCGGCGACGACCGGGAGGGGTGTTGGGACCCCCGCCTCAACCTCGTCGACGATCTCGGTGTCGTCGAGCTCAATCCCGTGGTCGCGGAGGCACGCCGCCGTGCGCAGCTCCTGGTCGCCGAGGTTGAATGACTCCTCCTCCCCGGGCTCACCCTGCAGAAACTGTGAGCCAGACCCATCGTCGACACCGCCGCTGCCGCTGCCCTCGGTCGGTGGGGGCTCGGTCGAGAGGAACTCGTCGGGGACGGGCATCCCGCCCGCGACATGAAGCCACGGATCCTCCTGTGTCGTGAACGCCTCTTCGGCGTCGGTTGCCGACGCGTCGACGGCCAGGAAAAGCGACCCCGCAACGAGTGCCGCGGTCGCGAGCAGGCGCGACGCACCGTCGAGCTGTGCGCGCGGCGCCGTCGCAGCGACCCGCCGTGTGGCGAAGCGGACGCCGTCTGACGCGACAGCGTACCGGACGCAGAGGCCGGCCTGTCGTCGATCGGCCAGCAGGGCGGCCGCCTGCGACCGGGTCATTGCGGAGAGGTAGTGCACGTCGGTCGCACAGTGCGCGCAGTGACGCACTTCATCGCCGCCCTGCATCTCGTCCCAGTTTGCGGGACAAGGTTCGGGGAGCCGGAGCGCTGCGGGGATCACGGGGTGCATGTTCACTCGGGGTTGGGGGGCCGGTTACGGGTGCGGCCAATCGTTCTGAACGAACGACGCGCCCATTCGGTCTGACATCGATCGGGACGGTTCAGAGTGGTTCCCCATCCGCGGGAAGAGGACGCGGTTCGCGGGGGAGCTGTTGGAGCGCGCTCCGCAGGAGCTTCCCGTTTGCGTTCTTGGGCAGGGCTGCGCAACGGATGATCAGTCGCGGACGCTTGTAGTCTGCCAGCGACGAAGCGAGCGCCTCGAAGATCGCTGCATCCGAGGCGTGTGTGCCGACGACGTACGCGCAGATCAGCGAGACCCCGTCGCGCACAGTGCGCTCTCCGACGGCGCATTCCGCCACGCCAGGGATTGCCGCGAGCGCGGCCTCGACCTCGGCCGGTGACACCCGATAGCCGAAGCTATTCATCACGTCGTCGTCTCTGCCCGCGAAGGCGATGTAGCCATCCGAGTCCTGCCGCGCCAAGTCACCGCCGACAAACCACGGGCCGCGAAAGACCTGCGCGTCATCGTCGGGGCGTCGCCAGTAGCCGAGCATGACGCCGGGGTCGTCGCGGTCGACCGCCAGGTGCCCGACATCGTCGGTCGCGGCCTCCTCGCCCGTCTCGCGGTCGCGGAGGATCGCCACCCGTCGCCCGGGCTGCGCGCGACCGATCCGTCCCGCCCGCGGCGGCGTCGCAGGCCCGGAGCTGACGTAGGTTGAGCACTCGGTCATGCCGAGCGCCTCGAAGATCGGGACGCCGATGTGCGCAGCCCAGGCGTCGCGTACGGCCGTCTGCAGCGTCTCGCCGGCGCATAGGACGTGCCGCAGGCGTCGTAGCGCGCTCAGCTCCTCCGGCGTGCCGTGCGCTAGGAGCTGTCGGATCAGCGTCGGCACCGACGCGAAGATCGTAGCGCGCTCCCGGTCGATGATGGTCGGCCACCGTCGGTACGAGGGCGAGTCCGCGCTGATCACCGCGGTCGCGCCAATCGCGAGGCAGTCGAGCACGGCGATGCCGAACGCGTAGGACCAGTTGAGCTGCCCGGCGTGCGCAACCACGTCTCCGGCGCGGATCCCCGTCCAGCCTTCGCGCATGGGGGCACGGCCGTCGATGATGCGGTGGCCGTGGAGCACCCCTTTGGGCCTCCCGCTCGTGCCCGAGGTGTAGACGAGTAGGGCGGGAGTGTCACCGCTCACCGCGGCGACGGTGTCGTCCGGCGAGCCGTCGAGGACCATCTCGAGGTCACGCCACCGAGGGTCGGTCAGCGGTCGATCCCCGACGATCCTCGCCGGGTCAGCGTCACCGGCGATGACCGCGAGCTCGCGGTCGGTGAGGCGGGGGCTGCACGGGACGGCGACCATTCCGGCCGAGAGCACAGCGAGCACGACCACTGCGTACCGGTCGTCCGAGGGCGCATGGATCATGACGCGGTCTCCCGCCCGGGCCCCCGCGGCGAACAGTCCGCCGACCGCGCGGCGCACGCGGGCGCGCAGCTCGGCGCGGTTCACGCGGAGCGCCTCGTCGCCGCGGTAGACTATGAGCGCCGTCGCGTCGTCCGCGTGCTGCAGACTCGGGCCGAGACATCGAGCCACGATGTTCGCTGCCGCAGACGGGGCCGTTGACTCCACCGGCGGGCCGGTCGATGGTCCGGCAGGCACTGCGCCTTCTCGTTCGGAGCGTTCCATGCGTCGCGGTTTGGTGGTTGGGATTGCGGGTCTACTCGGTGCCGCGGCCGTCATCGCCGGTGCCTTCGGCGCACACGCGCTGCGCGACCACGTGACCCCGGCCAGACTGGCGTCGTGGGAGACGGCGGTCCGCTATCAGATGTATCACGCGGTGGCGCTGCTCGTGCTGGCGAGCGGACGCCGAGCACCCCGGAGCGGAGTCGCGGGACTGTGGATGCTCGGGACGCTCCTGTTCTCGGGGTCGCTCTATCTGCTCGTCGCGACCGACACTCCTTCGCTGGGCGCCGTCACGCCTTTCGGCGGCGTCGCGCTCATTGCGGGTTGGCTCGTCGTCGCGGTCGACGGTCTGCGCTCGGTTGACGACGCACCGAGTGAGATTACCACCGATGAGCTGTCCCTCACACGGCGAGCGCGATGACCGACGAGCGTGAACGAGGTCCGCGCGGCGAGACCGCGCTCAAGACGCGGGCGCGGACCCAGAAGCCGCGCCTGTACAAGGTGATCCTGCACAACGACGACTATACGACTCAGGAGTTCGTCGTGGACGTGCTGGTCCGCTTCTTCGAGAAGCCGGTGCCGGAGGCGACTCGGCTGATGCTCCACGTCCACACCAAGGGGCGCGCCGTCGCCGGGACCTACCCGTACGACATCGCAGAGAGCAAGGTGGAGCGGGTCACGCGCCACGCGCGCTCGTCCGGACACCCTCTTCTCCTGACCACAGAGCCCGAGTGACGACGGCCCCGCTGCGAGGACACCGGAGATGATGCTCTCGGAAGACGTTCAGATCGCGATCAACTTCGCCCTCATGGATGCGCGTCAGCGTCGGCACGAGTTCGCCGCGGTTGAGCACCTGCTCTACGCGCTGTTGCTCGACGAGCGCGCCGCTCGCCTCATCCGCGCCATCGGCGCGAGCCCGGAGCGGCTCAAGGACGAGGTCGAGGATTTCCTCGAGAACACACTCGTCCCGGTTCGCGCGGCGGACTTCGAGAGCCCCGAGCCCTCCATCGGCTTTCGGCGTGTGATCAGCCGCGCCGCCGGACATGTCCAGAGCTCGGGGCGCGACCAGGTCGAGTCGGAGAATCTTCTGATCGCGATCTTCGCCGAGCTCGAGTCGCACGCGGTCTATATCCTCGAACAGCATGGAGTGACGCGGCTGAAGCTGGTCTCCGAGGTGAGCCACGGTCGGTCGACGCGGAAGCAGCTGCCCGCGCCGGAGCCGAGCGGAGCCGGAGAGGAGCGCCCCGGCTCGGAGTCCGAAGAGGGCGGTGTCGCGGACGACCCGCTCGCGGCGTACTGCACCGACCTGGACGCTGCCGCGCGCGCGGGGAGGATCGACAGGCTGGTCGGCCGCGATGACGAGGTCGACGCCGCGGTGCGGATCCTGGCGAGACGGCGAAAGAACAACCCGATCTTCGTCGGAGACTCGGGCGTAGGCAAGACCGCGATCGTCGAGGGTCTCGCCCGCCGCATCGTCGACGCCGAAGTGCCGCCGGCCATCTCCGATGCCCGGATCTTCGCGCTCGACCTTGGCTCGCTCATCGCAGGGACTCGGTTCCGCGGCGACTTCGAGGAGCGACTCAAGGCGGTCGTCAAAGCCATCGAAGAGCGCCCGGGCGCGGTCTTGTTCATCGACGAGATCCACACCATCATCGGCGCTGGAGCCGTCTCGGGCGGCGCGATGGACGCCTCCAACCTGCTGAAACCCTCACTGTCGTCCGGGCGGCTCCGGTGCATCGGGAGCACGACGTTCAAGGACTACCGGCAGTACTTCGAGAAGGACCGCGCGCTCGCGCGACGGTTTCAGAAGATCGATGTCGACGAGCCCACGGTCGCGCAGTGTGTGGAGATCCTCACCGGGCTTCGGGCCACATACGAAGAGTTCCACGGCGTGAAGTACGAGGACGCTGCGCTGAGCGCCGCCGCTGAGCTCTCCGCTCGCCACATCCACGACCGCAAGCTCCCGGACAAGGCGATCGACCTGCTCGACGAGGCCGGTGCCGTCGCGAAGCTCGCGCGTCGCGGAGACGACGTGCCGCTGGTCACAGCCGGCGACGTGCGTGCGCTCGTCGCCAAGGTCGCGCGGGTCCCCCCGACAGAGGTGGGAGACTCTGAGCGAGATCGGCTCGCGCGGCTCCGCGAGGACCTTCGCGCCGTCGTGTTTGGCCAGGACGATGCGATCGACCAGGTCGTCGCCGCCGTGAAGCTGTCGCGCGCGGGCCTCGCACACGCCGAGAAGCCAACGGCGTCGTTCATCTTCACCGGCCCGACGGGTGTCGGGAAGACCGAGGTGGCCCGCCAGCTAGCGAAGACACTCGGCGTCGAGATCTTCCGCTTCGACATGAGCGAGTACATGGAGCGCCACTCCGTCAGTCGGCTCATCGGCGCACCGCCGGGCTACGTCGGCTTTGACCAAGGGGGACTGCTCACGGATCGGGTCAAGCAGCAGCCGCACTGCGTCGTGCTGCTCGACGAGATCGAGAAGGCGCACCCCGACGTGTTCAACATCCTTCTGCAGGTCATGGACCACGGGAAGCTGACGGACAACAACGGAAGGCAGACCGACTTCTCATCGGTCGTGCTGATCATGACCAGCAACGTCGGCGCCCGCGATCTGCAGGCCACGCCCATCGGCTTCTCGAGCGAGATTCGGCTCGGCGACGATGAGCGGGAGTTCAAGCGAGTCTTCAGCCCCGAGTTCCGCAACCGCCTCGACGCCCGGATCCGGTTCTCGCCGCTGAAGCCGGAGGTCATGGAGCGGATCGTTCGGAAGTTCGTCGCAGAAGTAGCCGAGAGCCTCAGCGTGAAGCGCGTGACGCTGCGGACGACGGACGAGGCGATCGCGTGGCTCGCCAGAGCCGGATTTGACCCGCTGCTCGGCGCCCGGCCGCTCGCGCGCGTGATCAGCGAGCACATCAAGCGACCGATGGCAGACGAGCTCCTGTTCGGTCGGCTACAAGAGGGTGGCACGGCGACCCTCGAAGTCGACGGCGACGCGCTGAAGCTACGCTACCGAAAGGCGCGGCAGAGAGGCTGAGGCGGCGCGGCTCGCGTCAGATCCGCGCGCGAGGACCGCCGATCGGGCGCGCGGTCCGGGCGGACAGGTGCGCCGAGACGCGCGAGAGCAGGCTCTGCACCCCGCTCGTGCGCTGCGCGTACGCGACGTGCGTTACGGCGTGCGTCGCGCTCCAGCGCAGGATCTCGTCGTCGCTCGTCCCGATCCGGTCTACCAGCCCGAGTGCCAGTGCGTCGGTCGCGTACCAGACCTCGCCGGTCGACACTCGGTCGATGTCGAGGGCGGGTCGGTAGCGGGCGACGTGCGCGCGAAACAGCGCGTGGGTCGCATCGAGCTGCTCCTGGGTCTTTGCGATCCCCTCGGGTGTGTTGGGACCGAACGTGCTCAGAGTTCGCTTGTACTTTCCAGATGTAAGCTCTTGAAACTCAACGCCGTGCTCCTCGAGCACTCGGCTGAAGTTCGGGGCAGGGAGGTACACCCCAATCGAGCCGATGGCGGCGAACGGAGCCGCGACGATCTCGTCTGCGACCGCCGCCATCATGTACCCGCCGCTCGCCGCTGCCTCGTCGACGCACACCGTCATCGAGAGGCCTCCGTCACGCAGACGTGCGAGCTGCGCAGCCGCGAGGCCGTACCCGGTCACGGTCCCGCCGTAGCTGGTCAGCCGCACGATCACGCGGGCGCCGGACGAAGATGCGCCGAGCAGGGCCGAGACAACCGCACGCAGCTCGTCGACCGCGGTGGCGCGGAGGTCGCCGTCGAAGTCGATGACGTACACGACGTCTCGACCGTCGCCAGCCTCCCGGTCCTTGGAGTTCTTCTTTGCCCGCTCGCGCCGCTCCTTTCGGCCCAGACGAGAGTCGCGGACCGAGTCGGACAGCGCTCGCAGCTCGCGGTCCAAGCGAGTGACCTCGAGCTCGCCGGCGCTCCCGTCGCCTCGCTGACGACGCGCGAGCCGAGCTACAGCTGCAGCGACCGTGATCAGCGAGATCACCACGACGAACGCCTTCGTCACGAAGACGACGAGAGAGAGAGCGGCCTCGGTCAACGTAGCACCCACAGGTTACCGGTCTTCATCTCCCGCTCGGCCCACCGGTACTTGTAGGGCAGGGCGGAGCCGAGATCGTACTCCTCGCAGCCCCTGCCGGCGAGCCACTCGATTGCCCGTGTCTGCAGCGCGTTCCCGAGGCCGAGCTCGCGGAGCTCGGCGTCGAAGCTCATCTGGAGGCCTCGAAAGGTACCGCCCAGTGCCGCGCCGTGAAGGTAGCCGACGTCGCGACCGCCGCGCGTCGCCAATACGACGAGGACGAGGTCCGCCTTGTGGGCGCAGCCACGGAGCACGTCGTGAACGAATACATGCATTGGCCCATCGGCGACGCCGGCGCCGGCCAGTGACTTCCAGCTTCGACGCTCGACGGCGTCCACTCGTTGCAGCAGCTCGTCGAGGTTGGAGGGCGACACCTCGAAGCACTCCAGCTCTACTCCATCGGCCCCAACGGCGCTGGATGCACGGCGCATGGTCGCGCGGTGCTTGCGGGACCTGCGGCTGAGATAGCCGTCGAAGCCGCCGTCGAGGGACGCCACCAGACGAGTCGTGGGCTCCGATTCGACCTGGCGACTCCGCGGTCCGGCGATGCGCGAGGCGAGCTGGTGAACGGGGCTTCCGAGCGCGAACCCCGAGACGAGGACGGCGGCCCACGCCAGCGGGAGGTTGTCGAGGAGCCGGCGCAGTGCCTCCACGGCACCTTCGGCGCTCCCCGCGGCGCCCGCGCCGAGCGCCCAGACGGCGTCCATTGGCAGCAGCGCCGGGCCGACCGGCGTCGACCGGATCTGCATGACGGCACTCCCCGCCGACGAGGTGCTCGCGGCCACTGGCGAGTCGGGAGTGAACGCGCGGCGCGCCGGCCCAAGCCAGAGCGATGAGCTGCAGAAGCGATCAACGTCGTCTGCCGCCTCGACCCATCGGTCATGTTCCTCGAGGATGGAGGCGATCTCGCACGGGTCCTGCGAGACCGTCACCTGCCTCGTGTCTTGGTTCACCGCGGACAGTCGATCCGCGTCCCTGCTTCGGTCCGATGAGTGCGCCGGAACTCCTCGCGGTACAGCCGGCACGACTCGGACTCGTCGGACTCTGCCTCGGGGGCGACGAAGCCGGGTGGCCGCAGCCCGCCGACCGGGGCGTAGTCCTGGGCCGGCGCGGCGGGCCGGGCGGGCGTGCCGCTGGCCCACTGGTCGGAGCCCGGGTTGGCAGCGGGCTGCGTCGGTCGCGACGGGACGGCCGGCGGCGCGGGCGCGGTCACGGGTGGAGCGGCTGCGGGCGCAGCAGTCGCGCGGGGTGCTGGCGGCGGCGGCGGCGGCGGAAGTGAGCGTGACGGGGGGGCGCTGGGCGCGGCCGGAGGAGCGATCGCGGGGGCAGCCTCCGGCGGAGTGGGAGTTGTTCGCGCGGGCGCGGTGCGCGGAGGCGCCAGCGACGGGGAGGCGGGCGCCTGCTGGCCCGCCGATGCCGATGGAGGCGCGGCGGGCGCGGGCGGGGTCGAGACTCGCGGCGAGTCCGGTGCTGCAGGCGGCGCGGGACGCGAGGGCGCCGGCGGCTCTGGGCGGGCAGCCGGTGCCGGTGGCTCTGGGCGGGCGGCCGGTGCCGGTGGCTCAGGACGGGAAGCCGGTGCAGCGGGCGCCGGCGCGGCGGGGCGCGCGCTCGGCGGTGCTGGCGGCGCGGCGGGCGGCGTCGCCGGGCTCGAGGCTGGGGCGGACGGCTCGGGGCGTGCCACCTGGGTGGGCGCGGCCGGCGGAGCGGGGGCTGCGGGCGCAGCAGCCGCCGGCGGCGTCGTGGGCGCGCCCCCGCTTGTGGCTGGGGCTCCCTGGTCGGCAGGGGCGGGGGCCCTGTAGCGGTCCCGCCCCTCGGTGAGCGGTACGGGCGGCAGCAGCCGGACCTCTTCGATCACGTCTGGGTCTTCCATCGTGCCGACGCGGGGGAGACTGTCGGGCGACGGGAGAGCAGGCTGGCTGGCACCGTTGCGACGGCGCCCCGACGGCAGAGGTAGGGAGGGGTCGGTCGCTGCGGCGTCGGTCTCGCCGGCGGCCGCCGGAGGCTCGGACTGCGCGAGAAGCGTCGGACCGCTGGGACGAGTCGGTGGGGGGCTGAGGCTCGCCGCTCGGTCCGCAGGTGCCGCGGCGGGAGCGGGCTGGCTCGCGGGCGCCGCGGGCGGCGTCCTGGTGGGCGCAGCCGCGGCGGCGGTGGCCGCGGGTGGCGCCGGTGGCGCCGGCGGGCGGCGGAGGCAGATGCCCAGGCCGGCTCGACCGCGGCGGGTGGCGCCGCAGGGGCCGCTACTTGCGGTTGAGCTGCGGGGGTGGGGGCCGGCTCGCTCCTTGCGGCCGTAACAGACGCGATGATCGCCGATGCCGATGGCGCGGGAGAAGGCGCTGCAGGCGCAGCGGCGACGGCCGGCGCAGCCGCTGCCGGGCTAGCGGTCACCGCCGGCGAGGCCGGGGCCACCAGGGGAGCTGGTGCCGGTGCCAGGGCAGACGCGACTGCGGTCGGGGCCGGCGGCGCGGCCGGTACCGCAGGCGCGGCGGCCGGTGCCGCAGGCGCGGCGGCGGCCGTGGCTGGTGGCGCGGGGGCCGGAAGCGCAGGTACTGCAGGCGGCGCGGGTGCGGCCGCTGCGGCGGGAGGCGCGGGAGTGCGTGCGGCCACCTCCAGGCGCTCAACCTCGGCGTCCCGGGCCGCGAGCTGTGACTCGAGCGACGCGATGCGTCGCTGTCGCTCGGCTAGCTCCTGGTCGGTCGCCGCCGCTGCTGCGGCTGCTGCGACGACATCGGCGTCGCGGCCAGCTCCATCGATGCTGACCACGAGGTCCGTGTCGTCTGACGTGACGTCGTAGTACGAGTCGTGGTCGAGCCGGAAGACGAGCCGCGTCACGCTCGACTGACCGTCGCGACGAGAGTCGACGTCGATCGCCTGAACAGAACCGTTCCCGATCTCGACTCGCCCGACGGATGACGTCGGTGCGCTGTTCGCGATGTCGACGAAGAGCCGCGGCGGGTCGTCGAGCACGAAGACGGAGTAGGTCGGCTCGAGGTCACCGTGCACCGTCACGACGGTCGCGTCGGCAGACTCCTCGACCGTGATGCTGGCGATGTCGTTGATGTCCGTCTGCGCAGCAGCCCCTGGGCCGATGCCGGCCACTGCCACGGTCGCGGTGATTAGCCCAGCGCCTCTGCGCATATCGCGTCTCTCGGGTGGTTCGGTGCGAGCGCACGCCATTACACACCACAAACGACCTTAGGGCAAACGCCCTGTCTCCTGTGGGTGCCGCACGCAGCTGGCGCCGACTCGGGGACGATCCGATCCGCGCAGGGCAGGGGCCTACGGGAACGGGATCGGGAGGCACCGGAAGTCGGTCAGGCACTCGAGGTCGTCGCAGTCGACGGCTCCGTCACCGTCGTCGTCGCGCCCGTTCGCGCACGCCTCGCCGCCGGCGCACTCGGGTCGGAACGCACAGCTGGGGTCGGCGCAGTCCGTGAGCCCGTCGCCGTCGTCGTCGCGCCCGTTCCCGCAGTTCTCGGCGCCGAAGCAGCGAGGGTCGATCGAGCAGCTGGGGTCGGCGCAGTCGGTAAGCCCGTCGCCGTCGTCGTCGCGCCCGTTCCCGCAGTTCTCCGACGTGAGGCATGCGGTGTTCCGGATACACCCCGTGTCGTTGCAGTCGACGAAGCCGTCTCGGTCGTCGTCGATTCCGTTCGTGCAGTTCTCGGGCACGACGACGCAGCGCGCGTCCGCGTCGCAGTCGGAGTCGTCGCAGTCGGAGTCCCCATCGAGGTCGTCGTCGACGCCGTTGCCGCAGTCCTCCGGGGGGAGACACGCGGCGTCGGTGGCGCAGTCCGAGTCTCCGCAGTCGGTCGCGCCATCGCGGTCGTTGTCTGTCGCGTCGGTGCAGCGGCCGGTCTCGGAGCGGGGGATGCGGCTGATGTTGAGCTGGAACGACCCACCCACCGCCGTCGTGGCGTCGAGGATGACCGAGTAGGTCGTCCCAGCGCGCGCGGTCAGGATTTGGTCGCTCGTGCCGCAGAGAAGCTCCGCGCCGCCGCAGCTCGCTCCATCGCGCACATAGACGAGCGTGCGCACCGTCGAACCCGTGGTGTCGAACAGGAACCGGTCGGTCGACGGCGCGGTCCACGCGAATGTGACGTCCGGGCGCCCCGAGCCGCCGCACGCGCCGGCGAAGTCGTCGCCCGCGCCGGCGGTGGTGCCGCGGAAGACCGGGGTCCCGGTCGACGAGCCGAGGTCGGACTCAGGGCACTCGACGCACGCCGGATCGCCGTCGCAGTCTGCGTCCTCGCAGTCGATGTCGCCGTCGCCGTCGTCGTCGACCGTGTTCGTGCACACCTCGGCCGGTGGTGCGCAGGCCGGATCGGTGTCGCAGTCGCTGTCCTCGCAGTCGATGTCACCGTCGCGATCGTTGTCGGCCCCGTCGGCGCAGTCCTCCGCCGGGGGCAGGCATGCGGGGTCACTCGCGCAATCGGAGTCGATGCAATCAGCGATTCCGTCGAGGTCGTTGTCGACACCGTCGGCGCACAAGCCGATCTCTGTGTTGGGGATCGCGGTGACGTTCAGGATGTAGTCGCCGCCGCGGCTGAACGCGTCGACCACGACGATGAGGGTCGCGCCAGCGGCGGCGGTGACGATCACGGACGACTGGGTGCCGATGCTGTCGTCATCGCAGGCCAGCTGTCGCCCGTCGCACCCCCCCGATCGAACGTAGAGCACCGTATCGTAGTTCGACCCGATGGTGTCGAACCGGTAGCGGCCCGCTGCGGGAGCCCTCCAGCTGAGGGCGACCTCGGGGCCACGCCCGCCGCAGCCGCCCACGAGCTCGCTGGTCAGCGACGCGGTGTTTCCGGTGCTGACCGCAGCACCGACGCGGCTGCCGATCGAGCCGTCCGGGCAGGTCACGGGCGCGCACGTCGGCTCTGCTGCGCAGTCGGCGTCGTCGCAGTCAACGCGACCGTCGCCATCGTCATCGACGCCGTTCACGCAGTCCTCGATGATCACGCAGGCCGGGTCGAAGAGGCAGTCCGGGTCGAGGCAGTCAATGAGCGCGTCGTCGTCGTCGTCGATGCCGTTGAAGCAGTCCTCGCGCGGGAAGAGGCAGGCGTCGTCCCCGAAGCAGTCTGCGTCCTCGCAGTCGATCAGCCCGTCGAGGTCGTTGTCGCGGCCGTCGAAGCAGATCTCCGGCACACGGCAGCCGGGGTCCGCGGCGCAGTCGGGGTCGCCGCAGTCGACCAGGCGGTCTCCGTCGTCGTCGATGCCGTTCCCGCAGATCTCGACCGCCGCACACGCCGTAGAGCTTGCACAGTCGGGGTCGGCGCAATCGATCAGCCCGTCCCCATCGTTGTCGGCGCCATCGTCGCAGGCCACCTCGGTCCCGGGGACGACGCGCGTGATGTTGAGCGTGAACGCGCCCGAGTTTCGGCCAAAGCCGTCGACGAAGATGACGAGGCTCTGGTTGCGCTCGACGGTCACGGTCACTCGCGACCGAGTGCCGATCGACGCGTCGTCGTCGTTGCACGCGATCTCCGCGCCGGTGCAGTCGCCGGACCGGACGTAGAGCAGCGTGTCGTATGCCGAGCCGATGGTGTCGAACGTGTACGTACCGGCCTGCGGGGCGGTCCACGCGAACGCGACCTCGCCCGTGTTGTTCCCACCGCACGAGCCAAAGGCGCCGTTCGTCAGACCGGCGGTCGTTCCGGTCGCGACGCTCGCGCCGATGCGGCGCCCAAGTGATCGGTCCGGGCAGGTATCCGGGCACTCGTCGGCGCAGTCCGCGTCTGCGCAGTCGATGAGGCCGTCGCCGTCGTCGTCGACGCCGTTCGTACACACCTCCGGCGCCGCGCAGAACGGGTCGAAAGCGCAGTCCGGATCGGCACAATCGACGAAGCGGTCGCCATCGTCGTCGATCCCGTTGAAGCAGATCTCGCCGATGATCTCGCAGGCGGGATCGAAGGCGCAGTCGGAGTCAGCGCAGTCGACGAGGCGGTCGCCGTCGTCGTCGATCCCGTTGAAGCAGATCTCGAACGACGGCAGGCACGCCGGGTCGACGAAGCAGTCCGGGTCCACGCAATCCACTGCACCGTCGCGGTCGTCGTCGATCCCGTTCGCGCAGAGCTCTCGCCCCGTCGCGCAGCTCGCGTCCGCGGCACAGTCGGGGTCGGCGCAGTCGATGCGTCCGTCGCGATCGTCGTCGATCCCGTTGGTGCACACCTCGACCGGCGTCCGGCACACCGCGGCTCCTGCGCAGTCTGGATCGTCGCAGTCGACGCGGCCGTCGCCGTCATCGTCGACGCGGTTCGAGCAGTTCTCGGCGACCGGCACGCAGCCCGGCGATGCGGCGCAGTCAGGGTCTGCGCAGTCGACGCGTCCGTCGCGGTCGTCGTCGATCCCGTTGGTGCAGTTCTCTGTGGGTGCCAAGCACGCGGGGTCTGCCGCACAGTCCGAGTCTGCGCAGTCGATGCGCCCGTCGCGGTCGTCATCGACACGATTCGAGCAGTTCTCGGGGGTAGCGACGCAGACGGGGCTC
>JACKDJ010000033.1 GCA_020633625.1 Myxococcales bacterium
ATCGCGACCGACCAGCGGTCGGGCGGCGCTCGAAGCCCGGACTCGGGCTCGATGTCGACCATCGTGAGGCCGCGCGGAAGCTCGCCTAGGACGGGGCCAGAAGCCGCCGGCGGCAGCACGGCGTCGCGCCAGGCGGGGAGGGCGAGCCGGCCGCCGGTCTCGTGTCGTCCGAGGGGGCGGAGGTTCGTGTCCGCGCCGATCCAGAGCACCGACACGTCGCGTGAGTCGTAGCCCGCGAACCAGGCGTCGTATGTGTTGGTCGTCCCCGTCTTGCCAGCCACCTCGTAGGGGAGCGTCGCGAGGTCTGCGGCGGTCCCGCGGCGGACGACCTCGCGAAGTAGCCAGGCGATCTGCCACGCTGTGGTGGGCCGGATAGCCGGCCGCTGCCGTGACTCCTCCATGAGGGCGGCCACGCGCTCGAGCGGCGTCACTCCGGGGATCCACGGGCCAGGTAGCGCGACGTAGGGGTCGCCGGACGTGCGCGCGACGACGTGCGGGATCATGGCGAAGCCGCCGCGCGCGAACGCCGAGTAGACGGTGAGCAGCTCGACAGGGTGCGTGCAGCTCGCGCCGAGCGGGAGGCTCTCGACCGGGTCGAGCGGCGTGGTCAGGCCGAGCTCTCGGGCGCGGCGGACGATCGTGCCCAGCCCGAGCTCGCTGGCGAGCCCGAGGACGGGGATGTTCCGCGACCAGATGGTGGTCTCCCACAGCGTGATGGGGCCCTCGAACCCGCCGTCGGCGTTTCGCGGGCGCCACTCCTCGTATGGGCCGAGCTCGATTCGGACGGGGCCGTCGCGGACGAGCGATGCGGCCGTGTAGCCGGCGTCCAGCGCGGCGGAGTAGACGATCGGCTTGAACGTCGACCCGGGCTGACGGCAGCCCTGCGTCGCGCGGTCGAAGTCGGACCGCTCCGCGTCGAACCCTCCGACGAGCGCCTGGAGCGTACCGTCGGCGAGGTCCATCGAGGCAAAGGCGGCCTCGACGATCGGGAGCTGCGCGAGGCCGCTCCCGCCTTGCAGAACGACGAGGTCGCCGCGCGCGAAAGTACCTTCGGGCGTGGAGATGTGCTCGTCGTGGTTGCGGGCATCGGCGCGCCACGGGACAGCCCAAGACCACGCGTCGGGTCCGAGCGTGATCGGCTCGCTGCCCGCCCAGACGGTGACGTGGGTCGGTGCGACGTCGGTGACGACGGCGAGCCGGAGCTCTCCCCGTGGGTCAGCCGCGCGCCACAGCTCGCGGGCGGCGTCTCCCACTTCGCCGTCGTCGGACCACGCAGCCGGCGCGAGCGTCCCGAGCGCGCCGCGGTAGCCCTGTCTCCGGTCGAGCGCGAGCAGGTGCTCTCGCACGGCGCTCTCGGCTCTCCGCTGCCACACGAGATCGAGCCGCGTGTCGATCTGGCGCCCGCCGTGCCGCCAGTCGACGTCTGGCGCGAGGGTGTCGAGCTCCCGCCACGTCGCTCGCTCGAGTCCCGGGGCGAAGACGCGCTGCTCCGCGGAACGCGCCAGGCCGAGCGGGGCGGCGCGGGCGGCGGCGACCTCCGCGCGCGTCGCGAGCCCGGTCACCAGCATCCGGTCGAGCACGCGACCTCGGCGCTCGGTGGCGATGTCCGGCGATGTGAAGGGGTTGGAGCGCGCCGGCGCGGGCAGCATCGCGACGAGCAGCGCCGAACGCGCGACGTCGAGCTGCGACGGTTCGAGCCCGAAGTACAGGCGGGCGGCCGCGCCGATGCCCTCGGCGCCGGCGCCGAAGTAGGCGCGGTTCGCGTACGCAGCGAGGATGTCGGGCTTTGCGAAGCGGGCCTCGATCGCCCGCGCGATGGCCAGCTCAGAGAGCTTGCGGTCGAGCGTTCGCTCATCTCCGACGAACGACTTCGCGAGCTGCTGAGTCAGCGTGCTGCCGCCCTGCGTGGCGCCGCCGGCGGCGAGGTTGACGCGCGCCGCCCGCGCGATGCCTTCGAGGTCGAAGCCGTAGTGCTGAAAGAAGTGCGCGTCTTCAGACGCGACCAGCGCCCGGACGAACGCCGGCGAGAGCTCGTCGAACGACACCCACTCGGCGCCGCCTCGCTCGAGCCCACCGATGGCGAAGCCGCGCGCGCTGTGAACGGTCGATGGGGTGCCTGCGGTCACGAGGTCGATCCGCTCGGGCACGTCGGTGCGGGCGACGATGAGCCCGTACTGTCGGACCGCGGCGACGCCGACGATCCCCACCATCCAGATGGTCACGACGACAAGGGCCTTTGTCGCCGCCCAGAGCCGGCTCGGTGGTGGTCCGTGCCAGCAGATCCGCGGGCTCCCCGCGGCTGCGCGGCCGGCGTGCCTCGCCGCCACTCAGAACCCGAAAGACACGCCGGCGCCGGCCCACCAGTCGTCGACGGGCACGTAGTCGCCAGAAGCGTCGACCTCCCACCGTCGCCGGAGCGCGCCGTCGATGTAGAGCCAGTCGAGCAGCATGAATCGGAGCTCGGCGGCCGCGAGGGCGTTCGAGAGGTCGAACAGACCCGGGGTTCGGTGAAAGCGCGTGTTGACGTAGGTCGCGCCAGCCTGGACGCGCCAGATCGGCGGGAGGCGGAGCTGCGCCCACGCCGAGTTGTTGTTTGGACCGGTCATGTCTTCCCAACCGGCCGCGATGGTGACCTTCTGAAGGATGTTCAGGCCGACTTCGGCGGCGTAACCGTGCCGCAGCGAGGCCGGCTGCGTCGACGCGAACGTGAGCTTCGGCACCCGCAGCGTCCCGGCAGAGACCGGGAGGTAGGTGCGGCGCTCGACCTCGTACAGGCGCCCAATGTACGCCGGCAAGTAGCCGCCGCCGAGCGCGCGGTACTCGGCGCGCGCGTCGATGACGAGCGCGTCGATCGGCCGCAGGCCGAAGAACGCGCCGACGTGGAAGCCGGTCCCGTGCGCGAGATGGGTGACGACGTCGGCGTACGGGGTCACGGAGCCCACGCTGCCCTGCGCGAGGGCGTACTCGACGTCCCAGCCGAGCAGGCCGGTCGCACGCGTGGCCTCGATCTGCAGGTCGCCGCGAGAGTTGCTCGCGTACCGGGTGCCGGACTCATCGAGTCGGAGCGCGGTGGGCGCGGCCTGGTCGCCGGCGAGGGTGACGCCGACCGCCAGCCGGCGTCCGGCGCCGGGGTCGCTGCCGAACGCAAGCGGGCGCACGTAGAGGCGGAGCGCCATGACATCGGGGTCGGCGACCTCGTCGATCAGGGCCTCCGTGCCGCCGTAGACCGTGTTCACGGCGCCATGAACGCCCCACTGGAAGTGATCCGCGTCGAGCGAGTTGTCGTAGGCGTCGACGATGGAGCGGTGGCCGATTCGTACGTCGGGCAGCTCGCCGACGCGGACGTAGACCGGGTGGTACGGTGCGCCAAACTCGGCCCAGCGGACGACCCGAAGGTACTCCGACGCCTCGTCCCACCGCTCGGTGCGTAGCCGAGGTTCGTCGTCGGTCGGTGGCTTGTCGGCGACGCGCACGAGCAGCGGCACCTCTAGCATGAGGCGCAGGCGCTCGGCGACGCGGCCTCCGAAGAGGGCCGAGTCCTGCGCGAGCGTCAGCGTGGGCGTCTCGAGCGTGGCGCTCGGTGTGATCGCCAGGAACCAGTCTTCTCTCAGACGCGCGACCCCGACGCTGGCTCCGAACGTGCCGCTGGTGCGAGCGGCATCGTCGGCAGACGCGGCCTCGGGTTCCAGGGGCTGGGCGCCCGCGGAGGCCGTGGCCGAGGCGACGACGGCGGCGGTGAGGAGTGCGAGGAGGGGTCGCAGGGTCCGGCTCCGGCGCTGCGCCCGGCGGGGCGCGCTACTTGCCGACGGTAGCGCGGCCGATCGAGTAGTGCACGAAACCGAGCTCCGCCATGTACGCCGGGTCGTACAGGTTTCGGCCATCGAAGACCACGGGGTTTCGCAGCAGCGACTTGAGGCGCGGGAAGTCGGGCGTGCGGTACTCCGACCACTCGGTGACGACGAGCAGCGCGTCGGCGCCCTCGGCGGCGGCGTACTCGCTGTCGACGTACTCGACGTCTTCGCC
Organism: Myxococcales bacterium; assembly: GCA_020633625.1. Taxonomy (GTDB): domain Bacteria; phylum Myxococcota_A; class Bradymonadia; order REDH01; family REDH01; genus JACKDJ01. The sequence goes on from JACKDJ010000033.1 coordinate 4,024, forward strand.
GACCGCCTCGCGGCCGGTCTCGAGGGCGACCGGGTCGGTGGCGCGGATGCGTGCGCCGCGATCGCGGAGAGCGCGGATGATCGTGATCGCCGGTGCCTCGCGCATGTCATCGGTCTGCGGCTTGAAGGCCAGGCCCCACACGGCCAACGTGAGCCCGGAGAGGTCTTCGCCGAAGTGCTCGACGACGCGCTCGACGAGCCGGAGCTTCTGACGCTCGTTCACGTCGAAGACGGCCTGGAGGATGTGCATTGGCTGGCCGCGCTTGCGGCCGGTGTCCATCAGCGCACGCACGTCCTTCGGGAAGCACGAGCCGCCGAAGCCGACGCCGGGGAAGAGGAACTTGTTGCCGATGCGCGGGTCGCTGCCGATGCCGCGGCGAACGGCCGAGACGTCGGCGCCGACGTCTTCGCAGAGCCGCGCGATCTCGTTCATGAAGCTGATTCGCGTCGCGAGCATCGCGTTGGCCGCGTACTTCGTCATCTCGGCGCTGGGGACGTCCATGAAGATGATGCGCTCGCTCGTCCGCTGGTACGGCGCGTAGAGCTGCGCCATGACGCGGCGCGCGCGCTCGTCGTCGGTGCCGATGACGATGCGGTCGGGCTTCAGGAAGTCGTTGACGGCCGCGCCTTCCTTGAGGAACTCCGGGTTCGACACGACGGCGAAGTCGCCGTCGGGCGCGTGCTCGCGAATGATCTCCGCGACGCGGGCCCCGGTGCCGACGGGGACGGTGCTCTTGTCGACGACGACCTTGAAGCCGACGAGGTTCTCTCCGATCGTCTTGGCGACGGCGCAGACATGCTTGAGGTCGGCGCTGCCGTCTTCGCCCGGCGGGGTGCCGACGGCGATGAAGATCACGTCGTTGGCCCGGATGGCCGCGGCGACGTCGGTGGTGAAGCTCAGGCGGCCGTCGTGCTGGTTGCGCTCGACGATCTCGTGAAGGCCGGGCTCGTAGATCGGGAGGACATTCTTCTTGAGCCCCTCGATCTTGCGCGCGTCGATGTCGGCACAGGTCACGCTGTTTCCCGTGTCTGCGAAGCACGCGCCGGCGACGAGGCCGACGTATCCGGAGCCGATGACACAGACCTTCACTGCGATACCTTGGGTAGTGGTGCGAGAATCGGGCTTGCGCCACTACCCGAGATGGCCGGCCCTCGCAACAGCCCGGGCGGGAACGAACTGGGTCCGCCCGTGGCCGACGCGGGTGGTCGTGTCGGCGACCGAGCGGGCGAGGAACTGTCTCGCGGCCCCGATGGACGCGCTCAGCGCCTCGCCGCGCGCCAGGTGCGCGGCGATGGCGGACGCGAGCCGGCACCCTGTCCCATGAACGTCTGGCGCTGGCGTCGGCCACGGGAGCGTGGGGAGGACCGTGTACGCGCCGTCCGGGCCGGCCAGTACGTCGGCGCCCGGCGGGTCGACGTGCCCGGCCTTGCCGAGCACCCAGGCTCCGCTCGCTTGCGCGAGGTCGATCGCCTGGTCGACGAGGCGAGCGCTACTTTCCGCCGGAGAGGCGCCGAGTAGCACGGCGAGTTCGTGGGCGTTCGGCGTGAGCAGCACGCGGTATCGGACTCCGCCGCGCGGCGCCGAAGTTGCGCCCGCGAGGGTCTTCGCAAGGGCGAGCAACGCGGCGGCGGTGGAGGCTGCGGCCAGCGAGCCTCCGTCGCTTCCGCCGGCAAGTACCGGGTCGATCGCGACCCAGCGCTCGCGGGGGGTAGCGTCGGCGAGCAGCGCCTGCCCGAGCGCGTGTGCGTGGTCGGGGGTGCCGGCGGCGCCGAGCTTGACCACGTCGGGGTCCCCGTCCGCGAGGGCCGCCGCGAGGGCCTGCCGAAGGGCCGGGATCGGAACGGGGATGAACCCCCGGACGCCGTTAGAGTCCTGGTCGACGAGCACGGTCAGCGCCGCGAGCGGGGCAACTCCTAGCTCGGCGAGGGTGAGCGCGTCTGCAAAGACGCCGGCGCCGCAGAGGGGATCGGAGCCTCCGACGACGAGGGCGCGGGGGACGCGGGCGCCCACGGAGCGGCGGTCAGAACGTGAAGTACTTGGGCCGCTGCGCGACCTGCTCGAGGTCGGAGACGAGCTCGGCTTGCTGCGACGTCACGTTGGACAGGAGCTCCTTGATGAGCGCCGTCCGCGCGCGGTAGCGGTCGAGGGCGTTCTCGCGCGAGACGGGCGGCAGGAGCTGCTCGCGCTGCATGAGGACGAGGTCGTGGACGAGGACGCGCATCGGCTCGCCGGCGGCGTTGGTGACCTGATAGTACTCGCGGCGCGCGGCGCCATCGCCCTCGATGATCATGTCGAGGGTGTCGTAGGTGACGCGCTCGCCGCCGATCGGCTGGAACGGGTTCGAGTCGGGGTCGCCGGCGAAGGCCTGGAAGCGGTTGAGCTGGGATTCGAGCTCGACGGCGACGCCGTAGTTCGACGAGTCGGCGAGGCCGGCCTGCAGCCGCTGGATCTCGTCGGCGTCGCGCTCGCACGCCTGCAGGTGACGGTCGACCTGCGCGGCGAGGAGCTGCGAGCTGATCGAGTACTCGACGAGGTGCCGGCCGAGGCTCTCGTCGCGGATCATGAGCGTCGCTGCGTTGGTGATGTACCCGGCGTCGAGCGCGCGGACGTCACCGGAGTAGGCGGCGGCGAGGCGCTCCTGGAAGTCGGCGCGGAACTCGGTGTCGGCGGGGATGGAGGCGACGTCGGCGTCGAGGCTGGTGAGCATCGCTGCGACCGGGCGGACGCGATCGAGCATCGCGGTCGCCTCGTCGGTCGCCGCGTTCTCGAGCTTGCGCGCGCTGTTGCTCGTGACGCCGGCGATGCCGGCGACGAGGCCGATGATGAGGGCGGTGGCGGCTGCGATGGCAGTGGCGACGAGGGAGCCGCTCGCCGGCGCCTTGATGGTCGGGTCGACCGCGTTGGCGTCGAACTCGAACGCCCGGACGTCGGCGGTCGAGACGGCGTTGCTGTAGTCCTCTTCGAGGGCTGGCGTCGGGGCGGCGGGCTGGGCGCGCTGCGGGGCGGGCGCGGGGGTCGGCGCGGACGCCGTCGGCGCCGCGGCGGGGGCCGCGTCGTCGTCGGCCGCATCTTCGCTGCCGGCGCCCGGCGTCGCGTCGAGTGCCGAAGGCTCCCCGGCCGCTGGCTCGGCGTAGCCGAGTCGCGCCTTGAGGTCGTCGAGGTTCGCCGCGCCACGCCGTGTAGCCACTTCGCACTCCAGTCTCGTGTAAGTCTCGCGCCAGCCTGCGCGCGCCACGCTAGGCCAAGCGGCGCCGGGCGGTCAATGCTCGTGAGCCGTTGGCGCGCCGGGTGCGCGGTCGAGGAGCGGCCGGGGCACGGTCACCGTGGGCGTTTCTCCGGAGCGCGATCCGCGGTAGGCTCGGGTCGTACGCTTGCGCCTGGCCGGTGGCTACGGTAGCGGGCGACCACCCGCCACTCGCACGCTGGCTTTTCATGGGTTCGACCTCTCGTTTTCTCGGCGCGTGGCTCGTCGCGGCGACCGCGGCTCAGCTCGCGGCCGGCTGCTCGTCCGAAGGGACCGAAGAGACGCCATTCACCGTCGCGATCGTCCGTCCAGCGGGCGCGGACGTCGTCTACGTCGCGAACCCGACGGAGTTCGCGGCAGAGGTGACCGGCGTCTCGAGCAGCTACGACCCTTCGGATCACCAGTTCCTCTACGACTGGGACTTCGGCGACGGGGGAGCCACCATCGGGGCGCCGGCCACCGTGCAGTACACCTTCGCGCAGCAGGGGCAGCGCTTCGTGACCGTGGTCGCGCGCGAGGTAAACGACCGCGGCGAGACTCGTCACGAAGCGGAGGCGCGCATCTCGATCGCCGTCAACCCGGCGGCAGACCTCGAGCTCGCGGACGCGGCTCTGACGCTGAGCCAGGCGGTCGTGCGCAGCGGCGACACGTTCCGCTTCTCTGGAAACCTCCTGAACAACGCCGCCCGCGTGCCGGGCGCGTTCGACGTCGGCTTCTACATCGGCGACCCCAACGCGATTGACCCGGCCGCGTCGCTCACCACGGCTGAGCTCGCGACGCACGTCGCGACCGGAGCCGCGATCCAGGTCGGCGCCACGTCGTTCGACGGCTTCGACGAGCAGCCGGCGCAGGCCGTCGTCGACAACCAGGCCCTGACCGTCCCCGACACCGCCGACAGCGGCGAGTACGTAGTCTTCGCGTACGTCGACCCGGCCGGCGCGATCGGTGAGCTCGACGAGACCAACAACGTCGCCTTCGCGACGCGGCGCCTCACGTTCGAGAACTCCGTCGGAGAGGGCCCTGACCTGACCGTCCGCGCCGTCAACGTCCGCCCGACCCTCGCCAATACGCTGTCAACCGTCACCGTGACCGCGACCATCGCGAACGTCGGCACCGACTTCTCGCCCCCGTTCGACTACGCCGTCTACCTGAGCGCCGGAAACCCCGCGCTAGGCGATGACGACCTCGAGATCTTCCGCTCGCGGATCGAGAACATCCCCGCCGGCCGCGACTTCACGCTCGCCGAGGAGCAGATCCTGCTCGCGTCGCCGATCACCGAGCTCGGCGATTACTTCGTGCTCGTGGCCGCCGACGTGGGCGAAGAGGTCGAAGAGACGAACGAGCGCAACAACGTGATCGCCTCGGGTCGTGTCACGGTCACCGACATCGAGGTGCCCGGCGCCGACATCGTCCCGACCGAGTTCAGCGTCAGCCCCGAGACGACGTTCCTCGGCGGCACCGTCCAGATCGACCTCACTGTCGCGAACGAAGGCACCGACCCGGTCCCGTCGCAGTTCAACTGCAAGATCTACTTCTCGTCGGACGCGACGCTCGACCTGACGAGCGACCCGCTGATCCAGACGCTGCTGCTGCCCCCGCTCGAGGTGGGTGAGGTCCGCGCCGAGACCGTCGACGCCTTCGTCCCGGGCTTCATCGACGCCGGCGTCTACACGCCGATCGCCGCGTGCGACCCGACGCTCCTGATCGGCGAGTCCGACGACTCCAACAACGTGATCGTCGCCGACCGCACACTGACGGTCGCAGCAGACGCCAACGTCGACCTCGTCGCGCGCGAGTTCTCCGTCAACCCCACGACCGTCGCCAACGATGACCCCGTCACCGTCTCGGTCGACGTCTGCAACGACGGGTCCAACGGCTCCACGCCCAGCGTCGTTCGCGTCGTCATCAGCCCCGACTCGATCGTCGACGCCACCGACTCCGTGCTCCTCGAGAGCCGCGTGCCGCCGATCGACCCCGGCGCGTGCATCACGATCCGCGGCGAGGTGCCGGCGCGCTGCGACACGTTTACCGACGAGTACACCGTCTTCGCGCTTGTCGACGCGGCGAACCAGCTCTCCGAGGCAGACGAGGCGAACAACACCCTCGAGCTCGGCCAGCTCTTCACCATCACGGGCCTGATCTGCGCCTGCGTCGCCGACCGGTTCGAGCCGAACAACGCCCCGAGCACCGCCGGCTTCGTCAACCCGAGCGTCGGGGCGTACGAGGACATGACGATGTGCTCGCAGAACGTGGACTACTACCTCGTCCCGCTGCTGCGCGACGAGACGGTAAGGGCGACGATCCGCTTCGAGAGCGACCGCGGGAACCTCGACATGGAGCTGTTCGCCCTCGACCTGTCCACCGTCCTCGACCGCTCCGCGACCGACGGCGACATCGAGGAGGTCTCGTTCATTCGCGTCCCCCAGCGAGGCAACTACCTGCTGCGCGTACGGGGCCGCGAGCCGGGCGACCGGAACGTCTACGACCTGAACGTCGAGGTCACGTCGCCCGAGGCCGGCACCGACCTCATCGTCCTCGACGCCACGGTCGACGACCCCACACCCGTGCTAGGCGACACGGTCTCGGTCTGCTTCAACCTCGTGAACCTCGGCGACACCGCGGCCGGCCCATCCGTCGCGCGGCTGTATCTCTCCGAAGACACCGCCGTTGACCCCATCGAGGACGCGCTGATCGGCGAGCTTGCCGTGGAGGGCTTCGCGGACCGCGTCTACCGCTGCGTCGACGTCACCATCCCCGACGACTCCGGCGGCGGCGAGCGCTACATCGCCGTCGTCGCCGACGCGCGCGACGACGTCCCCGGCGAGCTGAGCGAGTCCAACAACGTCGGCTTTACGGGCGAGCTGATCGTTGACGACGCCTGCTTCGACGTGCTGGAGCCCAACAACGCGCTCACGGACCCGCGCCTGCTCGACCTGTTCGGCACGCCGCCGGTCACGTTCACCGAGCTTCGCGTCTGCTCCGAGAACCGTGACTTCTACGAGTTCTGCGTGTCGGACGGCGACTTCCTGTCCGTCACCGCGAACTTCGACAGCGCCTTCGGCGACGTCGACCTAAAGCTCTACAACGACGCCGGCGTCGAGGTCGACCGCAGCGAGGGCATCGGCGACTCGGAGAACGTCGGCGTCGACTACGCCGTCGGCGACCGCTGCTACCGCGTCGAGGTCTACGTCGCTGGCCGCGACCGCGAGGTCCCGTACACGATGTCGGTCGACACCGGCCCGGCCCCCGACTCGCTGGCCTGCAGCCGTATCGAAGAGCCCAACGACGGCTTCGCCACCGCCGCGCCGCTGCGGAGCTACCTGTCGACCTGCATGGCCGTGTGCCCGGACACAGACGAGGACTACTTCTACGTCCAGCTCACCCCCGGCACCCGCGTCGAGTTCGACCTGACCGGCGTCGATGGCGGTGCGCCGCCAGCCGAGCTGCGGATGACGCTCTGGGGACCGGCTCGCAACTTCCTCACCAACACGATCCGCGCCGACGAGACGCTCGCGTACACCGTGCCGCTCACGGGCCGGCACTATGTGCGCGTCCGGTCGAACGGGGACGGCCCGCGAAACCAGCCATACTGCCTCGAGGTGCGCGGAGTGACGGGTGTCGACCTGGTGCCGTCGGAGTTCGAGATCGAGTCAGACTTCGCGGCCCCGGGCGCCACGCTCCGGTTCGACTTCGTGCTCGCGAACACCCGCGAGCTGCCCTCGACGGCGACGACCTACGCCCTCTACCTCTCGACAGACGCCGTCCTGTCGGGCGACGACCGGCTCCTGCGGGTCGTCGACATCGACGCGCTCGACGGACTCGACGAGCGGCTCGAGGGCCGCCGCTTCGACGTGCCGGCCGACCTCATCGACGGCGGCGACTACTTCGTGATCCTGTCGGTCGACGACGAGGATCGCGTCGACGAGTTCAACGAGACGAACAACATCACGTTCGTCCCGCTCATGATCCTGCCGCGCTGCCTGCCCGACGTCGCCGAGCCCAACAACTACCCTGTCGACGCAGTGTCGTACGACGACGTCCGCGGTGAGCCGCTCACCTCGTGCGGTGCCGGAGACGCCGACTGGTACAGCTTCGTCGCAGGCCGGCCGTCGACCTCGGTGAGCATCGACTTCGCCGATGCAGACGGTGACCTCGACCTGTTCGTCTACGACGCCGTGCTCGGCCTCGTCGGGTTCAGCGACGGGATCGGCGATGGCGAGTCGGTCCGTGCCCTCACGACCGTCGGGCAGACGTACTACGTCGAGGTCCGTCAGCACACGGACCGGACCCCCGAGTACACGCTCACGGTCGAATAGCCCGTGGTCGATCTCGCCGCGACCGGCGTTGCGGTCGTCGCTACCTCTACACTCCTAGCCGACCGCGCTCGCCGCGCGCTTCGGGCGGCGGGGACCGTCGTGTCGTGCGCTCTCGTCGCCGACAACAGCTCCCCGCTGTCGGTGCAGCTCGACGCCGCGGCGCGACGAGACGACACGGCGGCGGTGCTGCTCCACCTCGGCAGCCTGACGGACCACGAAGCGCTGGCGCGCGTCGCGTCGGCCGCCTCACGCCACCTACCGATCGTCGCGGTCGTCGCGCCAACGGGGGGCGAGGACCCTTGGCGCGAGCGGTGGCTCGGCTCCGTCGGAGCGCTGGTCGCGCCGACCCTTGCGGCAGCCGCGGAGCGCGCGTCTGCCCTCCGTGGGCTCGACCCTACCGAGGCGATGAGCTGCGCCGTCGTCGCGTCCGACGACGAGGCCGCGGCCGCCGCGCTCCACTCTCTCGGCGTCTGCGGACTCTCCGCGACGCGGGGAAGTGGCGACATTGCGTCGGTCGTCGGATCGCTGCGCGTCGACCTCGTGGTCGCCGTGATCGGCTCGGCGACCGAGCTCGAGGGCCTCGTCCGTGCGCGACGAGCGCACCCAGAGGTCGGCGTGCTCGCGGTCCTCGACGTCGACGACGCGGAGCAGGCCGCGGCGACGCTCGCGCCACTCGGCGTCCCAGCGCTTCCGGCGACGGTCGCGGTAGGCGAGGTCGTCGCGGCGCTCGAGCTGTGGGGGGAGGTCGTCCGCGGCCGGTCCCAGCTCCGAGCAGGTGGGTCCGACGCGGGGCGATTGCGCCGCGCCGTCCGTGGCCTCCGGCGCCCCGCGGCGGAGTCGGTCGCACCCGAGCAGCAGTCGGAGTGGGTGGCGGCGCTCGGCCTCCCGTATGCCCGCACCGCTCGGTGCGCGTACCTCGAGGATGCGCCGCTGGTGGCGGCAGAGGTCGGCTACCCCGTGCGCGTGATGCCCGTGCACCAATCGGAGGCCGCTACGGAGGCGACGCGCTGGGAAGACGTGTCGACGGCCGAAGCGCTGCTGGGCGTCGCGGAGTCGCAGCTCGCGGCGGTGGCGCGGAGGTTCGGTCGGGGCGCGCAGCTCGTCGTCGCGTCGACCGACCCGAGCGCGCAGGTCGTGTCGGTCCGCGCGGAGCGGGTGGACGGCTACGGGGTCGGGCTCACGCTCTCTGGCGCGCGCGCAGACGATGTCCTGAGGTTCGTGGCCCCGGTCGACGAGCGTCAGTTGGCGGCCGCGCTCGCGGCGACCGGACGAAGCGCGAGCCACTCCCCGATCGCGGCGACGCTGTCGGCCCTGACATCCGCGCTGCGGACGCTCCCCGAGGTCGCGGCCATCTCCGTCGAGCTCGAGCTCAGCGGCGGCAACTTCACCTGCCGCCACGTGCGGCTTCGGCCGGCGCCGGGCGCGCTGGAGGCGACATGAGCGTTCGGATCGGCCAGATGACGGACATCCACGTCCGCGACTTCTCGGGCATGCGGCTGAGCGACTGGTTCGGCAAGCGGATGACCGGCTGGGTGAACTACCAGTCGAAGCGCGCCAAGGAGTACAGCGCCGAGGTCGTCGCTGCGGGCGTCGCGCGGCTCGTCGAGGAGCGCCCGGACCTGGTTGTCGTGAGCGGTGACCTAACGAACGTCGGCCTGGAGACCGAGCTCGTGGCGGCGCTGCGGCTGCTGGCTCCGCTCCGAGAAGCCGGCGTGAGGACGGTCGTGTTCCCTGGAAACCACGACATGTATGTGACCGCCGCGACCCGGGGTGGATTCGAGCGTGTCGCCGCCGACTGGCAGATCGCCGACGCGCGCGGGGAGCGCCCGTACCCGTTCGTCGTCCGCGCGGGCGAGGTCTCGTGTGTGTGCTTCAACAGCGCGATCCCGGTGCCTCCGGTCCTCGCCTACGGACGACTGGGCCGACAGCAGCTCGATGACGCTGCACGGCTCTGCGCGGCAGAGCGTTCGCTCGGGCAGACGCTGGTGTTTGCAGTGCACCACCACGCGACGCGGGCTCCGGAGCGCCCAGCGGAGTGGATGCGGAATCTGCGCGACGTCGCGGCGTTCCGTCGGCTCGCTGCCGAGTATGGAGCCGTGCTCGTGCTGCACGGACACAATCACTACGAGCACACTCGCCGGCTTCGAGAGGCGCCAGGCGTCGTCGTGAGCGGGATCTCGAGCTCCACGACGACCCGGACTGACCCACCGCCGCGGCGGGGGCAGATCGGCATGTATGAGCTCGACGGCGCCGCTCTCTTGGGGGTCGGGGTCGCCGACTGGGACGGCGCGAGGTTCGGGCAGTGGCGTTGGACGACACCGAGCGACATCCCGGTCGAGTCCGAGCACGAGTCGCTCGCGGGCGGCTGACCGATCGGCGCCCTGGGGGCCGGAGAGGGGGGCCGCGGCGCCGTAAAGGTGGGCCGTGAAGCGGACTAGGACCGGCGCAGCGACGACAGGACGAAGGGCGACGCGAGCGCGGCCGCGACCCCGAAGAGCACGGCGGCGGGGATGTTCAGCCCCAGGATCGGGCCGGGGCCGGCCTGGAGCGCGATGGCGCCGGCGATGGCCGCGCCGGCGCCGACCGTCGCGCGCGCCTGCCGCGTGCGGTAGCGGCGGTCGTGGGCGAGCAGCTCCGAGAACCCGTCGAGCTCGATCTTGAAGTGAAGGTTCCCTTCCTGGGCGTCGCGCAGGACCTGGGTCGCGGTCAGCGGGAACTGTCGGAGGAACGACGAGAAGGCGCCGAGCGTGTCGACGCCTAGCTTGGTGAGCCGCTTGGCGCTGTAGCGCTCCGCCAGCATCTCGGTCGCGAACGGACGCGCCTCCTCGAGGAGGTTCAGGTCGGGCGCGAGCGTCTTGCCGATCCCTTCGACGGTCATGAGGGCCTTGAAGACCATCGTGTACGTCGGCGGCATCTTGATGCGGTGCCGGATGGCGCCGGCGACGAGGTCGGCGAAGTAGCCGCCGACGTCGATCTCGTTGAGCGTGCGCCCCTCGAGGTGGCGCTGCATCACCTCGATGACGTCGGCCTCGAACGCCGGGTAGTCGTAGCGGACGCCGGGCAGCTTGACCCCGACGTCGAAGAAGACGCGGGCGAGCGACTCGTAGTCCTCGCGAACCATCGACACGATGATGTCGAGGATGTGGTCGCGCTGCGACTCGGTGAGGCGACCGACGAGCCCGAAGTCGATCAGGCCTATGGTGCCATCTTGCTGAATGAGGATGTTCCCGGGGTGCAGGTCGCCGTGAAAGAACCCGTCCTGGAAGATCATCTTGAACAGCGCGCGGAGCATCCGTGGCGCGACGACGTACGGGTCGACGGACAGCACGCGCGGCGCGGTCGTGATCTTCACGCCGCTGATGAACTCCATGACGAGGACGCGCGACGTCGACACCTCGTCGAAGACCTTCGGGACGACGAGGCCCTCGAAGCCCGCGAAGTTGGCCGCGAACTTTCGCAGGTTGAAGGCCTCGTTCCGGAAGTCGAGCTCCTTGCGGAGCGCCTTGTCGAACTCGCGGACGATCCCGACCGGGTCCATGAGCTGCAGCTCCGGGACCGCCGCCTCGGCGCGCCGCGCGAGGAAGTGCAGGATGTTGAGGTCACTCTCGATCGCGGCCGAGATCGACCGACGTTGAACCTTCACGACGACCGGCGTGCCCGACGAGCGCAGCACCGCGCGGTGAACCTGCGCGATCGACGCGCAGGCGAGCGGCTCGCGGTCGAACTGCTCGAACAGCGTGTCGACGTCGTCGTCGAGCTGCTCGCGGATCTGCGCCTCGACGTCCTCCCAGGCCATCGGGGGGACCGTGTCTTGCAAGAGCTGCAGCTCGGCGAGGACGTCGGCGGGGACGAGGTCGGAGCGCGTCGAGAGGATCTGGCCGAGCTTGATGAACGTGGGCCCGAGCTCCTCGATCGCGATGCGCACGCGCTGCGGCGTGGAGTAGGGCGCGTGCGCGTCGGGCTCGCGGACGTCACCGATCGCGCCGGCGTCGGCGAGGTTCATGCGTGTGACCAGCGCGCCGAAGCCGTGGCGAGCGAGCACGCGCGCGATCTCCTGGAGGCGGCCGGCGTCCTTGATCGCCGTGCTGAGCCCTCGAACCGACGTGTAGACGCGCGAGACGGTCGACATCAGGGCGCCTTCCACTCGGCGCGCATCAGGCGCTCGATGAGGCGCTGCGCCGCGTCGGCGTTCCAATCGCGGGCACCGGCCATTCGCGCGACGACGACGCCGCGGCGGTCGACGACGTAGCTCTCCGGGAGCAAGCGGGTGCCGTACGCGTTCGCGGTCTCGCTGGTCGGGTCGCGGAGCACGAGCGCGTCGTCCGGTCCGAAGCCGGCCGTCGTCAGCGCGTCCCGCAGCGCGGCCCCGTCTTCGTCGGCCGACACGGCGACGATCACGAACGGGCGCCCACGCATCTGGCGGCTGAGCGCGAGCATCGACGGCAGCTCCTCGATGCACGGCGGACACCAGCTCGCCCAGAAGTTCAGCAGCACGACGGAGCCGCGCAGCTCGCTGAGGCGGTGAGGACGCCCCTCGAGGTCCATGAGCTCGAAGTCGAGCGCGGGGCGGTCGACGACGGCCCCGTCGAGCTCATCGATCTGCGCGATGGCGACGCGGTCCCACGGAGAGTCGTCGACGATCGCGACGGCCCAATAGGCGCCGGCGATCGTCGACAGCGCGAGGGCGGTCGCCGCGAGAGGGCTGAGCAGCCGCACGGTCAGAACCGGTCTCGCAGCGCTCGCAGCGTCGCGAACGTGCGGGTGGCGTCGTCGTCGAGCCCGGGAGCCACGGGCGCGGCGTCGGGGCGCCCGAGGACGCGCGCCTGGAGCGTCGGGTCATCGAGTCGGAGGAACGGGTTGTACGAACGCTCCTCGCCGAGCGTCGTCAGCGTCGGGGCAGAGGGGACGCCGCTGACAGCCTCGCGGCGCCGCCTCGCCTCGGCGTTGTCGGGCTCGACCGACAGGATGAAGTCCAGGTTCCGAGCCGCGTAGTCGTGGCCTGGAAAGAAGCGGGTCGCGTCGGGGAGGGCGTCCGCGCCGCTGGCGCACAGCGTCCGGCGCACCGTCGCCGCGAGGGTCGGCGTGTCACCGCCGAGCCGCGTGTTTCCGATTCCCGCGACGAAGAGCAGGTCGCCAGACAGCAGCGCGGGCCCGTGGCCGTCTTCTGGCGACTCGCACAGCAAGGCGATGTGGTCGCTCGTGTGACCCGGAACGTGCAGCACCAGCCACCGGGACGCGCCGACCTCGACCAGGTCGCCACCGCGGAGGGTGTGGTCGCGGCGAATCTCCGGGGCGTCTGCGGCGGTTGGGGCGAAGACGGCAGCACCGAGCGCGGCCGCCACGGCGTCGTTGCCTCCGACGTGGTCCGGGTGCCAGTGGGTCGCGACGATCGAGAACCGCGACGCCCCGCTGTCGCGCGCGGCGGCCACCGCGACACCCGGGTCGATCGGGTCGACGAGCAGCGCGGAGTCCCCATCGACCACCAGGTAGAACCAGTTGTCGGAGACCGTGGAGCGGAGGGGGCGGACGTACATCTCGGCTCGGTAGAGGCGGGCCCAGCGCCGCGCGGCTGGAATCTAGCCCTGGGCCGACACGCGGGCAAGGGCGGCGCCCTGGCTCGATGCCACGGCGCGGCTGGACGCCCGGCTATCCGCGCGCTATCGCCCCCGGAGGCTCGGGCGCGGAGGTTCGACGATGAGCTGGACCGAGCGGTTCGAGGTCGGCCCCAACTGTGAGGGCTGGCGCCTCGACAACTTCCTGACGCACAAGCTGAAGCGCGCGAGCCGCGCGAAGGTCGCCCGCATCATCAAGGGTGGCGTGCGGCTAGAGAGCGGCAAGAAGGTCAAGGCGGGGACCGTCGTCCGCGCTGGCGATGTCGTCATCGTCGAGCGCGTCGAACGCGGGGACCCGGGCGCGCCCGGGTTCGAGGCCATTCGCGTGCTCTGCGAGGGCGCGACCGCGGTGGTGCTCGACAAGCCAGCGGGAATGCTCGTGCACCGCACCGCCCACGAGGCGACGCGCACGCTGGACGTCTACCTCGCCGAGCGATTCCCCGGAGAGCGAGTCGAGCCGGTCCATCGGCTCGACCGGGACACCTCCGGGGTCCTGCTTTGCGGTCGCGGGCTCGACGCGATTCGCGCGTTTACGGCGGCGTTCGAGGCCGCAGAGCCGCAGAAGCGCTACCGTGCGCTCGCCGTCGATCCGGCGGGGGAGTGGCCTGTCGGCGCGCGGCGAACCTTCGACACTCCGCTCGGGTCGGACGGCACGAGCGAGGTCCAGATCCGCGTGGGACCTGGCGACAAGCCGTGCGCGACGCACGCGGTTTGTGTGGCGCGCGCCGGCGACGTCGCCGAGCTGGAGGTGCGGATCGAGCGGGGCCGTCAGCACCAGATCCGCGCCCACCTGTCGATGTTTGGAACCCCGATCGTCGGAGACAAGCTCTATGGAATGGGCGACGCGTTCTTCCAGGAGTGGATCCTTGACCCCGGGGCTCCAGATCTGGTCGCGCAGCTGGAGCGCCGCTGGCACTGTCTGCACGCCGAGGCGCTGACCGTGGAGCTGGACGGCGCTTCCCGGACGTTCGACGCCGGCCCACCGCCGTGGAGTCTGCAGCGCGGATAGCCCGTCGGGCGCGCCTCACGCGCGACGAGCTGCACCTGCCGACCACCCTGGAACGGCCGTTGAAGTGGCGGCGCTACTCGTCTTCCTCTTCGAAGATGTACTCGACCTGAACGCCGCCGGCCTCGTCGTCGAGCTGCTCCAGGAAGCGGTCGTCTGCGTCTGCGACGGTGAAGTGTGCGACGTCGGGGGCTGGCGACTCTGCGGCGAGTCGGCCCATTGCGTCGACGAGCTCGGCGACCCCTGCGCGGGTCGCCGCCGAGAACGAGAGGAACTCGTGGCCCTGGGCCTCGAACCAGGCGCGAAGCTCGGGCTCGCGCTCGGAGACGAACGGCACGTCCATCTTGCCGAGCGCCACGATCTGCGGGCGCGCCGCGAGCGAGGTAGAGAAGAGGGCGAGCTCGCGGTTAATGGCGACGAAGTCGTCGATCGGGTCTCGCCCTTCTTCTCCGGGCGTCACCTCGACGACGTGGACGAGCGCGCGGCAGCGCTCGATGTGCCGCAAGAACTGGTAGCCGAGTCCGCGACCCGCGTGTGCGCCCTCGACGAGCCCGGGGATGTCGGCGACGACGAACGACCGGTAGTCGTGCCAGCGGACGAGCCCGAGGTTCGGGACGAGCGTGGTGAACGGGTACGCCGCGATCTTGGGTCGGGCGTTGGAGATGACCGAGATGAGCGTGGACTTTCCGACGCTGGGGAAGCCGATGATGCCGACGTCCGCGAGCAGCTTGAGCTCGAGCGTGATGGTGCGCTCCTCACCGGCCTCTCCGGGCTGGGCGTAGGATGGCGTCTGGTTGACGGAGGTCTTGAACCGCGCGTTCCCGAGCCCGCCGCGGCCGCCTCCGGCGGCGGTGGCGCGCGCGTCCGGCTCGCTGAGGTCGGCGACGAGGTCGCCGGTGATGGCGTCGCGGACGATGGTGCCGACGGGGACCTTGACGATCGCGTCCTGGCCGGCGCGACCGTCGGAGAGCTTGGTTCCGCCGGGGGAACCGTTCTCGGCGGCGATGCGCTGCTTGTACCGGAAGTCGAGGAGGGTGCCGACGTTCGGGTCTGCGACGACGACGACCGAGCCACCGGCGCCGCCGTTTCCGCCGGAGGGGCCGCCGCGCGCGACGAACTTCTCGCGTCGATATGCGACGGCGCCGGCCCCGCCGTGGCCGGCGGTGGTGTGAATGGTGACGCAGTCGACGAAGCGCATCGGCGTTGGGCGGTAGAAACGCGAAAGGGCCGGGGATACCGGCCCTCTGCGGGGGTTGGCGGTGCTGCTGCCGACTACTCGGCGGCGGCGGCCTCGGCGGGGTAGACGCTGACGGACTTCTTGCCGCCGCGGCCGTACTCGAACTTCACGTTGCCGTCGATGAGGGCAAAGAGGGTGAAGTCGCGACCCATGCCGACGTTGCGGCCGGGGTGCACGGTGGTGCCGAGCTGGCGGATGATGATGTTACCGGCGCGGACGGGCTCGCCGCCGAACTTCTTGACGCCGCGGCGCTGCCCGGCGGAGTCGCGCCCGTTGCGGGTCGAGCCCTGTCCCTTCTTGTGAGCCATGGTGTTGCCTCGGTGGAGGGGCGCTAGCCGTTGACGGCCGTGACGCGCACGCGGGTGTAGTACTGACGATGTCCGCGGGTGCGCTTGTAGTTGCGCCGCCGCTTGAACTTGAAGACGAGGATCTTCTTCGCGCGGGCCTGGAGCAGGATCTCGGCCGTGACGGTAGCGCCGGCCACGGTCGGCTTGCCGACCTTGATCGCGCTGCCGTCGCCGACGGCGAGGATGTCGCTGAAGGTGATCTTGCTGCCGGGCTCGCCTTCGAGGCGCTCTACGGCGAAGACCTCGCCTTCCTTGACGCGGTACTGCTTGCCGCCGGTGCGGATGACTGCGTACATGAGAACTCCGTGCTGTCGCATCCGGGGGTGGGCTCGCGCCACTCGATGACCCGCGGACAACGGGATGGTGCGCCGAGCGCACCCGTTGAGGGACTGGCACGCTAGGCCGCGGGCGGTCGAGTGTCAACGAAAGAGTTGGTGCTCCTGGATCCTAAGCCCCCGGCACCGCCGACGGCACGCCGAACCGCCGCGCCTCCCTTGCACCCGACAGCAGCGCGCCGTGGACCGTCTGGTAGTAGCTGCGCTCCGTTGCCTCGCCCGCGAACAGCAAGTGGTTGTCCCAGTCCGGCGCGCCTAGCGCGCAGATGTCGTCGAACGATGCTCCCACCGGGATGTAGCTGTACGAGCCTCGGGACCATGGGTCCGAGCGCCAGCGCGTCACTCGCGTGGCCTGCGGCGTGGGGACCGACATCCCAAAGGTCGCGTCGAGCGACTGCAGCGCGCGCGACACCAGCTCGTCGTCCGACAGCGCGTCCTGCAGCGCCCGGCTCGCGGCGCCGCCGTTGAAGCACACCAGCGTAGGCGCCCCCACCGCGTCGCTGAAGTCCTGGCCGTAGGGGAAGTCGCTGCCCGACGCCGCCTCGTGGATCCAGACCCCCGCTGCCGGCAGCGACGAGCTCCAGAACCGATCGTCGAACCGCAGCGCCACCTTCTCGAGTGACCCCATGTCTAGCCGCTGGATCGCGCGCTGCTTCGCGGCAGCGAGTGGCGGGTCGAAGCGGATCGCGTTCGCGCGCAGCACGCCGAGGGGGACCGTCACGATGACCGCGTCGGCGACGAAGGTCTCGGTGGCTGTCTCGACACGCACCTCCGCGCCGACGCGCGTGACCGCAGACACCGGTGTCGACAGGCGCAGATCGAGCCCTTCGGCGAGGTACTCGATGATGGGTGCGTAGCCGCCGATCGGGAGATGGTCGCCGCCCCCGAACTCCTCCTCCTCCCAGAACGCGTCGAGCGACGTCTGCGCACAGGGGCCGCCGTAGTCGAGTTCGTTGTAGATGCCGAGCAGGTGGCGCACGCGTCTGCGCTTCGCGTCGCCGAGATCCGACACCCACCAGTCCACACCGTCCTGATACGACGCGCCAGCGCCGACACGTCGGCGGACGCGCCGCAGCGCCGCGACGAACGCGTCGGCCTCGTCCTCGACCTCCGCGATCTCTGCGTCCGTCAGAGATGACGCGACGCGCGCGTCCCACCAGCGCCGAAGCGGCTGCGGATCAGAGCGAAGCTCGATGCCGAGCGACGAGGCGAGCGCCGTGAGTGGATTCCCCCGTGTCCCGTGGACCCAGGCGGCGCCGAGGTCTAGTGGGGTCCCGTCGAAGTCGACGCTGTGGACGCGGCCGCCGACTCGGTCACGCGCCTCGACGACGACCACGTCGCGGCCGGCCATCGCCAGACTGCGGGCCGCTGTCAGGCCCGCGACCCCGGCGCCGACGACGACGACGCGCTGTCCCGTCGCGCGCCCGCCGTCGGGGCACTCCTCTGCGTCGGCACAGCTCGCGAACAGCGACGCCGACGTCGCTGCGGCGAGTCCGCCCAGCAGCCTGCGCCTCGAGAGCGGCACCGAGAGCGCAGGACGCCGTGAGGTCATCGTCGGCCCGTCAGTGCCACGCCGGTTACGTCAGGCAGGGTCGAGCTTCGCCAGGTCGGCGTCGTCGAGGTCCCAGCCCGTGTCGTCGAGCGTGTCCTTCGCGTTCGCTTCTTCGGCCGGCGCGGCGCTGGCATTGGGGGCTGCTTCGGCCGGGGGAGCCGCGTCGGCTTCCGGGGCCGCCTCGGCTTCGGGCGGCGCGGCGACCGCAGCGGCGGTCTCCTGCGTGATGCTGTCGCCGCGAGACTCGGTCGTCACGCTCTCGCCGCGCACGACGTCCGCCGGCGTGACGTCGGGGGTCGGGGCGGTGTCGATCGTCTCGACGGCGCTGGGGTCGTCGGCCGGCGGTGCGTCCACGGTCTCGACCGCGGAGTGGTCGTCCGCCGCCACCGTCTCTTCCGGGGGCGCCGCAGCCTCGGCCGGCGGGGCAGCTTCGGTCGCGGGCGCCGCAGGCTCTTCTGCCGGTGCGGGCGCCGGGGCGGCGGCAGGCGCCGTCGGGCGGGGACGCTCGACCAGGTCCTCGGGCGTGAGCGCGTCGGGGCGGCGCAGGTTCGCGTCGGCCGCTGCGAGCCGATCCAGCGCGCTCTCGAGCTGCGACTTCAGGATCGAGTACGCCTTGTCGTTGTTGTCTGCGCGCCGACGCTCCTTGTCCATGTCGGTCAGAGCACGGGTGAGCCGCTTGCGGAGGCTCTTGAGCTCCTCGGTGAACGTGGCGCGGTCCTTCCGGACGGTCTCGTCGACGGCGCGGCGTGCCTCACGCGAGGTCTCGGAGAGGCGGCGCTCGAGGTCGGCGATCGTCGCGTTGAGCGCAGCGATCTGATCGGAGTTGTCGGCCGAGGTTGCTCCATCGGCGGCGGGGGCCGCGGCAGGGGGGGCGGCGAGCACCATCGTCGCTCGCGGTGCGGGCGACTCACGGCGCGACGGCGGCTCGGCGTCGCGCTCGGCGAGCTGCTTGCGCAGGTTCGCCGCCTCGGCGCGCGCGGCCATCATCGCCTCGCGGGCCTCCTCGATGCCGCCCAGCGCCGCCTGCTTCTGGTTCAGCTCGGCGATCTTCTTCGCGAGGTCGTCGGACTCCTGGCCCTTCGCGTGCACCTTCTTCTTCGCCTTCTTGAGCTCCTCGCGCGCCTTCACGGCGTCGGACTCCTTCTCGCCGACCTGTGCACGGAGCGATGCGATCTCGGTCCGCACCGACGCCAGCTCCCCCTTGGTGGTGTCCTGCGCGTCACGCGCGGAGCGGAGCTCGTCGGCGAGCCGCTTGCGATCCGTGTTCGCGGACGACAGCGCGAGGACGGCAGCGACCAGCGCCACCGCCACGATGATCAGGACGAGAACGGCTGGGGTCATTCGGCGAGTAAGTGGTGGATTCGACGCGACAAAGTAAGGGCCGGCCGGCCCGGGGAGCGGCATCGCTAACACCGGCAGAAACCCTTGTCAATTCGCATCGTTGCGCGTAGTCGGGCGGCCCGGAGACCCGCCGCGCCACGACATGACCGAAGAGCCAAGACCCGAGACTCCCGGCGAAGACGCGACCACACCCGTCGACTCCGAGGACCTCGACGTCGCGTTCGCAGCGCTCGCCGAACGCTTC
The DNA here is from genome assembly GCA_020633625.1 of Myxococcales bacterium. GTDB lineage: Bacteria > Myxococcota_A > Bradymonadia > REDH01 > REDH01 > JACKDJ01. The sequence continues at coordinate 23,258 of JACKDJ010000033.1, forward strand.
ACGCCCGAGCGAATCGAGCGTCTACGCGCCGGCGTCGCCGCGCGAATGCGTGGCCTCACCGTCGTGCTCGACGGGCTCTACGACCCCGGAAATCGGTCGGCGATCTACCGCTCCGCCGAGGCGTACGGGCTGCTCGACGTCCACGTCGTGCGCCCCGAGGCGGCGTGGAAGGAGCACGCGCGGTCCGTCTCACGCGGCGCCGAGAAGTGGCTCGACGTGCACACATGGCGGTCGGCCGGCGACGTCGCGGGCGCGCTCCACGCCGCTGGGTTCCAGCTCCTCGTCGCCGACGTCTCCAACGCGCGACCCCTCGATCACTTCGATCTCTCTCGCCCGACCGCGCTCGTCTTCGGAAATGAGCGGAGCGGCGCCTCGGCCGCGATGCGAGCCGTCGTCGACGGGGCGTTCACGCTGCCGATGCGCGGCTTCGCCGACTCGTTCAACGTCAGCGTGGCCGCTGCGATCGCGATCTCACACGCGCGCTTGCATCGAGAGCGCGCGCTAGGTGCGCTCACCGACCTCACAGTCGGAGAGCGTGACCGCCTCTTGGTCGACTTCGCCACGCGCTCCAGCCGGTGGCTGCATCGCGCCGAGCTCGAGACCGGCCGCCGTGTCGAGGGCCCCTGGAACGACATCTCGCTCCCGCGTCCTGGAACGGAGTAGCCGCCGCGGCAGCGCAGCGGCCGGCTACCCCGCCTGCTGCCGGCGCGCCTCGCGCTCTCGGGCCGCACGCTCCTTTAGCGCCTGCTCGCGATACGCGGCGCGCCGCCCGAGCTGCACGCCGATTGCGACGCCGATCGCGATCGCCGCCGGGACGTAGAAGACGTGGAAGACCGTCACGAACGCGGTCCGGCGATGCGATCGTCGAGATCCTCGACCGCCCGCCGCAGCGCCGCGAGCTCCGCCTGTGCTGCCGCGTGCTTGGACGACAGGCGCGCGACATAGCCCGTCAGTAGGCCGACGAACACGATGTAGCCGGCGAGCATGAAGACGCCGCCAGGGACCGACTCCTGGCGCCCGCTCTCGACCGCCACGAACCCTCGCTCCGACAGAGCGTCGCGGTCGTAGCCGGATCCGTCTGCGGCCCCGAGCGCCGGCGCCGCCATCAGCAGCGCAAGCAGCACGAGCCCGCCGCCAAGGGCGTGGCGTCGCTGGCGCGCGGCTGGGTCCAGTCTCCGTCGTCGCATGCGGGTCTCCGGTCGGTCGGCTAGCTGCGCCGGTCGTCGAGGGTCGCGCGCCGCGCGCTCAGTTGCAGATGCCAAGTCTCGACATCCTCCTCGAGCAGGCCGGCGCGGATACGCAGCAAGAGGAGCGTCAGGAACATCAGCCCTACGCCCAGCAGCATCACGGTGAATGCGTGTGCCATCTCTGGCGCGATCCCACCTTCGCGCAGAACGCGCGGGTGGTTGCCGCGCCAGCGCTGCACGGCGACGCGCACCAGCGGGATGTCGGCCACCCCGAGGATGCCGAGCACCGCGCAGATGCGGCGCGTCATCTCGGAGCGACCCCCCATCTGCCTGACGACCAGGTACGCGACGAAGATGAGGCACATCACGAGCGTCAGCAGGAGCCGAGGCTCGCCGGTCCACCAGGTACCCCAAGCCTTGCGCGCCCAGATCGGACCGCTGAGCAGCACGGCCGTGCAGAACAGGACGCCGAGCTCGGCGCCCGCGCGGGCCACGACATCCGCCTTTCGGCTACCGGTCACCAGATAGGCGACAGACGCGGTCGCACACGTCAGAAAGCCCGCGTATGTGACGATCGCGCTCGGCACGTGGAAGTAGAAGATGCGCTGGACGACCCCCATCGTCGCCTCTTCGGGCGCGTAGAAGAACGCCATCCCGACGCCGGCGGTCAGCGTCACGGCCGTAGCAATCGCGAGCCAGGTGACCCACTCGCCGCCGGCCTCAGAGGTGTGAAGTGTCGGGATCGTCAACTTCATGGCGCCCTCCATACCGCCGAACGCGGGAGCGCGCACGCCCGTCGCGTGGCCCGCTTCACGCGCTCCCCTCGAGCGCCTGGCCGAAGAGCCACCGCGAGAGTGCGAGGTAGAGCACGTCGAACGCGACGACGATCGACAGCCAGCCCCGTGCCGCGCCGAGCCCGTCTCCGGCGACCAGGAGCTGCGTCGCCTTCACGCACGCGAGCAGGAGCGGGAGGCACAGCGGGTAGAGGACGATCGGCAGGAGCACCTCGCGCAGCCGAAGCGTCGACAGCGAAGCGGCGAGCACCGTGCCGAGCGCCGCAAAGCCGAGCGTTCCGAGCGCGACGACCAGCGCGACCGCGCCGCCGACCGCCGCCAGCGGAACCCCGAACGTCACCGTGACGACGGGGACCACGATCAGCTCGATCGCGCCGAGCAGCGCGAGGTTCACGAGGAGCTTCGCGGCGAACAGCGGCCCCACGATCGAGGGCGCCAGCAGCAGCCCCGCGATCGCGTTCTGTTCTCGCTCTCGCTGGAACGTGCGTCCGAACACCAGCGTGCCGACGAACGCGATCGTGACCCACAGCACGCCCGGCGCCGCGCGGCGCGTCTCGCCCGAGTCGCCAAAACCGGAGAACAGAAAGACCACGATCACGACGACCGAAAAGAGCGTCGCGGTGTAGAGAATCTCGCGGGCGCGGAGCTCGATCCGCAGGTCCTTGCCGGCGATCGCTGCGAGCTGTCGGCCGAACGACACGCTCACGCCACCTCGCGCGCGTAGAGGTCGGCGAGCGTCTCCGGAGGCGCGCCATCGAAGCGGATCCGGCCGCGAGCGACGACGATCGCTCGGTCGAGCTCCGACGAGCCCCAGTCCAGGTGGTGGGTGACCATCACGACGATCCGGTCCGCCGCCCTCAGCTCGCGCAGGGTCTCCGAGAGGAACGCGCGTCCGCTCGCGTCGAGGCCGGTCAGGGGCTCGTCGAGCAGGACCAGGGTCGGCTCGGTCAGGAGGGCGCGCGCGATCGCCAAGCGCTGCCGCATCCCGCGCGAGTAGGTCGCCGCTGGCGAGTCGGCGGCGGCCTCGAGACCGACCCGCGCGAGCCACGTCGAGACCGCGGCGGGGTCCACTCCGCACACGTCCGCCGTAAAGCGCAGGTTCTCGCGTCCGGTGAGCTCCGGGTAGAGCATCGTGTCGTGCGCGACGAGGCCGATGTGCGGCCGAATCGCCGCACGGTGAGTCACGGATCCGGCCCCCTCGCCGAAGGTCACGTTGCCCTCCGATGGCCGATCGAGCGTCGCGAGCAGGTTCAGCAGCGTCGTCTTGCCGGCGCCGTTGGGGCCGACGATCGCTGTCACGGTCCCGGCGTGGAGCTCGGTCGAGACGCGAAAGAGCGCGTGCGAGCGCCCAAACGCGCGCGACACCTCGCTGACCCGCACGCGCCGGAACGCCGGCGGACGGAGCCCCCAGGTCCCGGTCATTCCGCCCCGAGCTCTCTGAGTCGTCGATAGACGACGCCGAGCTGCTGCCGCACGCGCTCGCGGGCGATCGCGTAGTCTTGCTCGACGAGCTGGCCGTCACGGAAGTCCGCCTCCAGCTCGGCCGCCGCCGCCAGGAGGGCGGCCCGCTGTGCGTGGAGGTCCGCGCGCACGCCGTCGCCGTCCGCGGCTACGCGTCGCCGACCTCTCGTGACGACGACGATGGCGCCGAGCAGCGCGACGACGAACACCGCGGCGCCAGCGGGGCGCTCCCAGCGCGTCGGCGTCGGCCACCCGCGCGTGGTGACCCTCATGTCCTGCCCAGCGCGCGCCGATCCGCGCGCCGTACGCGTCGCGATGCGCTCGCGGATCGGGAGCCCGGTCGGGTCGTCGTCGACCACCGCGAAGCACATGTCTCGCTCGCGGACCGCTCCGCTTCCGCACATCGGCACGTCGACGGACACGTCGAGCGACGGGAACCGCTCGAAGGCCGAGGTCTGCGCGACGCCAAGCGTCACGTGGTCCACGTCGCGAGTGAACGGCTGGGTCCAGGTGAGGGTGTCGCTCTCGAGCGGGAGGCTGAACTGAACGACGAGCCGCGCCGGGTCCTCGTTTACGCCGGGCGGAGCGACTTCGGCCCCGATCCAGACCACCTCTCCGACGACGCGCGAGAGCCCCTCCGGCTCGATGACGTGGATTCCCTCGGCTCCAATCGCCATCGGGAACGGCGCGAAGCTGGCCGGGTTGCCCATCTCTGGCGCGTAGATCACGGGCGCAGAGACCGCCAGACTCCACACCTGTGTGAAGGTGACGTACCCCTCCCAGAGCTCAGCGATCGTCGAGACCGTCTCGGCGCGAATCACGGACGGGTCGTGGGTGACCCCGAAGGTGTCGACGACCAACTCGACGTCCCCTGCGGCGTCGGCGGCGACAGGCGCGCTGAAGAACCGTCTGCCGTCCTCGACCTCGGCGTAGGCGCGCGCACCGGGGACCGGAGCGATCTCCACGAGCGCCTCCCCGGCAGCGTCGGTTGTGCGCGTGACGCTCGCGACGACGCTGTGCGGCGGTGCGAGGATGTGCACTCGGACTTCGGTGTCGCCGAGGGGGGCGGGCGCGGCGTCCGGAGCCTGACGAGCGGCGCGGACGTGGACGCGCAGAAGCGCCGCCGGCGGCACCTCGCCCGAACCTTCGGCGGCGTCGTTGGCGCCACCCGATCCATCGGCCAGTTCAGCAGCGGCGGCCGCCCGCGGCGCGTCGTCGGCGCGCGCGGACGCCGGCGCCCCGACCGCCGGCAGCGCCAAGGCGAGGGCGCAGAGGGTGGCGGCGCGGAACGTCACGAGGCCTCCGCAGTCGAACGGGCGGCGCCCCCGTGGCGCGCGAGCGCGACAGGTGACCACGTCTCGGGCGCGTCGGCGTCGGCCGTGGCAGTGTTCAGGTCACGGTCAACGGCAGCGAGGTCATCGTCGGTGCCTGCAAGCGACTGCATCCGCTTTGCGACGGCCACGCCTTCGCGCTTGAGGCGCTCGAGCGTCTTGTCCCGGTCGTCGGCAGTGATCTTCCCCATCTCGAAGTCGAGCGTTGTCGACAGCATGAGCTGCATGATGATCTCCCGTCGCTCCGCGAGGCGCCCAAGGAGCGCGGCGTCGGGGTCCTCGGCGAGCGAAGCGTCTGCCCCGCGCGTGGCTCCGAGCCGGACCAGTCGTATGGCCGCGACCGAGACGATGGCTACGGCGACGGAGAGGAGGACGAGCGGTACGAGCTCCACGTCAGCTCCGTGCCGCGAGCTCGCGCTCGAGCTCGCCGAGCAGCGCGACGTCTGCGTCGCCCGTGGTGGAGCTCGCAGACTCGGTGACGGCGCGCGGCCGCGACCAGCGGCGTGCGAACGTCGCGATGACGCCGGCACCGGCGATGAACGCGAGGCCGGGGATGACCCACGACAGTCGGTTGACACCGGAGTCGGGCGGGACCGCGAGAGCGGCCTCGCCGCGCTCGTCGACGAACACGCCCAGGATTTGGTCGAGGCTCATGCCGGACGCGGCCATCTCGCGGATCCGCTGCTTGTCTTGATTCGACGGGTAGCAAGACGGGCTGGCGGTCGCGAGCGACTTTCCGGCGCAGCCCGTGCACGTCGTCATGACGCGCGCGAACGCCTCGCTCACGAGGGCGGTCTGCGCGTCGTCGAGCACGACCGGCGCGCGGTCGTGCTCGTGGTCGTGCTCGGATCCGGGCACGTGCTCGGTCGGCGCGGCGGGCGCTGCGGCCACCGGCTCCTCGGCCCACGCCCGCATCGGAGCTGCGAAGACTCCCAGCGGGACCAGTGTCAGCGCGCCGATCGCTACCAGCTCCAGCGCGCGTGCCGCGCGGTAGCGCCAGTAGGTCTGCAGCAGCGGGTCGCGCTCGGGCCAGAGGCAGATCAGCGTGCCGGCGACGAGGACCACGCCGCCGAACCAGAACCACCACGTGAACGGCAGCACCACCAGCTTGAACGCCGCCGCCTGCTGCGCGTCGTCGGTCTGCAGCAGCGCGACGTAGACGTCCTCGAGCGGAGTGGAGCGGATGTAGATCTCCGAGGTGATCTTCATCGGGTCCGGACGCCCGGTCGCGAGCATCGAGTAGTCGTTGAAGTCGAACCGCGCGGGGTGGAGCGTGTCGACGGACCGCCCGGCGCGCGTCAGCGTCATGTCGGCGATCATCTGCCGCTTGTCGGAGTCGTCGACCGTGCGCAGCGCGTCGAAGGTGACGACGTAGTCGCCGAGGGTGACCGTGTCGCCGACCCGCAGCGTCGCGTCGACGTCGACCTTCGACGCGTTCCCGGCAAACGCGAGGAAGATGAACACGACGCCGAGGTGGACGATGTAGCCGCCATAGCGGCGCCGGTGGCGGGCGAACAGGTCGAGCAGGCCGCCGACGACGCCGTCCTGCGAGACGCGAGCGCGGGCGCGGGCGCCGCGAGCGATCTCGATGGCGATCGTGACGACGTTGTACACGACGAGCGTCACGCCGATCATCGCGAGCGCGACCGACGTCCGCATCGGGTCGACCCCAAGGGGCCCCATCCGCAGCGTGTAGTAGGCCGCGAAGCTCGGCACGACGATGGCGAGAGTCGCGAGCGTCGGCGCCGTGAAGTTCCGGCGCAGCGCGCGTGCAGTCACGCGCCGCCACGGGAGCAGCGTCCCGGCTACCATCAACGCCATCAGGATGAGCCCGAGCGGCGTCGTGAACCGGTTGAACCAAACCGGGCCGATCGCGACCGCGCTGCCCGTCGCCAGCTCCTTCATCTTCGGGAACAGGGTCCCCCACAGGACGACGAAGCCGAGCCCGACGAGCATCCAGTTGTTGAGCAGGAAGGCGCCCTCGCGGCTGACCGGCGAGTCGATGTAGTGGTCGCTGGTCAGGCCGCGCCACCGGGCGGCGACCACGACGACGCTGAAGGCTACCGCGGCGATCAGGATGCCGAGGAAGTACGGGCCGACCTCGGACTCGGCGAACGTGTGCACCGACTGGATGAGCCCAGAGCGGGTCATCCAGGTGCCGAGCAGCGTGAGGCAGAAGGTCAGCGTCACGAGCACGGCGTTCCACTTCCGGAACATGCCGCGCTGCTCCTGGATGATGACGCTGTGCAGGTAGGCGCTGGCCATGAACCACGGGATCAGCGCGGCGTTCTCGACCGCGTCCCAGGCCCAGTAGCCGCCCCAGCCGAGCTCTTGGTAGGCCCACATGCCGCCGAGGATGTTGCCGACGCTGAGAAGCAGCCACGACAGCAGCGTCCAGCGTCGCGAAGCGCGCAGCCAGTCCGTTCCGGTCTCGCGCGCCAGCAGCGCCGCCATCCCGAACGCATACGGGACGACGAACGAGGCGAAGCCCGAGAGCAGGCACGGCGGATGGATCACCATCAGCGGGTTCTGCAGCAACGGGTTCAGCCCCTCTCCGTCGATCGGCGTATCGAGGACGAAGAACCGCTCGAACGGATTGGCGACGAAGACGAGGACGAACACGAGCGCAGTGAGCACGCCCGCGAGCACGGCGTGGAAGTAGGGCATGACCGTGGGGAGACGGTCGCGGTTGGCGAACGCCGCGACGCCACCGCAGGTCGCTGCGACCGACGTCCACAGCAGCAGGCTCCCCTCCTGGCCGCCCCAGAACGCCGCCATCACGTAGGCGATGGGCATCCTCAGGTCGCTGCGTCCGTGCACGTAGCGCAGCGAGAAATCGTGCGAGACGAAGCCGTACAGCAGCGAGGCGGAGGCGATCAGGATCGCACCGACCGTGACGAACAGACCCAGGCGCGACATCTCGGCGAAGCGCGCCGAGCGGCGCGCGCCGGCGAACGCTCCGACCACGGTTGTGAACGCTCCGGCACCGAAGGCGAGGAGGAGCGCGAGGATGCCGATGAGGGTCATGGGGCGGGTGCCGCTTGTGTGGGCGTGCCGCCGCGGCGGCATGGGGCGGCGTCGCGCTGGACGCCGGAGACGACGGGCGGTCCTACCGCGACGCGCGCGCTCCGCCGGACGTCGGCGGCGCCTCTTCGTATCGCGATGGGCACTTCGCGACGACCTCGGTCGCCTCGAACGAGCCGTCGGTGGTCAGTCTTCCGAGGGCGATCACCTCGGCTTCGTCGGCGAACGTGTCGGGCAGCGCGCCGGTGTACAGCACCTCGAGCGACTGGCCGCCCGCCTGCAGGACGAACCGGTGCTGGTCGAGGGTTCCGTCGCGGAGCGCGCGGCTCCCCGCCACGACGTGGCCCTTGAGCCGGAATTCGTGCGTGCCGATCTCGGCGGCCTGCGCGGTCGCCTCGTCGACGGTGTAGTAGTAGACCTCGGCGTCGAGCGAGGTCACGGTGAGTCCGACGAGGGCCGCTGCGATCGCGATGGCGCCGAGCACGAAGCCGACGTTCCGCAGCCGAGTGTTGGAGGGCGGCGGAGCGGCTAGGAAGGGGTCATCGAACGCGGTCTCGGACATCGTCGGGCTCCTCACGGCTGCGGCCGTTATAGGCATTTCGCCGGTCCGGGCAAGGCTCGGGGCCGCGCAGGGCGGCGTTTGGTTGCGTGGTCGCGTTAGCGGACCAGCCCAGCCTCGTCGAAGAACGCCGCGTAGAAGTCGGCGATTCGCTGGGCGCGTCGAGCGGCCTCGTCCGCCGCCCAGCGCGACTCCATGTGCTCGGCGACGGGGAGCTGTCGCTTGGGCAGGCGGTCGAGCAGACACGCGCCGTCGTCGAGCGGCCGGTCGCGGGCGAGCGGGTCGTCGAGGTCGTAGAGGAGCGGCACAGCCTGAGCGATGGCGGCGGCGAACGCTCGCGAGATGCCGATCGCGCCGAGCTCCTCGAGAGCATCGGCGTCGCTGAGCGCGCGTGCCTCGGGGGTCTCGGGCTGGCGTCCGGTGTCCTTGTGGGCGAGGATCGCCTCGCACACGGGCCAGACGAGCTCACCGAGGCCGTCGGCCCGGAGCATCTCTTCGGCGACCCGGAGCGTGGCGTCGAGCGTCGACTCGCCGCGCCGCTCGGCTCCGCGCCCGATCTCGTGCAGCAGCGCGGCGCACTCGAGCACGTCGGCGTCGACGCTCCAGCCTTCGTCGCGCGCGGCGTTCTCGGCGACGAGACGAGCGGTGCGAGCGACCCGGTCGGCGTGGGAGAAGTCGTGAGCGAGGTCGGACGCCTGCCGCTTCAGGCGGATCCGCGCCGTGCGCCGAAGCCGGGCGACGTTCGCGGCGAGCGCCGGGTTCGCGGCGACGGCGCCCACGTCACTGTCCGCGGAGCATTGCGGAGATGACGTGCTCCGCGCGCTCGTCGTCGATGTCGAGGGCGTTGCGCAGGTGCGTCAGGAACGCCTGCTCCTGCGGCGCCAGCTCGCCGTCGGCGAGGGCGACCGCGACGGCGAGGCCGTAGGCGTTCTCGCGCTGGATCGGCTCGAGCAGCTCGTCTGGGAGCGTCTCGAGGCGGGCGGCCGAGCCGCCGGACGCGAACTCCCGCAGCCGCGCATGGATGAAGTCGCGGAGCACATCCTCGTCGAGCCCCGAGAGCTCGGGGCGCGTCAACACGAAGCCGATGATCGTCGCGAGCTCCTCGTCGTGCAGCTCGCGGTCGGCGGCGGCGGCCATCAGCAGGCAGTCGAGGTACGCCTCGACCGGCTCCACGTCGCCCGGGACGCCACCGAAGTCGACGGCCTGCGCCTCGTCGAACGCGCGGGCGACGTCGGCGTCGACGACGCCGAGCGCGCGCTGCATGCGCCGCAGAAACTCGAGCTCGTCTTCGGCGAGGCGCCCGTCGGCGAACGCGACGCGCACAGCGCATCGCATCGCCAGCACGCGCTCGGCGTAACCCGGGAGCCCCGCAGCGAGCGCGGCGAGTCGGACGTCGAATCCGTCTGCCACGAGCGCGTCGAACGCACGCTCGAGGTGCCCGCGCAGCGTGTCGGCGCTCATGCCGGTGAACTCGGCGTTGTCGGCGATGACGCGGATGATCCGGTCGGACTCACGCGGCGTGAACTCACCGTCCGCGACGGCGCCGAGGACCATCGCCTCGATCACCCAGCGCTGCACCTGATCGAGCGCCGCACCGCGGCGCGTCGCGAACTTCTGGAGGTCTGACATCGGAGAACTTCGGTTGGGTTCGAGCCTCGTGCCCTCATGCCAGAGCACGACCGGCGCGGCAAGGTGTGCGGCGCGAGCGGCACGGGGTTGCGCGGCGACGAATCGTCGATAGGCTGAACCGCGCACTCCCACGCTTCATGCCGCCTTCGGTCGACTCCCCATGCGTCATGCACAACTCGCCGCCGCGGTGCTCGCGCTGCTCGGCGCCTGCGTCACGGCGCAAGCGCCAGACGACGACGCGGGCGACGACGTGCGATCCCGATCCGACGTCCGCCCGATCGACGACGGCGGAGCCCGCGCAGACACAGACACAGACACAGACACCGCGGGCTTCGACGGCTCTGCGACCGACACGGCCGACGACGGGTCCGGCGACGACGCAGACGCGGCGGCCGTGGCCGACGGGTCCGGCGACGACGTTGCGACCGACGCCGACGGCGGCGACGACGTCGCGATCCTCGATCCTCCGTGTTCGGCCGACGGGAGCTGCGCCGGCGGACGCCTCTGCGTCGACGGGCTCTGCCTCGCCGTGGTTTGTGCGCCCGACACGACACGGTGCGGGCCCGCCGGCCGAGAGCGCTGCCGCGACGACGGCACCGGCTGGGCGGCGTATCCGTGCGACGACGACGCGCGCTGCGCGGGCGCAGACTGTCGCTGCGACGACGGCGAGTGCGTGCGCCCGGCCACGTGTGCCGCCGGTGAGCGGGGCTGCGCAGCGGATGTAGTCGAGGAGTGCGTCGACGACGGGACCGGCTTCGCCGCGGCCGTCGACTGCGCGGACTCGGGCCGCGTCTGCACCGGCGGCGAGTGCGCTTGCGCCGAAGGCGATCGGGACTGCGAAGGTGAGTGCGTCGATCCGCTCAACGACCCCAAGCACTGCGGCGGCTGCGGTCAGGCATGCGACGAGCGCGAGATCTGCGATGGGGGCGAGTGCGCGTGCCCGGAGCCCTACGCGGTCTGCGACGGCGCCTGCGTCGATACCGGGTCTGACGCCGATGCGTGTGGCGACTGCTTCACGCGGTGCAACGCGGACCAGGCGTGCGTCGACGGCCTCTGCGTCTGCCCGCCGGGGGAACGAGATTGCGGCGACGTCTGCGCCAACACGGCCACCGACGGCGACAACTGCGGCGGCTGCGGGCGGGTCTGCCCCGACGACCAGCGCTGTCGGGCGTCGGAGTGCGAGTGCCTCTCGGCCGGCCTGACGATCTGCGGCGGCACGTGCGTCAACACCCTTCGCAACCGGGATCACTGCGGCGACTGCGGCCACGCGTGCGGCGGCGCCCAGTCCTGCGTCGACGGCGAGTGCTCGTGTGCGCCGCTTGGTCTGTCGGAGTGCGGGACGGACTGCCGCGACCTCGAGAACGACCCCGAGAACTGCGGCGGCTGCGATCTCCCGTGCGTCGGCACCTGCGCGGGCGGCATCTGCACGCCGCCCGCTTGCACGTGCCCGACGCTGGAGAATTGGTGTGCGCCCAGCCTGACGTGTCCGTATCCGGAAGGCTGCTGCGTCCCGTTCTTCGCGTCGTGTGTCGTCGGCGTCGTCTCCCCGTGCGGCGAGTAGTCGCGATCGGGCCGGGCCCGAGCGCCGCGACGTCGGCGGCGGGGACCTCTGGCGCTCACTCGCTCGCCGTCACCAGCGGGCCCGTTGCGCGCACGCGCGCTGAAGGGTACGTAGGAGGCGAGTAGTGCCGCGGGTTCGCGGCGGTCGGCGACGCAGGTCGCTGATGACGGTCCGCGCGGGTCCCGCGCAGCCACGGAGAGGCAATGGCGAATCGTTCTCTCGGCCGCAGGATGACGGGCGCCGTCGGCGCAGCCGGCGCGCTCACGCTGCTGTTCGCGGGGTGTCGCGTAGATAATCCGGCCTTCGAGCCTCCCGCCGCCGTGTGCGGCGCCGGCGAGTACTTCGTCGGCCAGGAGTTCACACTCGCCGACCCGTCCAAGCTCGACGTCCTGTTCGTCGTCGACAACTCGTCGGGAATGGGCGTGAACCAGCAGGGGCTCGCCAGCGCGATGCCGACGCTGGTGGGCCGGCTGAACGCGATCGAGGGGCTCGACTGGCGCCTCGGCGTCACCAGCACCGACCTCGCCGACCAGGGCCACACACTCACTGGAGGTGTTGGCAGCGACGAGTGCGGCGGCACCCGCCCAACGTTCGTCGATCGCTCCACAGCCGACGGTGGCCGCGTCGCCGGCTGCAACGTGCTCCTCGGCGAGGCGGGCAGCGAGTTCGAGCAGGGGCTCGAGGCGGCGCGCCGCGCGATCGAGGGCGGCGCCGACTTCATGCGCGACGACGCGCGGCTGCTCATCGTCTTCTTCTCGAGCGAGGACGACTGCACGGCGCAGGCCTCTCTCGACCGCAGCGATCCGAACAACTGCGTCTGGCAGCCCAGCTCCCTGTTCTCGGTGTCGGACTTCGCGCACTTCTTCGCGAGCTCCGCGCGCCGCGGGGTCGCGGGCAATCCGGTCTCGGTCGTCTCGATCGTCGGACCGCCCGACAACCGCTCGTATGTGGCCGGTGATCTGCCGGATCCGTCGTGCGAGGGGCGCGCGCCGGCGCTGTCGGGCACGCGCTACGTCACGCTCGCAGACAGCTACCCGCTCGACCGCTACGGGTTCTTCGAGTCGATCTGCGCGACCTCGTTCGTCCCGACGATGGTCCGCATCGCCGAGCAGGCGGCGACAGTGACGGACGACGAGCTGTGCGTCCTGCTGCCGATGGCACGCGAGCCGGAGGCTGTCGTGCTGAAGAAGGACGGAAACGCCGTGCGGGACCTGTCGATCTTCGGGGAGTACCTCGCCCTCGGCGCAACCGACGCCTGCGCGAACGGCGCCCTCTCGATCTCTTCCGACGCCCACGGCGCAGACGGCAACACGGTCGAGGTGCGCTTCTGCACCACTCAGGACCCGAGCTCACTGTGACCGGAGAGCGAACCCTGACACTCCGCTCCGCCGACGGCGTCGAGATCGTCGTCCGCGATCTCGGGGAGCTGCGGGCCCCCCGCACGTTGATCCTCGTCCACGGCTACGGCGAGCACGGCGGGCGCTACCTCGAGCGTGCCAGAACGTTTGTCGACGCAGGCTTTCGCGTTCTGATTCCCGACGTACGCGGGCACGGGCGCAGCGGAGGCCCGCGGGGTTATGTCGACCGCTTCGCACGCTACCTCGACGATCTGGAGCTCGTCCGCGAGCGCGCGAGCGGGGCGGTAGGGCTCCTCGGTCACAGCCACGGCGGTCTCATCTCGCTGGCCGCCCTGACGACCCGGACATTGGATGTGAGGGCGGCCGCCACCACGTCGCCGTTCCTCGGCCTCGGCCTGGTCCCTCCCGCGTGGAAGACGAAGGCCGCGACGCTCCTGTCGGCGGCGCTGCCGCGCGTGTCGCTGCCGTCGGAGATCAAGCCCGAAGACGTCTCCCACGATCCGGCGGTCGTCGCCGCGTACGCGTCCGACCCGCTCAACCACCACGTGAACAACGCGCGCTGGTACACAGAGGCGATGGCGGCGATCGACGCCGTCTTCCGCGACGCCGGGCGCGTGTCGGTCCCGATTTTGTTGATGCAGGCCGGAGACGATAAGCTCGTCTCTGCCGCCGCGTCCCGTCGCTGGGCCGCGGGCGCCCCGCCGGACCTCGTCCGGTACGAGGAAGTCGAAGGCGCCTACCACGAGCTGCTGTTCGAGCCCGACGGTCAGCGCCACGCCGAACGAGTCCTGCGTTGGTTCGACGAGAAAGCCCCCTCCTGACCGAAGGTCGCGCGCGCCTCTGCACAGCGGCGCTCGCCCTCTCCTTCGTGGCCGCCTGTGGGGGCAGCGAGCCGCCGCCGGACTACATCGAGCGCTCCAGGCAGCAGATCCAGGCGGCCCTCCACTCCGACGAGCCGTGGGTTCGCGCCGAGACCGTCCGCTTGCTCGGCCTGACGAACGGCGTCGAGCGCGCCGCCCTACGTGCCGCGCTCGACGACGACAGCGTGATCGTACGCACGGCCGCGATCGAGGCGCTCCTGCGGAGCAATGACCCCGCCGTCGAGGAAGCAGCCCTGGCACAGCTCATCGCCGGGACAGAGGCGCAGCGGATCCAGCTCCTGGAGCTGATCGCGCAGACCGCGCGCCCGGAGTTTCGGGAGCAGACACTACGCCGAGCGCTCGTCGATCTGAGCCCTAGCGTCCAGCTCTCCGCGCTGCGCCTGACTGTCCGGCACGGCGTCTCACTGGGGATCGAGGACGTCTCGCGACTCCTCTCGCACAGCGACGCCCGGGTGGCAGATGCCGCGTTCGAAGCGCTGGTTGCGCTCGACGCCCAAGAGGCGATGGAGGTGATGCTGCGGGGCTTGCGCGACTCGTCGGCGCCTGCGCGCTTGCGCGCGATGCGTCAGGCCCGCCTGCTGCCGACCGCGAACGTGTGGCCCATGATGAGGTCGATCGCCGCGAGGTCGAGCGACCCCACGGAGCGACGGCTCGCGCTCGTAGCGCTCGGCAACCTCGGCGACCCGACAGCGGAGCAGCCGCTGCGGGACTACGTGCTGGGGCTCCAGGGCGCCGAGGCTGCCGAGGCGCTGGCGGCGATCTCTCACATCCCGACCGCGCGCGCCGCCAACCAGCCGCTGGTGCATCGCCGCGACCCCCGGCGGGAGGTCCGAGACGTCGCCCTGAGCGAGCTGATTCGGCAGCGCCGGCCAGCCGACGACTTCGTGGTCTTTCTCACCGACGCCGATCCGGCGATCGCGGAGCGTGCGCTGCTCCACATGCAGACGACGGAGCCCGACCGGGCCGCGGCGATCTTCGCTGCGAACCTCGAGGAGTCCGACGACCCCGTGGCCGCCCTCGGCGCCCTGTACCGCGTGAGCCTGCAGAAGGACATCCGTCGCTTCCTCGATGCGGCGCAGTCGCAGCTCCGCGCCTACCTGCACAGCGACGATCCGGCGATCGTCGGTCTGGCGGCGCGGCTGGTCCTCGTTGGAGCGTCGCCCGCCGCCGTCGCGCTGGAGCTGTCGCCCGCCGACATCGACGGCCGCTACGCGCTCCTGGAGGCGGGGATCGCACGCCGGGCCGACCTCTCCTCGCTGTACGCCGAGAGCCTCGGGGACGACCTGACGATGATCCGTGTCGCCGCGGCGCTCGGGATCATGAGCCTCGGTGACCAGTTTCACGCCCCGGCGGGCGCCGGCGCCGCCGGCGAGTAGCGCCGCGTCAACGCCCGACGACCAGTAGCTCCCCTGCGAAGATCGTCAGATCGTCGCCAAGATCGTTCCAGCGGGCGAGGTCGCTGACGCGAATACCGAAGCGAGTCGCGATCGCGCTGGGCGTGTCGCCTCGGCGGACCCGATAGGTGCGGCGCTGCGGAGCCGACTCTTGCGCGGCGGCCTGCATCGCGACCCACGCCTCCGACCCGAGCGGCACTGCTGTCACCGTGCTCTCGTCGAGCACGACGGACGTGGATGTGTCGAAGTCCGGCGCGACGAAGAGCTGCAGCGTCATGCCGTCGAGCAGGTTTGCGTCGGGGTCGAGGTCGTTCCACGCGCAGACGTGGTCGGGGTCGACGTTGAAGTTGCGCGAGATGTCCGCGATCGTGTCACCGACGTTCGTCTCGTAGAACAGCCGGACGCGGTCCGCGAACGCGAAGCGCGTCCGGGGTACGACCACCGTGCGGCCCCCCGCCGGCTGCTCAGCGCGCGGGGGCGTGTCGCCGGGCACCACGAGCTCGCTGCCGTAAGGCACCAGGACCCCGGGGTCGAGCCCGTTTACGGCGCGGATCACCCGCGCAGGAACACCGAACCGCGCCGCGAGGTCGTCGACGGTCTCGCCGAAGCGCAGAGTCGCGGTCCGGTGTGTGTCGCCGTAGCGAGCGCGGAGCCGGTCGTAGCTGTCGACGAACGCCGCGGTCGAGCCCGCCGGGATCCGGAGAGGGTACGACTCGACGTCGCTAGGCGTGCGGAGCGCCACGAGCGACGGATTTAGCGCCTGTAGCTCCGTCGCGGTGAGGTCGACGGCCTGCCCGAGCACCGACAGCCGAACGTTGGGCGCGACGTCGACGACGTCGAACCGCCACGGGTCGTCGGGGACGACGCTGTCGAAGTCGAACGCTGCGCGGTTCGCGTCGATGATGGCGATCGTCATTACGCGCAGCGCGTAGCGGCGCGCCGAGCCGTAGATCTCTCCGTAGTCGTCGAGCTCCCAAAAGTCCGTGGCCGACGCGTCGCGGATTCCGCTGCGGACGTGGCCGTGGCCGGCGTTGTAGGCCGCCAGTGCGAGCGGCCAGCTTCCGAGGGCGGCGTCGAGGTCGTGCAGATAGTGCGCAGCGGCGCGGGCCGCCAGCACAGGGTCGCGGCGCTCGTCGACTACCGAGTCGATGCGAAGACCGCGCGACCGGCCCGTCTGCGGCATGAACTGGAACATCCCGACGGCACCGGCTCGCGAGCGGGCGGTGGCCTCGAAGTTCGACTCCACGGCGGCCACCCACAGCAGCTCGCGCGGTCCGCCCTCCGCCGCGATCGCCGCGCCGACGGCCTCGTCGTACCGGCCTGCGCGCGCCAGCCAGTTCGACATCCGGCGGCGCCCCTCGGTCGCGTAGTACTGCAGGAAGTACAGAAGGTCCGGGTCGTCGACGGAGGTGAGACCGAAAGGGAGCTGCGTCACGGCCGCGAGATCGAACGCGAGGTCGGGCGGACACGTGGCGGTGGCCTCTTCGCTCG
>JACKDJ010000034.1 GCA_020633625.1 Myxococcales bacterium
GCCCGGCGAGTGCGACGATGAGGGCGACTCCGCCGGCGGCGTCGATCGCGTGGGGGACGAGGTGGACAAAGACGAGGAGTCCGATCGACGCGAGTACGAACCCGTCGAGCGCCTCGCGTGCGGCGGGTGAGCGCTGGGAGGCTGCGAAGACGTAGGGTGCGACGACGAGGGGGACGACGCTGATCGCGACTATGAGCCAGTCTTCGAGCATTGCGGCCGCTTATGCGGCGACGCAGCGTTCCGCAAGCCGAGCCGTGCGGGCTCGCTGGGGTTGCGCCGCGCCGCCTCATGTCGTCAGCTGACGTCACGAAGGGAGGCGAGATGCGACCGACCGTGCTGCTGTTCGACATCGACGGGACCCTGATCACGACTGCCGGCGCCGCACGCCGCGCGCTCGAGTCGGCGATGGCGCGCGAGCTCGGAGTGGGGGAGTACTCCGCGAGCTTCGGGTTTGGCGGTATGACCGACCGCGCGATCTTCCGTCGCGCCCTCGCGGAGGCCGGCGTCGACCCGACGCCGGCGGCGATCGACGCCGTGCTGAGCGAGTACCTCGCCGGCCTGGCGGGCACTCTGTCGGGGGCGGTCGAGGTACACCGAGGCGTCCGCGAGGTGCTCGCGGAGCTACGACGGGCGCCGGATGTCGCGATCGGGCTCGGCACCGGAAACGTCGAGGCGGGCGCGAAGGCGAAGCTCGAGGTCGTCGACCTGTGGCGCGAGTTTGCGTTTGGCGGGTTCGGGAGCGACGCCGAGCTGCGCGCGGAGCTGATCGCGGTTGGAGCTGCGCGCGGCGCGCGTCTGCTGAGACGAGCGGTCGAGGAGTGCCGCGTCGTGGTCATCGGTGACACGGCGCTCGATGTCGCGGCGGCCCACGCGAACGGCTTTTCGTGCGCGGCGGTCGCGACGGGGTGGGTCCCGAGCGCCGAGCTCGCGGCGGCTGGAGCCGACTGGGTGTTCGGGTCGCTCGCGGACGGCGGCGTCGTGGAAGCGCTTCTGAGTGCCTAAACCCGGCTCGCCGCCTTGACCCGGCGTTTTTGCCGGCCTAAGCAGATCGTAGACGCCCCCCCTTCCCCCTCCGTGTGACCATGCGACCGAGCTTGCCCAGCGCTCGCCGTGCCTATTCGGCGCGCGAGTCAGCGTCGGTGGCGGTTGCGCAGGACCGACCTCTGGTACCGAGCCGATGAAGCTGATCAAGCGCTACACGAACCGGAAGCTCTACGACACGGAGCGGAGCTGCTACGTGACCCTCGACGAGATCGCCGAGATGGTCCGCGCAGGCGAAGAGGTGTCGATCGTCGACAACAAGACCGGCGAGGACCTGACCACGGTGACGCTCGCCCAGATCGTGTTCGAGAATGAGAAGCGGGACCGCAAGACACTGCCGTTGCAGTCGCTGCGCATGATCATCCAGAGCCCGTCGGACTTCCTCGCGCGCCTGTCGCGCCCGGTCCAAGAGTTCCGCGACGAAGCGCAGCAACGAGTCGAGCGGCTTCGTCGCCGCGCCGAGGAGCAGCAAGAGGAGATCGTCGCGCCCGTGCGCGAGTTTCTCGACGGCGTGCAGCGCAGCATCGACGAGCTCGGGACGCGGCTCGATGAGCGGCTCAAGGACTCGGTAGACTCCCTCACGCATGTCCCGAGCCTCTCGGGTGAGCTCGCAGACCTGCGCTCGCGAGTCGAGCGGCTCGAGGCTGAAGTGTCGGTGCTGCGTGACGCGCTCGAGGAGCGCCGGTCGCCGCCGACCCCACGTTCTGCGCGGCCGTCGGCGCGCCAGTAGCGTCGGCCGTAGGCGCCGCTCGGCGCCGTAGCGGGCAGGGGTTTTGCTTGACCGCGCGCGCCGCGCGACGGTAGCTTTGCCCGACACCACTCAGGCATCCCGTGGCCCTGCGCACAGCCTCCATCACCCTCCGAACTGCGCTCGCTGCCGTCGCCCTGTGCGCCGTCGCGGCGCCCGCGAGCGCCGCGTCCAACGACATCACGATCCGTCGCTTCGGGACGTGCGCGCCGGCCGGCGCGTGCGAGACCGTCGATCTTCGCACCGACGACTTCTCCAAGCTGACGCGCGACCTCGGCCTCATGTTCGGCCCGACGCTGAACTCCGGCGCCGAGACGCTCGGGCCGGCTGGGTTCGCGATTCAGTTCGACCAGAACATCGCCGTCGTCGACGCGAACGAAGACTACTGGACCGACGCCAACGTCGACCGCGACGCCAGCGGCACGATGCTCCTGTCGCAGCTCCATCTGCGCAAAGGCCTCCCCCTCAGCCTCGAGCTCGGCGGCTTCTTCACCATCCTCTGGCAGAGCCAGCTCCTCGCCGTCGGGAGCGAGATTCGCTGGGCGCTGCACGAAGATACCCTCTGGCCCGTCCCCGATCTCTCCGTACGAGGCTACGTCTCGACCGTCCTCGGCTCGTCCGAGCTGAACGTCACGACCGCTGGCGCCGAGATCGTGACCGGCCTCCCAATCGGGGTCGGCAACGTCGCGAACATCACCCCCTACGTCGGCTACAACCTCGCCGTCGTGATCTCGGCGTCGCGGCTCATCGACGCGACACCTCTAGACCCGCGGCCGCCGATCACCGGCACCGAGACGAGCCAGCCCGAGTTCGTCTTCCCCGTCGACACGCAGATCGTGCACCAGGGGGTCGTCGGGCTCCGCACTCAGTTCGCGGTCACGAACGTCGGCTTCCAGGCGCAATTCAGCCCGGCAGTCCAGAACTACACGCTCAGCCTCGGCTTCGAGTTCTGAGTCGACAGGGCTTCGGCGCCCAAGTCCTCGTCAGGGCAGCGCGTCCCAGGTCAGCCAGACGAGCAGCACCACGAGGGCGACGGCCGCCGCCACAGCGATCGGCAGCCACGGCGCGACGTGTCTCCCGCCAACCTGGGCACGTCGCTCCTGAAGACGGGGCATCGCCTGGCTCTTGAGCAGGCCGGAGGGCGTCGTCGTCACAACCGAGACCTCGCCCTCCAGCTCGCCCTCTTCGTCGACCGCCACGCGCGACCCCGAGCGGCGCCGCTCCAGCTCGGCGAGGAGCTCATCGGCCGAGACCTCGATCGCCTCGGTCTTGGCGCCGAGGGCAGCACCACATCCGGGACAGAGGAGCTCCTCGTCCTCGAGTGGGAGCGTAGCCCCGCAGCGAGGGCAATGGCGAGATGACATGACTGCGGTTGCCGCTTCAGCCAGGTCGGCGCAGTCGCGCCGGGAGTGCACGAGCCCTACCATGTGACGTCACGAAACGCTATCTCACGCCGGACCCACCGCGTTCGGCGCCCGGGCAGCAACCGCCCGACCCCGGTCCGCCACGCCTGCAGCCGCTACACCCCACCCGCCGAGCACCGCGATGTGGACCGTCAAGTCCCTGATCGAGAGCGCCGCCGACGTCTTGCAGCGAGCGGGCTCGCACAGCCCGCGGCTCGACGCCGAGCGCATGCTCGCCGATCAGCTCGGGTGCCAGCGGCTCGACCTGTACCGCGATGCCGAGCGGCCTGTCTCCGAGGTCGAGCGCGACGCGTTCCGTGAGCGAGTCCGGCGCCGACGTGTGGGCGAGCCCGTCGCGTACATCACGGGGGTAGCGGGCTTCTGGACGCTCGACCTCGGCGTGGATCCACGGGTCCTCGTTCCGCGGCCCGAGACCGAGCGGCTCGTCGAGATCGCCCTCGAGCACACCAAGGCCTACGTGCCCTCGCCCTGGCGGGTCGTGGACGTCGGTACCGGGTCTGGCGCGCTGGCGCTCGCGCTGGCCTCCGAGCTGCCCGACGCGCTCGTCCTTGCGATCGACGTCTCGCCGGATGCGCTGGATGTCGCGCGCTCCAATGCTGAGCGATGTGGACTCGCCGGCCGGGTCCGGTTCGTGTGTGGCAGCGTCCTCGCGCCGCTGGTCACGCGCCCTGGAAGCGTCGATATCGTGGTCTCGAATCCCCCCTACGTCGCCGAGTCGGACCCCGAGCTCGAGCCGAACGTCCGTCGATTCGAGCCAGAGCTCGCGCTCTTTGGGGGGGCGACGGCCTCGCGGTCATCCGACGGGTCATCGCAGAAGCTGCCCTGGCGCTGGCCCCGGGCGGGCTGCTGCTCGTCGAGATCGGACACCGCCAGGGAGCCGCGGTCGCCGAGATCGCGCGCCAGCACTTCGACGCCGTGGAGATCGTCCAAGACTACGGTCGCCTCGACCGCGTCCTCGTCGCACGGCAGCGGGGCGAGACCGCGTACGCGAAACGCGAACCCCGGCCGGCGTCAGTCGCCGGCCTGCGGAGTCGCCACCCCCGCTCGAGCCGACCGGACGACGGGCCGGGACCCGAGTCGGCACCGGCCGATCCGCGCGCGGCGGCGCTCGACGAGGCCATCGCGCAGGCCATACCTGTCGTCGACATCTCGGAGCTCTAGGCATGTGTGGACGCGTCGTCGCCGACCTCGACGCAGAGGGGATCGCGGAGGTCCTCTCGATCGATCCGGCGTCGGTGCCGCCGATGCGGCTGCGCTGGAACGTCGCGCCAGGGACGGAGGTCATCTTCACCCGCGCAGACGACGCCGGGCGCGCGCGCGCGGAGCTCGCGCTCTGGGGGTTCGACGAACCGGAGTCCTCGCGGAAGCCGATCAACGCCCGCGCGGAGTCGGTGGCGACGCTGCCGCTGTTTCGAAGCGCGTTCGTCGAGCGGCGCGGGGTCGTCGTGGCGACTGGCTTCTACGAGTGGGGTCACGGAGAGGACGCGGGTGAGCCGTTCCTCTTTCGTCGCGCCGATGACCAACCGCTGCTCCTCGCGGCCATCGCGACGCCGGCGCGTGGTGGTGCGCCGGCGACCTTCTGTCTGCTGACGACGCGTGGCGAGCGCGGACGTCGCGCCGACCCACCATCGGATGCCGGTGGTGCTCGAGCGCGATGACCTGGAGCCGTGGATGCGTCGTGGCGACGCGTCGACCGCCGCGGGCCTTCTGCGGACGCTCCCCGACGGCCGGCTATCCCGGCGCCGGGTGTCCCGCCGCGTGAACGATGCTCGCGTCGACGGGCCGGATCTCGTTCGGCCTGTCGAGCGAGCTCAGCTCAGCCTGTTCTGACGCGGCGGGCCGGCGGGGAGCCGCACCGCAGCGGTCAGTACAGAACGAGCTTCGGGTGCGCGAACTCCATGAACCCGCCACGGCTGTCGATCTGCACGGCCAGATAGTAGTCCGTCTGCGCGATCTCGAACACGTCGCCGAACACCACCGTCGGCACGTAGGTTCCACCCGGGGCAGACCGCCTCCGCAACGAGCGTCTCACACTGGTCGTAGACCGGACGGTCGCTCGGGTCGCCAGAGCAGTTGATCTGGATTCGACCGCGGTTCAGTCCAGCGCGGAGCGGTCGTCGCCGATGCCGACGAAGCCGATGAAATACTCGCTGGTTCCCTCGACCGCCCCGAACACGCCGTCGGAGGCGACGAGTCGCCGCAGTACGTGACCGGCTGGTTCAGCGTGAACGGGACGTCGAGCGGGACGCCCCACGAGTGCATGTACGGCTCGATGCCGTCAGCGGCGATGTTCACGGTCACGTATCCACCGCTGCTGCCCTCGAACGCCGTGATGCCCGCGCCGCCATAGACGCCGTCGATGTGGCCGAACTGCTCACAGCTCACCCCGCCCTCGGAGTCGATGTCGACGATCGCTGTGCCGTCACCGCAGCCGCCGGTCACGCGCGCCTGCACGAGGTCGAAGTCGACGTCGAAGTAGCCCTCGGACTCGGTGAGGCCGAATCCGGCGAACTGGACGGTGTCGGCGTCGAAGCCGCACAGGACGCTGCCGTCTTGGTTCACGCCGACGATGTACTGGCCGGTGGAGCACAGGCCGTTCACGCGGTTCTGGATGAACGAGTCGTTGACCTGCGCGTTGCCACCGTCGTCGAACTCGAGGCCGTACGCGATCCCCGGGATGCCGACGTCGTCGTTCTCGCAGACGACGGTTCCGTCAGAAGCGATCGAGCGGATCGAAGACCCCGCCGCGCAGGTCCCGGCGACGCGCGTCTGGAGCGTCGACGTGTTGACCGAGAAGGTCGTGCCGCTCAGGGTCAGGCCGGTTCCCGCCGTGTAGGTCGTGTTGTCGTCGGTCTCGCAGGTGACGGTTCCGTCCGCGGCGATCGCGCGGATGGACGACCCGGCGGTGCAGGTGCCGGAGACGCGACCCTGGATGGTCTGACAGGATCGACAGAGAACGTGGTCCCCGTCAACGCGAGACCGGTGCCTGCTGTGTAGGTGGTGTTCGTGTCGGTGTCGTCGTCCGTCTCGCACGTCACGGTGCCATCTGCGGCGATCGCGCGGATCGAGCTGCCGGCCGGGCAGGACGCGCCGACGCGCGCCTGCACGGCGGCGGCGTCGACCGAGAAGGTCGTGCCGGTGAGGGCGAGGCCGGCACCTGCTGTGTAGGTGGTGTTCGTGTCGTCGTCGGTCTCGCAGGTGACCGTCCCGTTCGCGGCGATGGCGCGGATGGACGACCCGGCGGGGCAGGTTGTCGCGACGCGGGCCTGCACGGTCGCGGTGTTGACCGCGAAGGTCGTGCCCGTGAGGGTCAGGCCGGTGCCGGCCGCGTACGCGGTGCTCGTGTTGTCGTCGATCTCGCAGGTGACGGTGCCGTCGGCGGCGATGGCGCGGATGGAGCTACCGGCGGCGCAGGTGGCTGCGACGCGCGTCTGAACGCTGTTCGCGTCGACCGAGAACGTCGTGCCGGTGAGCGCCAAGCCCGATCCCGCGGAGTACGTCGTGTCGGTGTCGGTGTCGTCATCGGTCTCACAGGTGACGGTGCCGTCGGCGGCGATGGCGCGGATGGACGAGCCAGCAGGGCAAGTCGCGGCGACGCGTGCTTGCACGGCGTTCGCGTCGACCGAGAACGTGGTTCCCGTCAGCGCGAGGCCGGTGCCCGCGGTGTACGTGGTGTTCGTGTCGTCGTCGGTCTCGCAGGTGACCGTGCCGTTCGCCGCGATAGCGCGGATGGAGCTGCCGGCGGGGCAGGTCGACGCGACGCGGCTCTGGATGGTGGCCGTGTTGACCGCGAAGGTGGTGCCGGTGAGGCTGAGGCCGGTACCCGCGGTGTACGTCGTGTCGGTGTCGGTGTCGTCGTCGGTCTCGCAGGTGACGGTGCCGTCAGCGGCGATGGCGCGGATGGACGACCCGGCGGGGCAGGTGGCTGCGACGCGGGTCTGAACGGCGGCGGAGTCGACGGCGAAGGTGGTGCCGGTGAGGCTCAGGCCGCTGCCTGCGGTGTAGGTTGTGTTCGTGTCGGTGTCGTCGTCGGTCTCGCAGGTGACGGTGCCGTCAGCGGCGATGGCGCGGATGGACGACCCGGCGGGGCAGGTGGCTGCGACGCGCGCCTGCACGGTCGCAGTGTTCACCGCGAAGGTGGTGCCGGCGAGGGTCAGGCCGGTTCCGGCGGTGTAGGTCGTGTTCGTGTCGCTCTGGCAGGTGACGGTCCCGTTCGCGGCGATGGCGCGGATGGACGACCCGGCGGGGCAGGTGGAGGCGACGCGGCTCTGCACGGTCGCGGTGTCGACCGCGAACGTCGGTGCCGGCGAGCGAGAGCCCGGCGCCGGCGGAGTACGTCGTGTCGGTGTCGGTGTCGTCGTCGGTCTCGCAGGTGACCGTGCCGTCGGCGGCGATGGCGCGGATGGACGACCCGGCGGGGCAGGTGGCGGCGACGCGCGCCTGCACGGTCGCGGAGTCGACCGCGAACGCCGTGCCGGTGAGTGTCAGACCGGCCCCGGCGGTGTAGGTCGTGTCGGTGTCGTCGTCGACCTCGCAGGTGACGGTGCCGTTCGCGGCGATGGCGCGAATGGACGAGCCGGCGGGGCACGTCGACGCGACGCGGGTCTGGACGGCTGTCGGGCTCACCGCGAAGGTGGTGCCGGTGAGTGTGAGGCCCGTGCCTGCGCTGTAGGTCGTGTTGGTGTCGTCATCGACCTCGCAGGTCACCGTGCCGTCGGCCGCGATCGAGCTGATCGAAGAGCCGGTGGGGCAGGAGCCTCCGACGCGGGCCTGGATTGCGGTGGTGTCGACGGCGAACGTGGTCCCGGCGAGCGCGAGACCGGCGCCGGCGGCGTAGGTCGTGTCGTCGTCGGTCTCGCAGGTGACGGTGCCGTTCGCGGCGACCGCGCGGATCGAGCTTCCTGCGGGGCAGCTCGAGCCGACGCGGGCCTGGATGACGCCGGTGTTCACGCTGAACGAGGTGCCGGTCAGCGCGAGGCCGGTGCCGGCCGTGTAGGTGGTGTTGGTGTCGTCGTCGACCTCGCAGGTCACCGTGCCGTCTTCGGCGATCGCGTTGATCGCCGAGCCGGGCGGGCAGACGCCGCCGACGCGAGACTGGACCGTCGTGGCGTCGACCGAGAACGTGGTCCCCGTGAGCGTGAGGCCAGCGCCTGCGCCGTAGGTGGTGTCGGTGTCGTCGTCGACCTCGCAGGTGACGGAGCCGTCTTCGGCGATCGCGCTGATCGACGAGCCGGCCGGGCACGCGCCCGAGACGCGTGTCTGCACGGCGGTCGCGTCGACCGAGAACGTGGTCCCGGCGAGCGCGAGGCCGGCGCCGGCGGCGTAGGTGGTGTCGGTGTCGTCGTCGACCTCGCAGGTGACGGAGCCGTCTTCGGCGATCGCGCTGATCGACGAGCCGGCCGGGCACGCGCCGACGACGCGCGCCTGCACTACCGTGGCGTCGACCGCGAACGTGTCTCCGGCGAGCGTCAGCCCTGCGCCGGCGGCGTAGGTGGTGTCGGTGTCGTCGTCGAGCTCGCAGTCCACCGTTCCGTCGGCGTTGATCGCGCGGATCGACGAGCCCTCGGGGCACGTCGAGGCGACGCGCGCCTGGGCGACCGTGAGGTCGAGGTCGAGCGTGACGCTGCCGGTGTCGCCACCGCCCAGCAGCCCTGCGCCGGCGACGACGGCCTCGATGTCGCCGGTCTCTGCGGCCGGAGCGGCGCACGTCGGCGTCCCGTCTTCACCGACGCCGACGAGGAACTCGCCGGTGGGGCAGGCAGCGGTCAGGCGAGCCTGCACGGCGGTGAAGTCGACGCCGAACAGCGTGTCGACGAGCGACAGGCCGGCGCCCGCGTCGTAGGTGGTGTCGTTGTCGCCGTCGGCCAGGTCGGCCGGGATGTCGCCGATGTCGCCCCACGAGTGGGTGTGGTCGGCGCGGGCGAAGTCGTCGACGCCAAGGCCATCGAGCGTGGTCGCCTCGTTCGCGAAGCCCGCGTACTCGGCGAACGCGGCGAACGGCGTCGTGCCGACGCGGACGGGGTTCGTCTCGTCGTCGCCGTCGATCGTCATCGTGAGCCACAGGTCGTGGTTGTCACGGAAGACTTCGAGCGGCAGCGCGGTGGTCTCGCCGAGGTAGATCGAGAACACGCCGTTGCTGACGGGCACCGTGCGCGACTCCGTCCAGACGGACGTCGTCGCGAGCTCGTCGGAGTACAGCGTGAACAGGACCGTGATGTCGCCGTCGACCGGCCCGGTCGCGCGGTCGGCGAGGTAGCCCTGCAGGGGGATGAGCCCGGGCGGGGAGGCGGCGGCCGAAGACGGCACGGCGAGAGACGCCGATGCCGAGACGAACGCGATCGCGAGGGCACGCAGCAGTTGCTTCTTCATCGGGGAGCTCTGGCTCGTGGAACGGCGGAGAGTGCGAGGCGTGAGGAGGCGGGTCATTCGGAGCCCTCGGGCGGCGCGGCGGGCGGCGCCGGGGCAGGAGGAGCGACCTCGAAGCGGGTGCTCGTCGCTGGCGCAGACGGACCGGGGCCGCCGATGATCACGGTGCCGAAGAACCGTGAAGAGACGACGCTACCCCCGCCCGCGGTCAGCGCAGACACGTTGGTCTGAGGCAGCGGAAGATCGGGCTCGACGTCGATGTCGGGCTCGACATCCGGGTCCGGCTCGACGTCCGGATCGGGCTCGACGTCGGCATCCGGCTCGACGTCCGGATCGGGCTCGACGTCCGGGTCTGGTGCGACGTCGGCGTCCGGGCCGACATCGGTCCCGCCGCCGTCAGACTCGGCGTCACCGCCGGTGTCGCGCTCCTCGGAGCCGCCGCTGCAGGCGCCAACGGGGCCCGCCACGAGGGCGAGGACAGCGAGCGCGCGCAAGAGGCGCCTCGCATCGAAAACTCGAAGTTGTTGGAGCATGCGCAGTCTCGGGTGGCTGCAGGCACCCTCGAGGGCGCCAGGACTCACAGTGTTCCCCACACCGTGACGCTACCACCCGAGCTGGCCCCTGTCTACCTGTCGCGATGCGGCCGAGAGACCGAGAGACCCGCCGCTCGCCTCGAATGGCTCGCCGCTCCACACGCGACGCGTGCCACTCAGCGCGCCGCTGTCGCTGCGCGCCAGCTCAGAACCCGGCCGCGCGCAGTCGCCGGACCTCCGAGCGGTAGAACGCCCGGTGGTCGAACGGGTCGCCGTCCGGTGACCCATCCGCGATCTGCCCGACCTCGTCGAAGTGGTCGGCGAACACCATTCCGAGCGGCTCGCCCCACGTCATCGAAGCCGTCGGGACGATGCCGTCGTTCTCGCCGAAGCGCCCGAGCAGCGTGTGGGTCGCGATCAGGAACGCATCCACCGTCTCCCCCGACGAGCTGCGCTGGCAGTCGAACGCCAGAAGCCCGCAGGTCCGGGCTGACCACGACCAGTACCGCACCCGCGCGTCATCAGGGTTCTCGGCGTTGAACACCTCGATATCGTCGGGGTCGAACGACTGCGCCGACAAGAAGTCGAACAGCGCGGCGCCGATGCCGTGGTGCGGGGTCGCGACCGTCGTGATCGACGCGACGCGGTCGCCATACCCCATCGTCGAGACCAGGTAGCGCGCGTCGAGTCCGCCCTGACTGTGCGCGATGATGTTCACCGCCCGCGCGCCGGTCTCGTCCAACACCGCGTCGATCTGAGGCGCGAGCTGGGCCGCGCGGTCCGACGAGGTCGCGATCGCGTCCATCACCGGTGTGTAGACGTCGTAGCCGGCAGCGCGCAGTGGGTCGCGGATGTCGTAGAAGTAGTCGAGCACGCCAAAGTAGCTGTCCACGCCGGCGTACCCGTGCACGAGCACAACCGGGAACCGTGTCGCTTCGAGCTCGCAGCCTTCGACACACACCGCCCGCGCCCGGACGACGTCGTCGACGCGCGCATCCTCACGCTCGACCACAACAAACTGTTCGCCTGCGACCGCAGCGATGAGCTCGAGCTCCAGGTGCGCGGCCTCGCCCGCTACCTCCGTACGACCTGCCGCTGGTGGTGTCTCGCCGGGGCGACCGAAGCGTGGGCCGTACGCGAAGAGCCGCGCATCGGCCGGCGCGTCGTCGACCTCGATGCGCCAATGTGCGCCGCGCGGCATGACCAGCACCAGCGCGCCCGGCGCACAGCGAGGGAGCGTCGCGTCCGACCAGTCCGCGCCCGGCTCGAGCTCGGCCACGCGCTCGGCCGTGCCGCGTTCGGTGCACCGCGGCCGTTCGGGATCCTCGCGGTCGGCTTCGCCGATCGCGTCACCTTGCGGGTCGCCATCGGCCGCGTCGGTCCCAGCCCCGGAGTCGGCCGTGTCCGCGTCGGCGGGTTCGTCCGCGACGCCATCGTCGGCGTCTGCCACGGCGTCGCCGCCGTCCACGCCG
Organism: Myxococcales bacterium; assembly: GCA_020633625.1. Classification (GTDB taxonomy): domain Bacteria; phylum Myxococcota_A; class Bradymonadia; order REDH01; family REDH01; genus JACKDJ01. The sequence continues at coordinate 11,585 of JACKDJ010000034.1, forward strand.
AGGTCGCCGCCCCCGTCAGAGTCGCCTACGTCGCTCGTCGCGCCTTCATCGCCAACCGCGTCGCCCGTTGTGCTGGCGTCGGGGGCGGGGTCGTCGCCGCCGCTGCCGCCGGTCGACGTCTCGTCGCCGCAGCCCGCGAGAGCGATCGCCACCGCGGCGACCACGAGCCCCCGGCTGCGCCTCTTCACGGCGCGTCGCCGCAGAGCGGGCACGCGCCGACGGGGTCCAGGCCCTCGACAGCGAGCCACTGTCGCCATCGCGCCCACTCGGCGCACATCTCGTCGCGCGCCGCATCGTCGACGTGCGCGCGCCAGTCCGTCTCTCCCTCGCCGCCAGCCGTGGCGTCGCCGCGGATCCGCGCGGCAACGGCCTCGCGCGCAGCTTCGACCGCCGCGTCGCGGAGCGTGTCGCAGCGAGACTCGAACGACGCCAGACACTGAGCCGCGCCGCGCGACGACGCGTCCTCCGCGACCTCGCGCACCCACGGCACCGACCGGAGTTGGTCCAGGCGCTCCGTCGCCTCGTAATACCCCGCCTCCGGTGGCCGACCTAGCTCCGGGCAGGCAGTCTCATCTAGCTCTGCCGATGCCGCGCGGACCAGCACCGCGGGTGCGACGGCGCTGATCGCAAGGAGAGCCCCGAGCACGGGGAGTCCGATTCTGAGGCGCTTGTTCAAGGTACCGGCGCAAGGCGAGACGAGCCATGAGCCTAGTGCGCCAATGTGGCGACCGCAACATGACGACATGGGCGCGCCCGCCAGCGGCGAGGTCGCCGACCCACGCCTCAAAAGCGCCGCGAGGCGCGCGGCTCTGGGAGCCGGGCGCCTCGCGCGAAGGATGCGCAGCCCGATCGGCCGCGCGAGCGGTCTAGTAGCGAACCTCGGCGAGCACCTCGTCGAGCGCGTCGGTGGCCGACACCGTCAGCCCGAAGTCGCTGATCGCGTAGAGGAAGTCCTCGATGAACACAGAGCGGCGCATCTGGACCCACCAGGGGTACGACCACTCTGCGCAGGCCATGTCGACCTCGGGATCACCGACGCGCGTGTCGCCGCAGTAGCGATCGATCGCCATCGGGGAGTGCGACACGCGGCCGGCCTCGTCGACGGAGTCCTCGGTCACGTGGAAGACCACAACACCCGAGAAGTGCGAGTAGGCGTCGGAGGTCGCGCTCCAGTCCTCGATGTTGACGGGGATCGCGAGCAGGCCGCGGCTCTCGTAGAACGTGAACGCGTGGTGGTCGTACTCAGCCTCGGACCACGAGTAGGAGCCGTCGCCGGCCGACAGCGCGAGCTGCGCCGTCCGCGTCGGCGCCGCCGGGTCCGACACGTCGAACACCGACACCTGCAGACCGCCCACGCGCCCGGTCTCGTCGCCGTCGCGCCCGAGCCCGATCAGGTGGTGGTCGCCGAACGGGTGCAGGTAGCCGCTGTATCCGGGGATGTGCAGCTCACCGGTCAGCACCGGCGTCGTCGGGTCCGAGAGGTCGAGCGCAAACAGCGGGTCCGTCTGCCGGAACGTCACGATGTAGCCGCGGTCGCCGAGGAACCGCACCGCGTAGATCTGCTCGGTTGGAGCGATGCCGCGGATTCCGCCGATGACGTCGAGCACGCGTCCGCTCTGGCGCAGCGTGAACACGTTGTTGGCCTGCACCGTCTCGTCGGTCCGCAGGTCGGTGACGGTCTTGTCGGAGCCGCCGCCGTCGGAGCTGCCTGCGTCCGGGGCCGGCGCGGCGCCACCGTCCGTCGTCGCCGATCCGGCGTCTGCCTCGACGTCGACCGTGTCGCCCGGGACCGCCACATCGATCGCGACGCCCCAGCCGAAGTCGGCCGCGTCCGTCGTCGCGACGCGCAAGACGCCGTCGTACTCCGACATCGAGAACTGGTTCAGCAACCAGCCCTCGACCTCACCCGACGCCGAGTAGGTCGGGATGCCGCCGCCGAGGTCGAACTTGTGGATGTGCGTCTTCGCCACCGCGTCGGTCGGTCGCGCCCAGCTCCACCAGCGCGAGTCCTGCGCGACGTAGAGCGAGGTCTGCGAGCCGTAGACCTGGTAGCCGCTCGCGAGCAGGCCGACGCCCGCCGGCACCGGAGCCTCGGGGTCGAAGCCGACGACCGCCAGCACGCCAGCGCCGGACTGGACCGCCGGGTGCATCATCTGGCCGCACGCGAACAGGTCCGCGCGGCCATCGGCGTCGCGTACGTCCGGGATGACGGCGGCGCGACCCTCGCGGGCGACGTAATCGGCGATGATCGGCTCGATCGCCGCGCGGAACTCCGCGGCCGCCGCGTCACGCTCCTCGGTGGTCGCGTCCCAGTCGAGCGACGGGTACTCGACCCCCGACAGCGCGTCGTAGAGGCCGGTGCCGGCCGACCCGAGGATGTCGCTGTTTAGCACGAGGAAGACCTTCCCATCGACGAGCCGCGCGTTCGCGACGTAGCCCTCGACGTCGAACATCTCGGCCACCGTCGGCGACGTCGGGTCCGACACGTCGACGATCGTGACGCGCGTGCCCGAGAACCAGGCGCCGTCGTCCAATGGGTCCGGCGTCGGCTCGACGACGTCGCCGCCCGCGTCGTCGGGGCGGCCCTCGTCTGGCGCAGGGGTCGGGACTCCGGGCTCGCTCGAGCCGCCGCCGCTCGGGTAGCTGCCCGTGCTGATCTGCGTGAGGAGCACCAGGCGGTCGCCTTCGAGGAACATCTGCTGGCCCCACCCGGTCAGCGGCAGCGTCGCGACCTCGTGGGCCTCTTCCGCCGGCCACGAGTCCACGACCGTGAGCTGCGACCCGTTCACGACGTACATGTAGTCGCCGTCGGTCTTCACGAGGTCGGGCTCGTCGACGCCGACCTCCTGGTTGTTCGTCCCCGTGAAGTCGGTCGGCGAGCCGCCGCCGGACTCGCTCGGCGCGGCGACCCCGCCGTCCGTCGCCGTGTCCTCGACGCCGCCGCGGATGGGCACGCCGAAGCCATACCCGTAGCCGTATCCATACGCGTACGCATCGACCAAGCTCGTCGTCGCGAGGTCGGTCAGGTACGTATCGAGGTCGTCGCACGAGTCGAACGACGCGAGCGATGCCGAGTAGGTCGCGGCCTTCGGCGTCGACTCGGGGTCCTCGTTGCAGGCCGACGCGGCGAACGCAGACAGCGCCGCCGTCGCGACGATCCAGAGCCGGGGTCCGTTGGATTTCTGAGTCTTCATCTGTCGATTCTCCGTCGGGGAGTGGAACCTGGAGGCCGATTCTGCGGCGGTTGCGCGGGCCGAGCAGCCAGTCGACCGAACTCGAGATGATGAATCTGCACGCACCGTGCCAGCTCATGGGGTCGGTGGGGCTCGGGTCCAACGACGGATCCGACGCTCGCGCGGTCGCCCCATCGTCCGGGGAAGGCACGACCCCGCGCTGCGTCACGCCGACGCGCCCGACGCGCCGCGTCGCAGCTCTGGCTTCCTTCAGATCGCCACGTCCGCTATCAGCACCCCCCTGGCTCGCCCCGAGACGCGCAGACAATGACCCAGATTCGCCCCTCACTCGCCCCTCACGCGCTCCTCGCCCTCGCCGCGCTGCTCGGCTCCGCCTGCGGCGACGACGTGAACCCGTGGGGATTCCTCGGCTTCGGTGACGCCGGAATCGACGCCGCCGATGGTGACGTCGGCTTCGGTGGAGACACCGCCGGCAGCAGCGACGCCGGTGTCCGCGACACGGGCGCTGGCGGCGACGCCGCCGCTGACGAAGCTGGCCCTGAGACGTGCGGCGAGAACGAGCACCTCGACGCGGGCGAGTGCCTCTGCGACGAGGGGTTCCTCCGCACCGCGCGCGGCTGCCTCCCCCTACCCGACACCGATCCCGAGACACGCACAGTGGCGCAGCTCTGCGCACGGTGGACGGCCGACTACCCCGAGCGAGCGCGGACGATCTACACGCCCGGTCCTACACGCTGCGATCCGGGCACGATCGATCCGACCGCGCACGAAGACGCGATGAGGCGCCTGAACCTCTTCCGCTGGCTCGTCGGCCTGGAGCCCGCCTCGGAGAACGCCGCCAACGCGCGCCTCGCGCAGTACGCGTCCGTCATGTTCGCCGTGAACGACCAGCTCTCACACTTTCCGCCCACGAGCTGGGACTGCTACACGGCTGAGGGCGCAGAGGCCGCCGGCTCGAGCAACATCGCATGGGGCTACTCGACGGCCGCGTCGACGGTCGACGGGTACGTCGGCGACGAAGGCGTGCCGAGCCTCGGCCACCGTCGCTGGTGCCTCTTCCCCGACCTCGATGATGTCGGCTTTGGCCACTACGACGACGGCGGCGCGATGTGGTCCTTCGGCTCGACGTCGCGGCCGCGCGTCGACTTCGTCGGCTACCCGCCGCCGGGCCCCGTCCCGACCTCCGCGATCATGGGCGAGTGGTCATTCTCGACCGACGCCTCGCTCTCGGGCGCGACGATCGAGGTGACGGACCTCGCGACCGGTTCCTCTGTGCCTCTCACGCAAGACCTGAAGGACAGCGGGTACGGCCAAGAGACGATCGGCTACACGCCTTCGCGCCGCGCCCGGACCGGCGACCGGTTCGAGATCACCGTGACCCGCGGGAGCCAGGTCTGGAGCTACGAGACCGAGTTCGTCTCGTGCCCTTGAGCCGCCGACAGCCGCTCCGCGCCGGCTAGCCCGCGACCGCTTCGAAAGCGTCGCGCGCCGCGGCGAGCGTTTGGTCGACGATCGTGTCGCTGTGGCCTGCGCCAACGAAGCCGGCCTCGAACGCCGAGGGCGCGAGGTAGACGCCGCGGTCGAGCATGGCGTGGAACCAGCGGCCAAACAGCGCCGTATCGGCCTTCTTGGCGTCGGCGTACGAGTGGACCGGGCCAGCCGCGAAGAACACACCAAACATCGCGCCCACCGACTCGCCGCACGCGTCGATGCCGACCTCTGCAGCGAGCCCGACGAGGCCGTCGACGAGACGCGCGGCGGCCGACTCCATGCGGTCGTAGAGCGCGTCGCCGCCTTCGGCGAGCAGACGCAGCGTCGTGAGCCCCGCGGCCATCGCGACCGGGTTCCCGCTCAGCGTGCCGGCCTGGTAGATCGGGCCCGACGGCGCGATCTGCTCGAGCAGATCGCGGCGACCGCCATACACGCCGACCGGCATTCCGCCGCCGACGATCTTACCGAGCGTCGTGAGGTCTGGCGTTACGCCGTAGCGCGCCTGCGCGCCGCCGAGCGCGACCCGGAAGCCGGTCATGACCTCGTCGAAGATGAGCAGCGCGCCGGTGCGCGTGGTCTCGCGCCGAAGCAGCTCCAAGAAGCCCGGCACCGGCGCGATGCAGCCCATGTTGCCGGCGACCGGCTCGACGATCACGCAGGCGAGCTGGTCGCCGTGTGTCGCAAACGCGGCCTCGACCGCGGCGAGGTCGTTGTATGCGACCGTGATTGTGTTCGACGCGACCTCGGGGAGCACCCCCGGGGTTCCGGGGATGCCGAGCGTCGCGACGCCGCTGCCGGCGTCGGCGAGCAGGCTGTCGCCGTGGCCGTGGTAGCACCCCGAGAACTTCAGGATGCGCGGACGTCCAGTCGCGCCGCGTGCGAGCCGAATGGCGCTCAGCGTCGCCTCGGTCCCCGAGCTCACGCAGCGCATCATCTCCATCGACGGCATCAGCGTGGCGACGAGCTCTGCGAGCTCCGTCTCGGCCTCGGTCGGCGCGCCAAACGAGCTGCCGCGCCGGGCCGCCGCCTCGATGGCCGCGACGACCGTCGGGTGGGCGTGGCCGAGGATCATCGGGCCCCACGAGCCGACGTAGTCGATGTAGCGGTGGCCATCGACGCAGTGCAGGTAGGGGCCTTCGGCGTGGTCGATGAACACCGGCGTGCCGCCGACGCCGCGGAACGCGCGCACGGGGCTGTTCACGCCGCCCGGCAGCCGCTTGCATGCGGCCTCGAACAGCTCCCCAGAGCGCGGGCGTCGCGACGTGTCGGCGATCACTCGTCGCCCTCGGTGCTCGAGTCCTCCGACGTCACGTCGGGATCGTCGGCCGCGCTCTGGTCAGCGGCGATCTCGCTGGTCGCGTCGATCCCGTCGGTCGCGCTCTCTGCCGCGGCCTCGGTCTCGGGCTCGTCGCGCTCGGCAAACTGTGCGAGACCGACGACGCGCTCCCCCTTCTCGAGGTTGATGATCCGGACGCCCTGTGTGTTGCGTCCGAGGACCGGCACCTCGCGGACGTGCGTCCGGATGATCTGGCCGCCGTCGGTGATCAGGATGATCTGCTCGTCGGGCGAGACGACGCGGCAGCCGGCCACGCGGCCGTTTCGCTCGGACGCCTTGATCGTGATGACGCCGAGTCCGCCGCGGTTCTGGAGCGGGTAGCGGGCGATCGGGGTGCGCTTGCCGTAGCCGTTCTCGGTGACGGTGAGCACGGTACGTCGGTCGGCGGCTCCGTCGTCGATCGTGTCGCCGTCGGCCTCGGCGGCGGTCGCGTCGGCCGCCGGCTCGGCCGCCGCGGGCTCCGCGGTCATGCCGTCGCTGTTCGCCGTCTCGTCGCCGTCGGCGTCGATCTCTTCCTCGGAGTCGACGAGACCCTCGAGCAGCAGGTCCTCGCGCTCCAAGACGAGCATCGCGATCGTGTAGTCACCTTCGCGCAGGCGGACGCCACGGACGCCGGTCGTCGCGCGGCCCATCGGGCGCGTGTCGGACTGCTTGAACGTGACGGCCATGCCGCGTGAGGTCGCGAGCTGGATGCGGTCGCCCTCGCGGCAGAGGCGCACGTTGATGAGCGCGTCGTCTTCGGCGATGTTCACCGCGATGATGCCGCCGGCGTGGATGTTCCGGTACGCGACGAGCGGGGTCTTCTTGATGGTGCCGTTGCGCGTCGCCGTGACGACGTAGCCGCCGTCGTCGAAAGAGCGGAACGGGAGGACGGCGGCGACCTTCTCGTCGGGTGCGACGGGCAGAAGGTTCACGATCGGCTTCCCCTTCGCGGCGCGGCCGCCGGCGGGGAGTTCGTGGACCTTGAGCGTGTATGCCTTGCCGGCCGTCGTGAAGATGAGGAGGGGGGCGTGTGTGTTCGTGACGAAGACGTCCTCGACGAAGTCCGCGTCCTTCGTCTCCATCCCCTTCAGGCCCTTCCCGCCACGCCGCTGCGTGCGGTACTCGCTGAGCTGCGTGCGCTTGATGTAGCCCGTGTGGCTGATCGTGACGACCTCGTCGAGGTCGTCGATCAGGTCTTCGATCGAGATGTCGCCGGCGATCGGGAGGATCTCGGTGCGGCGCGGGTCGCCGTAGGCGTCGTGGATCTCTTCGAGCTCGCGGCGGATGATACCGAGCAGCTCCGTCTCGGAGTCGAGGATCGCCTGGCAGCGCGCGATGAACGCGCTGACCTCGGCCATCTCTTCGAGCAGCTTGTTGATCTCGAGCCCGGTCAGCCGCTGCAGGCGCAGGTCGAGGATCGCCTGCGACTGAATGCGGTCGATCTCGAGGAGCGCCATCAGCGCCTCGCGCGCCTCGTCGGTGTCGGCCGACGCGCGGATGGTGCGGATGACCTCGTCGATCATGTCGACGGCCTTCTTGAGGCCCTCGAGGATGTGCAGCCGCTCCTGCGCCTTCTTCAGCTCGTGCAGCGTGCGCCGCGTCACGACGTCGCGCCGGAAGTCGAGGAAGCACTCCAGCATCTCTTTCAGCGAAAGGACGCGTGGCTGGCCGGCGACGATCGCGAGCATGTTGATGCCGAACGACACCTCGAGCGCAGTGCGCTTGAAGAGGTGGTTCAGCACGACCTGCGGGTTCATGTCGCGCCGCAGCTCGATGACCATCCGCATGCCGCGCCGGTCGGACTCGTCGCGGAGGTCCGTGATCCCCTCGACCGACTTCTCGCGCACGAGCTGCGCGATGCGCTCGATCAGCTTCGCCTTGTTTACCTGGTACGGGAGCTCGGTGACGATGATCGAAGACTTGCCGGTCCGCTCGTCCTCTTCGATCTCCGTGCGCGCCCGAAGCCGCACGATGCCGCGGCCCGTCTCGTACGCGCTCTTGATGCCATCGAGCCGGTACATGAACGCGCCGGTCGGGAAGTCCGGCCCCGGCACGTGCTGCATCAGGTCGGCGACCGTCGCCTGCGGGTTGCCGATCAGGTGGATCGCGGCCGCGACCACCTCCCGAAGGTTGTGCGGCGGGATCCGGGTCGCCATTCCGACCGCGATCCCCTCCGACCCGTTCACAAGCAGGTTCGGGAACCGCGCCGGCAGCACCGTCGGCTCGAGCTCCTTCCCGTCGTAGTTCGGGATGAAGTCGATCGTGTCCTTCTCGATGTCCGACAGCAGCTCGCTCGCGATGCGCGTCATGCGCACCTCGGTGTACCGGCTGGCCGCCGCCGGGTCGCCGTCGACCGAGCCGAAGTTCCCCTGGCCGTCGACCAGCGGCGCGCGCATCGAGAAGTCCTGCGCCATGCGGACGACCGCGTCGTAGACCGCCGACTCTCCGTGCGGGTGGTACTTGCCGAGCACGTCGCCGACCGCGCGCGCCGACTTGCGGTACGAGCGGTTGTACGTGTTCCCCGCCTCGAACATCCCGTACAGGATGCGCCGGTGGACGGGCTTCAGCCCGTCGCGGACCTCCGGCAGCGCGCGACCCACGATGATCGACATCGCGTAGTCCATGTAGGAGCTACGGACCTCGTCCTCGATCTTGACGGGTACGATCGACGACCCTTCGGTGGGCTCGGTCATGGGCACTGGAGGCTAGGAGAAGGGTCGCACGCGAGCGCGCACGCGCACGCGTATCAAGAGGTGGGGCGCACCCTTGCACGGGCGGCCAGAGGCGTCAATCGCGGCGCCGGCCCCGAACGCGCACAACCCTCGGGCGGGCCACTCGCACAACCCTCGGGCGGGCTACTCGCACAACCCTCGGGCGGGCTACTCCTGCGTAGTACCCTCGGGCGGGCTACTCGTAGCGCTCGACGCAGACGTCCGTGCCCAGCAGGCTCGTCGCGCACTCGTAACCCGGGCAGCAGACATCGGTGGTCGCGCACGGACGCCCCGGCAGCACGCACTCGACCGGGCGGCACGTCGCGTCGACGCTCCCCTCGTCGGCGATGCACCGCAGCCCGACGCAGCAGTCGTCGTCGGTCTTGCACGCCTCGCCGTCCGCCAGGCAGCCGGAGCGCGCCCAGTAGCCCGTGATGTTCCCCTCGCGCACGTTCTGACCCGGCAGCCAGAACGCGGCGTGGCTGGGGTCGATGCCCGGCACGTGCGCCACGTCGACGGCCATCACCCACAGCTGCTTCTCAGTCGTCACGTCGCCGTACGGCCGCGAGCTGTAGAACAGCAGCCAGTAGTACCCGCCCTCGCGGAACGGGCTAAACGCCGGCAACACCGAGTCGCCGTTCGGCGCGCCCCGAACGAGCTGCGTCCGGTCGCCGGTCAGCGGGTCCGCCAGCCACAACGTCGCCGGCGCGTCACCCCGGTTCGACGGGCCGACGCTGTACGCGAGCCACCGCGAGTCCGGGGTCCACGTCGGGTAACTCAGCGTGTCGCGCTCGCCGCCCTCGTTCGCGATCAACAGCCGCGCATCGCCGAACGTCTCCGTCGCGGCATCCCATGACACCGTCCAGAGGTTGCCCCAACGAAAGTCCCAATCGACCCCGCCAGGGTCGCGCTCGATGAACGCGATGGTCGTCCCGTCCGGACTCCACGCTGGGTGTGTCACCCGCCGGTCGCCCGCGTTGACCGCGTCGATGTCGCCAAGCCGCGCGATGCCGCCGGCCAGCCCGGGGGTAGTGTCGGCGAGCCACATGCGGCCGCCGAAGACGGCCGCGGCGCGGACCCCCGCCGGGTCGAAGCTCAGCGAGTCCCACTGAAAGCTCGTCCCGTTCTCGACGACCGGCGGGTCGGGTGCGCCAACCCAGGCGATGCCCGCCCGAGGGTTGTCGCCGCCGTTGTACATGAACCCGATCCGCCCGCCGTCGCGAGTGATCGCGTGGCAGCCGCGGCACGTCCCGGACTCGGCGTTGTTTGGAAACAGCGGCCGTGCGCTCGGCTCGTCCGTCGGGATCTCCATGATGTCGCCGGTACGGATCTGCCAGTAGTAGACCGAGCCCTGCAGCGACGCGTCGGCGAGCTGGATGTGCAGCGGCGCCGCCTCCGAGGTTGGCAGGCCCACGCCCGGCGCCACCGACAGCTCGACGGTGATCGCCGCGGTCGGGTCGGCCGTCAGCAGGGCCCACGCCTCAGCGCTTGGCGCCCACGAGGTGACTCGCGTGTACCGCTCGAGCCGCGCGAACTCGGTGCGCGCCGAGACCCGATACAGGCCCCCGACGCTCCGCCACTGCAGCATCGGCGGGGCGATCCCCGCCGGGTAGACCACCCCGTCTTCGGGGTTCGCCCACGTCGGCGCGTCCGGGCCGCCGCTCCCGCCGAGTCCGAACGAGCCGACCTCTGTCGGATCAACCCCCTCTTCGACCTCCAGCGCCGCGATCGAGATCTCGACGTGCGCCTCGGCGCGCCACGGGTCCAGGACCGCGCTCACGGTCGCCTCGCCTGGCACGTTGCCCGACGCGCTGAGCAGCCCTCCGGCGTCGACTCGCGCACGGGTCAGCGAGGTGGAGTGCCACTCGACCTCGCTCGTCACGTCGGAGCGCGTGCCGTCGGGCGCCTCGCCCCAGACCTGCAGCGTGGCCGATGTCGGTACGCCCAGCGCGGTCGCGAGCACGACGGTGTCTGGCTCGATCGTGAGCGCGACGAAGCGTGGCGGGGGCTCCACATCGACGCTGTCGTCGCTCCCGTCCATGGGTGCGACGTCGAGCTCGATGTCGTCGCCGCTGCCGTCGCCAGAGGCGTCGACGCCCGCGCGGACGTCGCGGCCGCGATCGGCGTCGTCCCGCGTCGCGGCGTCTCGCCCTTCTGTCTCGCCGACGTTGCCGGTCGCGCACGCCGTCAGCGCGATCGCGCAGAGCAGCCACGCCAACCGGCACACGGCCTTCGTGGCGGGCGCGCGGGTAGGGTCGGCGGCTGCGCGCATGCGGTCAGTCTCGGAGAATCTTTAGCATCACGGGCACATAGAACTGCCAGAACACGGGCTCGAGCGCCAGCGTGTCGCGCCGGCGGTTCAGCAGCGCTTGCCCGCGGTGCACGCCCGCGACCGTATACCTTCCGGGGTCGAACGGGATGTTCCCGCCGTCGATGGGCATCGAGAACCGGTGCGACCGCCCGACCACGAACTCGGTCAGCGCCGGGTACGACAGGTGCAGCCCCGCCTCGTGAAACTCCTCGCTCGTAAGGACCAGCTCGGGCAGCAGGAGCTCGGCCAGCTCGAGCGCCTGCGGGCCCGGGTCGACCAGCGCGAACCACTTGTACAGAGGCGCGTCGGCGCGCAGGTCACCCAGCCGATCCGCCGCGGCCGGCGTGAACCGGACCCGCGGCGCGATGTGGCCGTAGTCCGGGTGCGACACCACGATGAGCTCGCCCTCGTAGCTGAACATCACGAGTGACGGGTCCGTCGGCAGCGGCCGACCGGGGAAGTGCTCCTCGAAGAACGGCTCGAACCAGTCCGGCACGTCGGTGATGTCGTGCAGGTCTGGAAAGACGCGCCCGACCCAGCCGGTCCACTTCACTCCGAGCAGCTCCTCCATGCGCGCGCGCTCGTCGGGCCCGGTTGGCGGCGGCAGCGAGTTGAACTCGACGAGCAGGTCACGCCCCGCGCCGACGAACTCCTCGAGCGCGTCGATGTCCTCGTGCGAGATCCCCCCGAAGAGCTGCGGCGAGCGTGTCGGCTGAACGCGCGTCCCGGCGAGGATCTCCAGATCCATCTGGTACACGCCGTACGCGTCTGCGAGGACGAGCAGGTCTGCCGACCCGAGGGGCGTCTCCGAGAGCCGCACCGGGTTGGCGCGGTCTGCGGGCTGATAGCCGATGTAGTCGCGCGTGCGGTCCCACCGGCCGGTGGGACCTGGCGCGGGCACCTTCGCGTAGTTGAGCGCCCACATCAGGCCGCGGTGCGAGTGGTAGTTGTCGTATGGCACCGTGTAGTCGACGACGACGACGTGGCGGTCCGACGGCTTCTGCAGCGTCCAGATGATCGTCGGGAGCCACAGCGGTGTGAGAAGCAGCAGCAGGCCGAGGGCGATCCGCGCGACTGTCTTCGCGTTGTTCAAGGCCGCGCCTCGCCGCTCACGACGGTCCCTTCTGCGCGAAGCCCTTCCGGACCATCGCGCCCCACTGCTTCTGACCGCGAATGAACGCGTACATGCCCTTTACGCGCCACCAGACGGTGAGCTGCCGGTAGCCAAAGTTCTCGAGCACCGCGTACCCGCAGATCTTGAGCAGGTCCGTCCAGCGACCGAACGCCGCGTAGGACACCTCCTCGAGCACGACCGCGAGCACGGACAGCATCACACCAAACAACACCGACACCGTCAGGAACAAGACCATGAACGGCACGTCGATGACGCCGAAGACGAAGCTGAACAACACGAACGCCACGCCGATCAGCTCGATCAGGGGGCCGAGCATCTCGAAGATCGCGAAGAACGGAAACACCAGCGTCCCAACCACACCGTACCGCGGGTTCATGAACATCACGCGGTGGCGAAACACCGAGTCCATTAGCCCGCGGTGCCACCGGTCGCGCTGGCGGCCGAGCACGGCGAGGTCCTCTGGGACCTCGGTGTAGCAAGCGGAGTCCCAGACGAACACGATGCGATAGGGGGTGCCCTCTTCGCGCAGCCGGCGGTGCATCTTGACCACCAGCTCCATGTCTTCGCCGACCGTGTCGTGCGTGTAGCCGCCGCAGTCGATCGCGGTCTGGCGCTTGAAGAGACCGAACGCCCCCGAGATGATCAGAGTGCCGCCGAGCAGGTTCCAGCCGACGCGTCCGAACAGGAACGCGCGGAGGTACTCGACGACCTGAAAGCGCGCGACGCGGTTCGAGGGGAACCCGACGGACTCGACCTGTCCGCCTCGGATCTTGCACCCGTTTGCGACGCGGATCGTACCACCGCTGGCCACTGTGCGCTCGGGGTCCTCCATGAAGGGGAGGGCGACCTTGAGCAGTGCGTCCGGAAGAATGAGCGTGTCGGCGTCGATGCCGCAGAACAGCGGGAACTGCGCGACGTTGATGCCGCAGTTCAGCGCGTCTGCCTTTCCGCCGTTGTGCTTGTCGACGAAGATCAGCCGCGGCTCCGTTCGGGACCGGTAGATGCCGCGCACGTCTTTGGTGTGCACACGCATCCGGTAGACCGGGTGAACCGGGTACAGGTCGAACGCCTCAATCATCGTGCCGACCGTGTCGTCGCGCGACCCGTCGTTGACGACGATGACCTCGAACTCCGGATAGCGGAGCGCGAGCAGCGCCTTGACCGACGCCTCGATGGTCAGCGCTTCGTTGTACGCAGGCGCTACGATCGAGACCGGGATCGTGTAGTAGCTCGACAGCGAGTGGTGGAGCTCGGTGTCGATCCGGCGCGCGTTGCGGAGCAGGATCTCGGCGAGCGACAGCAGCATCAGCACCGTGTAGCTGCTGTTGAGCACCAAGAAGAAGATCAGGAACGCGAAGTCGACCGCGCGGATCAGGGCGTCCATGTCATGCCCCCGTCGCCGCGCCGACCCGGACGGGCGTCGCCAGGCGCTCGCGCAGCTCGGCGATCGCCGAATACGCGGGGTCTTCTGTGAGCACGCGCAGGGCGATGCCACGCGCGTACTCGTCTGTGTGTGTCGCGCCGGCGAGCTCGAGCAGCTCGACGCCCGGGGGCCCGAGCTCGTACAGCGCGCGAGCCGCGTTCACGCGCACCCACCAGCTCGTGTCGGTCAGAAGGCCGGAGACCTCGCGCGCAAGGGCTGTGATCTGGTTCCGTCCGACCAACTTGACCGCGTGCGCGCGGACGGCCCAAACATCGTCGCGAAGCCCCGCGCGGACCTCGTCGCGCGACAGGCCGGCGCGGATGATCGCCGCGGCTTTGAACGCCGCGACGCGGACGTCGGGCTCGGCCGCCGTCAGCGCGAACTGGATGAACGGCGTGGCGCCCGCGTCTCCGACGAGCGCGAGGACCTCGATCGTCGTCGCGCGCAGCGTGGCGCTGCGGTGGTCTGCCGGGAGCTGCATCACCAGCTCGCGCAGCCGCTGCCGCGACTCGGCGCCGAGCTCTACCAACACCTCGGCGATCTGTGGGCGCGCGAGGCGCCCGCGCCGGAGTGTCCGCAGGAGTGGCTCGATGTGCACGGGGTCCTGCGTCCGCCCGAGCGCGCGCGCCGCCGCGAGCCGGACCGACAGGTTCGGGTCGTCGAGCAGCCTCAGCAGCAGCTCGGCGCCGGCGCGGCCGCAGCCCGCGCCGAGGATCCGCGCCCCCTCGAGGCGCCGCCACCAGAACAACGAGCGGCACAGCCGCCGCCCCGCCTCGACGAGGCCCGCGCGCTCAGCGAAGTGCGCGACGGCTTCGAGGTCACGCCCTGCGAGCGTCGGTAGGTAGCGCTCGACGACGACGGCGAGCTGATGCACCGAAAACCGCCGCGTGTTCGCGACCAGCTCATCGACGCGGCGTACCCCCGCCAGGTATTCGAAGAGCCCCTCCGAGATGGCCGCGCTCGCTCGCTCCGACACGCTGCCGAGCCGTGTCCGCGCTGCCCGAATCGACGCGATGACGGCGATCAGCGCGCACAGGAGTAGGATCTGCGCCGCGCACACCGCGATGACGAGGCGATAGAGCGGATCGTTCCACAGCAGCGCCCATGAGCTCATCGGCGCCCCTCGCCACGGAGTCGAAACCGCTGCGTCCACGACAGCGCGAGCGTGTGGCGGCGATACACGCGCGCCCCCGCCGGGCCGCTGCTCGCGTCGGCGTCAACTGGGGCCGAGAAGGCGTATGTGAACCGGAACTGCGAGAGAGGGCGGACGGTGCGTGTCACCGCGACGAGCATCCCCGCCTGTAGCGGCGCCGAGAGCGTCCGCGCGACCGACGGCTCCAGAGGCTCGGTGCCGACGTGGCCCCACAGCTCCACGCGCCCTGTTGCCCCGGTGTCGAGCGTGAGCTTGAGTCGACCGGTGAGGTCGGTGCCAGATGGGGTCCATGTCGCGAGCAGCGTCGGCTCGATCGTGACGGGCCAGACGTGAAACGAGAGGGTCGGATACAGCGTGTGTGCCTCTAGCGCGTCGTACTCTGCGAACCGGTACCCGGCGATGAAGCCAAACAGCGCGTTCGCGTCGTACGCGACCTCGGTGGTCACTCGCGCGCTCGGGTTCACGTCGGCGCGCGGCGTGAACGCCGGTTCGACCGAGAGCACGAGGCGCCGCGCGACCGTGGCGGCTATCGGGAACGCCAGCGTCGTGTCGACGGTGTTCACGCCGGGCGCGAAGTTGCGGCGCTGCCACTCAGCGCGGCCGCCGATCCACACGGTCGAGATCACGCGGGCGCTCGCGCCGGCCATGAACGTGACCCAGTCGCCCGGGTCCGTGAACGTGTAGGCGAGACTCGCGTCGGTGCGCCCGTCGGGGTCGCTTGCGGCCCACTGCTCGCGAAACATCGCGCGTCCGCGGTCATCCTCGCTCCGCGGCGCGAGCGCGAGATAGGCGCGCACCGCGTCGCCATCGTCGGCCTCGGCGTACGCGCCGATCACCTTCCAGAGGAGCGCGACGTCGTCGGGCGCGAGGACTGACGCCATCGCGTACCAGCCGGCGGCGTCGCGGTGGTCGCCAGCCCAGGCCGCCACGTCGCCGCGAAGCTCCAGCGCGTTTCGGTCTCGGCGACGCAGCACGAGCACCGCGTCCGCGGCGTCGCGCGCCTCGTCGAACCTCGTCGCCCAGCCGAGCACCCGCGCGAGGTGGACCCGAACATCGACGTACTTTGGGGCGAGGGTCGTGGCGCGCTGGAGGCGTGAGATGGCGACGTCGTAGTCGCCATCGAACGACGCGAAGCGGCCCGCCATGAACAAGACGTCGACATCGTCCGGGCTGGCCTTGACCGCCGCCTCGCTCCACTGTCGCCGCGCCGCCGTGTCGCCTGCGTCATCGGCGGCGCGCGCGGCGGCCACCAGCGCAGCGACCTTCAGAGAGCTCGTCGCGGTCTCAGCGCGCGCGGCTCCCATCGGCGCCCCGATGAACGCGATGGAGAAGGCGACCGCGACGACCCCGCGGAGCGCCGCTCGGGTCGCGCGGCGGCGCGCGTCAGAGCGCACCGGAGCGGAGGAGGATGTTCTTGATGCGCGCCATGACCTCGGGGACGCTGAACGGCTTCGCGACGAAGTCCGCGGCCCCCAGCTTGAAGGCCTTCGCGATGCGCTCCTCGTTGCGCTGGATCGTGAGCATCATGACCGCCACGCGGCCCCCGTACTCCGACTGGATGCGGCGAAGCACGCTGAAGCCGTCGACGCCGGGGAGGTACGCCTCCATGACCACGAGGTCCGGGAGGGTCTGCGTCCGCGCGGCGCGCTCGAGGTGCTCGATCGCCCCGAGGCCGTCGCGAGCCTCCTCGACGACGAGCCCCTCGCGGGCGCAGAAGAAACGCAGCAGGTTCAGGATCGCTTCGTCGCTGTCGACGAGGAGAACCCGCGCCGCGTGTGCTCGAACCGGGCTCGACTCGGCCTCTGCGCTCGCGCAACGCCCCACGGCCGCGGTCGGCGAACCCTCGAGCGCCTGCATCAGGCGGTGCTCGGCGTCGGCGACCAACAGGTCCGTCGTCACGGCGCCATCGCCGATGCTCGCAGCGACGCGGAGCCCGATCGTCGCGTCTGTCGCGGCAAGGAGCCGGTCGATCAGCGTCGCGACGATGCGCGGCTCCGCTCCGGCGAGCACCGCAGCGATGGTCCGGTCGTTGTGCCTCGCGAGCGTGTCGGAGCGCCGGAACGAGGACTCCACGGTGCGCGCGAGGTCCACGAGCTGCTCTCGCGGGTGCCGCCGTGGGTCCGTCGTCTCGATGTGAATCAGCATCAGCGCGACGAGCTCTCCGGTGCGGCGCGCGCGCATCAGCTCGACGTCGATGCGGTCGCGCATCGCCCGGTGGCTCTGCAGTCCGGTGACCGGGTCGCGCCCGCCGAGGTTCGTCTGTGCGTCGAGTCGCCGAAGGCAGGCCTCGACCGTCTGGAGCGCGTTCTCGGCAGAGAACGGGCGCACGATCCAGGTGTCGACACCGCAGCGAGCAGCGCGCGTCCGCGAGCTCTCGGAGATGTCTTCTAGCACGCCGACGATCGGCAGCGCCGCGAACGCCGGGTCCGCGCGGATCTGGGCGACCAGGTCGAAGCCGTCGAAGTGCTCGAGCTCCTGCTGGATCGCGATCACGTCGGGCTGAACGACCCGGAGCGCGTCATAGAACGTCGACGGGTCGTCGTGTACGAGCGCTTCGAGGCGGCTGTGTGCGAGCGCGAGGCGAAGCTGCTGCCCGAGAGCGGCGTCTGTCGACAGGATCAGCGCCCGGTGGCGGATCTCGTGGGCGATGCGCTCTGGCAGCCGCGCCGCGATCTGCTCGCGGTGGTCCTCGACCGCCGCGTTGATCGCGTCCGCCATGAGCTGGGCCGCAGCGTCCTCGTTCTCTTCGGGCGCCGGGATGACGCCGAACAGCGCCTTCGCGCGGCGGGCGGCGTCGGACAGCTCTGCGAACTCGTACGTGCCCGCGCTCCCCTCGATCCGGTGCAGGAAGTCCGTCCACGCGGCCGACAGCGCCGGCTCCGTCGGGGGACGATCGTCGAGAAACGTGCGGTAGTTCGCGACGAGCTGACGCAGGTACGTACCCTTGAGCTCGAACAGCCCGTCGGCCCCCGCGACGTCGACGGCGGCGAACTCCTCGCTGAGCCCGTGGCCGACCAGTAGCCGCTCGAGGGTGGTGAGCCCCACCTCGCCGTGCAGGAACAGCGCCGACGGCAGCCGCTCCAGCGCGAGGGCGTACTCTTCGGCCTCGGTCAGGTGCTCGAACCAGACGAACGTCCGCGCCCGCGGCTGGAGCTGCCCCGAGAGCGCCGGCCACTCGTCTGGCGAGCCGAACCCGACGACGAAGGTCGCGCTCGTCGCGCTCTGCACGCGTGCCGCACCGCACGACGCGAGCAACGCTTGGACGCGCTCTCCGAGCTCCCCTGCGCCCAGGTACTGGGCCGTGAGCAGGTATAGGGTGTCGCTGCCGGGTCGACTCAACGAGGCCTCTGTCTACGGACCGCACGTGGCCGCGCGCGGGCGTGGGGCTCGAAGACCCTAGCAGACCCGCGCCGACCCGCAAGAAACGCCCTGTATCCCGCGCCGGGGGCACGCACGCGCCGGCGGCCGGCCGTCACTCCGCGAACGGGTCCGGAACCGCCGGGCGATCCTCGGCAAGCCCCGAGGGGAGGTCGTGCGGAAGATAGCGGACGATCTCGGTCAACAGCGCCAGCGATGGCTTCTCCCGCTCGACGGTCGGCGGCGCCTCTTCCCAGGTGTCCCACTGCAGTCGCGGTGTGGTCACGAGGTCGCCGCCCCACTCGACGGCGAGCCGAAACCCGTCCGTGATCGCGGTCTCGCGCCCCTGTGTCGTGCGGTCGTCGTCGAGCACTGCCCGGCGCGTCGGGTCCGTGACGTGCAGCAGGCTCCACGGGATTCGGACCGTGATGGTGCTCCCGTCGAACACGACCGCGTCGAGGTTGGACGGGGACTCGCCCTCGCGCCGGACGTGGAGCTGACCGATCTCGTCTGCCGTCTCCGGGAACTGCCACAGCGAGTCGCGGCTGATGTGCGCCTGGTTGTTCTTCCACCGCACCAGCATCCACGGCGCGCCGTCGGTCGGGATGGAGTGGAAGAGCTGCAGATCGTTCGACGAGTTGTGCCAGATGCCGTAGCTGTCGTACGCGCGCGTCACGAGGTGGTTCGCGCTCAGGTCGCCGCCGATCACCGTCGCGAACTCCGAGCGTTGGGCGGTGACGGTGCCGCCGGGCAGCGTGCTCTCGCCGAGGTCGTCGCGATACGTGTCCCAGCCGATGATGAGCGGGATGTCGCTACCCTCGAGGGGCCCGTCGAGCGTGACGCGGACGTGGAAGAACTCGGCGTCGGCGTCGGCTTCGACCTCGCGTACGGCGCCTTCACCGGCCACGGGCTCCCAGCGCGACCACGACGGCGGGCCGAGGTCGAACGCGATGAGCCCGAAGTTCTGCTCGGCGGCCGTGACGTTGTGCCAGCGAAAGCGGCGGCCGCGTGGGAAGTCGAGCTCGTCGGTGATCCAGGTTCGCTTCCACCACTCGTCCATCCACGCGAAGTAGATGCCGCCGGCCATCCCGGCGCTGTAGATGTTGTAGAACATGCGCGCCGCGAAGTGCCCGACGACCGCCTCGTCGAGCCCGCCGTGGTGCATGCCGCTCTGCGCGTAGTGCGCGGCGCCCCACGCCGAGGGCGTCCCGAACTCGCCGATCACGATCGGGATGCGCCCGTGGTAGCGCTTCAGGTCCGTCAGGTAGCCCAGATAGGAGTTGAAGCCGACGGCGTCCTGGTAGAGCTGGTACTCGGGAGTCTCGACGACGAAGTCCGGGTAGTACGGGTACGCGTGGTAGATGATCCACAGCCCGCCGGGGGCGTCGTGCATGTCGATCTTGCCGAGGTCCATGTTGACGCGGTCTTCGTCGCTGCCTTGGCCCTCGATGAGGTGTGTGAGCGGGTCGAGAGTTGGCCACGTCGAGAAGCAAACAGGTCGGGTGACGTTGTATGTCTCGCGCTCGAGCGTGATCGCGTAGTCCAAGCGCTCCGTGAGCCATGCCTCCATCGGCATCGCGTTCTGTATGCTCATCGAGGTCCCGTCGTACGACGTCACCTCGGCGTGGACCTCGTTCGTGAACTCGACCTCGTCGGGATAGATCTCGCGCCCCAGGATCCACGACATCAACCACGGCGAGACGTCCGCTCGGTACTCGCCGAACGCCTTGCCGTACGTCCCGACGACATCTGCGTTTCCGTGGAGCGCGTGGACGACGTTCCGGATCTCCTGGTCGTAGATCTCCGTCATGTTGAAGAAGTCGTGCGTCGGGTTCTCCTCGTCGAGCCAGATGCCCTGGACGAGGTAGAGCGGGCGCTCGGGGTGGGCGAGGTTGTACTCGCGGAACTCCTCGTAGAACCGAGGGAAGTGGAGCGTGTAGACGCGCAGCGTGTTCACGCCCGTCGCCGCGATCTCCTCGAGCCACCGCCGATACTGCCCACGCGTGACCGCGAGCTGCCCCGGCTCGCTGCCCGGGATCCCCACGCCGAGGTTGATCCCGGTCATGAAGAACGGCTGGTACTGCGAGCCGTCCCAGTACGCGAGGTAGTCGCCGTCGGTCTTGAAGGGGAGAGCGTTCGACGACGCGCCTTCCCCGTCGGTCGTCCCCGGCGGGTCGTCGCAGCCGAACGCGAAGGCGAGCGCCGCGAGCAACACGACGAGCCGCGTCGCGCTGCGTAGCGCACCTGTGTGAGCACCGCGAGAGATGAGCATCACTCCTCGTCGCCGAAGTTCGTGACGGTCGCCGTCGCCGCGCAGCAGCGGAACCCCGTCTCGGCGCCCGGACGTGCCGGGCCCGCCGCGAACGAGTCGCAGCTCAGGGCCGCTGCGCCGCGCGAGCGATAGGAGCCGCCGGCGACGACGGCGCCCTCGTCTCCGCGCACCCACTCCGCCGCGTTGCCCACGAAGTCGTAGTTTGGAAAGCGCCCACCGGGGACGAGGTGCGAGCACCCCTCGAACGACGTCGTCGGCGCGAGACCACCAAGTCCGGCGTCGGCGTCGTTGCAGCGGCCCGCCTCGAACGTCTCGCCGTATGGGTAGGGCTCGTCGAGGACGTTGCACGCCAGCGACCACTCGTCCTCGACACACAGCCGCTTCTCCGGAACGCCTCCGGGGATCTGCGCGTTGAATCCGGCGCCGGCGCACGCGTCCACGGCCTCGTTCGCGGTCAGCCCGGTCCACGGCATCCGATCCCAATTCGACGCGCTGTACCGCTCGTTCGAGCCGGCGTCTTCGAGGGTCGCGTCGGGTCGCGATGCCTCGTAGATGTCGATGCAGATTCGGCGGCGCCCGAACTCCCGGGCCTCGTTGGTGACGAGCATCATGTTGAACGGGCAGGCGCCGCAGATGGTCGTGCGCCGCTCGTCGTTGTCGATCCGCCCGTCGCAGTCGTCGTCGACGCCGTTGCATAGCTCAGCGATCGGCCAGGTCACGAGCGCGCGGCAGCGGCCGCCCGCGCACGACTGCGTCGCGGAGCAAGCCTCGTCGTCGGTGCACACACGGCCAACGTCCAGCAGCACGCACGTCGCGCGGTCGCATTCGGGCTCGTCGCCGGTTACGCAGCGGTCGTCGAGGGACTCGAAAGGGCCGAGTCGCTCGCGCAGGCACGTCTCGCCCTCGCCACACACCCCGTCGACGCACGGGCCGGCACGGTCGACCTCGACGCACGAGCCGTACCGGCCCCCGGCCTCGCAGAAGCGCAGTCCTCGCGTGCAGATGCCGGTCTCGCTGCCGCAGAGGATCGGAGGCGACGTCGCCGGGTCGCACTCGCACGGCGCGGGGTCCGACGGCTCGACGCACTCGGTGCCGTTGTTGCCGGCGCAGGCCGCATAGCCGGCGTCGCAGGCGCCGCACGCGCGGCCCGGCGGTGGGGTGAGCGTGGTGGTGCCGAGGCACGGATTCGCGTCGAACCAGTCGACGCAGATCAGCGCGCCGTCGGGTGCGCACGCCCACCGCTCCGCGTCGCCGCACTCGCCGCCGGGGATGCCCGGGAGCTCTCCGCACGTGCCGCAGGCGTTCAGCCCCTCGGGGTCGACGCAGACGACGACATCTTCGGTCTCGCACAGCCAGCGACCCGTCTCGCAGGGGCCGCACGGCGTCCCGGGAAGCCCGGCGATCTCGCCGAAGCCCCCGCATGGGTTCCGCAGCGCGTCGGGTCCTGGCCCATCGACGACGGCGCTGACACAGACACCGCCGTCGCAGCGGGTCCCCTCCGGGCAGACCGGCGAGCACGCCGGGACGCACTCCCCGTCCTCGCACGCGTAGCCTTCGGGACACTCGGGCGAGCACGGAAAGATCGAGTCGCGGCCGCCCGCGTCCGCCACCGGTGACGGGGCCGGCGGGTCCGACGTCGGGCACGCCGCGACGAGCCACACCGCGGCGGCAGCGGCAGCGAGGGGCAGGGATGTCGGGCGACGTTGGGACACGAAGAGCGCGCGGAGGGAAGCGGGCGCGGCAGCCACGCAACGTTAGCCGGGTTTCGGAGCGGCGCAACCTGCTGGCGGTCGCGGGACGGCGAGGGCACCGGCGCCCGAACGCGAACCTACACCCATCGGTCACACTTTGGGCTGACACGCGCGCAACCTTGCGCTACTGTACCGCCGCCTAGCCCTTCGGACGACCGTGACCGAGACGACCGAACCCTCAGATCTACGGGACCACGTCCTCTTCACGATCCTCGTCCGCGGCGCGGCTCGCGGCGAGGTTCGGGATTCCGCTGCGCGACGTGAAGCGCGCGATGGAGCTCGCGTACTACCGCGAGGCGCGGAACCGCGGGCTCACGATGCGCGAGATGGTAGAGCTGATGTCCGTCAGCATGCGGAAGATCAGCCAGCTCTCGAACGACCTCAAGACCACGTACGCTCGGGCGGCGGCGCAACCGAACCTCGAGCGGCGGATCATCTCGCTGCTCCTCGCTGGCCCGATGACGCGCGCCCGGATCGTTCAGGCGCTCGCGGCCGAAGAAGAGGCCGATGTCGAGGCCGTGCTCGCTGGGCTGGTCGCCGAGCGGCGCGTGGCCGTCACCGACGACCGCACGCCACGGTTCGCGCTCACCGCGCAGGACTATCGGCTGGTGAAGGAGCCCTGGCAGCAGCGCATCGACGGGCTCGACCACCTGTGCAGGACCCTCGCGTCGGTCGTTGAGCAGCGCTTCTTCGGAGACAGCGACGCCGCCTTCGCGCGCACCGTCGCGCTGCGGATCGGACGCGCGCAGCTCGACGAGCTCCGCGCTCTGTACGAAGAGCGCGTCTTCAGCGAAGCTGTCGCACTGGAGCGAGCAGCCGCCGACGACGACGCGCTGTCGCTGAACATCGCCATCATGTGGGGCGAAGATGAAGAACGTACGTAGCGGCCGCGTCAGCCTCGCCCTGGTCCTCGGGCCCCTTGTCCTGGCCGGCTGCGCCGAGACCGGAGCAGCCGGGCTGACCTGCGACGAAGGCGCCGTCCCCGTGTTGCTCGCCGGGGCTCAGTCCTGCGTCGTCAGTGTCGTCGAGACCGGCTTCTTGTGCGCCGCTGACGTTCCGTACGCATACCCGATCGCCGACGGTCTCGTCTGCTCATCGCGCGACGACCTCGACGCCGACGAGGTTGCGGAGATCGCCGAAGCCGGCGGTATCGACCTCAGGTCCGGCTCCGATGGGGCCGACGACAACGAGGCGACCGGCGCTTCGACGTCCACCCCCACGCCGGGCGGTGGCGACGACGAGCTCGCCGCGGACGAGGTCGTCGCGGCCGACGACGAAGCGCACGCGCACGACGAAGCCGACGAGACGGGGGCCGACGGACGGCCCCTCCGGCGCGAGCGGAGTGAGGCAGACGAGGCAGAAGGCGACGAGGCGTCCGAGCAGGACGAGCTGCACTGCGACGCCGAGTTCGAAGATGAGGACGACCGCCTCCGCTGTATCGAGCTTTCGGAGCGCGAGGAGTGCGACGTCCCCGGGGAGCGCTGCGACGAGCTCCCGCCGCTCCCCGAGCCCTGACGAGCGCCCGACGCCGTTGACGCTGCGGTTTGGCCGATGGTCGGCCCGGGGGCGACGCTTGACGTGATATGGCGTTGGGCCCCGCGACCCGGATGCGGCCGGGGCTTGGCCGCGGTTGTGGCCGGCCTTCGGCCGGGGGCGAGGCATGGCCTCGCGCCTTACGTTCCCCGGATGCGGCCGGGGTTTGGCCGCGGTTGTGGCCGGGGTTTGGCCGCGGTTGTGGCCGGCCCTTCGGCCGGGGCTTAGCGCTGGACCGGGACGCAGCCGTAGAGGATCTCGGAGTCTGGCGCGAAGAGCTCGCGACACTCGTAGTCGTCCTGTCGCGTGCAGGCGTCGTCGGCGCCCCAGCACGTCTGGACGCACGACGCGCGGCCGTCGACCATCGCGCATGCGGCGCCCTCGCCGCAGGGCACGCCGCGATCACACCCTGCCGCCGCGCAGTGCCCTCCGGGCCAGTCCACGCAGACCCGGTCTCCGCCGCAATCGGCCACCGCTTCGCACTCCGCTGCCGTCTCGCCCTCGCCGGTCGGGAAGCAGGCGGCCCCCTCGAAGAACTGCTTGCACACTCGGCCCGCCCCGCAGTCTCCATCGTCGGCGCACTCGGCGACGCACGTTCGTGCCGGGAGCGTGATGCTCGGCAGCGGACAGATCTGGCCGACCTCGCAGTCGGCGTTCCGCACGCACGCAACGCGGCGACAGCGCGCGACGTCGCAGAGCTCGGTTGCGTCGCAGTCGGCCGCGGTCGCGCAGCTCGCGAGGGGCACGTCGCTCCGGGCCAGCGTGTAGCTCCCGTCTCTCCCGTCATACGAGAACACTCGGACCCGGAATGGCCCTGCCGACGAGCGCAGGTCGACCGAGACTGACTCCGTATCGCCGACGCCGCGCGCCGAGGCGACGAGGTGACCAGCCGCGTCTAGCACGTCCATGTCGAGGTCCGCCGCCGCGGCGTCAAAGGTGAGCGTCAGCGTCGTGCGGCTGGCGTCGTCGCTCTCGACTCGCAGCTCGTCCGTGTCGCGGCCGCAGATCTGGCCAGAGAACGACCCGCCCGGCGACAGCGTCGGAGACTCGCCGGCCTCGGCGGGGTCGTCGACGCAGGCGCAAGCGGCCGGCGTGACGCGGGCTCGCACAGAGTAGCTCGCCGGGTCGAGAGACGGCGCGAAGACTCGGGCGAGGAGGTCGGCGCCTCCCGCCACGCACACCGTCGCAACGGCGGTTTCGTCGCTGCGCGCCGCGACGGCGACGATCGTCCCGTGCGCGTCGACGAGCTGAAGCTCGACCGCGCCGGTCGCCTGCACCTCTACCTCTGACTCGGTATCGACCGCGAGCCGGTACCAGTCGTCGTCGCGTCCACACGCCGTCGCGTTGCGGTCGGTCGCAGGCGCGAGCGTCGCTGCCTGCGCGGGGACGTCGTTGGGCTCTGCCGCGTCTGGCTCGCAGTCGGGCACGCCGAGGCATCTGGACTCCGCTGAGCCGCAGCCGGAGCGGATGACACCCTCCATCGAGTTCCACAGGGCGCACTCCGTGCCGTCGTCGCACCGGTCGCCGAGCTCGCAGCCCGGAATGCAGCGGCCACCGTACGGGGTCCGGGCGCAGACGCCGCTGAGGCAGTCACCGCTCACCTGGCAGACGTCGCAGTCGTCGAGAATGCCGGCCTCGACCGCGCCGATCGCTGTGAATCGGCGCATTCGCAGCGGCGCGAGGTTGTCGCAGCGGGTGCCCGTCGGGTCGTCGTCGTCGGTCACCCAGGCGACGAGGGAGAGGTTCTTCGCCTCGTCCTCGGCGAGCCGAAACGTTGGGATCCGCGCCAGCCAGCCACCGTCGGCAGTGGGTGCGAACGGGACCAGCGACAGCGTCGGTAGCTCGAGCTGGTCGCGCTGCTCGATCCTCCCGTCGGTGTAGAACAAGACGGGGCGGTCGCGCAGCGGGTTGTCGTCGGCGACCCGCATCGACACCGGATAGCCGACCCGCGAAACCAGCGAGCTCCCGTCTTCTGGCGCCCCCCAAACTACCTCCGGGACGGCCCCGCCACACGCCGCCTTGGTCGGCGTGAGCAGCACGAACGTCGTGTCGCGCTGGACCTCCGGGTGTTCGCCATCGCTCGCCCCGAAGGTAACGGTCCACTGCGCGGCGGCGGCGGTCTGATCCGCTCGCGGGCACCAGCGAAACGTGCCGCGCGAGGTCGGACCAACCTCGGTGACGTCGAAGGTCGCGCCGGCAGGCATCCCAAACGCCACGCGGAGCGCGACCTGTTCCGAGTCGCGGTCCGACGCTACAACCGGCAACTCGACGCACGGCGTGGCGTCGAGGTCGACGGCCTGTCCGGGCCCCGGCGCGCTAAACACCGGCGCCGCCTCGCGCGCCACGATCACCTCGATCTGCACGTGACGCGACGCGCGGCGGTCACCGGCTGCGGCGTTGATGGTCAGCGTGTGCAATCCGACGTGATCGGCAGTGGGCGTCCACTGCAGCTCGCCGCCGCCCGGGCGCGCTACGATGAACGCCCAGCGGTCGAGGAACGGGAGGTCGGGGCCAGAGAACGACAGCGAGACCGGCGCACGCCCGGGGTGCCTCACCGAGAAGGGCACCGACAGGAACTCCCCGACGTACGCCGTCTGCGGCTCGATCGGAGGGATCCGCATCGTGTCCGTCTCCTCGCAGCCGACCAGAGTCACGGCGGCGAGGAATGGCGCGAGCACGACGAGGGCCCGCCGGAGCGCGCCGCGGCGGTACCGGTCGAGCATCAGCTACGGCGCCGACGGCGCACGGCGAGCGCGACGAGCGCGGCGATCGCGCCGAGCTCGGGGAGCGCCGCGCCCGGGGCCGCCGCGCAGCCGCCGCGCTTGCCACCGCCGCTGCCTCCGTCGCCCGACCCGTCCACCGGGGCCGGATCGTCGTCCTCGCCGTCGGGGATGCCGTCGCCGTCGGTGTCGACGAGGCGCGGGTCCGTCTCGCCAGCGTCGACGAGTCCGTTGGCGTTCAGGTCCTCGCCCGAACGGCACTCATCAGTCTCGCCCGGGCCGTCGCAGAGGCCGTCGCCGTCGGTGTCGGGGTCGAGCGGGTCGGTCGGGTCTGCCGCGAGCACCTCGACGCCGTCGTCGAGGCCGTCGTCGTCGGTGTCGGGGTCCAGCGGATCCGTTCCGGCTGCAGCTTCTGCTGCGGCGTTGAGCCCGTCGCCGTCCGGGTCCGCGGCCGAAGGGTCGTCGTCGGACGGATCGAGTGGGTCTCGTCCGGCCGCGCGCTCGGCGCCATCGCCCTCGCCGCCGCCATCGGTGTCGAAGCGCGTCGGATCGGTCTCGAGGCTCGACGTCCGGCCGTCGGCGTCGAGATCTTCGCCGCGCACGCACACGCCCTCGACGGTCGCCGGGCCGTCGCAGAGCCCGTCGTGATCAGTGTCTGCCTCGGTTGGGGACGTCGGGACCGCACGAGCGACCTCGTCTCCGTCTTCGAGCCCGTCGCCGTCGGTGTCGGGCGCGAGGGGGTCGGTCCCGGCTTCGAGCTCCGCGCCGTCGCTGAGTCCGTCCCGGTCCGAGTCCGGCTGCCGAGGATTGGTGCCGAGCATCACCTCGTCGCCGTCGCTGACGCCGTCGTCGTCGGAGTCCGCGTTGTTGGGGTCGGTGCCGAGCTCCTCTTCGACGCCGTTCGCGAGCCCGTCGCCGTCGGAGTCGCCAGCGGGATCGTACGGGTCGCCGAAGTCGAGCGGGTCGCTGCCGCCGGCGACCTCGTCGCCGTCAGAGATCCCGTCGTGGTCGGAGTCGGGGTCGTTGGGATCGGTGCCGCGCGCGACCTCGTCGCCGTCGGAGAGGCCGTCCTCGTCTGTGTCGCCCGCGGTCGGGTTGGTGCCGCGCGTGACCTCGTCGCCGTCCA
>JACKDJ010000035.1 GCA_020633625.1 Myxococcales bacterium
GCCGACGTCGTGGCGGCGAAGACCTGGCGCGGGCGACTCGGCGTGCTGTTCGCGCCTCCCGGCTGGCGCGAGGACGGCGAGCACCAGACCGTTGGTGCGCTGATGGCGGCCCGGAGCGCTGCCGCGACGGAGGCGGCGCCGCCCCCGTTGTCCTGACGCCCCGCGCGCCGTATAGGTGCGCCGGGTTCAAGGTCTGGCACGCGGAGCGGCTCAGCGATGTGCGGCGTAATCGGAGTCTACTCGGAGCTCGGCGAAGACGTCGTCGGGCCGATCCTCGAGGGCCTTTTCCAGATGCAGCACCGCGGTCAGGACGCGTGCGGCGTCGCGGTGTCCGACGGCAAGCGCATCGCTCTGCGAAAGGACGTCGGCTACGTGCGCCACGTGTTCCCGACGCCGCCGACGACCCTTCCCGGCGCTGTCGGGTGCGGGCACGTCCGGTACCCGACGGCCGGCGGAAATCGCGTCCAGAACGCGCAGCCGCACGTCGTGCCCGCGCTGGTTGGCGCGCCGATGGGGCTGGCGTCGAACGGCGACATCACGAACTACGCTGAGGCTCGGGCAGAGCTCGAGGCGGCCGGGGTGGCGTTCGCCGGGACGAACGACGCCGAGCTGATCGTGAACACGATCGCGTTCGAGCACCACGTGCGCGGACTGTCGCTGGTCGACGCGATCCGGGCGGCTCAGCGGCGCCTGCGCGGCGCTTACAGCTCAGTGCTCGTGACGCAGGACCGCATGTTCGCGATCCGCGATCCGAACGCGATCCGGCCGCTGACGTTCGGCTACGGCGAGGGCCGCTGGATCGTGGCGAGCGAGTCTTCGGCGCTCGACACGAACTTCGCGGACCGCGTCGACGACGTAGCGCCTGGCGAGATCATCGAGTTCGGCCCGAGCGGGATGGTCCGGCACCCGAGCCCGGACGTCGACGCCGCGCGCGGCCGGTCGAAGCCGGCGCACTGCGCGTTCGAGTTCGTCTACTTTAGCCGCCCGGACTCGATCACGTTCGGCCGCCGCGTTTACGACGTTCGGAAGCGCATCGGCGCGTGGCTCGCGGCAGACGACCCGGTCGAGGTCGACGTGGTCGTCCCGGTGCCGGACTCCTCGACGTCGATCGCGATGGGGTACGGGCAGGAGCGCGGCGTCCCGTTCGAGCTCGGCCTGATCCGCAATCACTACGTCGGGCGCACGTTCATCAGCCCGGACCAGACGCGGCGCGACGAGGGGGTGCGGCAGAAGTTCAACCCGATCCGCTCGGTGTTCAAGGGCCGGCGCGTGGCTCTGGTCGACGACTCGATCGTCCGCGGGACGACGCTCCGCAAGCTCGTGCGCATGGTTCGGTCGCAGGGCGCGACAGAGGTGCACGTTCGGATTGGGAGCCCGGTAACGAAGTTCCCCTGTTTCTATGGCGTCGACACGCCCGACGCCGGCGAGCTGGTGGGCAGCACGAACAGCGTCTACCAGATCCGCGAGATGATCGAGGCCGACACGCTGCGCTACATGACGACGGAGGGGCTCGCGAGCTGCATCCGAGCCGAGGGCGACTTCTGCTTCGCGTGCTTCGACGGCAGCTACCCGGTGCCGCTGACAGAGGCGAAGTTCGAGCGGGGGACGGCGTCGTAGGGGCGGCTGCGTGCACCGCAAACGAACACGGCGCCACGGAGACCATGACGCCGTGGGCACACCAACTACACCGAACTCGTCGGTTCAGCGGTTCACAGCCCACCGCTGCACGACTCCCTCGGCGGGGCTCACGCTGACCACCACGCCGCCGTCCTCGAACAACCAGCCGGGGCGCCCTTCAGCGACCGCGGGCTCGGCGAGCTCTTCGAGCGTGACGGCGTCGAGGAAGTGGATGGCGCCGCCTTCGGGGCCGCCGTCGGCCACCCACAGGCCGGGCGGGGCGACAAGAAGGGCCGTTGGGAGTCCCAGACCGCGGCGCGACGCGGTGACCGTCCCGGTGTTTGGGTCGAGTCTCGTGACCGTCCCCGACGAAGCCGACGCGACAAACACCGCGCCGTCGCCGGTGGTGATCGCGCTGCCGGGTCCGTCCAGCTCGACGATGGCCGGGTCTTGATTGGACCTGAAGATCGTGACCGTGGGGCCGGTCGCGCTGACGACGAAGGCGCTGCCGGAGAGTCCGACGGCCGCCGCTGGTCGTTCTGGCGCTTCGAGGGACCAGCGAGCGGTGAGGCCGCTGTAGTCGAGCCGGGTGACCTCGCGCGCGTCGTGGCTTGGGACGAGCCAGCCGCCTGTCGCGTCTGGGAAGAGGCCCATGCCGCCAGCGCCGAGCGCGGCGTCGACGACGGGCTCGGCGAGGCCGCCTAGTGTCGTCGGCCATGCCGTGACGTGGGAGCCGCCTGGGCCGCGGGTGAGCGCCCATACGACGCCCCTCGCGCCGTCGAAGCGTACGGCGACCGGCATTCCGTCGAGCGCGAGTTCGTGGCGGTCGCTGCGTGCGACCGCATCGTAGAGCCGCAGCACCGGCGGATCGCTGGCGACGGCGACGGCTACGACGGCCGGCTCGAGTACGGCGAGGGCAGCGGGGCGACCGCCGAGCTCTCCGACGGGCGCGAGGCTCCCAACCTCGCCTACGTAGAGGTTTCCCTCGCGGGTGGCCGCGGCGACCGTGCCGAGGTGGAAGTCTGCCGAGGCGAGCCGCGCGCCAAGCCTGTCTGTGGCGGTCGCCGAGAGCCGGACGGACGGTCGTATGTTTGGTTCTGCAGCCGAAGGCGCGGCGTCGACGGCGCTGGACTCGACAGATCCCGAGCCGCTCGAGGCGTCGAGGCTGGAGGCGGGCTCGGGGCCGCAGCGTCCGCAGCCGGCGGCCCACACAAGCACCGCGGCTGCGACGATGTGCCGGCGCCGGCGGGGCGGTTGAGCATCGCTGAGCAGCGGTGTGCTCACGGGTCTTCCTCGTCGGGCGCGCCATCGACGTGCACGCTGGCGTCGGCGTCTGTGTCTGCGTCGCCGTCTCCCTCGTTCTGAACGAGCACGCCGAGTATGTCGGCGATGAAGCGTTTGACCCCGTCGAGGCTGGCGAAGGGGCCTACTAGGTGGATGAGCGTGTTGTAGTCGCCGATCTCGATCGGAAGGGCAGAGGTGACGATCCCACGCTGGATCTGGTCCATGCGGATCGCGGATCGGACAAGGCGGCTGTTTGGTACGAGGTAGGCGCGCGGCCCGCGGCCGATGAGCAGCGCCTCGGGGCCGACGGCGAGGTAGGCGCGCGTGCAGAAGGCGGTCCAGCGGAGGGCGATCGCGATAGCGATGACGCCGGTCGCGCCGAGGAGGGTGAAGGCGGCCTTGTGGACAAGCTCGGTGAGGCCGCTGCGGTTGGCGAGGACGAAGGCGAGCGCGGCGCAGCCGACACCGACGAGGATCATGAACCAGATCGCCGAGAAGTTTGCCCGGTAACGGTAGCCCTGGACCCCGGGACGGCGGATCCACTCGACGATCTCGGTGCCTTCGATCAGGCGGACGGTTTGGGAGCTCATGCAGAAGCCGACGGGTCGAGGAGCACGCCGTCGCGGAGGTGCCACTGCCGGAACGCGTGCTGGAGCCGAATGTAGCCGACATCGGTCGTCGTGATGAAGACCTGTCCGTCGAAGCGGGAGAGGAAGTCGAAGAGCTGCTGGTTTCGGATGGGGTCGAGCTCGCTCGAGACGTCGTCGAGCACGAGGACGGGGAAGTGGCCCAGCGCGGCCTCGAGGAGGCGGATCTCCGAGATCTTCATCGCGAGGACGAACGCGCGGTGCTGTCCTTGCGAGCCGAACTCGCGGAGAGGGCGGCCCTGCAAGAGCGGCTCGATGTCGTCTCTGTGCGGTCCGACCGTCGAGAAGCCTCGCGCGACGTCGCGCGGGCGGGCGGCTCGGATGGCGTCGCGCAGATGCTCGGTCAGGGCCGCGTCGTCGGACAGGAGCTCGTCGTGGTCAGTCGCGTCTTCCGCGCTCTTGAGCCGGTAGGCCAGCGCGGCGTCGAAGGTCGCGCCGAAGATCTCGCAGAAGGCGTCGTGGAACGGGGCGGCGAGGCGTGCGAGGTAGTTCCGGCGCCGCGCGACGACGGCGACGCCGTGCGCGACGAGCTGCGCGTCATAGATGTCGAGCAGGTCCGCGTTGCGGCGGCTTACGCTGCCCTCGCACTGCTTGAGGACGGCGTTCCGGTTCTTGAGGACGTCGTCGAGCGCGGCAGACTCGGCCGCGTATGACGGGTGCGCGTTAAAGACCATGCGATCGACGACGGCGCGACGGTCCGCGGGGGCGCCGCGTACGAGGCCGATATCTTCGGGCGAGAACGCGACGACGTTCACCTCGCCGAAGAAGTCTGCGACGCGGCGTACGGAGTTGCCGTTGAGGGTGACGCGGCGCGAGCGTGGCAGGAGCTCGAGGGCGATCTCGCGGCGAACGCCACCTCGGTCGACGAGGGCGGTGCAGCGGGCGCGCTCGGCGCCGTGGCGGATCAGGGCGTCGTTCTTGAGGCTTCGGAACGACTTGAGGGCGGCGAGCAGGTAGACGGCCTCGACGAGGTTCGTCTTGCCGTGCCCGTTTGGCGCGACGATGACGTTGAAGCGCGGGTCGGGCGTCAGCTCGAGCGCTTCGATGTTCCGGAAGTCGCGGAGCGCGAGCGAGTCGACGCGCACGGACCGGTCAGAGGCGCATCGGCATGACGATGAAGAGCGAGCGCTCGTCGGGCTCGCCGGCGATCTCGTGGATGATGGTCGGCGAGAGGGTGTCGATGATCTCGACGCTGACCTGCTCGGTGTCGACGACGGATAGGACGTCGACGAGGTACTTGTAGTTGTATCCCGCCTTTACGCTGGCGCCGGCGTAGTTGACGGGGA
This sequence comes from Myxococcales bacterium, assembly GCA_020633625.1. Classification (GTDB taxonomy): domain Bacteria; phylum Myxococcota_A; class Bradymonadia; order REDH01; family REDH01; genus JACKDJ01. Next base: position 4,835 of record JACKDJ010000035.1, read on the forward strand.
TCTGCTCGAGGCACTCGCCCTTGTCGGCGTCTTGCGCGGAGATCGTGCAGGTGCCGTCTTCGAGCTGGAGCGAGAGGTTGTGCGTCTTGGCGCTGGAGAAGAGGGCGACGAACTTGATGCGCGACATCAGCTCGGCGCGGTCGACGACGGCCTTTCGCGCGTCCTTCTCTTCGGGGACGACGGAGCGGAAGACGGGGAATGTGCCGTCGATGAGGCGGACGAACATCGTCGTGTTCGAGTGCTTGAAGACGACGTTCGAGTTCAGGATGCCGATCTGCAGCGTCTCGTCGGTGAGGTCGACGGTGCGGCGGAGCTCGGCGAGGCCCTTGCGCGGGACGATGACCCCCTCGAGGAGGGCCGACGGCGTGGCACCGAGGTCGACGTTGACCTCTACCTTCGAGAGGCGGTGTCCGTCGGTCGAGACCATCATCAGGACGCCGTCTTCGGCCTTGAGGAGGGCGCCGGTGAGGTTGGGGCGGCCCTCGTCGGTCGATACCGAGAAGATGGTCCGGTCGATCATCCGAACGAGCTTTCCGATCCCCATCGTGACGAACGTGGCGTCGTCGGCGCGGAGGAGGTTCGGGAAGTCGGCCGGGTCCATTCCGACGAGGCGGGCGCGGACGGTGCCGGCGTTGAGCTGGACCCAGAGATTGTCTTCTTTCTCGAGCGTGACGGTGGGCGAGCGCAGGTTCTTGACCGCGTCGTAGAGGTCACGGCCGCGCACGGCGATCCGCCCGGGGCGCTCGACGTCGGCGCGGACCTCTGTCGAGACGCTGATGTCGAGGTCGGTCGCGTGCAGGCTGAGCGTGCCGTCTGCGTCGGCCTCGAGCAGGGCGTTGCTCAGGATCGGCATCGTCGACTTCGAGCTCACGATCCCGAGGAGCTTGAAGAGCTCACCAGTCAGCGTCGCGGTGTCGAGCGTGATCTTCATCGGAGCGGAGGGCGTGGGTTGAGATAGGGCCCTCGCTCCTATCGCATGCGCCGAGGAGTGTCGAGACGGAGCGCGCGCGTTCGTCTCTGCGTTCGAGGGGTTCGAGAGAACCCCTCATGAGAACCCAATCGGACTCGAAGTCAGCCCTGTGGAAGCTGTGGGCTTTGGCTGAATCTCCGCGTCTTCTGCGGTCGATCGAGGTCTAGGCGCTGTGGGCGACGCGGGGGAGATCGCGTTGGCGGCGATGGGAGGGAGGTGGACGGTCAGTCAATCGGGCGCGCGGCTCCACACGAGCGCGGGTGCAGCTCACATGGATCCCACAGCGAAGTTCACAGGAGATCCCACAGGGGCAGCAAGCAGGCCGCGTCGTGGTGCCCCGCCTAGCCGCAGACGAAGGTGCCGTCGGGGTTGTGGACGCAGTCGCCGTCGTGGAGGACGAGCCGCTTGTCGAGGTCGGAGCACCACGTGTCGTCTTGGCTCGAGAGCGTCACGACGAGCTCGATCTCGCGGCCGTCGAGCGTCGCGGCGGTTCCGGAGAGGGGGATTCGGAACGAGGGGACGAGCCACGCTTCGCCGGGGAGCGGCTCGAAGAAGACCTGGTTGTCGACGACCGGGAACATCTCGCCGGTGTCGAGGAACGTGAGCTCGCCTTCGGCGCGAAAGCGCTGCGGGATGGCCTCGTCGGTCAGCAGCGCGAGGTTGACGAAGACGAGGCCCTGAAAGCCCATGACGATCTCGACCTGCGACGCGTCTCGCAGCTCGACGAACGTCTCTGTCGCCGCGTTCCAGGCGCCGAGCTGGAGCGGGAACTCGAGCGAGTGGTCAGGCTCGCTCGGGCCGGCGGCGTCTTCGGCACACGCGCTGAGCGCGAGTACGCCGAGGGCCGCGCTGGCGAGGGCCAGGGTTCGGCCGCGGGCCGGGGTGCAGTGGCGGGCCAGGCTGCAGCGGCGGAGTAGCGGTCGACGGAGCAGCGGTCGGCGGAGTGGGCGGGTCATCGGAGCTCCAGGGTGCCATGCGAGCAGCGCTGCGCCAATGCTGCGCGAGCTCGGTGCCCCGGAGACAAGCAAGACGTGCGCCAGCATGGGATGGGACGCGCCGGCGGTCAGTGCGTCGCTGCGTCGATGGCGGCGTCGACCTCGGAGAGGACCTGCTGGAATGCGCGGACGATCTGCCAGGCGGCGACGAGCATTACGGCGAATGTGGCGAGGGCGACGAGCGTTCGGATCGCCGTGCGCAGGGCGACGGTCGCCTCGGCCTCTTGCCGGTCGGCGAAGGCGGCCAGCGAGCGGTCCAGCGTCCCGCCGATCTCTCCCTGCGCGACGACGGAGAGGAAAGCGGGGTCGATCGAGCCGCGGGTCGCGCTGTCGATCGACGCCGCGAGCGTCTGCCCGCCGGACGCCGCTGTGGCCGCCTTTCGTCCGACGGCGTCGAGGGACGCGCTCCCGGCGCTGGCGCCGGCGAGCTCGAGAGAGCGTGCGATCGGGAGTCCAGACTCGATGCACAGGCCGAGCACGCGCGCGAAGGTCGCGGTCGCGAGCCGCCGCTGGATTCCGCCGAAGCCGGGGAGGCGCCCGAAGAGCTCGCCGACGCGTGCGCGGCGCGGATCGCGCGGCGACAGCGAGGGGAGCCAGAGCCAGAACACGGCGAAGACCGAGATCACGATCGCCGGTCCCCAGATCGCCTGCGCGACGTAGGCGCCGACGCCTTCGAAGACGATGGTCGGGATCGGGGTGACCACGGTAGAAAGGAAGACGAGCGCCGCGGGGTAGCGGAGGGCCTTCCCGACCTCACCGCGCACGTCGGCGCGGCGTCGGGTGGTGGCGGCTGCGCGTCGGAGGGCGTCGGGCAGGCGGCCGCCCAGCTCGCCAGCCTCGATGATGGCGAGCTCCGCAGCTCCGATGGTGGGCCACGTGGTCAGTGCGCGCGCGAGGGTCGCGCCGCCGTCGACCTGCCGCAGCGCGGCAGCGAGGTCGGGTGGGAGCGTGCGCGCGATGAGCGGCTCGCAGAGGACCCGCGAGAGCGGGACTCCCGCTTCGAGCGTCGTCGCGAGCGCGTCGAGCGCCTGCGCGGCAGCGACCTCTGACCGATAGCCCATACGCGCTGCTCCTCGTCGACGACGCGCTGCGAGTCTCGTTCACGAGCGCTCGCGCGTCGAGTTTCATTCCGGTGCGGCACCCGAGAGAGGCGCCCGGCGTGCCAGTGGAGGCGTTGGTGGCACGGAACTTGGACAAGAACGCCGAAGGGTGCACGCTGCGCCCCCGAACGGTGACCGAAGGTGGACCATGGCACACGAGCTTCTGAAATCGCCCCTCAAGGATCTGACGCGCCTCGCGCTTCTAGCGTTCGCGCTTGGCGCCTGTGGCACCGAAGCCGAGACGCTCCCGGACGCGAGCGAGGACGCGGCGGTCGACACGGTCGGCGACGTGGGCGCGGACGTTGAGGTGGACGCTGACGTCGCTGAAGATGTCGAGGTCGGTGAGGACACGGACGTTCGTGAGGACGTGGAGATCGGCGAAGACACCGACGTCTCGATCGACATCGAGATCGGCGAGGACACCGACGGCGGCGGCGCGTGCCCCGCTTCGCCGCCGATCGCGGAGAGCTGTGGCGGCGACGCCGAGGGGCTGCACTGCGAGTGGGGCATGGAGTGCTGCTGCGGCGACTGCTTCGCGTCGACGGTGTGCGACTGCCGCTCGGGCTCGTGGCAGTGCTACGCGACCGACGCTTGCTTCCGGTTCGACTGCACGGGCGCGTCGTGCTCGTCTGACGACGACTGCCGCCTTTGGAGCGGCGCGGCGAGCGGCGCGTGCGTCGATGGTGTCTGCGCTCCGGTCGACTGCGCGGCGCAGGCCGATCGCGCGGCGTGCGACTCGGCGTCGGAGACGTGCCAGTGGGTCGAGCCGCCGGGCTGTGTCGACGAGTCGGCGCCTTCGCTCGGGGCCGCCGGCTGCTTCCCGAGCCAGTCGTGCGCGACGGCGTCGGACTGTCCGGCCGGTTACGCGTGCGAGCCGGAGCTGCAGGTAGCGCCGCGGTGCATGTGGGACGAGCCGCTGTGCGACGCGTGCCAGCAGGTGCAGTCGCTTTGTGTGCCGCGCGGCGTCTGACGCCGCCGCCGGATCCGCGGCGTCGAGGTGGCCGACTTCGAGGTCGCCGATCTCGGGGCCGTCGACTTCGCGGCGGAGCCTGCGGACGGACGGTGCCGCGTCGCGGACCTGCTGATCAGTCGGCCCGCACCACGACGCCTAGCTGCTCGCAGAGCTCTGCCGCCTCGTAGGGGAGCGGCTCGACGCTCTCGAGCTCGATGCGGACGGGCGCCCACCAGTACCGGCTCTGAAAGGCGTGTGTCTCGAGCGCCGACAGAGCGGTGGCGATCTTCGCGCGGAGCAGCTCGGTGGTGTCGTCGTCCCACTCACCAAAGTGGTGGATCGAGATGACGACCCAGCCGGTTCGCAGCCCGATCGCGTCGACGGTGTCGGTGCGCGATAGAGTCACGGCAGCCTCGCGTTCAGGAGCTGGACGAGCGCGTTGAGCTCTGCGTCTGCGTCGATTCGAGCGGCGCGGACCACCGCGGGGATGATGTCGAGCTCGGTGTCGCCGACCTCGAGCACTGGCGCGCCGCGCCCGTCGGGGCCGTCAACCCAGCGCGCGGGTTCGCCGAGGGTGCGGGCGGCGACGCTCCCAACGTACGAGGCGGCGAGGAGGAGGAGGGGGTACGGAGGGTCTCCGACCCCGTCGTCGCGGAGGGCGTCGAGGATAGCGGCGACGTCGGCGAGCGACTCCGTCGTGAAGTCGAGCGGGCGGCCGAAGTAGGTCTGGGCGGCGTCTGCGAACGCTTCGGCGTTCACGTCGGCGAGCACCATCGTGCAGTCGGCGTCGGCGTCGAGGAGGAGGGCGCTGCGGGGCGTTCCCGCGAGCAGCGCGAGGGTGGCGTACGGGAGCGGCTGTCGCGCGAGGGGGACGATGACGGCGTCGTCGCCGAGCGCGCGGGCGGCGCGGGCGGTGGCGGCGAGCGTCTGGTGGAGGGCGCGCGTGGGGAGCTGGTCGACGACGAAGAAGCGGAAGCGTCGGCCGGTGTCGTCTTCGAAGAGGAGGTCGCCGGCGATCGCGGCGCCCGCAGGCGTGACCAGAGGCTGAGGTGCGGTGTCGACGGTTCCGCAGGGCCGCAGCTCGTCTGCGAGCGCTTCGAGGTAGCCGGCGCGGTCTTGCGCGGCGCTCCAGTCCGGGAGGGGGAGCGCGAGGACGTCGAGCCAGTGGGTGGCGACGGCCGCCGCGGTCAGGTCTCCTGCGTTGGCGGCGTGGCGCTCGAGTGTGTCGAGCGCGTCGACGAGCGGGGCCACGATCGCGGCGGTTCCGACGAGGGCCTTCGCTGCGACGACGCTGTCGGGCTCTGTGATCTGCAGCGCCTGCGCGGCACGCTCGGTCGCGCCGAGCCGGCGGGCGCGGGCGGCGGTGACGACCAGGTCCGGGAGCAGGTCGACGTCGCCGGACGCCTCGAACGCGCGCGCGAGCGTCTCGCTGGCCGCGGCGTCGTCGTCGAGCCGGCGGTAGAGGCCCGCCAGGTCGATGAGCGCTGCGGAGGTCGCGGGTCCTGCGGCGAGGGCGCGCTCCAGGTAGCGAGCGGCCACCGCGTCGAGTCCGCGGTCTGCGGCCAGTCGCGCGAGCTCACGCAGCAGCGTGGCGTCTTCGCCGGCAGTCGAGAGGAGCTCCGCGAGCGCCCGGAGCGCCGCATCGGCGTCGTCGGGCGCGTCGGCTTCGGCCTGGGCCGCACAGCGTCGGAGCTCGGCGTCTCGGTCGACGCTGTCTAGACGAGGATCCGCGGGGTCGAGCTCTTCGAGCTCGTCGGCGTCGAGCCGCGCCAGCCAGAGCGCGCGACGCACGCGCAGGCGTCCGTCGTCGGTGGTGGAGACGTGGATCTCGACGCCGAGGTGCCCGCCGAGTCGCGGGGAGAATGCGAGGTACAGCGTCTCGCTGTCGGGCGCTCGTTCGGGGCGTCGGTCACACGAGGGGCACGGGCTGTCGAGGTCGATGGCGATCGCGATCAGCCCCTCCTGGACCGACTGCAGTGAGCCGCGCGCGAGCGGATCGAGCCGGCGCTTGACGAGCCGCGGCTCGTCGCACTCGGGGCACGTGAGCGTCTGGTAGGATGCTTCGGTCGCGAACACGCCGAGCCTCCGCGCTAGCGCCCGCTCGTGATCGAGCCAGTCGGCGAGATCGCTCACGCGGGCTCGTCCGCGACGAATCCCGGCCAGCGCCGCATGTAGGCCGCGAAGGCGGGTGAGAGCGCGCGCTCCGCGAGCTCGTCGAGCGTGAGGGGTGGTCGCCGTGGCGCGAAGCCCGGGCGCTGCGCATCGGTGGGCCACGCCGGGTTCGCGATCGCGCAGCGGCCGAGCGCCACGGCGTCGGCGCCGCGCGCGATGGCGGCCTCGCAGTCGGCGACGGTCCAGAGGTTGCCGGCGGCGATCAGGCTGACGCGGTCGGGCAGCGCGGCGCGGAACAGCGGGATCGGGTGCTCGGTCGGCTTCGCTCGTGCGGGGAGCGAGGCGTCCCAGAGCGAGAGGTGGATGAAGTCGACGCCGTCGTCGGCGAGCCACTTCGCGACCTGCACGGACTCGTCGAGGTCGAGCGGCGGTGGTCCGGTGGGCGCCGCCGTGCCCCACCACTCGGGTGAGAGGCGGACGCCGATCGTGAAGCCGGCAGGGGTCGCGGCGCGGCACGCGGCCAGGACGGACCGAAGCAGGCGGGCGCGGCCTTCGAGGTCGACACCCCAGGTGTCAACGCGGGTGTTCGTGCTGCGCGCGAGGAACTGGCTGAGCAAGTAGCCATGGGCGCCGTGCAGCTCGATCCCATCGACGCCAGCGCTCGCCACGCGGGCTGCGGCGCGGGCGAACGCGTCGATGACACCGTTGATGTCGTCGTCGGTGCCGGCGCGCGTGCCGTCCGAGGCATCGGGGGCCCAACGCGCGGCGGACGGGACGGCGCGGGCGCCACCGTGGAAGAGCTGCGGGACGAGGGTGGCGCCATGCGCGTGGCACATCGCGGCGAGGCGCGCCCAGCCGTCGAGCGTCCGATCGGAGTCGCAGCCGAGCGCGCCGGGCCAGCCGCGTCCCTCTGGGGAGACGTGGGTGGCGCACGACTCGATGACGCCGAAGCCGCCGGCGGCGCGCGCCTCGAGCCAGCGGAGCTCGTCGTCGGAGAGCGTGCCGTCTTCGTGGGACTGCTGGTTCGTCATCGGGGCGAGCCAGAGTCGGTTCCGGCACTCGATGCGGCCGATGTGGACGGGGTCGAAGAGCGCGGGTGTCTGCGCGGGTGCTTCTGTCACGGGGTGTCTGCCGAGGCTTCGCGGGAGGCGTCGCGTTGACCCTCCGAGGGGCGAACAGTACACTCCAGCGCAATGGTGCGCGCAACCGGTAACGTGACAGTGGTCCTCGCCCGTTGGTGCCCCCGCGCGCCGGTTGGGTGTGTCCGTCGCGCTGCTCGTCGTTCGTTATGACGGCGGGTCCGTCGTCGGTTCGCCTCTCGGCGATGGGGGCGTGCGAGCCCCGCTGCCCGTCGTGTGTGGCGTGTGCGGAGCGGTCACCGATGTCGCTCGCGGACGCGCGGCGCCGGGCAGCCGACGCGCGTGACGTCGTCGTTGGCGGGGGTGACGGGACACGCTGGCCGGGGCTGCGAGAGTTCGTGGAATCACTACCTTCGGGCGGACGAGTGACCGTCGAGGCGCCGGCGCGGTCACTGGATGCGGAGACGCTCGGGCGGCTGCGGGCGGATGGGGTCGCGGGGCTCGTCGTTCAGGTCGAGGCGGCCGGGCCGAAGGCGGTCGCGGCGCTTGGGGTTGGGGACGGCGAGGCCGTCGGGCGCGCTGCTTCTGCGCTGGGGTTCGAGGTCTCGTATCGCGTTTGCGCGCGCCCGCGGACGTTCCCGTCGCTGCTGGCGTTCGCTGCTCGCGTGGCGCCGGCGCGTGTGGAGCTCGAGCTCGTGCGTGAGGACTGGGGAAAGGCGCCGGTCGAGCTCCCGCTCGCTCCGCTGGAGCACGCGCTGACGCTGCTCGACAACGTCGTGTTCAGCGGGGCGCGGGACGCGAGAGCGGGCTACGCACCGCCTTGCGCGCTGCCGACGGTGTGGGGTTCGAAGCCGTGGATCTGGCGCTCGGTGCTGTCGCCGGGGCAGGGGCGAAATGAGACGTTTCGGCGCTGTGCTGGGTGCGCGATCGCGGAGGGGTGTCGCTTCGCCGACGCGGGGGGACTCCCGCTTGAAGGGCTCGCCGCGGTCGACGCCAGCGCGGTCTCACCTCCGGATGAGGCGTCGGGTTCGGGGAGGCGCGGCCGGGTCGGGGCGCCGGCGGTGATCCGCGGCTCGGTCCCGGCGTCGGCGGCAGTGTGCGTCGCGCCGTGGACGACGCTCGAGATCCTCGATCCGTCGGCGCGGGCCTACCAGTGCTGCAGCGAGTGGACGCGCGGCGATCGCGGGGACCTCGTCGCGGCCGGGTCGATCGAGGCGGTGTGGAACGGTGAGGGCTATCGTCGCGCGCGGCGGATCATGGCGGGCCGCGAGGCCGGGACGCTGTGCGAGGCGATCTGCCCGCGTCTGTACGATCGCGCGCTGGGTGCAGAGCGATTCGAGATCCAACCGGGCACGGACGCGTACGTCGCCAACCAGCTCGCGCTGGCCGACGACATCGCGCGCGGCCGAGACGAGGCGACCGGACAGCCGCTGTACGTCGCGATTGCGCCGAGCACGTACTGCAACTTCGACTGCATCATGTGTGTGTGCGGGCGGACGCCGCGGCAGGACCTGCCGGACTCGATCTACGAGGACCTTCCGCGGCTGTTTCCGACGCTTCGCGCCTTGACGCTGCTGGGTGGAGAGCCGCTGGCGAACCCGAAGACCGTCGAGCTCGTCGCGGCTCTCGACCGCGAGAAGTACCCGGACGCGTCGGTAAGTCTTGTCACAAACGGCAGCCTGCTCGGTCGGCAGATGCTGTCGCGGCTCGCCCGGTGCCAGTTCGGCAGCGTGACGGTCAGCCTGAACGCAGGGACGTCCGAGTCGTTCGACCGAGTGCAGCGCGGCGCGTCGCTCGAGCGCGTGCTGGCGAACGTGGACGCGCTGTTGGAGCTTCGGCGCGACACGCGCCAGGAGTTCCCTGTTGTGCTGAGCTTCGTGGTGCAGCCGGCGGCGATCGACACGCTGTTGGACTTTGGCGAGCTCGCGCGCGTGCGGCGGCTCCCGGTTCGGCTTCTGCCCCTCAACCTCGGCGGGGTGTCGGAGCTGGATTTCTACGGAGATCCCGCGCAGGTGGCGCAAGTCGACGCCTTTCTCGAGCGGTTCGAGTCTTTCGCGCGCGGCGCCGTCGGTGTGGACGAGTCGCTGCGAGAGGCGTGGCTTCGCGAGGCTCGCGGTGCCCGCGGCGCGCTCTCGGCTTCGGCGCGGCCGGCGCGATGAGCGGCCTCGTTCGAGTCGCGCGGCGTCCCGACGGCTGGATGGCCCCGGGGCCGCGGCCGGCGGGCTTCGACGCGTGCGGCGGGCCGCGCGAGCACGAAGACCTGTGCTTTTTGAGCGGCGACTGGCGGATTTTTCAGCGCGTCGACGGCCATCGTTGGTCGCTGGACGACTTGGTTACCGCGTGGGTCGCGGTCAGTGCGGGTCCCGAGCCGGAGGCGCACCTCGATCTTGGGTGCGGCATCGGGTCGGTGCTGATGATGGTGGCATGGGCGTACCCGGCGGCGGAGGGTGTCGGGGTCGAAGCGCAGGTTTTGAGCGCGGGGCTGGCGCGGCGCTCGCTCGCGTACAACGGCGCGACCGGGCGGGTGTCGGTCGTCGAGGGTGACTTTCGCGCCGTCGCGCCGGCACGCGTCGGGGGGTGGCCGCTGATCACGGGGACGCCGCCGTACTTTGCGGTCGGGGCGGCGGTGGAGTCGCGCGCGGTTCAGAAGGGGCCGTGTCGCGTGGAGCACCGTGGCGGCGTCGAAGATTACCTTCGGGCGGGGTCTGCGCTGCTCGCGGACGACGGTCGGTTCGTGTTCTGCGCGGCGCACGGGCAGACGGCGCGGGTCGAGTCGGAGGCGGCGTCTCTGGGGTTCGAGCTCGCGCGGCTCGACGTCGTGCCCAAGGCAGGGAAGGCGCCGCTGATCTCGGTGTTCACGGCGCAGCGGCGGTCGGTTTCGGAGTGGGCGCGGAGCGGGGTGTTGGAGGTTCGGGACGTCGAGGGGCAGTGGACGGGGGCGTTTCGCGAGGTGCGGGCGCGGCTCGGGATGCCGGCGGGCTGACTTGCGCTCCGCCGGCTGACTGACGCTCCGCCGGCTGCGACGAGCGTGCACTTCGGGTTATGGACGGCTCGATTCCAGGGCGGGACTGGCGACCAGTGCGTCGGGTGGACGGTCGTACGCGCTCGGTGACACAGAGGTGTCACCCGATGACAGCCGCGCAATTGCGGCGGTCGGCCGAACCGGTACTTTCGCGTCACGACAACAGCTCAGCGCGCCCACGAGGCGGCCGCCCGAGGGTCGGAGGTCAAACGGGGGGATGGCCCAAGCGGCTCGGGGGACACCCCCGGGCCCTTGGTGCGTCCGGCGCCCGAGGTTGGTATCGAACGCGGGTGCGGGGTCTGGTGTCGATCGCGGGTCCGGCGCGGGTCGTCGGGTTGCATTTTCCCGTGAGAACGCGTAGATGGGCGACCCTTCTCGTGCTCGGAGCCGGCCGTGTCGGACCACATCTCTGAAGACCTGCGTCGCGCGGTAAAGCTGTTCAACCGGTGGCAGTTCCAGGAGGCGTTCGACGCCTTCACGGCGCTCGCGGCCGAGGCCGAAGGCCGCGACCAGGTGTTCCTGGAGGGCCTCGCGAACCTGTCGGCGGGGTTTCACCGGATCTGGCACAAGGGAGGGGAGCCGAACGCGATGGTGGCGTACTGCCAGCGCGGCATGGAGATGCTGGCGCCGTTCGGGAAGGGGTCGATGAACATCCAGCTCGACGGCTTCGAGGAGCGGCTGAAGCTGTGCCTCGACGAGGCGATGCGGTGGCGTCGCGGCGACGAGGAGATCTTCAACCGCGACATCATCCCGCGCCTGGACTTCAAGGGCGGCGACGACGCGTAGCGTCTCGACTTCCGGGGCGGCGACGACTCGGGCGGAGGCTACGGCGAGGGCTCTCGCCGCTGCAAGACCAGCCGGTACGCGTTGAGGTAGTAGAGCTTGTCGAGCACCTCTGGAGGTAGCCCGATCGCGTCGATCGTCCAGTCGCCCTGGATAGGCGTCGGGTGCGCGATCGCCCGGTCGTTGGTTTCTAGGAACCGGTGGTGTGCCTCGTAGAACGGCCCCACCTCGTCGCGTGTGTCGGGCTCTGCGCCGCCGGAGCCGAGCGTGTAGCTCGTGACGCCGCGGCGACGGAGGATCTGGATATCGGTGCCGAACAGGATCCGGTCCTGGAAACGGATGAAGAGCTCACGAACCTTGGCGGGATCGTGCCGGCCAATCTCCGGGACGCGCGCGGCGATGTCGACGTAGAGGTTCGGGTGCGCTTCGAGCGTCTGCGTGACGTAGTCGAGGTCTTCGGGGTTGTTTGCGAGGTGGACGCCGACGAAGGTCGTCTGCGGAAAGAGCTCGAGCAGGTGATCACGCTGCTCGAGGAGCGTGGCGCGCGAAGGAAAGCCGGGCCCGGCGAACGACCACGACGGGTGGATGGAGAGCTCGGCGTAGCGCTCATTGTCGGGTGTCACTGGGAGCCAGAAGGCGGCCGGGTCTCCGGTGTGGATGAAGACGGGGACGCCGAGCTCGCCGGCCTTCTGCCAGAGGGGGAAGAGGCGTGGGTCGTCGACGGCGATCAGGTCGCCGCGTCCGTCGCGCGCGTAGAGGCCGAGCGCCTTCGACACCTTGAGTCCTCCGTAGCCGTACCGGGTCACGAGGAGCTCGAGTTCGGCGGCGAGGACGTCTCCGAAGGCGAGCTCGTCGATGCCCTCCCAGTCGACGTTCATGAAGTTGATGACGTGGCCATCGACGGAGTCGGCGAGTGCCATGGCCATCGTCTGTCCCTGGCGGGGCGAGCCTCCGGAGAGGTTGAAGTAGTAGTCGACGTGGTTCTCGCTCATGACGCTGCGCAGGTCGTCGGCGAGGTCGAGCCCCATGAGGTGCGAGTGGACGTCGATGATCTGGCCGGGCGGTCGGGCGTCGATGGGAGGGAGTGAGCGAGCGGCGGAGGTTGCGTGCGGGAGGGCGGCGCCGGTCCCTCCGGCGACGGGCTGGGCCGCGGCCGGCTCGCTCTGTTCGACGGCGGAGCCCTCGGCGGCAGGGGTGTCGGTGGCGGCCGGTGTCGGTCTCGCGCACGCGACGAGAGCTACGAAGAGCATGGCTGCGGGGTAGACCCGGCTTCGGACGGTGGCTATCATCGCTGGCATGAGTGAGCCTGGAGTCGAGAGCGTAGAGCGCGAGCCCGAAGTGTACGACGGCGAGTCTGCCGTTGACGAGGGCGTGTTCTTCGAGAAGGCGCGGTCGTTGGCGGCGAAGCTGCCGTTCGTTCGGCACGCGGTGGCGATGTGGCACGCGCTGCGCGACGACGCGACCCCGCTGGCGGCGAAGGCGATCATCGTGGGTGCGGTGGCCTACTTCGTGCTGCCGACGGACTTCGTGCCGGACTTCGTCGCCGGCTTTGGATTTACTGACGACGCAGCGGTGCTGGCTGCGGCGCTGCGGGCGATCGGCAAGTACCTTCGGCCCGAGCACTACGGGCAGGCGGACGAGACGCTCGGACGGCGCCGATGAGCGCGCTTGAAGTTCGCGCGTCGGCGGGGGTTTCGCTAGGCTCGTCGTCGGTGACCGGCCTGTTGCGGGTCGGCCGCCCGGAGCGAGTTTGACTGGCCAGCCCAGCGAGAGCCTGGACCTCTTTCTGCCCGACGGGGCGCTGAACCGTCAGCGGCTGACTGCAGACGCCGCGGCGGTGATGGATGCTTGCTCGGAGTGGCTCGTGTCGGTGGAGCGGTCGGTGTTCTTGCCGATCGACCTGCTGACTGTGCTGCTCATGCGGGGCCACTCGGAGCTGGAGCGCGTGGTGGCGAGCGGCAGGGTCGGCGACTCCGACGTGGTCGAGTCGCTGAAGTCGCTGGCTCGGCGGGTCGACCGCGAGGGTCTGGGCGAGCCGCGTCTGCACGTGGACCAATTCTCGCTCGGGTTCACTGGCATCTTGACCGACGCGCTGCAGTGGGCGCGCGAGAGCGGTCGCGCGCGGGTGTCGGAGGCCGACCTGGTGCGCGTGATGCGGTGGCGCGCGGAGCTTCAGGAGAGCGCGTCGGTGCGTTGGGCGCTGAAGCAGCTCCAGCAGCAGGGCGGGGAGCTTCTGTTCGAGCCGGACGGCGAGCTTCGACGCTCGACGTTCTCGAGTCCGGCGTGGTCGACGCTCCAGGAGGCGATGCGCCTGAGCGCTCGGTCGGGGCTTGCGTTCCTGGGGACGCCACACCTGATGGCGGCGCTCGCGGCCCGTCCGGGGCTGCTGGCAGAGGCGTGCGAGGGGGCGGCTGTGCGGCCGATGCGGCTGCACGACGACCTGCTGGCGATCGTCGGAGAGCGCCGCCCGGTGCAGGCAGACTTCCCGTTGAGCCGGCAGACGCTCACGCCTCGGCTGGTGCGCATGCTGCTGGCCGCGGCGCGCTCGGCGGAGAGCCGTGCGGGGGTGATCGGCGAGGCTGAGCTGCTCGACGCGTTCGTGGAAGACGGGGGGTCGAGCCTCGACCTGGCCACTGCGCTCGGTGTCACCGATCCGCTGCGCCGAATCCTCGGAGACGAGTCGCGCCGGGCGGGATCGCGACGCGTGTCGGTGTTCGAGCCGAGCCGAGTGGGTTCGAGAACGGCGCCGGGGAGCTCTGCGACGCCGACGCTCGACGAGCTAGGTCGCGACCTCACGGCGGAAGCACGTGCGGGCCGGCTGAGCCCGGTGCTCGGTCGCGACACGGAGCTCCAGTCGGTCATCAATGTGCTGATGCGCAGCGAGCAGCGAAACCCGCTGCTGACCGGATCGGCGGGTGTCGGGAAGACCGCGCTCGCAAACGCGCTGGCGCAGCGCATCGCCGATGGGACGGTGCCGGCGCGGCTGGCGTCGATGCGTGTGGTCGAGATCAATGGAGCGGCGCTGGTCGGCGGGACGTCATACCGCGGCGAGCTGGAGGCGCGGATCCAGGCGCTTCTCGTGGAGTGCGAGCGCGACGTCGTGCTGTTCATCGACGAGGCGCACGCGGTGTTCGCGCCGCGCTCGTCGTCGGGTCAACCGGCCGAGATCCCGAACCACTTCAAGGCGGCGCTGGCGTCGGGGAAGATCGCTGTGATTGCGGCGACGACGGAGGCGGAGTTCCGTCGCTGGATCGAAGAGGACCCGGCGCTGCGTCGGCGGTTCGAGCGCATCCGCGTCGAGGAGCTGTCTGCAGAGCAGACCCGGTCGATATTGGTCGCACTCGCGCCACGGTACGAGCGCGAGTACGACGTGCCGGTGACGCCGGACGCCGTGGACGCGGCGATCGAGCTGAGCGTGCGCTTCATGCCGGAGCAGGCGCTGCCCGACAAGGCGAAGAAGCTGCTGATGGACGCGACGATCGCGGTCGCCTCGGAGGTCGCGCTGTCGCGCCGGCGCGGCGGGAGCGCGAGCGGCGGTGAGGAGGGGACGCCCTCGAAGCGCGTGGTGACGCGCGCTGACGTGGCGAGGCTCGTCGCCGCGAAGACCGGCGCACCGCTGGATCGGGTGCAGCGCGGCGCGATCGCGTGGTGGACAGGACTCGAGGAGCGGCTGGCGCGCCACGTGATCGGACAGGATCGCGCTGTCCACGAGGTGACGCACAGCCTGGTCGCGGGGCGGCTGACCGCGGCCGGTCGCCGGCGGCCGCAGGCCGTGCTCGCGTTCGTCGGGCCGCCGGCTGTTGGCATGGCGGAGCTGGCGCGCGGGCTGGCGATCGAGGTGTTCGGGTCGGAGTCGGCGCTTCTGACGCTCGAGATGGGCGACTTTGCAGAGGCGCACGCGCTGGCGCGGCTAATCGGGTCGCCGCCGGGCTACGTCGGGTACCAGGACGAGGACGCGCTGGTGACGCCGCTGCGGCGGACGCCGAGCCGAGTAGTGCTGCTGCAGGACTTCGGTAAGGCGCACGCGCGGATTCAGGAGAGGCTGTTCCGGGTGTTCGAGGACGGCGAGCTGAGCGACACGCGCGGGCTGCGGGCCGACGTGTCCCATGCGATCTTCGTTCTGACGGTCGAGGTCGAGCCGCAGGCGGCGACGCGGATCGGGTTTGGGCGGTCAACACCGTCGGCAAACGACGCGCTGCGCCAGGCAGACAGCGAGCTAGCGGCGCGCCTGAAGGGTCGCGACATCGAGGTCGTCGTGTTCGACGGACTCAGCGAGCGCGACGGCGAGCTGTCGGAGCGCCTGCTGCGCCATCGCCTTGGTGCGTTCCGGGAGTCTCTCGAGCACGAGTACGACATCGAGCTCGTCATTGGCGCGGATGTCGACGACGAGCTGGTTCGTCGTGCGCGCGCGCTCGACGACGCGCGCGGGCTCGAGGCCATCTTCCGCGAGCTCGTGGTCGAGCCGGTGACGCGGATGATCCTGGAGGGGAACGCGGGTCCTACGCTAACGTTGGGCGCTCCGCCGGAGCGTCCGCGGCGGCGGGTCGAGTCAGCGAACCTCTCGAGCCTTTCCCCGCCTGGCGAGGGCGATCCGGAGTCGACGCACGGCCCGGAACACGAGCCGGAGCCAGCCTGACCGGCGAGCGCAGGAGAGCGATGACCTCGGTCGCGGCCCGCCGGTTCGTCGTGGTCAGCGACCTGCACCTCGGCCGGCCCGGTGCTCTGCTCGCCTGCTGCGTTCCGGACGCCGAGATAGCGGAGGCCTTGGAAGCGCTGCGCGACTCGGAGACACCGCTCATCGTGAATGGTGACCTCTTCGACCTGGAGCGCGGGGTTGTTCCGTTCGCGTTTCAGCACGAACTGCGGCTCGTCTCGCACGAGTATCCGAAGACGATGCGTGCGCTCGGAGAGGGAGAGGTGTGGTCGACGAGCGGCAACCACGACCGTGAGCGAGAGCGCGACGGGAGCGTGACTCGCTGGATCGAGGTCTCGACACCGGCGGGACCGATTCGTGTCGAGCACGGCGATCGCTTCAACGCGCCGATCAAGCGCTGGCCGTTGTTCACTTCGCTGGTGACGTGGGCAAGCGGCCGCGCGGTGGCGACGCCGGCGCTTCACCCGGTGTATCGAATGATGCACGGGCTCGATCAGGCGCTGACGGGCGCGACGGTCGCCGCGGAGGAGCCGATCGCGGCTGCTGCAGCAGGGTGGCTGGGGACGAAGCGGGGTCTCGCCGGGATGGTGATCGGGCACACACACGCCCCGATCCTGAAGCGGCTGGCGGACGGGCGCCTTCTGATGAACCCGGGCGGCAGCACCGACGTCCTCCACGCGCTGCGCGTTGATGGCGAGGCGGCGACGGCGACGCTGCTGCGCTGGCGGACGGGCGGTTGGGAAGCGTGGCACGACGCGCCGCTGAGGACTTGAGCGGGCGCTCGGTGACCGTGTTCTACGTCTCGTCGGCGGCGCTGGCTCCGGCGCGGCGCCCCGAGAAGACGCAGTCTGCGAGCGACAGACCGCTGACGTAGTCGCTCGAGCAGACACCGATCGCGGCCCGGCCGGCCGCGAAGAGGCCGCGGATCGGCGCTCCGACGTCGTCGACGACGGCACCTGACCCCTCGTCGACACGCAGCCCGCCGAGAGTGAGCGTGGGGCACGGAAAGCCGCGCGAGGCGATGCCGCAGTCGATCGCATAGAACGGGCCTCGCTCGAGGGCGTGCAAGAACTCGGGGTCCTTGCCCTTCTCGTCGGCCGCGCCAGTGTTTGCGGCCGAGTTGTAGCGCTCGACGGTCCGTGCGAGGCCGTCGGGGTCGATCCGAGCGGCGCGCGCGAGCGCCTCGAGCGACGCGCCGACCTTTCGGTTGACGAAGAGGTTGAGCAGCGCGGGCGCCTGTTGGAACCACTGGATGCCCGTCCCGGGCTTGCACTCGGCGACGGCACGGTCGAAGAGCTCGCGGTCGATGATCAGGATGGCTTCGCCGCGGTGCTCCTCGACCATCTTTCGGCCGATCTGCGCGCCGTAGAGGCGCTCGTTTGCGACGCGTTCGCCGGTTCGGTCGACGAGGATGCCGCGGACGAACGCTTCTGGCGGGTTGATGAAGCGCCACGCCGAGACGCGGTCGAGCTTGTCGGTTGTGCCGCCGGCGGCAGCCCCGAGGAGGATGCCGTCGCCGTTGCAGCCCGTGGTGCCGAGGGGCATGCCGGGGCGGTAGCGGGGGGCGTGCTTCTCGACGAGCTCGCGGTTGTAGATGAAGCCACCGGTGGCGAGGACGACGCCGCGGCGGGCCGCGAAGTAGCGTGTGGCCGAGGCGGTGCGCTCGACGTTGGCGAGCGCGCGGCGCAGCCGCCGCGCGAGCTTCGGCGCGTATGGGTTCAGCTTCGTCGCGAGCTTCGCGAGCAGGCGATGGCGGAAGCGAGCGAGCGGGCCGGTCACGACGCGCGCGGCGACGCCTACGACGCGGCCGCCGTCGACGACGAGCGACTCGACGCGGGCCTGTGACACGGTCTCGACGCCAGCTCGTGCGGCGGCGGCTGCGAGGGGAGCGAAGAAGTTTGCACCGGGCAGGCCCGTCCCCTTCGCGCGGTGCCCGCGTGCGGCCGGCTTGGCGACGTCTCGGTACGGCTCGAAGAACTCGTTGCCCGACGCGTAGAGGTAATAGCGATCGGACGGGTACGAGGTCTTGACCGGACAGAGCGAGCCCTCGAAGGGGACGCCATGCTCGCGCAGCCAGTCGAGGTTTTCGACGCTGCGCTCGCAGAACTCCCGCAGCGTGGGGTCGCTGACGACGCCAGCGACCTCGAGCTGGAGGTAGCCGAACATCGCGTCGACGGAGTCGGTGACGCCGGCGTCGGTCTGGATCTGGGTGCCGCCGCCCGCGTAGACGACGCCGCCGCTGATGGCGGTGGCGCCACCGCCCTCGAACCGGTCGAGCGCGAGCACGCTCGCGCCTGCGGCGCGGGCCTCGAGCGCCGCGCAGACGCCCGCTCCGCCGAGCCCGACGACAACGACGTCGGCCTCGCCATCCCAGCGCGCGGGTGGGGCAGTGACCCGGGTCGCGGTTGAGTCTTCCGGCTGCATCGCGGCTCACTGGAACGTGTTTCAGTTGGCGTTCTGGCACACAGTCCGCGCGCCGGTCCAGCGGGACGTGAGTGGCGACGCGCTCCATGACGCACAGCGGCATTGCGGTCTCGTCACGACGGGGTTACGCTTCCGCGGCCGTATTTCTGTTTGGGATCATGTTCGAGCTGCTGGCAGTCGGGCACACGGGCCTCACCGTCGAAGCGATCGCCCACCTTCCGGGCGACATCGCGGACGCACGTCCGACGCTGATGTCATGGGTCGACGCCGGCGCGCGGCATCCGGTGCGGATCGCGACGAGCACCGACGTCGAGGTGCTGCGACGGCTTCAGCGCGAGCTGGCCTTCGCGGGACTACGCACGCTGATCGCGGAGCGTGGGACTGCGGCCCGGCCTGGCGGCGAGCGTCCGTTCATCTCGACGCCACGGCCGGAGCGCCTCGAGCGTGGCTCCGCCAGCGGGCAGCACAGCGCCGTTGTTCCCCGGCCCGGCTCGAGCGCCTCGATGGTCATCCCACCGGGGCACTCGGCGTCGCGATCGCAGTCACGGATCGCGCTGGACGACGCGCGCGAGCGTCACGATGACGATGACGCTTCATCCGAGATGCAGGCGTTCCGAGACTTCGCGCGCGAGATGGACGCGGGCCGATCGACGGCGCAGTACGTGATCGCGTCGTCGACGCGGTTTCGCCCCGTTCAGGTCGCCGTCATCGTGGGCTTGGCGATCCTGGGCGCGCTGGTCGCCTGGGTCCTCCAGCGGAGCTGACAGAGCGCCGCAGTCCGCGGGTCGCGCGATCGCTTCGAGCTCGTCCTGCGGGTGTCGTCGCCGGCTACCCGAGCTCCTCGGACTCGAGCGTGCGGTTCGCCTTCGCCGGGTCGAGCGCCGCGTCGACGAGCGCGCTCGCGAGCTGCGTGTTGGTGCGGCTGCCGTAGCGTTTGGCGAAGCGCTTGGCGCCGAGCGCAGCCGAGGCTCCGAGCACGACACTCGCCACTGCGGCGCCGATTCGTTCGCCGGGGCGGTCCTCGTCGCGTTCGTCGCCGGTGATGAAGCTCGGCCGCGCGATCGTGAACGGCAGGCCGCTCTTGCGGACTCGCTCCTCGGCCTTCCAGCGCCACCGCAGGTACTCCCCCGACGCCGTCGCGCTCGTGCCGAGCGACGACAGGTAGACGAAGCGGGGAGAGAGCCCAGCGTCGGAGATCGCGTCGAGCAGCAGGACGGTGAGTCCGTAGTCGATCGTCTCGTAGCTCGGCTCCACGCCGGTCCGCTTCTTCTCCCTCGCGGCGCCGGCGCGGGTGATACCGAGTAGGGCGAACACGACATCGGGCCGAAGCTCGGTGAGGCGCGACGCGAGCGCGTGACGATCCCACGGCGTCGTGTCTACGGAGGCTCCGACGTCTCGAAAGCTGTCGCCGAGCGTTTCGAGGCGCGGCGACCCGGGCCTCACGTGCGCCGTGACCGCGACGCCCCGGGCGCGGAGCGTCTCGACGACGGCGCGGCCGGTGTAGCCGGTCGCGCCGGCGACGAAGGCGGAGCGCGACGGGTCGCCACTCACTCGACGACCTCGGGCTCCCTCGCTTCGCTGGCCGCCGCGTCCGTCGGCTTGGCCGAGCTCTTCTTCGCACGCCCGCTCGAGACGGCCGTGCTCATCAGGCGTGTCATCCCGCGGGCGAACCGGGCGGGGTCGTCGATCGGGCTGCCCTCTGCGAGGAGGGCCTGATCGTAGAGCAGGTTGACGAGCTCCGCGACGTCTTCGCCAGACTTGCCACCGCGGTCGATGCGCTCCAGTCCGCGAATCACCGCGTGGTCCGGGTTGATCTCGAGGATGCGCGGTGTCTTCGGCACGTCCTGGTTGTTTGCGCGGAGCAGCCGCTCGATGTGCGACGGCAGGCCGCCCTCTGGGATGACGAGACAGACAGGCGAGTCGGAGAGCCGGCGCGACAGCTTGACCTCGCTGACGCGGTCGCCGAGGACCGCGGCGAAGCGGTCGGTGAGCGAGGTGAGTTCCTCGGCGCGCTTGGCGTCGGCCTCTCGCGCCTTCTCGCGGTCGTCGTCGCTGGCTGCGGCGTCGAGGTCGAGGTCGGCGCTAGCGACGGACACGAGCGGCTTGTCATCGAACTTCTCGAGGTTCGAGATGGCCCACTGGTCGATGGGGTCGGTGAGGAACAGGACCTCGTAGCCGCGGCTCCGGAGCGCCTCGGTGTGCGGTCCGCCTTCGACGGTCGCGCGGCTGGCGCCGAGCGCGTAGTAGATCGCCGGCTGCCCGTCCTTCATGCGCTCGACGTACTGCTGCAGCGACGTCTGCTCGGTCGGGTGATGCGAGCTCGCGAACCGGAGCAGCTTGGAGAGGCGGTCGCGGTGCTCCGGTTCGAAGTAGAGGCCCTCCTTCAGGACGCGCCCGAAGTTGTTCCACAGGCCGATGTAGTCCTCGGGGCGGTTCTTCGCGATGTCTTCGAGGAGGTCGAGGACCTTCTTGACGAGCTGCTTCTTGATGATGCGGGCGGCGTTCGAGTCCTGCAGCACGTCGCGCGACACATTGAGCGGCAGGTCGTCGGAGTCGACGACGCCGCGCACGAAGCGGAGCCACGTCGGGAGCAGGTCGTCGCAGTCGTCCATGATGAAGACGCGGCGGACGTACAGACGCACGCCGTGCTTCGCTTCACGGTCGAAGAGGTCGAAGGGAGGCCGCTTCGGGATAAACAGCAGCGAGCGGAAGAGCTGGTTGCCCTCGATCTTGAAGTGGGTTCGCGCGAGCGACGCCTCCCAGTCGTGCGTGAGGTGCTTGTAGAACTCCTCGTAGGCGTCGTCGTCGATGTCGGACGGGGAGCGCATCCACAGCGCGCCCTCGCGGTTGAGCGTCTCGATCGACGGCTCGCCGGCTTCGTCGTCCTCGGGGGCGGAGACCAGCTTGATCGGGTGCTCGACGTAGTCCGAGTACCGCTCGACCAGCGAGCGGATGCGCCAGTCCGATGCGAAGTCCGCGTGCTCGTCGGTCAGGTGGAGCGTGATCGTCGTACCGCGAACGTCGCGCTCCGCCGGTGTGACCGAGAACGAGTCGCGCGCCTCGGACTCCCAGCGCCATGCCTCGTCGGATCCGGCGCGGCGGGACACGACCTCGACACGGTTGGCGACGAGGAATGCGGAATAGAAGCCGACGCCGAACTGACCGATGAGGTTCAAGTCGCCGGAGCCGCCGGCGTTGGCGGCGAGGAACGCCTTCGTACCGCTGTGCGCGATCGTCCCGAGGTTCTTCACGAGCTCGTCGCGCGACATGCCGATACCGCTGTCCCAGAGCGTGAGCGTCTTGGCTTCGGCGTCGGGGATGAGTCGGATCTCCAGCGCGTGACCTTCGGCGAGCGCCGGCTCGGTGACCGCGGCGAAGCGCAGCTTGTCGAGCGCGTCGGACGCGTTGGAGATCAGCTCCCGCAGGAAGATCTCCTTGTTCCGGTAGAGCGAGTGGATCACGAGGTCGAGGACCTGCGCGACTTCGGCTTGGAACGCGTGGACGTTCGGGGCGTCGTTGCTCATGCCATCCTCCGGTCGAGGCGGTGTAGGCGCCGCGCTGCGGCGTCGAGTCGGTGGCGCCGCAATCTTGGGACCGACGGCGCTGCGTCAAGTCGGCGTTGGCGCCGCCCCGGTTCTGCTGCACGAGCGGTCAATCCTGCCGTCGCCCCGCTCCCGGGATGGCGGTCGGGTCGGACCGACCGACCGGCGCGCGTCAGTCGTGGCCGGAGCTGTCGCCATCGTCGTGGCCGGAGCCGTCGCGCGCTTCGTCGCCGGAGCCGTCTGCGGTCACATCCTCGTCGCCGCCGCCGTCATCGGATCCGTCGTCGTCGCTCGTGTCTGCAGCCGTATCTTCGGCCGCGTCGCCGGAGCCGTCGCCCGCGTCTGCAGCGGTATCGTCGGCCGCGTCTTCGGCCGCGTCGCCAGCGTCGTCTTCGCCCGCGCCGTCGCTCTCTGCGTCCGCTGCATCGGGGTCCGAGACCTCGCCGACGTCCGCATCGACGGTCGCGTCACCGGAGCCGTCGCTCGCGTCTGTTGCGCCAGCGTCGTCTATCGCTGCGTCGCTTGTGTCCTCGACGGCGTCGGGAGTCGCGTCTTCGTCGTCGGCCGTCTCGAAGCATGCGCTCAGGGCGTCTGCCGTTGCCGCCGCGAGGTCGGGACAGGCGTCGCGTGCGGCGACGAACGTCGACAGGCAGGCGTCGCGGCTCGTCTCGCCGCACGTGGTGCCGGGGACGCAGGTGGCGAGCGCGTCGGTCGCGTCGAGGAGGCACTGCAGGTGTGGCACGGCCGTCGCCTGGTCGCCGTCGAGCACGGCGAGGGCGCAGTCGCGCTGGCGGCGAGTGATCAGCTCGCCGACGAGGCACGCGGCCTCGGACTCGTAGCCGAGATCGTCGAACTCGCAGCTGCACAGCCTGCTCCCGAGGCTCGCGCGCTGCTGAAGCAGCGGGTCCAGCGTCGAGCGAACCGACGACGGGAGCGGGTCGCTGCCGCCGAACTCGTCCCTGCAGGCGCCAGTCAGCGCGAGCACGGCGACGAGCGGCGCGATCCGCGACATCGGCAGTTGATGTGACATGGTGAGAACCCCTGACGACGGAACGACACGTCCCCGCATGGAGTATGGCCCTAGGTGCGCCATGTAGTCAAGAGGGCGACACCCGCTCACCCGAGCGTCAGTGGCGCCGCGCTGAGGTCCGCGCCGAGCCGACGTCCCGGGGGTGCAGCCCGACCTCGAGTCAGCCGTCGATCCGCGACATGGGATCCCCGACCGTCGCCTGCGTGACGTCTGCGGGTCGGGTGACGGTGATCTCGAGCGTCCGCTCTTCGCCGTCGCCGCAGAACACCGGCGCTATGGCGCGCAGCCTGACCAGGCGCTGCATGTCGTCGATCACCGCCTCGGCGGCAGAGGCGCTCGGGACTCCCACGCAGACGTCGCCGTCGAGGTAGACCTCGAGCACGGGCGACGCGTCGAGGAGGAAGTAGGGGTATTCGGCGCGGTCTGCGCAGCGGGCGTCGCGGACGATCGCGTTGGGGTGACACGAGCTCGGGGCGCCCGGGTCGAAGTTGTCGACGCTGAGGACGATGCCGAGCGACGCGTCGGTCGCAGCGAGCTCGACGGCGGAGTCTGCGACGAGTGCGTCGACGGCTGCGCGGCGGGGCATGGCAGGCGTGCCGACATCGCGGATCGTCAGCTGGTAGCTGACCTGGGCGAGCGCCTCGACGGCGACGGCGCCGGTCGGGACGTCGCCCGCGCGCGCGGCGGCGCCAGCGTCGTCGCGGCACGCGGCGAGGGCGAGGGGAGCAACAAGGGTGAAGTAGAGAGCTCGAGTGCGCGGCGACATGTGGACCTCCGGGCGTAGTCCAATGTGCGACAGTGTGCCGCGTCCGCCGCGCCGCGCGAGTTTTCGGCGGTCCGCGCTCGGCTGGCGGCAGGAAGCGAGGCGGGTCTCGCCCACAGCTGGCCGAGAGCCACACTGCGACGTCGGACACAACTCCGTTGCCTCGGTCGTTGGGCTGCGGGCTCGCAAGCCGGCCGCGCGTCGGCTCGCTCCTCGTTCGCTCGCTCCCGGCGTCGCTGGGAACTACCGGGCGTCGGCGACGATCGCCTCGCCGACGTGCAGCCCGAGCGCGTAGATCGTGAGCTGGGGCGGGCCGCCGATCGAGGTTGGGAAGAGCGAGCCGTCGGCGACGGAGAGGCCTGCGACGTGGTGGTGCCGGCCCCGGCTGTCGACCGCTGCGACGGCGGGGTCGTCTCCCATCGGGACCGTCCCCATCGGGTGCACGGCCGTGACGTCGATCGAGCCTGGAGTTAGCGGCAGCGACTCCAGGGCGGCCGTCTGGTCTGGGCGGGTGAGCTCGAGCGGTGCTGCGGTCGGGATCCAGACGCGGCGCGCGCCCGCAGCGAACAAGAGGTCGGCGCAGCGTGCGAGCCCGAACGCGAGCTCGGCTCGATCATCGGCCGAGGGTGCGTAGCGGATCTTCACGCCGTCGCCAGCGGGTCGGACCGAGCCGGCGGTGAGGTCGTGCAGGACGGAGGTCAACACGGCGAGGTTCGGATAGCGCTGCATCGCCTCGCGATGCTGGCGGCCGATCCCGGGCAGCGTGACGGCGGTGCCGACCGGGTGGGCGAACGCGTTCACGATCCACGATCGAGTCCCCCGCGGCGGCGGCGCCGAGGGGTTGGCGTGTGCGCGCTCGAGGTCGAGGAACTCGGTGCACTCGACGGTCTGGGGGATCCCGCGCCAAGCGTGCACCGGCTCGTCGAAGTCGCCGGCGGCGATGACGGCGGGGTGAATCCGGAGCGTGTCGCCGGTCGAGCCGGGTGGCGCGGGGATGTCCGAGCGCCGCAGCAGCGCGGGGGTTCGAGTGGCGGAAGCCGAGACGCAGACGTGCGTGGCGCGGACCCGCACGCGCGAGATCGCGGTCTGGGTCGCGGGGTCGAGCGCCACCGCGTCGACGCCGACGACGCGGTTTCCTTCGACACTCAGCCGCTCGGCTCGGCACCACGAGAACACGGCTCCGCCGGCGGCGACGAGGCGCGGCATGAGCACCTTTGCCGCGTTGTTTTTGGCGTCGTAGGCACAGCCGAGCTCACAGAAGCCGCTCCCGACGCAGCCGGAGCGGTTGTGTCGCATTCCGCTCCAGCGCCAGCCGCGGGCCTGTGCTCCGTCTCGGAGGAGGAGGTTGTGACGGTTCCAGCGCTCGGGTGCGACGTCCGAGACCGTGAGCTCTCGTTCGACCCGCTGATATAGCGCGGCCCAGCGCTCTTCGGGGAGGTGCTCGAGTCCACGCTCGCGCCGCCACAGAGCCCGAATAGCGGGTGGCGCAGGTTTGCACAGGTTGAGGTTGTGGAGGGTGGATCCTCCGACGCCTCGCCCCTGGTGGACCTTGACCGCGAGATCGGTCGTTGCTTGCGCGCCGGCGTCGACGAGGAGCTGGGGGATCATCCAGTCTTCGCGCTGGCTCATGTACTCGGGCGCGACGAACGGTCCGGCCTCGAGCACGACGACGCGGAGGCCGGCTTCGGCGGCGACCGCGGCGGCCATCGCGCCGCCGGCGCCGGAGCCGACGACGCAGAGGTCGGCGTCGAAATCGACGTCGACGCGGAAGGTGGAGGCATCGTGGATCACGGTCGACTTGCCAGCGCCGCGGGGGGCCCGTGGGGCGCGAGGAGGTGGTCGTAGCGGGACGCCGGCCGCGGGCGGCCGTCGCGGCCGTTCGAGTCGGTGGCGCGCGGCGCGGCGACGCGCGGACCGTCGTAGCCGATTGACGGCCAGGTCTCCGGCGCCTGCCAGTAGCCCAGCATGCAGAGATCCCGCAGGCCGCGGACGATCAGCGCGCCCGGGCGCCCGAGGGTGTCGACGCGGAGAAGCGCCGCGCGGGCATCGGCAGGGTCGAGCTCCGAGAAGGTCGCCAGGTGACCCGAGACCGGTGTGAGCTGCTCGACCGCGGTCAGGAGCGCATGGATGGGCCTCAGCGCCGCGGCGCGCGTGCCGGTGAGAAAGCGGTCGATGCCGCGCGGAATGTCGTCCCACGTGCCGGTCGGGGGTGGGTCCCCGGCGGTGTCTGGGATCAGGGCGGCGGCGGCGGCGGCGAGTGTTGCGGCTTCACGCGCGGACAGGACGTTGCCGACCCACGCGGCGAGGCCACCGCCGCAAGCGCGGACGCCGAGGCCGAGCGTCGCGGCGCCGGCCACCGCGGTGGTGATGACGGCCCGGCGCGTGAGCGAGCGACCCGGAGACGCATCGAGGCGTTCGGCGAGGGCGCGAGGGAGCTTGTCGCGCCACCCGGCGCGGTCGGCGGCGCCGGCGGGACCCGAGTCGGACGGCTCGTCGGACCGGGCCGTGAAGTAGAGCATGCTGGGCGCCGGGTCGCGGCGGTGGTCGTCGAGGAGGCAGGCGAGCGCCTTGCCGGTGTAGACCTCCTCGCCGGGGACGCCGGCTTCGCGGAGCCGGTCCGCGGCGTCGGTCGACGCGGGGGACGGGACGCCGTAGCCGGGTCCAAGGAAGCCTCGTCGGATGCGGATCGGCGCTGGCCGGTCGGGCGCGTGCACTCCGAATCGGCCGAGGGTCTGCAGCGTGGCTCTCGCGAGCCGGCGAAGGCGCCATGCCGGGAGCAGCGCGCGCTCGACGACGGCGACGGCGTGCAGCTCGATCGGCAGCTCTGCGAGCGCGAGCCCGACGGCGAGTCCGGCGATGGTGCCGCCGGAGCCGGCGGCGACGTAGAGGCGCCGGGGCATCGGGACGTCGCCGGCGCGTAGCTGATCGGCGAGCTCGACGCCGGCGCGCACGAGCCCGAGGTTCGCGAGCGGGTGTGTCGCTCCCGGCGGCACCACGACGGCGCCGCGGTGGCGGGTGCCGACGAGGGTCGCCGGTGCGCGCAGGGCGAGGCTGGCGCGTGACGAGAAGAACCGCAGGTGCGCCGCGTGTGCTGCGGTGAACGCGAGGTTGTCGAGCACGCCTCGCGAGACGGGCTCCCAAAACACGCCGACGTCGAGGGTCTTGCCGAGCAGCAGGGTCGCCGAGGCGAGCGCCGTGAGGTGTCCGGAGCCGATCGCGCCCACCGAGACGAGGTGTGGTGCGCTCGCCCACGGCTCGGCGGCGAGCAGGAAATCGAACTTGCGCAGCTTTGTGCTACCGTGTAGCGGGGCAGCGAGATCGTCGCGCTTGAGGGTCACCTCTACGCCCGCGACTTCGGCGAGGGCACAGGCCGTGGGGGCCTGGACCCAGCCGAGCCGAGGGATGAGGTCGAAGCCGTCGCGAGCTGCGGTCATGAGCAGAGAGGGTGGAGGGCCTGCGCACAGAAGTCGAGCGTGAGCAGGCGTAGCGAGTGCCACGAAGTGGTTTCAGGGTGTGTTCAGTGGAATCGGTTGTTTCGAGAGTCGCGAGGTTTCGGCGCCTGCTGATCGTGCTGGCGCACATCGTCGCCTTCGCGACGGCACTTGTGCTGGCGTTCCTGCTCCGGTTGGACTTCTCGCTGAGCGAGGTGAACCGGGGCGTGTTGATGTCGACGCTCCCGCTGTTCGTGCTGGTGAAGACGCTCGTGTTCGGGTCGTTCCGCCAGTACTCGGGCTGGTGGCGCTTCGTGACGCTGTCGGACCTGCTCTCTTCGGCGCGCGCGACGCTGGTGTCGGCGTTCGTGCTGGCGTCGCTCGTGTTCGGTCTGCAGCTCCACGGGTTTCCGCGCAGCGTGCTCGTGCTCGACGCGATACTCACCGTCGGGATCCTGTCGACGATTCGGGTGGCCATTCGGCTCGGTCGCGAGCGGTTCGTGGGGCGGTCCGAGGGCGATCCGCGTCTGGTGAAGCGCACGCTCGTCGTCGGGACGGGGCTCACCGCCGAGAGCCTGATCCGCGAGGCAGCGCGCTCGTTTCGGCTGAACATGCGGGTGGTTGGCATCGTGGCCACCGAGGCGCACATGGTCGGCTCGCGCATCGGCGGCGCCCCGGTGGTGGGTGTCGTGTCGGACCTCGCGAGCCTGATCTCGGCGCTCGAGGTTGGTCAGGTGGTGTCGGCGCTCGACTCGGGGAACGGCGACGCGGTGCGCGACGTCGACTCCCAGTGCCGCAGCGCGGATGTTCCGCATCGCGTGGTGCCTCCGGCGACCGCGCTCATCGACGGCTCGGTGGCGATCGCGAAGATGCGCGACGTGAGCCTGCAGGACCTGCTCGGCCGCCCGCCGGTGCGTCTCGATTCGACGCAGATCGCGCGGATCATCAACGGGGAGACGGTGTTGGTGACCGGCGCCGGTGGGTCGATCGGCTCGGAGATCTGCCGCCAGGTCGCGCGGTTCGGGCCGTCGACGCTCGTGATGCTGGAGCAGGCCGAGAACCCGTTGTTCGCACTCGAGCGCGAGCTCCAGGCGGAGTACCCCGAGGTGCGGCTCGAGCCCCTCATCGCCGATGTCTTCGACGGCGAGCGGATGCAGTGGGCGATGGGGCACTTTCAGCCTCGCGTCGTCCTCCACGCCGCCGCCCACAAGCACGTCCCGCTCATGGAGCTGAACCCGAGCGAGGCGATCAAGAACAACGTCATCGGTACGCTGAACGTCGTTCGCGCGTGCCAAGAGGCGCAGGTCGACGTCTTCGTGCTGATCTCGACCGACAAGGCGGTCAACCCGACCTCCGTGATGGGCGCGAGCAAGCGCATCGCAGAGATGGTCGTCCAGGGGCTAGCGCCCGGTAGCCAGACGAAGCTCGCCGCCGTTCGGTTCGGCAACGTGCTCGGCTCGAACGGCTCCGTGATCCCGATTTTCAAGCAGCAGATCGCCGCAGGCGGCCCGGTGACGGTGACGCACCCAGAGATGCGGCGGTACTTCATGACGATCCCCGAGGCGACGCAGCTCGTCCTGCAGGCGGCGACTTACGCAGCCCCGGACGCTGGAGACGTCTTCGTGCTCGACATGGGGGAGCCCGTCGCGATCGTCGACTTGGCGCGCGATCTGATCCGACTGTCGGGCCTCGAACCGGGTCGTGACGTGCAGATCGCGTTCACCGGCATTCGGCCGGGCGAGAAGCTATTCGAGGAGCTCGCGACCGACCAGGAGAGCACGGACACGACGGCGCACGACCGCATCTTCCGGTCCAAGATCGCCCCGCCAGACTCGGAGACCGTGCTCTGGGCCGCGCAGCGGCTGCTCGACCTCGCGCGGCAGTGCTTCCCGCCCGCGCAGATGCGCCGCGCGATCTTCGACGTCCTCGACGTGCTCGAGCGACGCGGGTCTCGCGACCAGATCGACACTGCGGCCAATGCCGTGGTAGCGGACGCGACCGACGCGGGCGGCGCCCCCCAGGCTCCGGGCGCCGCGGTCGTCGGTCACTGAGGTAGTCCACGATGTCTCGCCGCGAGAGCTCGTACAGACGTCTTCGCGCGCTCGCCGCGCTCGCTCTAGGGCTGGGCCTCGGTGCCTGCGACGAGCCGCTGCCCGGAGATGACGCGGGCGACATCGAGGTCGATAGCGGGCGGACTCCGTCTCGCGACGGAGGCTCCGACACCGTCACGGAGGCCGGACTCGACGCAGCTCTCGACTCAGCGCTCGACTCAGGTACCGACGCGCCCGACGAGGTCGGGGCGGATGCCGCGCTCGACGAGCCCGACGCTGTCGGAGTCGACGCCCAGCCAGACGGACCCACGGTCGACCCGAACGATCACGACGGCGACGGCTACGTCGGCGTCGAATGGGGCGGCGACGACTGCGATGACACCGATCGCCGCATCTCGCCCGGCGTCCGCGAGGTCTGCGACTACCTCGACAACGACTGCTCGGGCTCGGTCAACGACGGCATCTCCTGCCTGATCTACGCGCACACCCCAGACGAACTGTTCGAGATCGACCCGTTCGCCGGGACCGCGCGGCAGATCACGAGCGTACCGACCCTGTACGACTTCGACACCGACGGTGACGGGACGCTTTGGGGGATCGGCTCCCGAACTCTGTACCGCTACGATGCCGGGGCCCGACGTTGGGACACCGTGAGCTCGCTGTCGACGCTCGCTACCGGTGTGAACGGGTTCGCGATCGACTCCGCCGGCAACGGCTACATCACCGGCGGCTCCGACCTGTACCGCCTCGACCTGTCGACGGGCAACGCGACGCGCGTCGGCTCGTTCGGCGGCTCGTACGTGTCGAGCGGCGACTGCGTCGTCGACAAGAGCGACGTCATCTACATGACGTCGACGGGCCCCTCGAGCGACATCCTGGTTCGAATCGACGGCGGGACCGGCGTCGCGACGCCGGTCGGGAGCGGCATCGGGTTCTCGTCGGTCTTCGGGCTCACGTCGGCGTGGGGCTACCTATTCGGCGTGACGAGCGGCGGCGATCTGATCG
>JACKDJ010000036.1 GCA_020633625.1 Myxococcales bacterium
CACGCACCCGCAGTACAACCCCGTCGTCTTCGTCGACGGCGAGCACGAGGTCATCAGCCGCTCGGTGCTGACCAGCGGCAAGACCCGGAACATCGAAGGCGTCGAGCACTACGTGATCGACGTGGCGATCAGCGCGCACACGCACCCGTTCTGGACGGGCACCGTGCGCACGCTCGACACCGCCGGTCGCGTCGAGCGGTTCAACAAGAAGTACGGGCGCGCCGCGAAGTGACGCGGCGCCGGCGCCACCAGCGTGGCGCTACACCCTTCGGAGCCCCATGAGCCTCAAAGTCGGCGGCCAGGCGGTGATCGAGGGGGTGATGATGCGGACCCCCTCCAGCATGGCCGTCGCCGTTCGGCGCTCGGACGGCAGGATCGAGGTCCGCGACGAGCCATGGATCGGCCTCGGGCAGCGCTTCCCCATGCTGCGCTGGCCTATCTTCCGCGGGGGACTCGTCCTCTGGGAGTCCCTCCACAACGGCATGTCCGCACTCTCGTGGGCCTCCGAGCGCTACGCCGCCGACGAAGAGGCCAAGGAGACCGCGAGGTCCGGCGAGGCGAAGGCCGAGGCTAGCCCCACGAGCGGCGGTGCCGGATCGGGCGCCACGATGGCGATCTCGATGCTCCTCGCCTTCGGCGTCTTCATCGCGCTCCCGCACCTCCTGACCCTACTCGGCGGACGCCTCCTCGGCATCGCCGCGCTCGACGGCCAGACGCCGACCTTCCACCTGGTCGCCGGCGCCGTGAAGCTCTGCGTCCTCGTCGGCTACATGTGGGCCATCAGCCGTCTCCCCGAGATCCGCCGGGTGTTCGCGTACCACGGCGCCGAGCACAAATCGATCTACGCCTGGGAGGCCGGCCAGGAGCTGACGGTCGAGAACGCGCAGCAGCACACGCGGCTCCATCCGCGCTGCGGCACGTCGTTCCTGTTCATCGTCGTGCTGACCAGCATCGCCGTCTTCACGCTCGCCTTCAGCCGCGTCCACGTCCCCATCGAGAACGGCGCCCTGCGCCAGTTGGCAATGGTCGCGATGAAGCTGCCGCTGATGTTCCCGATCGCCGGCATCGCATACGAGCTGCAGCGAGTCAGCGCTCGATTCCCCGATTCGATCTTCGTGCGCCCGCTGATCTGGCCCGGCATGCTGCTCCAGCGCATCACCACGCAGGAGCCGGACGACGGGCAGGTCGAGGTCGCCCTGGCGTCGCTACGCGCCGCGCTCGCTCGCGAGAGCGAAGTGCTCGCCGGCGCCGCCGACTCCGTCGTCCGCTCCCGGTTCCTCGACTCGATCGCCGACCTGTCGGTGCCGGCCGCCGCGGAGTGACGAGATGTTCGAGGGACTCCGCGACGTCGAGTCGCGCTACGTAGACCTGCAGCGCCGGCTCGAAGACCCGGCGATCGCGTCCAACCACGCCGAGTACACGAAGACTCTGCGCGACTCTGCCCAGATCGCGCCGATCGTCGACGCGTACCGAGCGTGGGCGCGCGCGATGCAGGAGATCGCCGAGAACAAGCAGATGCTCGAGGACTCGGATCCCGAGATCCGCGACCTCGCCAAGGCCGAGCTCAACGACCTCGAGGAGCGCCGCCCGGAGCTCGAGCTGAAGCTCAAGCTCCTGATGCTCCCGAAGGACCCGCTCGACGAGAAGAACATCATCCTCGAGATCCGCGCCGGCGCCGGCGGCGACGAGTCGTCGCTGTTCGCCGGCGACCTGCTCGAGATGTACCGCCGCTTCGCCGTCGAGCGGGGCTGGCGCGTCGAGCCGATGTCAGAGAGCCAGGGCACTGTCGGCGGCTTTAAGGAGGTGATCGTCATGATCACCGGCGAAGGCGTCTACTCGGCGCTCAAGTGGGAGTCGGGCGTCCACCGCGTCCAGCGCGTCCCCACGACCGAGACGCAGGGCCGCATCCACACGTCCACGTGCACCGTCGCGGTGCTCCCCGAGGCCGAAGACGTCGACGTCGAGATCGACCCGAACGACCTGCGCATCGACACATTCCGCGCGTCGGGTGCCGGTGGTCAGCACGTCAACCGGACCGACTCGGCGATCCGCATCACGCACATCCCCTCCGGGCTCGTCGTCTCGTGCCAGGACGAGAAGTCGCAGCACAAGAACCGAGACAAGGCGCTGAAGGTCCTGAAGTCGCGGCTCCTCGACATCGAGACACAGCGCGCCGCGAGCGCGCGCGCCGATGAGCGGCGGAGCCAGGTCGGCACCGGCGACCGCTCCGAGCGGATCCGCACCTACAACTTCCCGCAGAACCGCGTGACCGACCACCGCATCGGGGTCACGCTGTACAAGCTCGACCGGTTCGTCGCCGGCGAGATGGACGAGCTCCTCGACGCGCTCAACACCGCGTACCAGGCCGAGCAGCTCAAGGCCGCCGAAGGGTACTGACAGCTCGGAGCTGAAGATGGAGCACGACGTTCGCCCTTGGGGCAGCTACACCGTCCTCGACGAGGGCGAGGGCTACAAGGTGAAGCGGATCGAGGTGCTCGCCGGCAAACGCCTGAGCTATCAGCGCCACGCCCGAAGGGCCGAGCACTGGTACGTTGTCCGTGGCCTCGCGCGCGTGACGCTCGATGGCGTCGACCACGACCGGGGCGCCGGCGAGGCGATCGACATCCCCCTGGGCGCCGCTCACAGGGTCGCGAACCCGGGCAGCGAGCTGCTCGTGTTCGTCGAGGTTCAGCGCGGCGACTACCTCGGCGAAGACGACATCGAGCGCCTGCAGGACGACTTCGGCCGCGCCTGACGCGGCGCACGATCAGCGGTCCAGCGAGAGGATCGCCGCGCAAGTTGCGTCGAGCCGCTGTCGCCACTCGACTCGGTCGTACCATGCGGCCGGCCAGGCCGACGCACCGAAGTGCGCGCCCGCCAGAGCGCCGGCGACGGCCGCGATCGAGTCCGAGTCCCCTCGCGTGACGGCTGCGCGCCGCAGCGCCGCCTGCGGGTCCGTTCGGTGACGCAGGAACGCCAGGAGCGCTGCCGAGAGGAGCTCTTCGGCGATCCATCCGCCGCCGACTCGGTCGCAGACGTCGCCGCCGTCGTCGTCGGTCGCGAGCGCGGCGTCGACGCGGTCGAGCGCTCGCTCGCACTCCGCCCACCCGCGAGCGATGCACTGCACGCCGTTGTCACACGCGGGCTGCTGCTCCCACAGCGTCCCGAGCCACGCCTCGTGGTAGCTGACGCGCTGCGCGTCGGCGTAGGTGTGGAGGTTGGACATCAGGTCGTCGGGCTCGCCCCCGGTGGCGAGGAAGCGTACCGCCTCTGCCGTGAGATCCGAGGCGGCGAGCGCGGTCGGGTGACCGTGCGTCATAGCCGCCTGGAACTGCGCGAGCGCGCCGATCGAAAGCGGCGCCCCGTCGTCGGTCTCGATCGCCGAGAGAGAGAGCAGGCCGACCGGAGGGACTCGCATGTTCGCGCCGCAGCCCTTCGAGTGGATGATCGTCGATTGCCGCCACTCGAAGCCCTGGCTCAGGCGCGCCGCGGCGGCGAGGCAGGTCAGCCCCGGCGACCGCGTGTTGTCTGACGAGAAGAACCACTCCGACAGCTTCGCGCACAGGCGTGCCTCGACGCGCCCGACGGTAACGGAGCGTGCGCTGAGCGCCGAGGTCAGCGCCTCGGTCACGACCACCGCGAGCTGGGTGTCGTCGGTGATCAGCGCTGGACTCTCGAGCTCCGTCGGGCCGGCCGGAGGCCACCGCTCGCAGATCTCGGCGACCGAGAGGAACTCCGCGCGAGCGGCGAGGGCGTCGCCGAACGCGAGGCCGAACACGGCGCCGCGGACGCGGTCGGCGCGGGAGGGTACAGGTCGAGCGCTCATGGCTCCTGCTCTCGAAGGTCGCGGAGCTCGCGGGCGTAGCCTCCGCTGAGGATCGGAAAGCGGCACCACGTCTTGGGGTCGACGTTCTCGTCGTCGACGTGGAAGGCCGGCGCAAAGCGCTCACGCTTCCACTGGTTGCGGCACCACAGCGTGAAGAAGCGCTCCACGTAGCCCGCCAGCTGCCCACGGTCGAGCTCCGAGAACCGCGCGGCGACGACCTCGAGGACCTCGCTCGGCGACTGCTTGTCGCGAATCGCCGCCCGTTCGATAGCGTCGAGCACGACATACGGCATCAAGTCGCCCTCGTCGGTCTGTTCGGCCGCGGCAGGCCGCAGCTCGGCAGTCGGTCGCTGCGCTGTCACGAGGTGCAGCGCCGGGAGGGGGCCGATGTCGAGCGGCTCGATGGGCGTCGGCCGCGCCTCGAGCCAGGCGAGCCAGCGCAGCAGGTACGCCTTGTTTATGCCGGCGACGGGCGAGAGCCCTCCGCACGTGTCGCCGTCCATCGTCGCATAGCCGACCGACGCCTCGGAGCGGTTGCTCGTGGCGAGCAGCAGGGCGCCCTTTATGTTCGCGAGCATCCAGACGGACGGCCCGCGCACGCGCGCCTGGATGTTCTGGAGCGCGAGATCGTCTCGCTCCCACGTGAGCTCGCGGCCGAGCGCGCCCGCGGCAAGCGCGACGTACGCGTCGACGATGGCAGAGACGTCGAGCTCGTGGAACGTCGCGCCGATCGCGTCCGCGACGCCCCGCGCCGCGGCGCGCGTCACGTCGCCGCTGTTTGCGGTCGCCTGGTAGGCACACGTCAGCAGCTCTCCGACGAGCGCGCGCGTCGAGGTCCCCGAAAGGCCGATGTGGCTCAGGCGCTGGCGGAACGGCTCGAGGCCGAGCTGCGCGCAGCCGAGCTCGACCATAAGAGCGACGAGGCAGCTCACGGCGGTGGAGTCCGCACCGCCCGAGAGCGACACAACGTAGCCGCGCGCGCGCGACTTGCGCAGATAGTCGAACAGCGCGAGCGCGATCGAACGCGCGAACTCCTCCTCGCGGAGGGAGTCGCCCACCTCCCACGACGCTGGTGGCAGCGGGTCGACGGCGGGCGTGTGGCGCCCGAAGTGGAAGTCGGCCTCGACCTCGGCGCCGCCGGTCCCGATGTGCGGTCGAAACGACGCCGTGCCGGCCTGGATCCGACGCGTGCGGTCGACGTCGACGACGGCGGTGGTCAGCGTCCACGGCTCGAACGAGAAGCGCTCTCCTTGCGCGACGAGCTCGCCGGCGGTCGCGATGAGCGCGCCGCCGTCGTAGATGGCGCGCCCGGACTCGTTGCCGCTCAGGTTCGTGTAGACGTAGGTGACGCCGAACGCGCGCGCGCCCTCTGCCACGAATCCCTTTCGAACCGCGAACTTGCCGAAGGCGAAGTGGCTCGCGCTCGGGTTCAGGATCACGTCGACGCCGCGCCGCGAGAGCTCCGCGCCGGGGCGCGACGCGACCCACGCGTCTTCGCAGATCTCGAACCCGAGCCTCACGCCGTCGAGCTCGAAGAGGAGGTCGCCGAGGGGCACGTCGACGTCGTCCAGCTCTACGGTCGTGCGCACGCCCGCGGGCCACGCCTTGAACCAGCGCGGCTCGTAGTGGAGGCCCTCGCCAGCGAGGTTCTGCTTGGCGACGAACCCAGCGATCTTCCCGTCGACACACAGCGCGACGACGTTAAAGAGCCCGTTGTTGTAGAGCAGTGGCAGGCCGATCGCGGCGACGATCCCGCGTGTCTCCGGCAACACCTCGTCGAGCACCGTGAGCGCCATCGCCGCGACGGCCGGCGAGTGGAACGCATCTTCGCAGCCGTAGCCCGTGATGCAGAGCTCCGGAAAGCACACGATGTCTACCGCGCGGCCGCGGGCGGCGCGCAGGGCGGCGACGATGTTCGCGCGGTTCCCGTCCCAGTCGAGCGGGGTCTGGTTCAGGCAGGCGGCGGCGACGTGGACGAGGCGCATGGCTCCGCGCGGTTGAGGGCCGCCCGAACGTCGTCCAATTCGGTTCGGGTGTCACGCGCCGCGCGGGCGCGCGGATCTTTCGGACCCCTCTCTGCGATCGCGTGCCCGATGGACGCGGGGCAGGTGCGCGCTTACCCACTCGGGGAGATCCGAGCTCGCTATAGAGCCGGTTTCAACGCGAGAAACGCTTGTTGAAACGGTGCGATGTTCGAGGCCGTAAGTGATTGAATTCGTAGCCTCTCACGGCTTGGCACGTCCCCTGCTAAACCTCTGACCAACACGGCCCGCTGCCGGACGCGCAACAACCAAGCCGCGCCGGCCACACTCCAGGAGGCTCACGATGAGCACCGCAGCAGAGACCCTCTCGAACGCAGTCTTCCGCACCGGTCCGATCCCCGAGGTCACGATCGACTGGCTGGCAGAGAACCGGAACAACTTCCGCGTGATCGACTGCCGCGAGGCTGACGAGCTCGTCGGCCCTCTCGGTGCGCTCGACGGGATCGAGCACGTCCCGCTCCACACGATTCCGGCGCACGCGCCGAGCTGGGAGCGGGAGCAGCCGGTGGTGATCATCTGTCGCTCGGGCGGTCGTTCCGGGCAGGCGGCGATGTTCCTCGAGCGCGCGGGCTTCTCGAACGTCGCGTCCGTCGCCGGCGGCATGCTCGCGTGGCGCGAGCGCTTCGGCGCCTGAGCCCCGCTCGGCGCGCCGCTCCCGATACCTCACCATCGACCTAGCTTGATGACCCTCGACACCATCGCAGCCCCCCTCGCCGGAGGCGTCCTGATTGGGACGGCCTCGGCGGCGCTCCTCGCTCTGAACGGCCGCATCGCCGGGATCAGCGGGATCTTCGCCAACGCGCTGTTCAACCCCCTCGATCGTCACTGGCGCGTCGCGTTCGTCGCCGGCCTCGTCGCCGGCGGACTCGCGCTGCGCATGGCGGCGCCCCAGGTGTTCGGGCCGAGCTCGGCGTCGCTCGGCGTCCTGGCCATCGCCGGCCTTCTGGTCGGCTTCGGGACGCAGCTCGGGTCGGGCTGCACGAGCGGCCACGGCGTCTGCGGCATCGGGCGGCTCTCGCCGCGCGGGCTCGCCGCGACGCTGACGTTCATCACGACCGGCGCGATCGCCGTGACCGCGGTCCGCATGCTCGGAGGTGGGGTATGAGGCGCCTGATCTCTGCGTTCCTCGCTGGCGGCCTCTTCTCGGTCGGCCTGGGCGTCGGCGGCATGACCCGCCCCGAGAAGGTCATCGGCTTTCTCGACTTCTTCGGCGACTGGGACGCGTCGCTCGCGCTGGTCATGGCCGGCGCGGTGACGACCTACCTGCTCGCCTACCGCGCGCTGGTGCGGCGCCCGCACCCGCTGTTCTTCGAGCGCTTCGAGATCCCGACCAACCGCGAGATTACTCCGCGGCTCATCGGCGGCGCCGCGCTCTTCGGGATCGGTTGGGGTCTCGGTGGCTTCTGCCCCGGGCCAGCCATCGCGTCGGTCGTCACCGGCGCCGTCCCCGTCATCGTCTTTGTAGCCTCGATGGCGACGGGCATGTTCGCCCAGCGGCGCCTCGAGGCCTGGCTCAACGCACGCGCCCGCGACCTGCGCCAGGGGGCGCCCGCCCGCGCGTAGCTCCACGCCCAGGAGGGCAACATGAACAACATCGAGAGCTTCTTCGACCCCCGCACCTGGACGATGACGTACGTCGTCTGGGACCCCGCGACCCGCGACGCCGTCGTCGTCGACCCGGTCCTCGACTACGACCCCGCCAGCTCCAAGATCTGGACGGAGTCCGCCAACAAGGCCGTGGACTTCTGCAAGGCGAACGACCTCAACGTCCACTACGTCCTCGAGACCCACGCGCACGCCGACCACCTGTCGGGCTCGCAGGTCATCAAGCGCGCCTACCCGAACGCCAAGGTCGCGATCGGCCGCCGCATCACCGAGGTGCAGTCGGTCTTCAAGGGCGTGTTCGACCTGCCGCCCGACTTCCCGACCGACGGCCGCCAGTTCGACCGCCTCCTCGACGACGGCGAGGTCGTCCACGCGGGCTCGATCGCCATCGAGGTCATCTTCACGCCCGGGCACACCCCCGCGTGCGCGACGTACAAGGTCGACGACGCGATCTTCACCGGCGACGCCCTCTTCATGCCGGACATGGGCACCGGTCGGTGCGACTTCCCCGCCGGTTCGGCCGACGATCTCTACACCTCGATCGCCGACCGCCTGTACGCGCTCCCCGACGAGACCCGCGTCTTCGTCGGACACGACTACGGCCCGGGCGGCCGCGACATCGCCTGGGAGACGACGATCGGCGCCTCCAAGGCCA
Source organism: Myxococcales bacterium (assembly GCA_020633625.1). GTDB lineage: Bacteria > Myxococcota_A > Bradymonadia > REDH01 > REDH01 > JACKDJ01. The sequence goes on from JACKDJ010000036.1 coordinate 8,129, forward strand.
GCAACGTCCAGCTTCGCGCGGACTCGACGCGCGAGCAGTTCGTCGAGTTCCGCACCAAGCGAGACAAGACGCTCGAGGCGCCCAAGCTCCTGTTCCAGAGCGTCCAGGTCAACGTCGACGCCGGCGCGCTCCCGAAGCCGCACAACAACGAGATCCGCTACCTGCGCATCCCGATCAACGTGTTCCGGCCCGAGCCGAACGGCAAGATCGAGCTCGACGGGATCTGACGCTCGCTCGGCCACGGGCTCGCCACCGAGCGGGCCCGTGGCCGCGGCGGGCCCGTCGGCGCGGGTCACCGTCCGCGACCGCGCTACTCGTCGGGACCAACGCCGAGATTGTCGGCCATCGAGCGCTGCAGCTCGCCGATGATCCGCGCGTTTGCACCGAAGTCCGCGCGGCCGCTCACGCTGGCGCTGCGGACGAACACAATCGAGCCGCCGTCACCGTTCGCCTCGACCCGGACATCGACGGTGGATCGCGCATGCGTCCATGGATCGCGGGCCGTCGCGGTGACGGTCCCCGCCGCCTCGTCCACAACGCCCAGCTCCATGTGCGGCGACCCGTCGATCGACTCCGCCGCGGCCGCCAGGACACGCCCCCTCGGCAGCCGGAACGCCTGGGGCTTCACGTCGGGCGCCTCGGGCGTCTGGCCAGTCTCGACAGCCGTGATCGGCGGCCAGACGGCGAGGGCCCCAAAGCCGAGCGACACCACCACTGCGACCCCGACGCCGGCGGCGCGCAGCGCACGGCCGTAGCGACTCCGCCGACGCGGCGCGGGCGTCACCAGACCTCCAGAGTGTAGATCGCCGTCGGCGTCAGCGGGCACGAGTACAGGTACGTCCCCGGCGCCAGCTCGACATCCCAGCTCCCCGTGCTCCCGGCCGCGACGCCGCCGGCCGACAGGATCGCGCCGCCCGGCCGGTCCGACGAGCGAATCCAAATCCCGGCCTCACGTTCGCCAGCGTTCGTCACCGCAAACTCGACGTGTCCTGCCGGTGCTCGCACCACTGCCGCCTCGCGACCTAGCACTCCGCGGCGGGCGACCTCGAGGCAGTCCGCGTCGGCGCCAACCTCGAGCGTCGGCTCCACCTCGACGAAGCGGCAGCCAGACAGCGTCAGCGCGAGGCGAGCTGGCGCTGCGTCGTCACTCGAGACGACGCCATCGCCAGCGTCGCGCGTGAGCTCGAGCGAGCCCGCGGCGGCGAGGACCAGCTCGGCGGCGTTCGGCGGCGGAGCCGGGGGCTGAGGCGGTCGCGGCACGTCGGGCTCGAGGGCCGTCGTCGCGGCGGCCGTCCGCGGCTCGTCCGCGGTCGGTGACTCGTTTGCGGTGGACCCGTTCGCCGCCGCCTCGTTCGCGCTCGCCACCGCCGGCGCGTCTCCCGGCGTCGGCGCGGCCCCGCATCCGGCGATCGCGAGGCTGATCACGGACGTCGCCGCTATCGCCGCGCGAGCGACAGACCCGGCCCGGCTCATAGCCCCGGTGGTCGATCGGCGTCACCGGGCGGCGGCGGCAGATCGTGCGGGAGGTTCGAGAAGAGGGTGTACGGAGCGTGGAACTGGACGTCGACCTTTCCCGTCGAGCCCGAGCGGTGCTTGGCGATGATCACCTCGGTGACCGAGGCCGCGTCGGATCGACGCCCGCTTGGCGGCGCGCCGGGCAGCGCGGCACCAGGCGCAGCGACCGCGCCGGGCTCGTTGCCCTTCATCTGCTGGTAGTAGTCGTCGCGGTAGAGGAAGACGATGATGTCGGCGTCCTGCTCGATGGCGCCAGACTCGCGTAGGTCCGAGAGCAGCGGTCGCTTGTCGGTCCGCGACTCGACACCGCGGTTGAGCTGCGACAACGCGATCACGGGCACGTGCAGTTCCTTGGCGAGCTGCTTGAGGTTGCGCGAGATCTCCGAGATCTGCTGCTCGCGGCTCGTGTTCTTCGACGTCGAGCTCGCGGTCATGAGCTGGAGATAGTCGACGACGACGATGCCGATGTCGCGCTCCTGCTTGAGCTGTCGGCACTTGCGCATCATCTCCGAGACGGGGATCGCGGCCGTGTCGTCGACGTACAGTCGCAGCTCGCGCAGGGTCGAGAAGCCGTTGTAGAGCTTCTCCCATCGCGCGGGCGGGAGATCACCGGTCCGGACGGCCTCCATCGGCACCATGGACTCGGCGCACCAGAGGCGCGTCGCGAGCTGCTCGCGCGACATCTCGAGCGAGAAGATCACGCCGGCCGTCGCGCCGCGCCGGTCCTTCGCAGCGTTGACCAGCATGTTCAGCGCGAACGCCGTCTTTCCCATGCCGGGACGGGCCGCGAGGATGATCAGGTCGCTCGGTTGCCAGCCGGCCGTGATCTTGTCGAGCGCGTGAAAGCCGCTCGGCACGCCGACGACGTCGCGGCGGCCGGACTTGTGCGCCTCGGAGAGCCGCTCCGCGAGGTCGAGCGCGGGGCGGAGCGCCTCCTTGAGCGAGACGACCGACGAGACGCCGCCGGTGTTCGCGAGGGCAGACGCCTTCTGCGCGAGCTCGTCGACGAACCCGCTCACGTCGTCGACCTCGGTGCGCGCGATATGCGCGGCCTCGGTGGCGAACGCGATGACGCCGCGGAGCGTCGACTTCTCCTTGACGATGGTCGCGTAGTGGTTCGCGTTGGCGACGGTGGGGACCAACGCGGATAGCTGCGCGACGTACGCGGCTCCGCCGGCGGGCTCGAGCAGCTCGAGCTCGCGCAGCTTCTTCACGACGAGGACGCCGTCGATCGCCTCCTGCGCGTCGTCGAGCTCGAGGACCGCCCGGTAGATGCAGCGGTGGCTCTCGAGATAGAAGTCCTCGACGGCGAGCGTGTTGCCGATGGACTTCATGATTCCCGGGTCGAGCAGCACGGCGCCGAGCACGGCGCGCTCGGCGTCGGGATCGTGCGGCTGCGCGGCGACCGCGCGTCGGACGTCGGCCCCGGAGTCGCTCATCGGTGCGCCGGTGTAGCGATCCGAGCCGCGGGGCTCACTGCGGACGGAGATCGAGCGCCTCGATCGAGTCGAGGATCGCCTTCATCGTGGCGGAGTGGAGGTCGTACTGGTCGCCGGCCACGAAGACCGTGAACATCGTCGGCTTGCCCGGCAGATCCAGCGCCTGCGCGATGATGTACTGGGGCACCGGCTCACCGCGCAGGAGCGCGTCGGCCTCGGTGCGGTACCCGGGGATGCCGTTGAAGGTCCGCGTCTGCGTGCGATCGGGGACGATGCGGACGTTCTCGAAGCCGATCGTCTCGGTCAGGTCCGAGAACGACGAGTCGACCAGCTGGATCGAGTCGCTGTTCGCGACGACCAGACGGAGGCCGGTGTTCGGCGGGCCGACGAACGTGATCGAGTCGTCGCTGGTGCCGAGTCCGGCCATGCCGGGCTCGCCGCTGCCGCCGTCCAGCCGGCTCCACCCTTCGGGGAGCGTGAAGCGGACGTTGAAGCGCGGAGACGTGTAGACGCCGTCGACGAGGCTGTCGGGAGCAGCGGCGGCGCCGGAGCCTTCGGCCGCGGCCGGAGCAGCCTCAGCGGCGGGCTCCGCTGCCGCGGGCTCCGCTGCCGCGGGTTCGGCCGCCGCGGGCTCCGCTGCGGCGGGCTCGGCTGCCTGCTCAGCGGCCGGGCCCGTTCCGGGGGGCGCCTCTTCGGTCTCGACGGGGGCACTCGAGGGGCAGCCAGCGGACAGCAGGCCCACGCAGAGGACGGCAAAGAAAGCGGCGCGCATAACGACTCCGAGCTACCGGGCGGCGAAGGATGCGGGATCCTAGGGTGAGCGCGCGCCGAGTGTCAATCTGGCTCGATCCCCTCGCGAAACACCCGGCGGAACCGGGCCAGCGGCGCCTCTGCGCGCCGCGACGGCTCAGCCCTGCTCGCGCTCCTGCGCCTCGCGCCGGGTCACGAGCTCCTCGATGATCGTACGCGACTCGGGCGTGAGCTGCGTGAACTGCACGCCCATCCCGGGGTGCTCGCCCGAGTCGATGACGCGGACGACCTCGCCCTCGCCCTCGACCGTCTCGAAGTCATCGAGGATCACGGAGAACTTCAGGTTCACCTTGGTCCCCACCGGCAGCGGCTGCTTCGACCGGATGAACACGCCGCCGCGGCTGATGTCCGTGACGTACTCCGCGATGAAGTCGTCGATCGAGGAGAACGCCTCGTTGATGTTCAGCCGCTGATGTCGTCGCTGGTCTTGCATCGGAGCGCACACGATTCGAGGTCGATCGGTCGTTTTATACGACCGCACCCGGGACGCGTCAAAACCGTGGGTCTGCGGTCACATCGGATCACACCCGCGCCGCATACACGCCAACGCGAACCCGTACCATCGACCGACGCATCGTCGTGCACAACTTCTTGGGTGCGCGGCCTCCGCGACCGCGCTATACCGCCCCGACCCCATCGCCAGGAACCGCGGGCCCTGGACCCTCGCCCGCGCCGCCCATGAAGAAGACCCTAAAGCTCGGCCAGGACAAGAAGCTCCTAAAGAAGACGGGCGACTCCTACTCGCTCGAGATGGCCGATATCCGCGCCATGACCACCGAGGAGCTCTCGGACCTCGCCCGCGCGCTCGGCCACGAAGGCGGCATGGGCATCCGCCGCTCCGACCTCGTCCTGATGGTCGCCAAGGGCTTCGATGGGCCCGAGGTCGTGCAGCTCGGTGAAGGCTGCCTCGAGATCCACGAAGACGGCTTCGGGTTCTTGCGCGCCCCCGAGCACAATTACCTCCCCTGCCCGTACGACATCTACGTCTCTCCTTCGCAGATCCGGCGCTTCTCGCTCCGCAAGGGCGACACCGTCCGCGGACGCGTCCGACCCCCGAAAGACAACGAGCGCTTCTACGCGCTGCTCGAGGTCGAGTCGATCAATGGCGAGTCTCCTGACCGCGCGATCGAGAAGCCGCTCTTCGACAACCTGACCCCCCTCTACCCCGACGAGCGCCTGCGGCTCGAGCGCGACCCGACCAACCTCTCGACGCGCGTCCTCGACCTGTTCGCTCCCATCGGAAAGGGGCAGCGCGCGCTCATCGTCGCGCCGCCACGGACCGGAAAGACCGTCCTCATGCAGGCGATCGCCAACGCGATCACGCACAACCACCCCGACGTCGTCCTCATGGTGCTGCTCATCGACGAGCGCCCCGAAGAGGTGACCGACATGGCCCGAAACGTCGATGGCCTCGTCGTCTCGTCGACGTTCGACGAGCCCGCCGAACGCCACATCGCCGTCGCCGAGATGGTCATCGAACGTGCAAAGCGCCTCGTCGAGCACGGCGAAGACGTCGTGATCCTCCTCGACTCCATCACTCGCCTCGCGCGCGCCTACAACACCGTCGTCCCGCCCTCCGGCAAGATCCTGTCCGGTGGCGTCGACTCCAACGCGCTCCACAAGCCCAAGCGCTTCTTCGGCGCCGCGCGCAACATCGAGAACGGCGGCTCGCTCACCATCATCGCGACCGCCCTGATCGACACCGGCAGCCGCATGGATGAGGTCATCTTCGAGGAGTTCAAGGGCACCGGAAACTGCGAGCTGCACCTCGACCGCAAGCTCATGGAGAAGCGGATCTTCCCTTGCCTCGACCTCCACAAGTCCGGTACGCGAAAGGAAGAGCTGCTGCTCGACGCCGAGACCCTGCAGCGCACCTACCTGCTGCGCCAGCACTTCCTCACGCCGCTCAACGCCGTCGACGCCATGACGTTCGTCCACGACCAGCTCAAGAAGACGAAGACCAACAAGGACTTCCTCGACTCCATGAACTCGTGACCCGCCGACTCGACCCCACCCAGCTCCGCGCCCTCCGCGCCGCCCGCGCCGTCACCCTCGGCTCTGCCATAGGGGCCGCCAGCTGCGGCGCCGATCCGGGAAACGCAGGAGATGACGACGCGAGCGACGACGCCGCGCTCGACGCCGCCCGGGACAGCGGCGTCGCCGACACCGCCGAAGAAGACACCGCCCTCGTCGACGTCTGCGCCGACTGCGACGGAAGCGATCTCGACCTCGGAGCTGAGGACGCGACGGACGCGGCCGACGCCGACTCCACAACTGACGCCGACGCGGCCACAGACACCGACGCGGCCACAGACACCGACCCCGCTCCCGACGCCGACGCCGACGCCGACGTCGCCCCCGACGCAGATACCGGCGCAGATGTCGGCGCAGACACGACCGATGTCGCCGCAGATCCGGGGGATCTAGGCCCCGGCGACACCGCGGACGCGGACGCCGACACCGCGGACGTCACCGACGCCTCCGATGTCGACATCTGCAAGCCCGAGATGGACGGGGTCTGCCCGTCGAGCTGCACGATCGACAACGACTACGACTGCTGCACCGCCGACACGTGGTGCTTCTACGACCCGGAGTTCGGGTGCGCGTGCGCCGTTCCGGGGCCGTTCGTCCCGCCGGCATGACCGTCGCGGCGCCGTGACGGTCTCGTCGTGACGCCGCTCCGGTTCGGCGACGACTCGGCGTTCGCCGCGGAGCACCGGCGCCTGATGCGCGAGGCGGTTCGCCGCAGCGCACCCCTCGAGCGCCCCGCCGAGCCTGTCACGTCTGGTCAACGCCCCGAAGCGATCGGGCTGGCCCGCGAGAACTGGCGGGCCCGCATGGCCCACGAGCACCGGAGCGCCGCGGTCTTCGCCGAGCTCGTGCGGTTCGTGATGGCTGCGGGCGCCCCGCCGTCGTTCCACTCCGTGATGGCGCGGATGGCGCTCGACGAGCTGCTCCACGCCGAGCTGTGCGGCGAGGTGGTGGCTGCGCTCGGCGGCGCGCCCGAGGTCGAGCAGGACACTTCGCTGATCGTCCCACTCCCGCTCCACGCGGACTGCACGCCGCTCGTCGCCGCCGCCCGAAACGTGCTGTTCGCCTGCTGCCTGTCCGAGACGATCTCGATGGCGCTGCTCGCGGCAGAGCTCGAGCGCACGAACGCCCCGTACATCGTCGACGTCGTGCGGCAGCTCGCCAGCGACGAGGTGACGCACGCGCGGTTCGGCTGGGAGTTCCTCGCCTGGGCAGCCCCCCGCATGGAGCCCCACGAGCGCGACCAGGTCGACAGCTATCTGCCTCGCGCACTTGCAGCGATCGAGCGAGAGATGCTGGCGGCGATGCCGATGAACCGTCGCGTCGACCCGGCTGTGCTGCGCGAGGCCGAGCAGCTCGGGCTCAGCGCGTCGAAGCCGGCGCGGGAGCTGCTCTCGCTGACGCTGACCACGGTGATCGTGCCCCGCCTCGACGACCTCGGCTTCGCCGCCACGCCCGCGTGGGAGCGCCGCGGATAGCGGGCCCGCGGCGTCCGCCACCGCGTCGTCACGCCGCGGCGAGCTTGAACCGGGTCGACCGGCGCCGTATCACCGGTGCGGCCACGCACCGGACCCGACGAAGCGACATGGAAAGCGCCGGCTCTGCCACCCCCCGCGCCCCCGAGCGGCTCGTGCTCCTGGCCCTCGCAGCCCAGTGCCTGGGCGTCGCCGCGTGGTCGCTGCTCGACCCGGTCGGCGTCGTCGACTCCCTCCGGTCGTTGGGCGTGCCGATGGGGCATCGCTACATGATCAGCGAGCACAGCGTAGTGTGGCGCAGCCTCGCGATCGGAAACCTCGTCGCGTGCGGCCTCGCGTGCGTCGCTGCATCGCTGCGAGTGTCGCTGTGGCCCGCCGCCGCAACGGCCTCTGTGGCCCTGGCGTCGACGGCCGCAACGCTCCTTGCCGCCGTCGTGACGACCGCCCGTTACGCTCCGCTCATCGCGGTCGCCGTGTGGCTTGGGGTGTGGGCGGGCGCGGCGGGCTGGGCGTCGTCCCGCGGCGTCCTCCCGAGGTCGGTGCAAGCATGAGGCGGATGTTCGCGTTCGAGCGTCGGTGGCTGCTGGCGCTGTTCGAGGCGGTCCTTCCGCGAGGTGCGGCCGAGCGGCTCCCCGTGGGCGCGACCGGCCGCGAGCTCGAGGTTTTCGCCGACGATCTCTACGGGCACATGCCGGCGCAGGCCGCGCTCGGGCTGCGGCTCGCGACGTGGGTCCTCACGTGGTTCGCGCCGCTCGCGATCGGCAAGCTCGGCCCAATCGGGCGACTCACCGCTGCCGACCGCGCGCGGGCGTTGACGAAGCTGCATCACAGCCCGGTCTACGTCGCGCGTGAGCTCCCGATGCTCGTGAAGACGTTCGCCGTCCTCGGCTACGGCGCGCTCCCGCACGTCCAGCAGCAGATCGGCGTTGGCGCTGGGGCGCCGCCACGTTGGCTGTCGGGGAGTGGCGAGTGAGGCCGGCTGGTATCACGGAGCTGCGCGACGTTCGCGCCGACGTCGACGACGAGGCCGATGTCGTCGTCGTCGGTAGCGGTGCCGCGGGCGCCGTCGCCGCTCGAGAGCTGCGCGCCGCTGGCCTCGACGTCGTCGTCGTCGAAGAGGGCCCATACATCGGTACCGAGCTGCTCGGCGGGGACACGTGGTCGGCGTTCAAGCACCTGTGGCGTGATCGTGGAATGCAGGTGGCGCAGGGCCGCCTCATGCTCCCATTCCTTCAGGGCTGCGCGGTCGGCGGAACGACCGTCATCAACGGCGCGATCGTGCACCGCGTCCCAGAGCCGATCGTCGATGTGTGGCGCCGCGACTTCGGCGCCGGCGAGCTGCTTGGTCCGAACGCGCTCGAGGACGCATACACGGAGCTCGACCGGCTCCTGTCCGTCGCCCCGACGCCCGAGCCGGTCTGGGGGCGAAACAACCGCCTCCTGCGCGAAGGCTGCGACGCGCTCGGCTGGCAATCAAACGCGATCGTCCGCAACGTACGCGACTGCGCGGCCTCCGGTGCCTGCGCTCAAGGGTGTGGGCGCGGCCGCAAGCAGTCGATGCTGGTCGCGGTTCTCCCCGACGCGCTTGCCGCCGGCGTCCGCATGTATGCGACGAGCCGCGTCGACCGCGTCACCCTCGAGCGCGGCGTGGCGACGGGCGTGGTCGGGCGCTTTCGCGATCCCCGCACCGGCGAGCGCGGCCCGCGTCTGCACGTCCGCGCGCGCCGCGCGGTGGTCCTGGCCGCCAGCGCGATCCAAACACCGACGCTGCTGGCGGCGAGCCGGGTTGGCCGCGCGTCCTCCCTCGTGGGGCGCCGTCTGCAGGCCCACCCGGGCGCCGGCGTCCTCGGCGTGTTCGACGACCCGGTGGATCTCGCAACGGGCGCGACCCAGGGTGCGGAGTCCACACACTTCTGGAACGAGCGCATGAAGTTCGAGACGGTTGGCATGCCGCTCGACGTGCTGCTCGGCCGTCTCCCCGGCTTCGGCGCCGAGCTGATGCGACGGGCGCAAGACGCGGCGCACATCGCCCAGATTGGCGTCCAGGTTCGCGCCGAAGCACACGGCCGCGTCCGCCGACTGCCGTGGGGGGCGCCGCTCATCTCGTACGACCTGACCGACGCCGACGTCGCCAGGCTCAAGCTCGGGATCAAGCGGGTGGGGCAGATCCTGTTTGCCGCAGGCGCCAAGGCGATCCACCCCGGTATCTTCGGCGTCGACGACACGCTGACGAGCCCCACCGAACTCGACCAAATCGACGCCGTCCCCAACGACCCGAGCCGCTTTCACGGCATCGCAGCGCACCTCTTTGGCACGGCCGTGATGGGCACTGACCCGCAGCGCAGCGTCGTGGGGCCGACGCTCGAGTGCCACGACGCTAAGTCGCTCTACGTGTTCGACTCGTCGGTGTTCCCGACGAACATGGGCGTGAACCCGGCGCACACGATCTCGGCCGTGGCGCTCCTGGCGTCGCGCGGGCTGGCCGGGCGGCTCTAGGGTTTGGGGGGCGCGGCGAGGAGCCGGAACGTCGTCAATGCGCCGTCAAGTGGTGCGTGGCGACATCTCGGCGAACGCATCGTTGTCACGGATCGTATCGGTGATCACAGGCGACGAGGGGTCCCATTCGTTTCTAGATGTCCGGCCTCGCAGCGCCGGGGCTTGATACACGAACCGCTCGTCATACTTGGCATATAGTCGGCCAAACATCCGTCCATAGGAGAGCAGGTGGGCGGCGGTCGGGTACAGAGAGTACACTGAACAGCGACTCGCGCCGCCGCGGCAGCTCGCAAGAGTGAGCCCACACGCCTCATAGCGCGCAGGATGATCGCGCAGGTCATCTCGCTCGGACAGCCGTTCGAGTGCATGGGCATATCGAGAAACGCCTTCCGCTAGGTCGCCAGTAGCGAGTACGGTGAGATCCGCGGCTTTGTACCTCCCATCGTCAGCGAGTGAGAAGTGCGCTTGCGGTGCCGGATCGAGTTCTTCGTTCGCACGAAGTACATGCCAAAAACCGTACACAAGCGCGGGATACGCCATGTGAACATTCGTACAGTCACCGGCCGCCTCCTCCATCCGATTCGTTAGGTTTCTTGTGGCATTGTGGGTTCCCTTCAAGGACACCGCAACAACTGGGCCGATTCCCGGTAGGGTGACGGTCACGTCAACTTGCTTGGTCTTCAGTCCACCTAAGATTGTGCATTCCCCCGGCCGCGCTTCGTCCGGTACGTGGTGCAGGTACAGGCCGCCTCCGCGACGCTCCACGCGAAACGGTGGGCGCGGCGTGACGTCATCAGGATGGAAGCCGCCCTCCAGGACGAGCCGGCAAGCGGTGTACCAGTGCAGCCTCTTGATGTGGTCGCTGGACTGCGTCTTTCCGTCCGGGAACGCGAAGTGGCGGAGCGCGGTAGCGATCGAGACCAGTTCGGGCGGGTCAGCTGGCATGCGCGTTCCTCCATCGTCGAAGTTCGCGGGCGCCGCTCGCGAAAACCGGGTGGCTCTCGTCGATCCTCCTGTCGATGCTGACCAACACCTCCCGCGCCTCCTTCGGCTCGAGCTTCAGGAGCCCTCCGCCCAAGGAGTGCCCTTGCAACTCACACGAGAGCTCAGTGATGGCGGAACTCCATGCGCCCACCAGGCTTCGGACCGAAACGCCGCCCAACACACTGACCGCGTGGACAGAGTTCGTGCAGACGGCGCCCGCGGAGTTCGCGACCAGTCGGGGACCGCGGCTCGACATCACGCTCAGAAACGCGTCAGGGACGGTGACATCGGGGACACCGTACCACGGCGACCGATTGCGACACTTGTAGCCGTTGCGCACCGCCCGTCCGGCCGCGGAGTCGAGGTACTCCTGAACCGCGGGAGGCAGAGCTTCGGCGTGCTTCAGGTCGAGAAGGAGCACAGCTCGATCGCGCGCGAGCCAGTCCCCAACGACCGCATCATCGACGTCTTCGAGCCCCTGCAGGTCGCGACTTGACCTCACGGCGAGGCGGAGCAAGTGGCGTGGGATTCCGAGCCTCGACGCCTCGCTCGGGCGCAGGTGGAAGAAGGCGTTCCCTCCGGACACGTATCCGATCCCAAGCCGAGCCAGGCTCCCGAATCGAACAGCTCGTCCAGACGCGGCTGCCTCGAGGTATGCGGCTCTGACGTCGGGACTCAGAAGGAGCGGGCGAAGTCGGAGGTTCCACGCGCGGAGCTCGACGATGCCCACTTCCTCGAAGGACGGAGGGACGTCTGGTTCGAAGGTCTCGACGCGCGCGATGTGCAGCGCCACCGCCGTGCCGCCCCATCCCGCCGCGCGGAGCAGCCAACAGTCCTCGGAGAGGTTCGGAAACAGCTTCTGCCGAATCGCGATCACCTCAACACGCGCGAACCTCGCTAGGAGGAACTCAAGCACAGGTCGAGCGTACACGGCGTGTCCGATTTCGGACGGTACAACGAAGGCGGCGCTCCCTCCGTCCCGTAATAGTGACACCGCGGCGACGATGAAAGGAGCCCACGACGAACTCAATCCAGTTAGCGCGACGCCCCGTTGAGCACACACTGCCAGTGCACGCTCACGCATCTCTGCGGTGAAGCTCTGATATCGAATGAACGGAGGATTCCCGACAACAGCGTCGAAGCGGCGCTCTGTTCGTTCGGCCCAGGAAAAGAAGTCCGTGTGAATGATGCACGCCGTGGGGACTCGCGTAAGTGCCTGCTCGACGGCTCGAACGTCGATATCGATCCCCGTTCCTCGTTCCACGCCCACGAGGAAGCGGCCGTCGCCGCATGACGGGTCGAGTACGTCGCACGGCGTCGCGTCGCTGGTCGCCCACTGCGTCAGCGCTTCTGCCACACCCTGAGGTGTGTAGTACGCGCCGAGCCGCTTCTCGTCCGGCGACGGATAGGCGTGAATGTCGTCGAACGCTGCGTCCGCGACTGGATCTGGGTAGCTTGGCTCTGCGAGATCGAGCGTGCTCATCGACAACCGATGATGTGAGTTCGCGCAAGTCTAGGTCGAGAGCAGCGCGCAAGAAAGCCCGGCGTCACCCGGCCGACGACGCGGGTCGGGTGCCGAGCAGCCCCGATCGCGGGCTTGGCACAAGCAGGCCACGCACCATCCCAGAACCGGCTAGACATCCGCGCGCCACTGACGCGTGCCGATCGTGGCAGCCACCGGTGGTCGTGCCTCTCCCAAGAGCTGCCACTGGCAAAGACGCCGCTGGCGATCCTAACCCCATGGCGGGAGGACCGCGACCGCCCGAAGGGCCGGCTCCATCCGCCCCACCCTCAAGCCGTCGGATCCACCACTCGCCCCACGAAGAGCAGCGCCCCCGTCTCCACGTGCCGGATCGCGAAAAAGAACGGCCGGTCGACGCGCATCTCGATGACCCTTGGTGCCGCGGCCGCCGAGCGGGTGGCGATGACTACCGCCGTGGCCGCCCCGGCTTCGGTCCCCTCCTCGTCCACCTCGATGAACGCCTCGTGGAGCACGTCGCTTATGTAGAGGCCGTCGGTGTTCGTCAGGTCTGCCATCCCCGAGAAGTCCGCGCTCCGGTCGAAGGCCGCGTTCATGCCGAGCGCGCGGAGCGCGGGGACGAGGCTGCCGCTCCAACGAAATGAGAAGCGCGGAAGCGTCAGAGCGACGCGCGTCTCGCCCAGCCGAGCGGCGGCCTCCTGGAGGGCCGCACCGACGTCGGCTTCGAGCGACTCTCCCGCCGTAGGCAGAAGCACCAACATCTCCCATGCGCCGCCGGAGTATGGCAGCGCCGCGGCCTGCCACCGTGGTGACTCAGCGTAGCGGAGCGCGCCGACACGCGACATCAGCGGCGCGACGACGTCTCCACCCGGAGCGTGGAATGGTGCGTCAGTGGTCCGCGCCACGTCGAAGGGCTGTGCCCAGTCACCGTCGAAGTACACCGCATTCGTCAGCACGAGCCGGGTCAGCGGGTCGAGCACTCCCGACGGGATGAGCTCCGGGATCTTCTGCCGCGTCAGCTCCGCCACCCAGCCATTGATCTCGGCGCGCGCCGTCTCCGGGGCGCCGGCGAAGTCTGCGCTGCCGAGCTCCACGGCGTATGCCCGCTCGAGTGTGCCGCGATAGGCGGCGCGCACACGGACCTGCCACGTCTGCTCGACCCAGACCCGATTCGCGATGTCGACCGTTGCCGCGGCCGGCGCCGCCAGCGAGCGCTGCAGCGCGCCGCTTGCCGTGTGAAGGGTCGCGTCGTCGCCAACCACTGACAGCGCAGTCCGCATCTCGGTCAGCGTGTCTCCCGCGGCCCCTGCCATCGTCATGTGCAGCGCGCCGGTCACCGACAGCGGCGAGATCAGCACGTTGCCGGTGTTTGCGCTGGCAACCTGGTGAAACAGTGCGCCTGCGACGCCATTCACCGAGTCGATCGCGCTCGTCAGCTCGGGCGTTGGTCCGTCGGGCATCGTCTCCTCGGGTTGACTGGCGGCCGCTGCGACGTTCGCGTCTTCGACAGTTGGCGCGGCGGCGTTCCCCACCGGCTGCGCTAGCGCCGAGGAGGGCTCCCCGCTCCCTGACGCCGCGAGCTCGCGCTCGGGACTGCGCCACGCGGCGCTCGGGTCCGCTTCGCTGCCGTTGGGTCGTGAAGGCGAGCAAGCAGCCGCGAGCAGACCAAGGGCAAGGGCCAAGCGGTGTCTCATCTGGCGAATCTCGGGGAGCGGATCGGGTCCACGGCTGCGTCGCAACCCCCTCCCTAGACGATCGGTGTGCGAAGCGCGACGGTACGGTGCCGCGCGGTCACGGCCGCGCGACCGAGAGCGCCGCAGTGGCGGCCCGACGGTGAGCCACCGAGGCGGCCCCGCGAGCCACTGAAATAGGTGAGATATGGAACATTATCTGGCGATCTCGAGCCACCGATGGCTCTACGAGCCGGGAGCGGTTACACGAGCCGTACTCGCCGTCTCGGACGCTCCGGATCAGGCGCGCGGGTCACTTCGCCGAGGCCGTTCTACATGACGGTACTCCACCTCCAAGAGACGGCTCGACCCACAGTGGCAGCGCTTGCGTGCCTGCTGGCCGCTTGCGCCATCGACGGCGTGGATGCGGACCCGCCAGAGGTCGCATCGGCGGATGCAGGCCCTGGACCCGTACCGGACTCCGGTGTCTGGGTCGGTGACGACGCCGACCTCGACTCGCCCGCCGAATTGTCGACCGCAGACGCTGTCGACGGACCCCTGCTGGCTCCGTGTACCGGACCCCGCAGTGAGACCATCCCGGGTCTGGGTGCAACGGGTGCTGGCGTCGGCGGCGGTGTGGCGTCCAAGTCTCCGGCCTTCGATGATGTCACGGACTTGGTCGGGCTTCCCGAGCTCTACGGTCGCGCGGCGTCGTGGGGCGACATCGACGGCGATGGGATGCCGGATCTGTTCGTCGGCAGCGCGGGCACCTCTCCGATGCTCGATGCCCCCGACGCCGCCGGCACCGTGAACGAGGTGTTCGTGAACTGCGGCGGCTGGTTCGAGCCACTCAGTCTGCCGCGACGCACCTCTGGCGACCCCGTGGACCTTCACGGGGCTGCAGCGACGGGTATCGCCGACATGGACGGCGACGGACGAGTCGACCTGCTGCTGTCTTCGACCGAGGACATCTTTGTCTACTATCAGCGTGAGGCGCTGAAGTTCTCGGTGGTCCGTCTGCATCTTCACGACAGGAGGGGTGGGTTCGGGATGCCCGGGATCAACTCGTTCAACGTCTACGACTTCGACGGCGACGGCGCGCTCGACATCTTTGTCTCGAACCTCGGCCAGCCAGAGATGCTGTTGATGAACGAAGGCGACGGGGTGTTCGTCGACCGAGCGCCCCTCTCCGTTTCGGACGCAACAGTCGGAGGCAGGACCTCGCTCGACAGCGAGACGTTCGGGTCACTCGTCTTCCCCGACCCGGACGACGAGCGCGACCCGTACCTCTTCATCGGCGATGATGGCGGGTTGGGCTCGAGCCTTCTGTGTTGGGACCCGGGCGACATGGAGTTTGTGACGATGGCGGCGAACCTCGAGGGCAAGACGACCATGTATCTCGACGTGGCGTATCTCGACGACGATCAAGGGGCGCTCGTTGCATCCACTCAGACCGCAGCCTGGCAGCTCCATCGCGTTCAGGCCGGCACGATCGTGTCGATGTCCGAGTCTATCCAACCGAGAGAGACGCTGACCCAGTGGGGCGTGAACTTCGCGGACTTCGATCTCGACGGCCTCGAGGACCTGCTGATGGTGGCCGGGGTCGCAGACATGGATCCAGAGCTGCGCGCCACGTGGGGCTCCACGGGAGAGAGCCACCTGGTCTTGTTCCACGCGGTCGACAGCGGCACACCCGTTCCGCAGTTTGTCGACGAGAGCCCCTCGGCGGGACCGCTCTTCGACCACACGCTGGACGCCGATCGCGAAGGCTCCGCAATCGCCGACTTCGACGGCGACGGTTGCATGGACGTGGTCGTGACCCCCCTCCGGACGACGAGGAACCGCCCCGTTGAGTTCCGGTACTACGACAGAATTCGCGTGCTCCGAAACCGGTGCGACTACGGGCGAGACTTCGTCGGCGTCAGGCTCAGTCCAGTCATCGGCACGCTCGTCTCTGCGACGGTTGTCCGCGAGGATGGCGGCATCGTCGTTCGAACGCGCCTAATCAAGGGCGGTGGCTCGGTCGGTGCCTCGGACACGTCGACGATCCCGTTTGGGCTCGCTGACGGAGAGCGCGTCGCCGAGATTCGAGTGAGGTGTCCCGATGGCGAAGACGAGACCGTCGACGGCGCCGAGCTCGTCGCGGGCAGCTACACCGATCGCCGGGAACTCTGCGTACGTTGAGAACTTCGGGGTCGCGCTAACTCTGCCGGCCCCGACCGCTCCCGAC
Organism: Myxococcales bacterium; assembly: GCA_020633625.1. Classification (GTDB taxonomy): domain Bacteria; phylum Myxococcota_A; class Bradymonadia; order REDH01; family REDH01; genus JACKDJ01. The sequence goes on from JACKDJ010000036.1 coordinate 24,259, forward strand.
GACCGCGAGGCGCGGCGCGTTCCCGGCGCTTACGGGCCCGGCGGTGGCCCGGGCGTGCAGCAGCCGCTCGGTGAGCCGCAGCGCCGCGAGCGACCGCCGCTCCATCGCCGGTGTGAGCTGAGCCTGGCGCCCGGCTGCAGCCGCGGGGCCGCCTGGTCCGCGCCCGGCGATCTCGAGGAGGTCTGCGATGGTGTCGAGGCCCAGTCGCGACGAGAGCGAGGCGCCTGCCGGGCTGCCGAGCTCGGCGGCTTGCTTCGCGGCCGCGTCGATGTCGTTCACTTCGCCAGCGCCGACGGCGAGCGCCGCGCGCCAGAGCAGCGCGTCGATTCGCGCTTCGTCGAGCGCGGCCGCCCCGATCAGCGCGGGCTCGAGGTCCGCACGCTGCTCGAGCCCAGCAAACGCATCGAGCGCCGTCTGTGCGACCCCGCGCAGCGAGGTGCTCTTACTCGCCAGCTCCAGCGCAACTTCGGCGAGCGCTCTGGTCGCGACGTGTTCGTGAGCGATGACGCCGACGTCCGCGAGCTTCTTGAGCTTGTCGACCGCTTCCCTCAGCGTCTCGCCAAGCGTCTGCGGCTCTGCCGCGAGCTCGACGAGCTCTCGACTCCAGCTCGCGGGCTGAGCGTCAAGAACGACCTCCGGCTCAGCGACGCTCGAGATGATCGCGACCTCTGCGAGCAGCCGCGCGAGCACACAGGTCGCCTCGACCGCCTCTGGCGCTGGTAGCGCGCAAACATGGCGGAGCAGGAGCACGGCGTCTCCGATCTCGCCGAGCGTTGTCGCGAGCTTTGCGGCGGCGACGACGACGGCCGGAGCTCGGCTGCCTGCGCCCAGGCGATCGAGGATCACCCGGCGCTCACTCGGAGTCTGCTCCCGCACTTGCGCGTACCGTACTGCGGCGCGGGCGTTGAGGTCTTCGAGCGCCTCGACGCCCTCGCGAACCGAGTCCGTCGCTCCGCGGGCTCGGGCCCCTGTCGATCCCCGGCGCACGCCCGGGAGTCGTTCCCACGGATCGCCGTAAGCTTGGTAGGCGAGGGCGGTCCTGGGGTCGACCTCGAACTGCGCGGCCCGCGCGCTCCGCATCGCATCGCCAAACGCGCTGCCGTCGGCGAGCTCACGGTAGAAGTGCGCCGCCAAGTCGGCTGCCGGCTGGTCGGAGACCTCGCGGGCAGCGACGACCGCGAGCACGACGCCGCTCGCCATGAGCTGCTCCGCGAAAGTCGCCGCGCCCAAGGGGTTCTCATAGATGCCTCCACTCGTAACGGCGGCGGCGCGCTGAGCCTCGCCAAGCTCGAAGACGTCGAGCCGTGTGTCTCCGAGCGAGCAGCAGTTGACGAAGACGAGGGCTGGCTTGCGCTCGAGTCGCGCAAAAGCGGTGCCTCCGAGCATCTTTCCATCGCCGAGCACGACGCCCGACGCCCCGGGGCCGGCGTGATCGACGAAGCCGTGGCCGCAGATGTGGATCACCTGCCAGTCGCGAGAGTACAGCTCACGAAGTACGTCCTCTCGCGTGTAGGCGTCACAGATCGTCAGCTGGAAGTTGGCTCGCCGGAGCGCCGCCGCGACGGCGGCCGCCTCGGTGGCGACCGCCGAGAGCCCGCTAGCTGCGACCGCGATCACCAGGGCGTTCTTCTCCGTCGTGATCGGCTGTGACGCGTCACTCCGCACTCGAAGCTGGCGCACCAGGCCCGCCGACACGCTGACGGGCTCAGCGCGGGGCGCCCGAGCGAGGAGCTGCTCCCACGGGATCGACGCCGCACGAGCGTCAGAGAGCTCCAGCTCCAGGCCGAAGTCGCCGGTAAGCAGGTCGTTCAGATGGGGCGACGCAACGAGGCTGCGCACGATCTGCGCGTTGCCCCCGTCGGCACCGAGCAGGTCCGAGTGCGGACCCGTTAGCAGCTCGACTCCTCCGGGCGGGAGGTCGACGGTCTGTGCGCGAGTGGACGCTCGACGAACGTCGAACGTGTACAACAGCGAGGACTCGCTGCTCCACTGGACGCCGACGCGGCGGTACCGAGACGTGTCGTCTCGGTCACGTTCCCAGCGCTGCACCCCGCCGTAGCCGACTTCGCACGCGGGTGTGCTCGTCGCGGGCACGGCATCGGGGTCCTTGCTTGCCGGCGGGGACGCGACAACGAATCGCGCCGGATCACTGGCGGCGATGTCCATCGCGGCGCGCAGCGCTTGCGTCGCCCGCGGCTGGTAGTACTCGACCAACTCGATGCGTCCGATCGTCACGTCGCGACCGTGCTCCAGGACCGACTCGTTGAGCGCGGACGCGGCCTCGAGGATCGCGCGGACGGCATCTTCCACTGCGTACGGTTCGGCCGATCCTGCGCCGATCAGCACCGCGCTTACGCCAACTTGTTTGTCGTCGCCCGGAACGGACTCGCGCACCGCGCGCGCGAGACCAACGTATGCGGCGTCCCTGATGCGCCGCGGTGTCAGATCGGCGCGGGCCCCGAGCCCGACGACGACGACGGCGTGGTCGCTGCCTGCCACGATGTCTCCGGCGGTCGGCCGCCACGCATCGACCGCCCCCGCGGCCGATGGCAGCACTTCGTCCTCGTATGCGGCTGTGAGCGCACCACCGAGCCGCAGCGCATCGATCACGCGCTCGGCTCCGCTGACCCGATCCCCCGCGAAGCGGCCGATGAGAACCGTGTGTCTTGCGAAGGCGATGTCGCCGTGGGTCACGGAGACATCGATCGGCGCCGCGGTCACCCGTCTCTTCGCGGGGCCGGATGGCGCGGCACCCAGGAGCATCATCGCGATCTCGCCGTCGGACTCCGGCTGGAGAACGGGCTCCACGACTACTCCGTCGTCAGCGTCGCCGCCTCCGCTCGTGCCTCTCCTGCCCTGCTCCAGCGGCCCCGGCACAACGACCTCTCCGGCGAGGAATGAGCCGACTGCGTCCAGGACAGGTCCATCGCGGAGCAAACTCCCGTGCTCGACCGCCGCGATAGGTAGCTGCGACTCGCCTCCCGGTGCGAGCTGGGCGTGCAATACTCGGTGATCTCCCTCGGACCGCTTTGCTTCGCCAAACCGCGAGCCGGTGAAGGTCGGCGTCACTCCCGTCCCCGCAATCCTCAGCACCCACGCAGGGTTCTGGGTCGGCAACGCGAAGAGCTCCGCCGAGCGCCGTGCGAGCGCGCCGGACACCCGATGGAGATCGGGACGCGCAACCCCGAGGGCTCTCCAAGGCGCCTCGTCCTCCGCTTTGGGTGGCATCAGGTCGTATACGCCATCCATCTCGCTAAGCACCCGCTTCAGCACCTTTGAAAGAGCAACGCCGAGCGGTCCGTCGACGATCTCTGCGTCACCGCTGACGAGCTGGGGCGCGAGCCAGCTTCCCTCGTTTGGCGTGCCAAGCTGAACCAGTCGTGCGCCGGCCGCGACTCGCTCGTCCCACTCGGCGCCCAGGGCGTGGATCGCTGCACGTGCGACCAGGCCGCCCATCGAGTGCGCAACCAGGAAGATCTTCTCCCCCGTCGTTGGTCGCGACCGAATCACGTCCGCTAGGATGCCGCCGGCATCCACGACGCTTCGTCGCCAGTCGTAGGCAAACAGCACAACCTTTGCTTTCGAGCTCAGCTTGGTTGACGCGTCGCCGTAGAAGTACCTCGTCACCTGGCAGTCGGCGATCGGTGTCAGGTCTTTCGACGGGGAGAGCACGCTCGGGTTCAGAACGACGCCAACGGTGTTCAGGTCCCCCCACACGACCCGCGGCTTGCCCGGGCGACTGTCGTCGCGCAATCCAGAGCCGGCGATGCCCGGGATGATGAACACAAGGGGTCCACCCACTGCTCCCGGCTCTAGAGCGGCGAGCTCCGTCCAAGGCAGTTTGCCCCAGGCCGACCGCTCAGCTCCTTCACCCGCCCCCGCAACCAACGGCAGCGCGCCCGTCGGCCGCTCCCCCCGGAGCGTCGCCGCGATGAACGCGCGGCTGTCGTCGTTCTCGAAGTAGGTCAGGTGGTGGACCCGCGCACCTCTGCGGAGGAAGCGCGACCGCTCCGTGCGCAGGATCCCGCCGCTCATCGAAGCGACCGGAACGACGAGGTCGTGCTCGCGTCCCCGAAACAGGGCCCCGCTCGCCACGAGGTCGAGCGCCACCATCTTCATGCCCGATGGCTCCAGGTCCCCCGCGACAACGACGAGCTTCGAGGGCGAGAGCTGTCCCGACCGCGGTGGCCCGTTCAGGAGCGACACCACGTCAGAGCCCGGGATCATCGCTGCCAGACCAGGTAGCACATCGAGCCGCTCGCGCGCCTTCGCCGCTGCGACGACGACCTGACCGAACGCCTTGACCACAGCCCCGGCGAGCGGGCCCGCAGCCGCGTTTGCCGCGAGGCGGCCGACGTTGAACAGCAGCGTCAAGAAGCGATCCAGGCGCTCGGACAGGATCGGTGTCCCACGCGCCGGACACGCGACGCGCACCATCGAGTCAACCGTCACGGCGCCGCCGCTCGGTCGACGGTCGGCCTCGCGTGCCAGCGCCACTGCTGTGTTCGAGACGTCTTCCACCCCGCCGGCCCCGTTCGCACCGACGTCCGTCGCCCACAGCAGCGCGTCCGCAACGAGACCGCCCCGCGAGTGCGTCAGCACCTGGAGCGAGACTGGTCGCGTCGGCAGCGCTTTCATCAGCGTCAGGGCGTTCTGGAACGGGTCGCGCGTGAGCGTTCGGTGCTGCAGCGCGGCGACGCGGCCGCCGAAGCGGTCCCAAACCGTCGGCCACGCGGGGCTGCTCAGCAGCTCGCCGAATGACCCCCTTGTGCTCGACGCTGTGCCGTGGATCAGCACGAGCACGTCGCCGGCCTTGCCCCAATGCCGATCTTTGGGGCCCTCGCACGGCGTCAGCGTTCCGTCGCGCTCGACGATCAGCACGCGCTCATCGCCGCTGAGCTGCTTCTCTTCGAGCTCCTTCGCGAGCTCACCCACACCACGCTGCACGATCGGAGCGAGCCATGTCCGACGGATCGCGAGCCCCGCCCGCGTGCTGCGCGTGCTCGGCGGGGCGCTTCGACGCGGCGTCACCGTCAGGACCCCATCTACGACCGTCGTCTCGAACCGCTCGTCGCGCTCGAGATCCTCGGCGCGCACGAACTCGACGACCTCGCCCCACTCGATCGCCAGCACCTCGTCCAGCCCGACCGTGAGCGTCCCGTCCAAGGCGGCGACGACCGCCGGCGCCGCGCCCGCGCGCGTCCCGCGCATTCCGCCCCCGAGCCCGGCGAAGTCGTCGTCGAGGCGCGCGAGCGCCGTCGTGGCGGGACCGCCCGAGCGCGACCCGGCGCCGATCCGCAGTTTCAGCTCCCCAGACCCCGTAGACATGGTTCCCTCGCGAGTGGCTAGCGTGACGACTCTACCAGCCCGCTTCCGTGTGTGTCCATGGATTACCTCGGCCGCGCCGCCGCGACCGCCGGCCGCCTCCGCCGCTGCGCTCCAACCGCAACGCGAACGCCGAGCATTGATCGCCGCCGCCGCGCGCGTACCCTGGGCGTCCCTTCGACGGAGTCCCGATGACGATCCGAGAGAGACAGGCCGCGATCGTGGCAGAGATGGCCGCGATCGGCGGATGGCAGGAGCGCTACAAGCACATCATCGCTCTCGGGCGTGAGCTGCCCGCCTATCCCGACGCACAGCGCACCGACGACAAGAAGATCAAGGGCTGCCAGAGCCAGGTCTGGCTCCACGCCACACGCGCCGACGACGGGACCATCACGTTCGAAGGCGACAGCGACGCGTCGATCGTGAAGGGGCTCGTTGCGCTCGTCCTTCGCGCCTACTCCGGCGCGCCGGCCGCCGAGATCGCGGCGACCCCGGCGACGTTTCTCGACGAGCTCGGGCTCAGCGAGAACTTGTCGCAGACGCGCGCCAACGGGCTCGCCGCGCTCGTAAAGCAGGTGAAGCTCTACGGTGTCGCGTTCGCCGCGATGGAGCGCGCTCGGTGAGCACGCCGGTCGTCGCAGCGCTCGTCGTCGCGGCCCTCCTCCTCGTCCCGCTCATCGTCATCGGCGCCTTCGTCGGCTCGATCGCGTTTCCGAACCCGATGTTTCGCTTCTGGCGGCGCCACAAGCCGGCGCGCTGGGGGCTAGTCGCGCGCTCGGCCCACCTGCCCAACGGCGCCCCGCTGTGGTACTTCGCGGCGCCCGGCCCCCCAGACCCTCAACGCCTCACCGTCGCGGTGTTTCACGGGCGCTCGCGACACCGCGGCTGGATGCTGCCGCTCATCGCGCGGCTCGCCCGGCGCTGGGACGTGATCGCGATCGACTTCCCGTCTCACGGGGACGGGCGGTTCGGCCCCACGACGATCGGCGCGCGCGAGGCCGACAGCGTCGACCAGACCCTCGCGTGGGCGCGCGCGGCCGGGGCGACACGGCTGGCAGTATACGGCGTCTCGATGGGGGGCGCGGCGTCGATCATCGCGCTGGGCCGCTCCGACGCGAACGCCGACGTCGAGGCGCTCGTCACCGACGGCGCGTTCGACACGTTCTGGTCGGTCGTCGAGCACATGAAGCGCTGGTTTCCCGGCTTCCCCCGACCGCTGCTGGAGTTGACGGCGAGCCTGGTCGCGCGCATCACCGGCGTGGATCCGCGCACCGTCCGGCCAGTCGACGTCGCGAGCGCTCTGCCGGGTCGCGTGGTCTTTCTGCACGGTGACCGCGACTGGCTCGTGCCTCGGGCCGCCGCGACACGACTAGCCGAAGCGTCGCGCGGGCGTGGCGTGGCGCGCTACTACCACGGCAGGCACGACCAGCCGGCGAACCCCGCGATGCAAGACGCCGTCGAGGCGGTGTTCGCGGAGGTCGAGGCCGACCCGGAGCGAGCGGCTTCGCGGCGCTAGGAGGCGCCGCGCGCTGTCGCTACCCGCGGCTCGCCATCGGGACGAAGTCGCGGATCTCGACGCCGGTGTAGATCTGGCGCGGACGGCCGATCGGGTAGCCCATCTCGAGGTTCTCCTTCCAGTGGGCGATCCAGCCGGGCAGGCGTCCGAGCGCGAACATGACCGTGAACATGCTCGTCGGGATGCCGAGGGCCCGGTAGATGATGCCGCTGTAGAAGTCGACGTTGGGGTACAGCTTCCGATCGACGAAGTAGGGGTCCTCGAGGGCCACCTGCTCGAGCCGCTTGGCGATGTCGAGCAGCGGGTCCTTGCGGTTGAGCTTCGCGAGGACGCGGTCGCAGGCCTCGCGGAGGATCTTCGCCCGCGGGTCGAAGTTCTTGTAGACGCGGTGCCCGAAGCCGGAGAGGCGGAAGTTGCTGTCCTTGTCCTTCGCGCGGGCCACGACCGCCTCGACGTCGCCGCCGTCCTTGTGGATCGCCTCGAGCATCTCGAGCACGTCTTGGTTCGCGCCGCCGTGGAGGGGGCCCCACAGCGCCATGATGCCGGCCGAGATCGACGCGTACAGGTTCGCGCGCGCGCTGCCGACGACGCGAACGGTCGTGGTCGAGCAGTTCTGCTCGTGGTCCGCGTGCAGGATCAGCAGCAGGTCGAGCGCCCGCTCGATGTCCGGGTCGACCTCGTAGGTCTCGGTCGGGTACCCGAACATCATCTTCAGGAACCGGCCGCAGTACGACAGGTCGTTGTCGGGGTAGATGTACGGCTGCCCCTTCGACTGCTTGTGGCTGAACGCCGCGATCGTCGGGAGCTTCGCCATGAGCCGATGCGCGTTGATGCGCACCTGCTCGGGGTTCAGAGGGTCGTACTCCTCTTGGTAGTACGACGAGAGGCCTGCGACCACGGAGCTCAGGATCGCCATCGGATGCGCGTTCGGCGGGAACGCCTGGAACATCCGCTTCAGGTCCTCGTGGATCAAGCTGTGTCGCGTGAGGCTCGTCTGGAACTCCGCGTACTGCTGCGCGTTCGGAAGCTCTCCCTCCGTCAGCAGGTACGCGACCTCGACGAAGTTCGACTTCTCTGCGAGCTGCTCGATCGGGTAGCCGCGGTACCGGAGGATCCCCTGCGCGCCGTCGATCAACGTGATCGAGCTCTCGCACGACCCCGTGTTCACGAAGCCAGGGTCCATCGTGATGTAGCCGGTCGCGTTGCGCAGCGGCTTGATGTCGATCGCCCGCTCACCGGCGGTCCCGACGATCGTGTTGAGCTCGACGGTCTGGTCGCCGAGCACAAGCTTGGCCTTCTCGCTCATCGGAACCTCCAGACGCTGTATGGGCGGGTTCGTGCGTCGCGCTCTCTTCCGCGACGCGGGTCGAAGTCGCGCAGTGGGGTAACAGCGGCCGCACGAATTCGCAACGATGCTCGGTCACGATTGCCGAGCGGCGCGCGCGGGCCATGGACCCTGCGTTCACGGGATGCGCCGAGCGCCCGCCGCGATTCACGGCGAGCCCCGGAACTTCCGCGCGCCCGCGGCGTCCTCTATAGATGCTCCACGCCGCGGAGGCCCCATGGAGACCCTACAGTGGATCGTCGCAACTACCGACGCGGACCTCGCGAGACACCTCATGTCGCGTCTCGGCACGGCGCTGCGCCTGGAGTGCGACCGCTTCGACGGAGCGCGCGCCGTCGACGGTAGCGTCGTCTTCGGCGGCACCTTCCGCGGGCACCTCGTCAGCCTCGCGGTCGGCCGCGAGCCCACCGGCGACCGCCTCGCGGTCCGCCTCGGCGTCAGCGGAAACTTCGGCGCGAAGGCCGCGGCCGTCGCGTTCCCGGCGACCCTGCTCGTCGCGCTCATCGCCGCGCTGCGGCTCGGCGGCGCCCGCCTCCTGGTCGCCGGCCTCGTCCTTGGCGCGGCGCTCGCCGCGCTGGTCAGCTACGGCACGTTCCTCCTCGGCGCTCGCATGGAGCGCGGCGCCGGCAGCGGCAGCGCCGCGGCCGCTGCCGGCTCGATCGGGCGCGCGCTCGAGCAGGCCGCCGAGACGCTCGGCGTCACCCTCGTCCCGGGCCCCGCTCAGGTCGCCGGCATCGACGGCAGCGCGCGGAGAGACCCCGAGTGGTCGAGCCTCGCGACGTCGGTGGTCGAGAGCCTCACGTAATCCGTAGAGTCCGCCGCCCGCCGCTCGACTACGGCGTCTCGCGCGGCTGAAGCCCGAGCGCCCGACGCAGCGCGTTCACCCCGACCAGCACGTCGCGTCGCTGGCGACGCACCTGGACGAGCTGCTCCTCGAGCGCCCCGAGCTGCGCCTCGACCTGCGCGCGGTTCGAGCCCGTCAGCGCGTCGCGCGCGACCTGAAGCGACGAGATCTGGTTCTGGAGCCGGTTCTCCTCGAACCCAAGGTTGTTCCACTCGACGACCATCCGGTTGTAGTCCGGGCTCGCGCTGAGCTCGACGAGCGCCTGCCGCGTAGCCTCGTACGTCGCGCCGTAGTCCTCCATGAGCGCCTCGATCTCGCTCATGTCCGACCACGCGACGTCGTGCTCCATGCCGAGCCGCGGATCGCCGGACAGCACGCCGGCGTCGATGATCGCGTTCAACGCGTCGGCGCACACGGCGTATTGCGGGTAGATGTCGACGAACGACTCCCAGTCGTCGCGGCCGAACGCGTCGAGGAGCTGGAGCCGCGTCTGGTTCATGCACGGCGCGTTGTCGAACCAGACGAGGAGCGCCGCGTCGGCCTGACGCTGCCGCTCGATCGCCGCGAGCGACGCCGACGCCGAGTCCGCGCAGCGCCGCGCCGACGACGCGAAATAGGGGTCCGGAGAGCTGGTCACGGCGCCGCCGACGCTGACCGCACCTGCGTAGTCCCCGCTGAGCGCGCGCTCGTAGCAGTCGACGATCGCGAAGTAGTCCCGACGCTGCTGCGGGACCCACGCGTCCATGTTGCCGTAGCGGTTCGAGAACACCTCGCGCATGATCTCGAGGCGCCCGATCACCAGCCCGCAGTCGACGCCGGCCCGCTCACACGTCGCGCGCAGCCCCTGCTCGGGGACGCCGCCGCGGTAGGTCGGCGCGACGATGAAGAGCGTGCCGAACTCGCGC
>JACKDJ010000037.1 GCA_020633625.1 Myxococcales bacterium
GCGCTGGCGCGCGAGGACCGCGCGTCGATCGTCGACGGGCTCACAGCCCTCCGCCTCGACGCGGTCGCCTTCGTCGAGACGCTCGCCGACCGCATCGTCGCCCTGGCGCCGGTGGCCGTCGGCGCCACGTCGATGTTCCAGCAGCACCTCGCCTCGCTCGCCCTCCTCCGCGCCGTCAAGGCGCGCCGTCCGGGCGTCGTGACCCTGCTCGGCGGCGCCAACTGCGAGGGGCCGATGGGCGTGGTCACCCACCGACGCTGCGACTGGGTAGACTACGTCGTCTCGGGAGAGGCCGACACGCTGATCACGCCGCTGTGGCGCACCATCGAGACCCACGGGACCGACGCCCCGGAGGCCGCGCTGCCGTTCGGCGTCCTCGGCCCCGTCCACAGACGCGCCGGCAGCTACCCAACCGACGACGCGGGACGACCCGCGCGAGCCGTCGTCGACTCGATCGACGACGTCCCGACGCCGAACTTCGACGACTACTTCGACGAGCTGCGCACCCACCCGGCCGGGCGCCTCGTCGTCCCGGGACTTCCGTTCGAGACGTCGCGCGGGTGCTGGTGGGGCGCAAAGCACCACTGCACGTTCTGCGGCCTCAACGGCAGCGGCATGGGGTACCGCGCGCGCAGCCCCGAGCGCGCCGCAGAAGAGATCCGCACGCTCGAGGCACGCCACGACGTCCCGCGGCTCGAGGCCGTCGACAACATCCTGGCCATGCCCTACTTCGACTCGCTCCTGCCGGCGCTGGAGCGCGACGGCAGCAAGCGCGCGCTGTTCTTCGAGACCAAGGCGAACCTCAAGACCAGCCAGGTCGACCAGCTCGCGCGCGCCGGCGTCCGCTGGATCCAGCCCGGCATCGAGAGCCTCGACACGCGCGTGCTCGCGCTGATGCGAAAGGGCACGACCGCCCTGCAGAACGTCCGCCTGCTGCGGGACTGCGCGCAGCGGGGAGTGCGCGTCGCGTGGGCCACCATCGTCGGCTTCCCGGGCGAAGACGACGCCTGGCACGCCGAGACGGCCGCGCTGCTCGACGCGCTCTCTCACCTGCCGCCCGGCGGCGTCGCCGCGCTCCGCTTCGACCGCTTCAGCCCCTACCACCAGACCCCCGAGCAGTGGGGGCTGAACCTCTCGCCGGCGGCCCCCTACAGGCACGTGTATCCGTTCGACGACGCCGACCTGCACGGGCTCGCGTACTACTGGGACGCGGCGCACCAGGGCGAGCTCGTCGGAGACCTCCGCTACCGGACCCTCTCCGCACCCGGTCTGGCCGCACTTCGCGAGGCGGCGCTTCGCTGGGACGCCCGCCACACCGCTGGCGCGCGCCTCGACGCAGCCGTGCTCCTCGACGCGTGGGAGGTCACCGACTCCCGCGACGGGGGCCGCGTGGAGCAGGCGGCAGTCGGGGCAGAAGCCGCTGCGCTCGCCGCGTTCGAGTCCGGGGTGACGCGAGCCGCGGGCGAGGCGGCGGTCCGCAGCGCCGGACACACGGCGACTGCCGCGGGCGACGCTGTCGACGCCCTGCTCACGCGGCGCTGGCTCGTCGAGCTAGACGGGCGCATCCTCTCCCTCGTATTGCGCCGCCCAGTCGAAGAGCCGCTCCCCGAGATCGCGTTCCCGGGCGGCACCCTGCTTCGCCCCGAGCTGTTCGACCCCTGACCCCGCCCCATGCGCTGCTGCCGACCCGCCGCTCGCATGCCCCGCCTCAACGCCGCGAGGCTCGCCCGCAGAGCTCTGCCATGACGCACCCCGCCCCCCTCCTGGGCAAGACCATCGTTCTGACCGGCGCGAACACCGGGATCGGCCGCGTGACCGCGATCGAGCTCGCCGCGCGCGGAGCCAACCTGCTCCTGCTGGGCCGCACCGAGGCGCGCCACGCCGACGTGATCCGGGCGATCGGCTCCGAGCGCGCGACGTTCATCCCCCTCGACCTGACCGACCTCGACAGCGTTCGCGCCGCAGCCGCGATGGTGAAGGCCCGCGCCCCCGGCCCGCTCGCCGCGCTGGTCAACAACGCCGGGCTCGCCGGCTCACGCGGAGCAACCGCTCAGGGATTCGAGCTGGCCTTCGGCGTCAACCACGTCGGGCACTACTTGCTCACGCGGCTCCTGCTGCCCCGCCTCCTCGAGGCGCCCGGCGCGCGCGTCGTCTCGGTCGCGAGCCGCGCACACCTCAACGCGCGAGGCATCGACTATGAGGCCGTCCGCCGGCCGACCTCCTCGCCGACCGCGCTCCCCGAGTACGCCGTCTCGAAGCTCGCGAACGTCTTGTTCGCGCGCGAGCTCGCCCGGCGGTACGGAGATCGCGGGCTCACCTCGGTCTCGCTCCACCCGGGCGTGGTCGCGACCGACATCTGGCGGTCACTGCCGAGGCCGATCGAGTGGCTGATCACGCTGTTCATGCTCACACCCGAGCAAGGCGCAGAGACGACGGTGCACTGCGTGACGGCGCCCGAAGTGCCCGACCACAACGGCGAGTACTTCGCCAAGCGCGCCCCGGCCCCGTTCAACGCACGCGCGGTCACCGACGAGGCCGCCGCCGAGCTGTGGCGGCGCAGCGCGCTGTGGTGCGGAGTGCCGGAGGACTGAGGCGCGAGCGCGCCGAACGGATCGGTCGGCCAGGGTCGTCTCCTTGACGGTCGTCCGGCCCGCTGCTACGTCGCCCGTCCGCACGTTAGACAGACGAGGCACCTCCGATGAGCGCGAACCCGACCGAGAAGGCAGCAGCCGGCAAGAAGCCGGTGTGGGTTGACGAGGACGCACACGCGATCCTCAAGCAGTACTCGAAGCTCACGAAGGCCTCGATGGTCGAGGTCGCCTCGAACCTCGTCCTGAGCCGGCTCCACGATCTCGACCCGGCGTCGGGCCTCGTCGGCGCGAGCGCCGCCGAGCCCGCATCGACCGGCGCCGCGGCGGCGGCTGAACCCGCATCGAACAAGCCCGCGCCGATGCTCAAGCCGATCGAGCCGCTCAAGCGGACCTCGAAGCGCGCCGTGCCCAACGTCAACGACAACACCATCCGCTACGTCGGCGGCATCTGGCTCGTCTGAGCCTCCGGAGGACGCATGAGCAACGATGGCAAGAAGCCGGTGTGGATCAGCACCGAAGCGCACGACTTCCTCAAAGAGTACTGCGACCGCACCGGCCGCACCCAGGTCGACGTCGTCAGCGAGCTGCTCTACCGGTTCGTGAAGCCGGAGATCGACCAGGCCCAGGCCCCCGGCAAGTGAACGCCCCGCTCGCGGGCTCTCCCGCGTGACGCCCACCCACACGAACACCGCCGCGCCCCGGCGGTTCTCGCGTTTTTGGACCCACACATGACCAAGCTCCCCAGAATCGGCCGCGGCGAGTTCACACGCGCCCTCGTCATCGAGAACCCCGACCCCACGCTCGACGCCCACCTTCGTGAGCTCGGCATCACGCCCGTGCGGCCAGCGGTCACGCCAAACGAAGACGAGCTCGTCCGGATCCTCGAGAACGACCCGTTCGACCTCATCTTCAAGCGGTCGCGCGTCGAGATCACCCCGCGCGTCCTCGACGCCGCCCCGAACCTGTTCGGCGTCATGCTGTGCTGCATCGGCGACGACTCGGTCGACAAGGTCGCCTGCGCAGAGCGCGGCGTGCTTGTGACCAACGACCCGATCTCGAACGGACGGTCCGTCGTCGAGCTCTTCGTCGGCGAGCTGATCTGCCTGTCGCGGCGCGTCTTCGAGGCAACGCGCGAGACCGACTCCCACACGTTCGACAAGTCCCAGGCGCGACGCTTCGAGGTCCAGGGCAAGACGCTCGGCGTCTTCGGGCTCGGGAACATCGGAAAGCAGGTCGCGCAGGTCGCCCAGCAGCTCGGGATGCGGATCGTCTTCCACGACAACCGCGACGTCGCGCGCGAGGTCGGCGAGACGATGGGCTGGCAGTACGTGCCCACGCTCGAAGCGCTCTTCGAGCTCTCCGACATCGTCACCTGCCACGTCTCGGCCTATGACCACGCCGGTCGCAGCAACGAGGGCGTGCTGCAGTACGAGCACTTCGCAGCGATGCGCGCCCGCGGAGACGACAGCCCGCGCATCTTCATCAACCTCGCGCGCGGGAACATCTACGCCGCCGCGGACCTCGTCCGCGCCGTCGACGAGGGGCACGTCAGCCAGGCCATGGTCGACGTGTACCCCGACGAGCCCAAGGACAAGTCGTCGAACTGGCTGAATCCGTACGCAGCGCACCCGCGCATCTACGGCACCCCGCACATCGGCGCCGCGACACTCGAGGCGCAGCCGCGCATCGCCGCGCACGTCGGCCGCACGACGCGGATGCTCAGCCGCTGCGGCACCCTCCGCAACTGCGTCTTCGGCGGCCGCGAAGAGGTCGGGCTCGACCCGACAGACACGGTGCGGCACTACCTGACCGTCGTCCACTCGACCTGCCGCGGCACCAAGAAGGCCGTCGACGATGCGATCTTCAACGCGGGCGCCAGCAACATCGTGAGCGCGCACCGCGACTTCGACCGCTACGGCATCGCCTACGAGGTCGTCGGCATCGATCAGCTCCTCTCGGACGACCAGCTCGACGCCTTCGTGGCGCACGCCCGAGATCTGACGCGCCGCGGGGACGCGATCCGGGCGATTCGTCAGATCTGATCGAGCGGCGCGGCCTCTGGGCAGACACGGAGCCCGCCCTACGTGAGCTGTGTGCCCGCGCCCGGTCACCGAGCGCGGGCACAAACAAGCGCTACTCCGTCAGGCAATCCGCGCTGCACCCGTCGCCGTCGACCGAGTTGCCGTCGTCGCACTGCTCGCCGACGGTCGAGTTCAGCGTACCGTCGCCGCACGTCGAGAACGTGCAGTCCGTGTCGCACGACGCGCTCTCGCCGGCGTCGTCGCACTGCTCGCCGGCGTCGACCACACCGTCGCCACACACGGCGACCTCGATCAGACAGTCCGCGCTGCACCCGTCGCCGTCGACCGAGTTCGCGTCGTCGCACTCCTCGCCCGACGCGGCATTCAGCGTTCCGTCGCCGCACGACGAGAACGTGCAGTCCGCGTCGCAAGAAGCGGTCGCCGCGCCGTCGTCGCACTGCTCGCCCGAGCTGAAGTTCGTCGTACCGTCGCCGCACAGCGAGAACGTGCAGTCGGCGTTGCACGCCGCGCTCTCGCCTGAGTCGTCGCAGTCTTCACCCGAGTCGACGGTTCCGTCGCCACACATCGGGACCTCGACCAAACAGTCCGCGCTGCACCCGTCGCCGTCGACCGAGTTGCCGTCATCGCACTCCTCGCCCGCGAGCGCGTTCAGCGTCCCGTCGCCGCACGAAGAGAACGTGCAGTCATCGTCGCAGCTCGCAGATGCGCCGCTGGTGTCGCAGTCCTCGCCCGCGTCGACTGTGCCGTCGCCGCATGCGCCGGCAGTCTCGACCAAACAGTCCGCCGAGCACCCGTCGCCGTCGACCGAGTTGCCGTCATCGCACTCCTCTCCCGCGAGCGCGTTCAGCGTCCCGTCGCCGCACGAAGAGAACGTGCAGTCGTCGTCGCAGCTCGCAGACGCGCCGCTCGTGTCGCAGTCTTCGCCCGCATCCACCGTCCCGTCGCCGCACGCGCCGCCGCCCTCGAGCTCGCAGGTGGCCGAGCAGCCGTCACCGTCGGCGGTGTTCCCGTCGTCGCACGCCTCGCCAGCCTCGACGAACCCGTTTCCGCACCCGGGCGTGCATGCGCCCCGGACCTCGCAGCCGGTCGAGTCGTCGCCGTCACAGTCCGAGAACCCTGCCGCGCACGTCGCCACTGCGCAGTGGTCCACGTCGCAGGTACCCGTCGCGTTCGGGAGGACCGTCACGCAGTCGACCGAGTCGGAGAGGTCGACACAGGCGCCGGCCGCACACGTGGACTGCGTGATGTCGAGCGTCGTCCCACTGCACACCCGCATCTCGGGATTGCACGTGCCGGACGAGCAGCGCACCACGACGCCCGAGGAGAAGTGGTCCACGTAGCCGACGGCAACGTCGCCATCGATCGTCGTCGGGATTGGCGCGTAGTCGCCGTCGGGATCCGTCCACCAGATGGTCAGCTCGGTCGCGTCGCCGTCGAACGGGAGCGCGACACGAACCGGATGGCTGAAGGTCGTCCCGTCGGGGCCGAACGTGTACACCGGACCGGCGACCGAGAGGGTCTCAACCTCTGCGTAGGCCGCGTCGATCGTGATCGTGAGGTCGTCCCCGAGGGCACCCGCCGGAATGAGGACCGAGGCGCCACCGTGATCGACCTCGCCGCCGTCGGCCGCCGCGATGGCAACCTCGGTGGCGGCGGTCGGCAGCTCGCGTCCACCGCCGTCGGCGTCGCTCGTATCGCTGGTGTCCTCGTCGGCCACGTCGGTGTCGGGCACCTCGGCGTCTGCCGTGTCCGCGGCATCGGGTTCGTCGCCGACGTCGCCCGTGTCGGCGTCGGGGGAGCTGTCCGGCGTCACGTCGGGCGTCGCGTCTGGGGTGTCCGAGCCGGCGTCACCGGTGTCGGCCGCCACGTCGCTTCCGGTGTCCTCGTTGTCGGGCTCGTCGTCTCCGCAGCCGACGAGCGGCGTCGCAAGGAACAGGGAGATCAGGGGGGCAACCGCAAACCGACGCATCAGCAACCTCGGGCTAGACAAGCGCAGACGAGCACCGCCGGCGGCGCCGGCAGGACATACGCCCGCTGTTGGAGTGACCGCGAGTCTACGCGACCGGGCGCGAAAAGCCCACTCTGCCGCACGAGTGGCGACGGCCGGACCTGTCTCTCACCGAGCGCAGCGCCGATCGCGCGACCGCCCGCCGCTAGAACGCGCCGCCCAGACCTGCCATCGACGCGGCGGCCGCGAGCCGCGTCATGCTCGACCGCGGCATCGTCACCGACATGACGGCCTCGTCGTGGTCGACCTCCCAGGTCGCCCCCCGAAACGCGGCGTCGAGCCCGGCGACCCGCAGCGCGAACGTGTAGAACGTGCACACGCTCGGCCAGGCCTCGCTGAACGTGCGCGCCCCTTCCTCCGACGGGAACTGCCAGCGGGCGCGCAAGATGGGATCGCTGCTCAGCTTCAACGACGCGATCAGCGCCGTCGGGAGCTCCTGCGACGCCGGCATCCCGCCGAGCTCGAGCTGCGAGAAGCCGCGGAACGTCCAGACGATCGCGGGGCCGTCGGAGCCGGCGCCGGCGAGGTCACCCGCTTCGAGGAGGCCGTTGATCCATGCGTCGCTCGCGCGCGAAGGCGGGCTCGAGTCCGAGAGGTTGCGGCTGCCGTTCGACCGGGCGCGGCTGTACTCCGCCTGCCGGCGCTCGAGCTCGATCGTCGCCTGCCCGGTCAGCTCCGTCCGCCTTGCCTCCCAGGCGTCGTGCGCACGACGCGCGTCTCGCTCGCGCTCGTCCTCGCGCTCGCGGCACCGGGTGCGACCCACTCCGCGCCGGTCCTCGCAGGGGTCGCTCGCAGGAGCGTACAGCTCGGGCTCGGGCCCCAGCCCGAGCTCGGTCAGCAGCTCCTCGATCGAGGGCGGCGGCGAGACCTGCTGCGTGGAGCGCTCGAGGGCGCCGTCGAGACCCTGCGGGCGCGGCGCGCCGCGCAGGAGGTCGTCGATGAAGCGCGGCTGCGAGAAGATCAGCAGTCGCGCGGTCGGCACGAAGAAGCGGCGCTGGATCGTCGACGCCGCGCCCGGCGTCCCCATGAACCTCCCGTTCTGCTCGGCCCAGTTCACTCCGCTCGGGTAGGCGCGCGCGATCTGCCCCATCAGGTAGCCGGCGTCGAGGTGGTGCACGGCCGCGATGAACGTCTGCCGCGCGTCCATCGGGTTCGTCGACGCCAAGAGCATCGTGTCGACGTCGTCGATGATGTTGATGCCGGCTGCGCGCGAGAGGTCCCGATAGTCCGCCAGGGCGCCAAAGATCGACTCGACCGCGGCCCGGTGCGGGCTGCGCCGGATGCGGTCCGCGCGAATGATCGCGACGGACACCGCGCCCTCGGGGCCCCACATCCCCACGTCGGTCGCGATCGGGTTCACCGTGCCCTCGGGGTAGCGTGCCGACGGGCGAAGGGTTCGCGGGTCGGGCGGCGCAGAGGCCGCCGCTGACCCGTCGCCCCCACCCGGCTCCGGGGTCGGCTCGGGACGAGGCGTCGGCCGCGGGCGGGGCGCCGGCGGGGCGGCCGGTCCGGAGTCGCCGCCCTCCGCCACGACCACCGGGGCGGGTTCCGGCTCCTCCGGCGTCTCCGGCTTCGCCTCGTCTGGCGGCGTCTCGTCGGGCGTGTCCGGCCCGGCGACCTCCTCGGGGGGCTCCTCGGCCGGCGCCGGCTCGCCGGACCCCGCCGGCGGAGGCGCGGGCTCGACGTACTCTACCGGCGGCTCTTCGACAGGCTCTTCGGGGGTCGGCTCTGCCGGATCGTCCTCGGACGGGGCAACGTAGCCAAGCCGCGCCATCAGCGCCACGCCGGCAGACTCCTCGAACGCGACACGCGGTCGCATCGCGCGTGGCGGGGTCGTCATCAGCGCCAGCATCACGCCGACGTGCAGCAGCGCCGACAGGACCGCCGTGACGACGAACGAGCGATCGACGTCGGCGATCCCGCGCGGCATCCGCTCGAGCGACTCCAGCTCCTCGGTGCTGAGGGCGGCGCTCACGCCCGCGCCCGGTATCTTCTCGTCTTGTTCCGACATCGGCAGCTCAGTTCGCGGCATCCGTCGCACGCCATCGCGTTCGACGCAACCTCGGCTTCACGATTCAGCCGTCTATCCACGCGGGCCGTCTATCCACGCGGGCCGTCTATCCACGCGGCTCGGGCTTCCTGCTCGCTCCGCCGCGTGCTACGCGATGCCCACTGACAGCCCGCGCGGTGCCCCCCGCGACTGCCAACCTCTCGCAGACCCACAGAACAGAGGCCCGGATGCGAGCTCTTGCGAAGTGCGCGGCGCTGCTCGCGGCAGCGCTGACCGGTCACGCGGCCCACGCCGCAGCGCCGCAGATCGCGATCGACGTGACGACCGTCCAGCTCGACAACGGCCTGCGCGTCGTCCTCGCCCCGAGCTCTGCAGCGCCGACCATCGGCGTGGCCGTCTACTACGACGTCGGCAGCCGAAACGAGGTCCAGGGGCGCTCCGGCTTCGCCCACCTGTTCGAGCACATGATGTTCCAGGGGTCCGAGAACCTCGGAAAGGGCGAGCACTTTCGCCAGATCAGCCGAAACGGTGGGCGCATGAACGGCACCACCTCCGAGGACCGGACCAACTACTTCGAGTCCCTCCCGGCCGATCAGCTCGAGCTTGCCCTGTGGCTCGAGTCCGACCGGATGCGCTCACTGGCCATCACGCAAGAGAACTTCGAGAACCAGCGCGAGGTCGTCAAAGAGGAGCGACGCCTGCGCGTCGACAACGTCGCGTACGTCCCGGCGCAGCTCGAGTTCAACGAGCTCGCGTACTCCGACTTCCCCTACTCCCACAGCGTCATCGGCTCGATGGCGGACCTCGACGCCGCCACCCTCGCCGACGTGCAGGCCTTCTTCGACACCTACTACGCGCCCAACAACGCCGTCCTTGGCATCTCCGGCGACTTCGACCCCGACCAGGCGCTCCTGCTGGTCGAGGCGTACTTCGGCGACATCCCGGCCGGCCCGGCGCCGCCGGCCGTCGTGATCGACGAGCCCGTCCAGCGCGAGCGCCGCGAGCGAACCGTCGACGACCCGTTCGCCTCGCAGCCCGCGCTTCAGATCGGCTGGCAGTGCCCGGCGGCCGACCACGCCGACGCCCCCGCCCTCGCACTGCTCGGCAACCTCCTCGCCGCCGGAGAGTCCTCGCGGCTCTACGACCGCCTCGTGCGCCGCGACGCGATCGCGCTCAACGTCACCGCCGGCGCCGACGGACGCCGAGGCCCAGACATCTTCTCGATCTGGGCGACCGCGAACGGCGCAGAGCCCGCCGCGCTCCGCGACGCGATCCTCGACGAGATCGCAGCGCTTCGCGACGCGCCGCCCTCTGCCGCCGAGCTCGAGGCAGCGAAGCAGCAGTACTACCAGCAGCTCGTCGGCTGGGTCGAGACGAACCTCGGCCGCGCCCTGACCACGACCCGCGACATGCTCTACTTCGGCTCGCCCACGTACTCGCTCGACGAGCTGGCTGCCATCGACGCGGTCACCCCCGACGACGTCCTGCGCGTCGCAAACGCCTACCTCGACCCTGCCGTCTTCACGGCCGTCTACGTCGTCCCCAAGCCGGAAGAAGAGCCCACGGAGGCACAGTGACGCAGCTCCGCGAAACAAGCGCCCCGAACGGCCCAGGCCGCCGCCGGTCTGCCGACGGCCGCTGCGCCGCGCTCCGCCGTGTCGCCGTCCGGGTCGCGCTCTCACTGACGGCGCTCGCAGCGGGGGCCTGCGGCTCGAGCGCCGCGAACGTCGTCGACGACCCCGGCCCGGTCACCCGCCCGGCGGTCCCGACCATCGACCGCACGAGGCCGCCCGAGCCGTCCGAGCCACGCCCGTTCGCGCTCCCGCGCATCGTCGACCGCACGGCGCCGAGCGGCCTCCGCGTCGTCGAGGTGCCGCGGGCGGGCTTCCCCAGCGTCTCGCTCCGGCTGACCTTCGCCGCCGGCGCTGCGCTCGCCGGGAGCGACCGCGCGGTCTCCGAGGTGCTCGAGCGCGTGCTCCGCGACGGCGCCGCTGGCATGGATGCACCCGAGCTCGCGGCGCGAATCGACGCGGCAGGACTGAGTCTGTCGGTCAACGTCGGCGAGGAGTCGACGACGCTGTCCGCCGACGGACTCGCCGCCAGCTTCGACGAGGCGCTCTCGATCATCGCGATGCTCGCGACGGCGCCGACCTTCCCCGCCGACCGCGTCGCCGCGCGCCGCGACGAGCGCATCGGCGAGCTCGCCCTGCAGCGCTCCCGCGCCTCGTTCCACGCCACCGCCGCGATGCGCCGAGCCGTGTTTGGCGCCGACTCTCCGTACGGTAGCTCGGCCGCCAGCGAAGAGGCCCTCGCCGCCGTGGACCGCGATGCGGTGGCCGACCAATGGGCGCACGCGTACGGACCCCGGGTCGCGACGCTCGTCATCGTCGGCGACCTCCCCGACGACGTCGACGCCCGCATCGACGCGGCCTTCGGCGCCTGGGAGGGCGGCCCGAGCGAGCGCCCCGCGACGCTGTCGCACGCCGCACCCACGCCGGGAGTCGCACACGTCGTCGTGCGCCCGAACAGCGCGCAGACCTCGCTGATCCTCGTCGGCCCCGGAATCGCCGAGAGCGCACCCAACTACTTCGACGCGCTCGTGGCGAACCAGCTCCTCGGCGGCGGACCGTCGTCGCGCCTCTTCATGAACCTTCGCGAAGAGAAGAGCTTCACCTACGGCGCCTACTCGCGGCTCGACACCTTCGCGTCTACTGGCATCGTGCGTGTCTACTCCGACGTCCGCAGCGACGTCACGGAGCCGGCGCTCGCCGAGCTGATCGCCGAGGTCGGCCGCACGTCGCTCGACGTCAGCGACGCGGCGACGGAGGCACGCGCCTACCTCGCCGGCGTCTTCCCGCTCGAGCTCGAGACCAACGCGGCGGTCGCGGGCCGCCTGGCGTCGCTGGCCGCACGCGGCATCGCGTTCGATCAGCTCGAGCGCTACCGAGGCGCGGTCGCCGCGACCACAGACGCCGACGTGGTCGCGGCGGCGGAGTCGCTCTTCCAGCCCGGCGCGATGGCCGCGATCTTGGTCGGAGACGCCGACGTCGCGATCCCGGCGGCGCGCGCGCACTTCGAGCACGTCGTTGTCTACGACCTCGACGGGAACGTCATCGAGGCCGACACGCTCTGACTCCCCGCGCCTCGCTCACCGTCCGCGCGCCTACCGCCCTTCGGGCCGCGTGAACGTAGGCTCGACCACCGGATAGCCGCGCTGCCGCCAGACGAAGTAGCCCTCGTCTAGGACCGCCACGTGCGGGAACCCGGCGGCGATCAGGGCGTCGGCGAGCTGGCCCGACACCGCGTGCGGACATCCGCAATAGGTGACGACCCACGCGTCGCGCGGGAGCGAGTCGAGGTGGCCGGCCGACTCGTAGAACGGCAGGTTCGCGGCGCCGGCGATGTGGCCGGCCGCGAAGTCCGAGCGCGCCCGCGCGTCGAGCACCACGAGGCGAGCGCCGGCGTCGAGCGCCGCCTTCACATCGTCGGCTGCGACGAAGCGCCCTTCGCGGAGCTCGAACGACGCGGCGCCCCCGGACGGGTTTAGCAGCGCCCCGGTCAAGTCGAGCTCGGCGGCCGCCTCGGGCAGCTCACCGGGCGCGCGAGCGAGCGAGCGAAGGTACACGACGACGTCGTCGATCTGCTGCCGCCGCAGCACGCCGCCCCACCCGGGCATCGGCGTCCCGGTGCGTCCGTGCTCGATCGCGTAGCGCAGGAACTGGTCGCTGGCGGACGCCAGGAACCGCGGATTCGCGAGACCGACCGCCACGCCGCCCGCGGCCTCGGGTCCGTGGCACGCAGCACAGTTCGCGTCGTAGACCGCCTGGCCGCGGAGCGCGCTCCCACGAACGGGCGCATCGGACAGGGCCACCGCCGGTGTCGTCTGCCACGCCCGAAGGTAGTGAACGACGGCATCGACCTCGGGGTCGCTGAGCGGCCCGCCGTGCGCCACGCCCCACGCCGACATCGGCGTCCCGGGCCGCCCCTCGGTGATCGCGTCGCGCAAGAATGCGTCCGTCGCCGTGGCGAGCAGCTCCGGGTTCGCGAGCGCGTGCGCCGCGTCCGCCGCATAACCCTGCCCACGGTCACCGTGGCACAGCGCGCAGTACGTGGCGTAGAGCGCGCCACCGTCGTGAGACCCGCCGCTCGGCTGCGCGAGCGCCTCGGGTGGGGAGGCGCTGGGCGGCGACGCGTTCGGCCGGCAGCCAGAGAGCGCCGTGGCTGCGACCCACAGCGCGAGGAAGTCGAGCCGGCGCCAGATCACTGTCCCTGGCCGCCCTGCCCGTCGCCGCCCTGACCCTCGGCGCCCTGGCCTTGGCCGTTCTGGCCCTGGCCGTTCTGCCCGGAGAGGACAGTCGGCGGTGGCGTGTCCTCCTTGGGGAGCCCGAGCGCCGCGAGGACCTGGTTCTTCAGCGTGACGAACCCTGTCGGCGTCGACAGGTTCGTGTCGAGGTCGGGGCTCGCGCGCAGGAAGCTGAACAGGTGGCCCTCTGTGTCGTAGACGAAGAAGTCGTCCTTCGCGCCGTCGAGCAGGCCCCACGCGTCGACCTCCGCGACGTCCTGAAAGACCGGGAACGACACCCGCTCGAGCAACGCACCTGCCTGCTCAGCGGTCGGCGCGTGGTTGACGATGGCGAACTCCACATCCTGCCCCATCGCCTCGAAGGTGGCCGCCATCTCCTCGAGCTTCTGGGCCTGCGCGAGGCAGTAGCCGCACGTCGCAGAGAGCAGCGCGACGACGGTGACGTGCCCGTGGAACGCGTCGAGGCCGTAGATCGCCCCGGCTCCGCAGCTCTGTGGCTGAACGTCCCTCAGCGCCCACAGCGGCCCCTTCCCCCCGATCTCGTGCGGCTCGCAGCCGCTGGGCTCGCCGGGGGTGGGGGCGTCGTGCACTACCGTCGGTCGCGGCGTCGCGCAGTCCTCGGGCGGTACCAGCGCGGCAGCGGCGCCCCCGTCTGACGGCGCGGGGGCGGTCGGCGCCTGAGCCGCGGTGGCCTCCGCGGCCGCCGCGGTGGCCTCATCCGCCGAGGGTGTCCCCGATGGCGCCCCCTCAGCGGCGGCTGGCTCCGGCGTGGGCGTGGGCGCGTGCGAGTCACACGCAGCGAGTGCGACGGCACACACGGCGGTGGAGATCAGGCGCAGGTAGGCGTGTGAGTTCATCGTGGCTCCTCGGTTGAGGTGACGTTCGTGGCGTCCGCGCGCCAAAAGCGCAATCCCGGCAGAGCGTGTTCCGGCTCTAGACCGGCGGTCTGCCTCACTAGTCGCGCCTCGCGTCGGCTTCTCCTGCGAGCTCGGTCGTGTCGACGAACCCCGACGCTTCGGCGTCGCGAGGCATCGGGCGCAGCATGGGACCGGTCGCCGCAGACCACCCGAAGAGCCGCAACCGGAGTCGCGATGCGCGCAGGTGTCCGCCGAGCCCGTGGGCCGGAAGAATGAACCACATCGAGGCGGCCGCGGTGAGCCTCGCGACGAACGTCGTCAGAAACACGGCCCGGTAGTCACCGCCGCCGAAGGCGAGCGCCGCCGCGCCGATCAGCGTCCCGCCGAGCTGAGCGAGCCCGTTCAGGACGTTGACGACGGCGAGGAGCGCGGGGCGACGGCGGGCGTCGGCGCTGTCGAGCAGCAGCGTGTACTGCGACACTTCGTAGCCGCCCCACGCGAGCCCCGAGAGCGCCTGCGCGAGCACGACGACGCCAAAGCCGCGCGCGAAAAGCCACGGAAACGGCACCGTCGCGATCAGGATCGCGGCGCCGATGACGACCGCCCGAGCCCCAAGCCGATCGATCCGGCGGCCCCACCCTGGGAGCGTCGCGAGCTTGGTCGCGACGACGACGAGCGTGCCGGCGGTGTACTGCGCGTAGCTGAGGTGAAGCTCGCCGAGCATGAACGGGCTGAAGTACGGCGACCCGATCGTGACGGCGAGCTGCAGCAGGCACGCCGACGCGATGACGCGGCGCATGATCCCGCCGTCGGCGCCGGCGATGGAGCGGACGGCGTCGCGAGCGTCGGCGATCCCTCCGAACGTCGGCTCGGGCGACCGCGACAGCAGGGCCAGACACGCGACGCGTGCGAGCACCGCGACCGTGAACACGGTCGCGTACCCACGCCCGCCCGTGCCGGCCGCGATCCCCGCAGCAGAGGGCTCGAGCGCTTGCAGCGTCGCGCCGGCGGCGATGAACGACGCGAACATCGAGATGTAAGCGAAGCGACTGCGCCGAGCGAAGTAGCGTCCGCGCACGGCGGCGGGCACGACGTCGCCATACCAAGAGCCCCACGCGACCCCGGCGGCCTGGCCGAGCGCCTGGTAAACACACGCGAGCGCCAGCAGCGCGTCGGCAGTGAGGGTCCGCCCCCACTCGGCGGCGGCGATGCTCGCCAGCACTCCGATCTGCAGCGTGACGGCCGCCAAGACGACCGGCTTGCGGCGGCCGACAGCGACCAGCAGCCGCGGCACCAGCACGGCGCCGATCGACCCTACCAGCAGCGGGAGCGCCACCAACAGCCCGACCTTCGCCGCCGGCGCACCGAGCCGCACGGCGTCGGCCACGAAGTACGCCTCGCCGAACGCGGTCATGACCGAGAAGCACATCCCCTCCCAGATCGAGAGCCGCATCGCGCGGTCGGTCGCCGCGGAGTCGAAGGTGAGGGTAGGCATGGAAACCTGCGAGGGGCGCGCGCTTCTACTCGAACGCGCGGCCGACGCAACCTGCCCGACGCAACCTGCCCGAGGGTAGTTCGACCCGCGAACGCGAACGCGACCCGCCCGAGGGTAGTTTCCGCCCTGCTGCGGATCCCGCCCGAGGGTAGTTTCCAGGTCCGCCCTGCTGCGGATCCCGCCCGAGGGTAGTTTCCCTGCGGATCCCGCCCGAGGGTAGTTTCCCTGCGGATCCCGCCCGAGGGTACTTCCCCTCGTGCGCCCGGCTGCGGATCCCGCCCGAGGGTAGTTTCCCTCGTGCGCCCGGCTGCGGATCCCGCCCGAGGGTAGTTTCCCTCGTACGCCCAAGGAGCCCGTTCGCGACATCGCCCCCGCCTGCGCTCCGGGCGGACCGCTTCAACTTCGTCTCCAGGTCCAAGGGCGCGTGGCGAAAAACACGACCGCAACACCGAACGCCGTCACGCACGCGCCGAACGCAGCGCACGCGGGGCCGAACGCCCCCCAAACTCGGATGAGATCGTCGAGCATGAACGCGACGATCCAGACGCAGATCCACGCGAACGCCCGTGCTGCGCGCGGCCCAACTGCTAGAGGACGGCGCTTGACGACGTGCGCGGCCGTCAAGGCTGCGGCGACCACCGCGACGCCAATGAACGGGAGCGAGAACACGGCTTGCAATAGAAAACTCATGTCGTCGACGCCGCAGAGGTCGCTCACGGCGCACCGTCGCTGCCCAACCACTCCCGCCGCCGCGCCCGCAGGTGCCTGCCAGCGAAGATCAGCCATCCGCCGAAGGCAGCGAGCTGAACTACGGTCGCAGGATCCGACGGGTACGTGAGCCGCATGATTATCACCTCGCCGAGAGCAACGAGAGACCAGACAGCGAGCATGACGACCACACCGACGAAGAGTCTTCGGCCCTGCTTGCGACTGCGGATCGGCGGCGGGACAAGGAGCGCGCCCGTTATCATCATCATGATTGTGTAGACTTCGAACATCAGTCGACGGGACGGACGCGCGAGACACGGATGCGATCGGTCATGCGGTTCCGAAGCAGAGGAGACCAAGTCCGTGAGACCCAGCGGACTAGGCATAATCCGGCGGCCGCCCGCTTGCCACTCTTGGTGTCGGAGCCGGACAATCGCACGCCGAAGAGCCTCAACCAGCGCATCAATCTTTCTCTGAAGCGCCCGGATGTCGTCACCTGCGCCAATGATAGCCTGGGCGGCGAGGCATCGTCGAACGGGTCCGCGCACCCCATCATCGCGGTCGTGAGCACTCCCGGCGGGCTCTCGCCGTCCATCATCGCGCTCGCGTCAGCCGCGAGCGCAACCTCACCGTCGACCCACGCGAGGGCGAAGCCGTCGTCGAGGCCGAACGCGATGTGGTGCCACGTGTCCGTCGTCAGAACCGACGACGCCTGCCAGATCTCGAAGCCGGTCGCCGAGTACTCGAGCACGAGCGGATGCTGGTCGGGCGAGACGCCGAACCAGACACCCTCATCGCCAGCAGCGCCCGCGCCGACCTTCATGAAGACCGGCTGCATGCCGCTCGTCCCTGTCGGGACGTTGACCCACGCCGCGAGTGTCCGCGCGCTCGTCCGATCCCAGTCGGGGCCGGCGCCAAAGTCGATCGCCGCGGTGCCCCCGCAGTCGATTGCGCCGCCGCGCATGCCAGTGACACCGAGCGTCCCGCCAGTCAGCGCGCCGTCGTGTGCGTCGGGTCCGTCGTCCAGGACAGGGCTGGTGGCACCGTCGAAGGTCCAATGCGCGAGCACCGACGCCGTATCGGGGCCGCAAGTCGCCGCACCGTCCGTCAGGGCCTGCGCGGCGACGCGGGCCGCGACGTCCGGCAGCGTCAGGACGTCGGCCGGATCGGCGTCCGTCGCGTCACATGCGGCCAGGGTCGCGAAGGCGATCGCCAGGGCGGCGCGTTGCGCACGTTTGGACGGTGGGACGTTTGCATCGCGGTGGGGCCCGGCCTGCGGCCGGGGGGCGATGCGTGGCATCGCCCTTACGTGGGGGCGAGGGGCGGTGTGATGCGGGGGTGGCCCGGCGGGCGATGGGACGTTTGTTGGGCGCGGGGGCCCGCCCGGCGGCCGGGCGGCGAGGCATGGCATCGCCCCTGCGGTCGTTGCGGAAACCTCTGCACTGTTTGTTTGCTTCCCCATGGCGCTCCCCCTGGAGTTGGCGGCACCGCCCGCGCTGCTCCGTGTGTTTGCGGAGGTCTGCGGGACGGCCGGCCAGATGTGTTTCTGACGCGACTGGTTCCGATCAATTTGATACGACGACGCCACCATGACGGGAGTCTCGAACGAGGTCAAGCGCGATTTCGCAAAATCTTCGGGCTCGTGATTTTCGCGTTCCATGTCCCCGCGCATCACCCAACGACCAGCGCGATGCCCCCGCATCCCGCCGCCCAGACTCAACCCGGGTTCAGCATCGCGTCGAGCCGGCTGATCTGCTCCCGGATGTCCGCCGCCGTCACTCCCGACGGGCCCAGGTAGCCACCGTCGAGCGCGAGGGTCCGTGCGTAGGCGCCGCGGACTCGCTCTACGAGTGCTCGGTCTGCCCCCTCGGACTGGCCGAGGACGAAGCCCATCACGAACCACGCGTCGGCGGAGGTCGGTGACTCGGCGGTCGCGCGCTCGGCTTCGGTCACCGCCGCGCCGTGCAGGCCCAGCCGCTCGTAGATCCAGGCGAGCCGCGGCCTGAGCTCTACGGCGCCCGCGTCGACGGCCGCCTTGTAGTGATCGGCCAGCTCGAAGGCGCGGCCCGCGGCGGCGAACACCAGCTCGGTCTCGTTGAGCACCGCCGCCGGCGGGCGACGCGTGAAGAACATCTGTGGATCCGCGACGATCTGGTCCAGGATCGCTTGCTCCTCGGCCCCCAGCGGCGGCGGCGGCGCGGAGTGCGCGGCGAGGACCGACGCGAGGTCGAGGTCGGCGGCGGCCGGCGTCCCGAACGTGACGCGGACGTGACCCGGAGCGGCGCCGGGCTCGTCGTGGCAGCCGGCGACTAGCGCCACGGCGAGCATCAGAAGCGTCAGAGACACGGCCGACGCGCGGCGGACGCGGCTCACGAGACCCCCGCCGCGGCGCCGCGCTCGGCGTCGCGCAGCGCGTCGAGCAGCTCGACGACCGTCGCGCCGAGCGTCGGGTGCCGCCACTGCGGCGCAATGGCCGCGAGCGGCGCGAGAACGAACTCACGCTCCTGCATCCTCGGGTGCGGGATCGTCAGCGTCGGAGAGTCGATGACGCGGTCTCCAGCCGCGACGATGTCGAGGTCGATCGTGCGCGGGCCAAAGCGGCGACCGCGCTCGCGGCCGAGCTGGCGCTCGATCGCTAGCAGCGCCTGCAGCATCGCCTCGGGGTCGAGGGCGACGCGCGCGCGGACGGCGCCGTTCAGGAAGTTCGGCTGCTCGGTCACGTACATCGGGCGCGTCTCGAGCAGCGGCGAAGCCGTGACCTCGGCGCCGGGGAGTCTGGCGATCGCGGCGACGGCTCGGTCTATCGACGCCGCGCGGTCGCCGACGTTGGCGCCGACGCTGATCAGGTACTCGATCACTTGCGGGCGTCGCGGCGGGAGCGGAGGAGGAAGAATGCCGAGCCGAGCACGCTGACGACGAAGACTGCGTACATCAGCGGGACGTAGTTGAAGCTCTGCGGCGATTGGCCGTCGAGCAAGAGGTAGCCGTGCTGGCACCGCACCGACGCCCCGGCGCGCTCGAGCACCTCCTCCTCGGTCGGGGCGCGGCCGAGCGACTCGGTGAGCGCGAGCTCGGCCTGGCGCTTTAGCCTTACCTGGTGCGAGCGCAGCTCGGCCGACGGCTCGAACCCGCAGAACTCGACCTGATACGAGTCGGAGTAGAACTGGATCAGCCCTTGGTAGCGCCGCGGGAGGTCCTCGAACGCGACGACTCGCCCGGCGCCGTCGTACAGGGGGCGAATGCTCTCCTGCCCTCGCGGCACCGACATCGGCTGTCCGCGCAGGATGCGGGGACGGTCGTCCTCGACGACGCGCTCGACGTAGAGCGACGAGCCGATGAGGTTGAAGTACTCCCGGTCGGCCGAGATGGACTTGCGCTGCGGGATGCCCTCGACGTGCGCGAAGCGGTTCGACGGGATCTGCAGCGTCCCGTCTTCGCCGACGTAGCGTGGACCGATCCACAACGACTCGTCGGCGCCCTCGTTGAGCTCCATCGGCGTTCGGTCCGACATCCAGTAGCGCAGCTCGGCGACGTACTGGACGGCGAGGAAGACGGCGAACGCGGCGACCATGACGAGCACGGCGCGCTGTCCCCACTCGGCCCCGGAGTCGACGGCGGCGAGCTCGGGGTCGACGAAGTCGTCGGGCACGGGCGCACCCTGCGCGAACCACGCCTCTTCGGTCGGGTTTCGCTTTCCGTCGTCGTCGCCGCTCATGGCTGGCTCGCGTGGCTAGTACCGCCCACGGGTGCGCTCCTTCGCTGGCAGGATCTCGAGGCAGGTCGTCCACCAACCGGTGAGGATGGTCTCCACGAACTCGTCGGGGAGCCCCTCCTCCAGCATCTCTCGGGCGAGTGATTCATGGTCGTAGGCGACGGGGACGTGCGCAGCGCGCAGGGAACCGGCTTCGGAGTCGACATCGACGAGCGAGTACCAGACCTCGGTCCGGCCGTCGTTCGCTGGGCGCCCGATCGCGCCCACATTTACGACCACTCGGCAATCGTCAAGTTCCCTCGTCCAGTGAATCCCCGTGTGCGTGACGAAGAGCGCGTCGGCGTCGTGGTCGTCGAGGAGGCGCCGCAGGAACGCGTCCGAGGTGGCCGACTCCCAGAGGAACTCGTTGGTGCGGCGCGGCGATCCGTGCGCGAGCAAGACGCGGCGCCCGCCCCACTCGCGGCGGATAGAGGGGGGGAGCGCGCGGAGCCATGCCTTGTTCGCGTCGCTCGTCCGCGCGACGGTGTAGTCGTAGCTGATCTGCGCGAACGCGTTGTCGCGCGGGTCTGTGTAACCGCAGGCGCAGTCGTCGAGGTCGTTCCCGACGGAGTGGTCGTAGTTCCCCTGGACGCAGACGACGCCCGCGTCGCGCAGCAGCGGGAAGACCCGGTCCGGGCTGGGACCGAACCCACCCATGTCGCCGAGGCAGTACAGCTCGGTAGCCCCGCGCTCGCGCGCGTCGCGGATCACGGCCGCGAGGCTGACGTGGTTGTTGTAGACGCCGCCGAAGATCGCGACGCGCGCTGAGGCGCGGTCCGTCGTGGTTCGCCCGCTCACGTTCGACACGTGACACCCTCGACGTAGCAGGTGTGGCAGGCCGGCGAGCGGAGCGCGATCGGCCGCAGCCCGTCGCCCAGCGCGTCGCCGAGTCGCGCGCCGTCGTCGTCGATCAGGATCGGGCACGGCCAGACGCCGCGGGCGGTGACCATCCGCGAAGACGCGCACTGGAGCGCTGCCAGGCCCTGCGCGTCGACCGCTTCGTGCGTCAGGCGCTCCGACGGGTCGTACGGACGCCCGCGGCGCGCCTCGCGGCCGATCCGAAACGGCGCGAGGAACTTCAGGCGTGGCTGCCGAAGTCCGGCGTCCCGCAGGAGCTGCGCGAAGCGCTCGCGAGAGCCGGCGTCGACCCCGTCGACCTCGGTGACGGTGACGACCGGCGACAGCCCGACGGCAGCCAGCCTCTGCAGCGCCTCGACGATCGCGGTGAACGTGCCCCGTCCGCGGACCGGGTCGTTGCTGCGCGCGCTGGTCCCGTCGAGCGAGACGCGGAGCTCGAGGGAGTAGCGCGACGCGTCGAAGCGCTCCCGCAGCCACGCGGCCATCGCGGCGTCGATGAGCATGCCGTTGGTCAGGATCGTCAGCGGCCCGACGGCCAGCGCGAGGTCGATGAGCTCGCGGATCTGCGGGTGCAGAAACGGCTCACCGCCTGTGAAGTAGATGTCCTTGACCCCGCGCGCTTCGGCGTCGCGCAGAGCTGCTGCTGCGGCGGCGACGTCCATGAAGGCGT
Organism: Myxococcales bacterium; assembly: GCA_020633625.1. GTDB lineage: Bacteria > Myxococcota_A > Bradymonadia > REDH01 > REDH01 > JACKDJ01. The sequence continues at coordinate 21,295 of JACKDJ010000037.1, forward strand.
GGCTGTCGTTACGCGGTCCGCACGAGATGAAGCAGTGGCGGCAGGCGAGGTTGCAGAGCGTGCCGCCGACCTGCAGCCAGAGCGTGTCGAGGGCGTCGAGCGCGAGGACCACCTCGTCGCGATCGGGGCTGTGCGGAGCGGCGGCCGCCGTGGGTTCGAGGCGCGTCACGCTCAGAACCTGTACTGGCCGCCGACGTCGAGCCAGATCGGGCCGTTGAGCGCGCGCTCCTGGTCGAAGGGCGCGACGTACAGCGTGGCGCCGGCGAGGAGGTGCAACCAGAACGGCCCGGAGATCTGGACGTCGCCGCCGAGCCCGACGTGAAGTCCGACCTGGGCACCGGGGCGGGTGGCGACGATGTCGGACGCGCGGCACTCCCGGTCTTCGTCGAACGCGAAGGGCTCTCCCTCCGAGACCTTGCACCAGAACGAGTCCGTCGCGCTGACGCGCCCGATCCGCGTGACGTCGAGCCCCATCTCGGCGTAGGCGCGCGCCCGGCGGAACCGGGCGCCGGCGAGGCCGCCGGCGAGCACCCGCGTCGAGTCGACCGAGCCGAGCAGCTCGCCGTTGGCGTCGGAGCGCGAGCCCCACTGCGTGACGCTGCCGAACAGGCCGAACGTGTCGCGCAGCATGCGGCTCAGGCCGAGTCGCACGCCGCGATTGTAGAAGTAGGCAGAGGTTGGTCGGCCTGTGTACGCGCCCGACGAGAACGACAGCTCGAGCCAGGTGTGACCCGCCTCGGGGGGGCGCGGAGGGACCGGCGGGGCGATCGGCTCGAGGCACTCGAGCGAGGCGCCGAGAGCCGCGGTGAGCGCGTCGACGACGGCGTCGAGGCTGGCGTCGACCTCGAGCTCTTCGTCGGCGACGAAGCGCGACTCGCGCGCATCGAAGACCTGAAGGACGACCGTCGCACCCTGCTCGTGGGCGATCAGGAAGGCATAGACGACGAGGTCGGCGTCGAGCGAGCTCGCGACGAACCGCAGCTCGTCTGCGCGCATCCTCAGCGCCCGGCCGCGCTCCGCGAGCAGCCCGGCGTATGCGGCGCGGTAGGCGTCGACGACGCTCGACGGGTAGCGGCTCTCGTCGAGCGCGACGCTCGGCGCGATGCGGATCATCGCGCGAAAGGACGTGTCGGCGCGCCCCAGCTCGGCCGCTGCTGCGGCGGGGTCGTCGTGCGCCAGCTCGAGGTGGACGAGCGCGAGGTCGCGGTAGACGCTCGCGACGGCGTCGGCGCGAATCCACGGTAGCAGCGTCCGCGCGTAGGTCGAGACCGAAGACTCGAGCTCGGACCGCGCCGACGCGAGGCTGTAGGTCTGGATGTACTCCGCGCCGAGGCGCGCCGACTGCTCGGCGATGAACGCGAGGTCGACCTGCGCGTCGCTGCGACCCGCGTCGAGCGCGGCGCGGGTAAAGTCGAGCGTCACGAGGCGGTCGTCCCGGGCGACGACGCGGCGCAGGGCGGCCTCGACGTCCGACGCGGCGACGGTCCGGACGAGCGGCGCGCGTGGGAGCACGGTGGGATCGGCGTAGATCCGCACGGGTCGCGCGACGACGACGGTGCGCGGCTGGTGCGGGGGCTGCTCGACGTCCCAGACGCTGGCCCGCGCGGTGGCCGGGGCGAACAGCGTGGCGCAGACGAGCGCGAGCACGGACAGGGTCCGAGGGGCGTTCGAGCGAGGGAGGGTGAGGCGGAGCGCAGCCACGCGCGCACCCTGCCGCGGGCGGCTGCGCGCGGCAAGTCGCACGGACGGCGAGCGGCCCGGTTGACGGGGCCGCGCGTCCACGCTTGAACGACGCAGCGCACTCCCCCCGACCTAGCCATGTCCGTAGCCAACCACATCGTCTCTGCCGCCGCGACCCTCGGCGCGACCCTCACCGTCGACGAGGTCACGGCCGCGCTGACCGAGCCAAAGAATCGCGAGCTCGGGGACCTCGCCTTCCCGGTCTTCACGCTCGCGAAGGCGCTGCGGAAGGCGCCGCCGGCGATCGCCGCAGAGCTGGCGGCGGCGGTGCGCGAGGCCGTCGCCGCGGACCCGGCGGTGGCCTCGGTCGAGGCGGTCGGGCCGTACCTGAACTTCCGCTTCGACGCGGCTGCCCGCGCGCGCGCCGTTCTGACGGCGGCGCTCTCGCCCGACTTCGGGCGTCAGCAGGTGGGAGCGGGCAAGCGGATCGGCATCGACTTCTCGAGCCCGAACATCGCGAAGCCGTTCGGGATCGGCCACCTGCGGTCGACGGCGATCGGCGCCGCGCTGCTGCGGCTGCACGACGCGCTGGGCTACGAGGTCGTCGCGATCAACCACCTCGGCGACTGGGGCACGCAGTTCGGGAAGCTGATGTCGGCCTACGAGCGCTGGGGCGACCGCGCCCAGCTCGACGCCGATCCGATCCAGCACCTCTACGACCTCTACGTTCGGTTCCACGCCGAGGCGAAGACGGACCCCGCGCTCGACGACGAAGGGCGCGCCTGGTTCAAGCGTCTCGAAGACGGCGATGCGCAAGCGACGGCCTACTGGGAGGAGTTTCGCGCGCTGTCGCTGCGGGAGTTCGAGCGCATCTACGACCGGCTCGGCGTCACGTTCGACCACTTCTGGGGCGAGGCGTACTACAACGAGCTGCTCGACGCGGCGGTGGCCGAAGTCGAGGCAGCGGGGCTGGCGACGATCAGCGAGGGCGCGCTGGTCGTGGCGCTCGACGACCTCGACCTTCCCCCATGCCTGCTGCGCAAACAAGACGGCGCGACGCTGTATGCGACGCGCGACCTCGCGGCGGCGAAGTACCGCGTCGAGACGCTCGGCCTCGATCGCCTCCTGTATGTCGTCGGCGCCGCCCAGAGCGTCCACTTCAAACAGGTGTTCGAGGTCGTTCGCCGCCTCGGGTACCCGTGGGCCGACAGCCTCGTCCACGTCCCGTTCGGGATGATCCTCGGCATCTCGACGCGCAAGGGGACGCTCGTGTTCCTGGAGCAGATCCTCGACGAGGGGAAGGCGCGCGTGCGCGCGCACCTGGAAGAGAAGCCGGAGCTGTCGGACGCCGAGCGAGACGAGATCGCAGAGCAGATCGCGATCGGCGCGGTGGTCTTCTACGACCTGTCGCGAAACCGCATCAAAGACTACGACTTCTCGTGGGAGGCGATGCTCAAGGGGCTCCGACCGGGCGAGCGGGGGCCGACGGGTGTCTACCTGCAGTACACGCTGGCCCGGCTCTCGAGCGTGCTGGACCGGTACCTCGAGGCGGGCGCGCCGATCCCTGCCGCAGACGCGATCGACTTCTCGAAGCTGGCGACCGAGGCCGAGGCGGCGATCGTCGCGCATCTCGAGCGCTGGCCGGCGGCGCTGCGCGACGCGGCCGACGTCCTCGAGGCGGCGGTGGTCGCGCGCTACGCGCTCGAGCTCGCCGAGCTGTTCAACACGTTCTACTCGGGCGGTCACAAGATCGTGAGCGAGGACGTGGCGCTGACGGGGGCGCGCGTGGCGTTGGTCGCGTCGGTGCGCAACGTGCTGGACTACGCGCTCCGCATCCTGGGGGTCCCGCGCCCGGAGCGGATCTGATCGGGTCCTCCGCGCTTGGCGCGCGCGGGGAGTCGCGCTAGGACTCGCGTGTTCGACACCCGAGATCCCCCGCCTAGACATGCTCCAGAAGCGACTCCTGCCCGCCGCGCTCGTTGCGCTCGCCTTCCAGGCCTGCGGCGACGACCAGCCCACGATCATCATCAACCCGCTCGACGGCGGCTCGGACGCGACCGGCGACGTCTCCGGTGAGGACACGCTACCCGGCGACGTCGACCTCGACGTCGATCCCGGCGAGACCGGCGCCGACGCCGAGGATGGCGGCGTGGACGGCGACACCGGGACGCCGACCGACGAGATCTGCGACGACGGGGCCGACAACGACGGCGATGGCGACACCGACTGCGACGACGCCGACTGCGCGGCCGACGACGCGTGCGCCGACACCTGCGGCAACGGCGAGCTCGACCGAGGCGAGGAGTGCGACGACGGGAACACCGCGGCCGACGACGGCTGCTCGCCCGTCTGCGAGGTCGAGTCCGGCTTCGTGAACCGCTGCGGCGATGGCGTCGCGGTGGCGGTCGCCGGCGAGCAGTGCGACGACGGAGACGCGAACTCCGACACGGCCCCCGACGCCTGCCGGACGAACTGCTTGGAGGCCTCGTGCGGCGACGGCGTCGTCGACACCGGCGAGGACTGCGACGGCGGCGAGCACTGCCTCTCGACGTGCGAAACCGAGCCGTTCTGCGGCGACGGCGAGGTCGACGCGGGCGAGGAGTGCGACGACGGGAACGACAACCCGGACGACGACTGCGACGCGTGCCACCTGACCGAGAACCCGTGCGGCGACGGCGTGTTCAGTCCCGGCACGGAGCAGTGCGACGCGGGCTTCGGCTGCCTCATCGGCCAGACCTGCGTCGAGTGCCTCTGCGTCGGCGAGCCGGCGGAGTGCGGGAACGGCACCGTCGAGGGCACCGAGGAGTGCGACGGCGCCGACGACGGCGCGTGCATCGGCGAGGAGACGTGCGCGCGCGACTGCCGGTGCGTCGGACCGACGTGCGGCAACAACACGATCGAGGGCTCCGAGGAGTGCGATGGAACCGCCGGTAGCTGCGGCGTCGACGCACACTGCGTCGGCTGCGCGTGCGAGCCGTACGAGTGCGGAAACGGAACCCAAGAGGGGACCGAAGAGTGCGACGGCACCGACGGCGACTGCGGTGCCGACGCAGCGTGCAACGGCGACTGCGAGTGCCAGGACTTCGTCTGCGGCAACGGCGTGCGCGAGGGCACCGAGGCGTGCGACGGCTCGGCGACCCCGTGCGGCACCGACTTCGCGTGCACCGGCACCTGCACGTGTCGCCGGTTTGTCTGCGGCGACGGCGTGCGCGAGGGGTCCGAGGTCTGCGATGGGTCCGACGCGGCGGCGTGCACCGGCGGCATGGTGTGCAACGGCTCCTGCGCGTGCGAGCGCCCCGTCGGTACCGCGCCGACGCTCAACCCGATCTCGGCGACGGCGCTCACGGACTCGACGCCAACCGCCACGCTGACCCCGTGGGGCACGGGCACGTGCGACGCCGCGGCGCCGCATGGGCTCGACGTCGTCTTGTCGGGTACGTGCAGCGCGCCGATCACGTCTGCGACCGTGCGGATCACCGGGCTGGACACGACCGCCCGCACGATCCCCGTCACGCCGTCGGCAGTGGGCACCTTCTCGGTGCACGTCCCGGTCTGCATGACGCAGATCCCCGAGAACGCGAGCATCCGCTTCACCGTCGTCGACAGCAGCGGACGCAGCTCTTCTGGCGTCAACTGGACACTCCCGCGCCTTCGTGCGGCGACGCTCACGTCGATGGCCGTCTTCACGGCGCGCGACACCAACACACACATGCTGCGCCTGATCGGCGTCGCGCCCGACCGGAATGTCGCCGAGCTCACGCTCGACATCTTCGACGGCACCGCGACCGAAGTCGCGACGGACTTCACGGTGGGCGTGAACACGCCGGTCTTCTCGGGCGACAACTACTACACGACCGCAGGCGTCAGCGGGGTCGATGGAATCGGCATCGCCCGCTACGACGGCTCCCTTCTGACGTTCGGAGGCCTCGCGTCTACGGTCGTGAGCGCGAACGTCAGAACGACCCCGACGAGTGGGCAGGACTGCATCCCGGTCGGCCTCGCGCGCATGCCGATCTGCTCCGCCGGCCTCGTCTGCCGTCGGACCACCAACTCGGCGATCGGCACGTGTCAGTCGCCGACGGGGAGCACGCCGACCCTGTCGAGCCTGACGACCCCGGTGAACGTCAGCGGCGCGGCGGAGTGCTCCGTGGACTTCCCGAACCTGCTCGGCTTCACGGTGTCAGGGTCGTCGAGCGAGGCGATCGTCGCCATCACAATCACCGCCGCCGAGTTTGGTACGGACCCGATCGAGCTGGGGACACAGATCCTCGGGCCCGGCGCCTTCACCGACGAGATCTCGTTCTGTTTCTCTGGCTCGGCGCCAGCGAGCCTCTCGGTGCGACTCGTCGACGAAGGCGGACGCCAGTCCACCGCACGGACCATCACCTACTGAGCCGATGACGCCGCAGCCGCTCCGCAACGCCACCCTCGCCAGATCCACGAAGGCCGCGGCGCGGCTCGTCCTTGCCGCCTCGCTGCTGACCGCCTGCGGGGGCGATGGCGGCTCGGGAGACGGCGATGCAGCGGAGGTTGGCGACGCGCCAGATACCACCGGCGATTCCGCCGGCGACGTGTCGGTCGACGCAGAGCTCGATGGCGAGCCGTCGGACGGCAGCGCGTCGACGGATGTGACCCCGGACGCGATCGCCGACGCCGACACCGACGCCGACACCCGCCCGTACGTCGAGCAGCCGCTGGTGACCGCAGACGAGGCGCTCGACCTCGTCGACCCGTTCATCGGCTCTGGCGGCGTCGCGTTTGGTTACGCGTCGCTGACGCCGGCGGCGCAGCGCCCGTCGGGCTTCGTCAAGCTTGGCCCGGACACGACGAACAACGGCTTTCACGCGGCCCAGAACCACTTCAGCGGCTACCTCTTCGACGACCCCCAGGTGCGCGGCTTCTCGCACGTTCGCCTGGTCGGAACCGGCGCCGCTGATCTCGGGAACCTGCGGATCTTGCCGGTGCGCGCGGCGAACGACTCCCCTTGGCGTCAGTTCACTCGCCTCGACAAGGCGACCGAGGTCGCCCACCCGGGCTACTACGCGGTCACGCTTCCAGACGAGGGCGTGTCGGTCGAGCTGACGACGGCGATGTTCTCGGCGATCCATCGTTACACATTCGCCGCCGATGGCGGGGAGCTGCTGATCGACCCGGCGTCATCGATCACCGACGCAGACCCGCAGGCGACGATCACGGTCGACGGGGATCACGTCACCGGGAGCGTGGACTTCGCGGGCGGGTTCGCGACCCGCGGGCGCCGCTTCACGCTGTACTACGACATCGTCGCGTCGGTGGCGCCGGCAGACGTCCGTGTGTGGAACTCCGATGGTGTCGTCGAGGGCGGCAGCGCAGACGGGCCGCGAGCTGGAGCGGTGCTCGGCTTCGACGGCGGTGGCCCGGTGGAGCTGCGCGTGGGGCTGTCGCTGGTCGACGCTGCGGGCGCCGCCGCGAACCGCGAGGCAGAGCTCGGGGAGCTGACGTTCGAGCAGGTGAGAGAGGGGGCGGCGGGTGCGTGGCGCGAGAAGCTGGGGCGCGTTCGTGTCGGAGGCGGCACGGAGCGCGAGCGCACGATGTTCTATACGGCGCTGTACAACGCGTATCGCATGCCAACCCGGCTAGACGAGCTCGACGGGCGCTACCGCGGCCACGATGGCGAGGTCCACACGATCGACCAGGGCCACTACGTCTCGGACCTGTCGCTCTGGGACACGTACCGGACGCTGCATCCGTGGTACTCGCTGACCGATCCCGACCTGCAGCGCGACTGCTTGCGTTCGCTGCTGCTGATGGCCGAGCAGGGTGAAGGCCGCGTGCCCCGGTGGCCGTCGATGTTGAACGACACGGGGAGCATGATCGGGTCGTCGGCAGACATCGTGTTTGGGGACGCCGCGGCGAAGGGGATCGATGGGATCGACTGGAACGCCGCATACACGACCCTGCGGCGGTCGGCCGAAGGCGACAGCGTCGCTGCCGGACGCGACAATTGTGGCCGACTACATCCGGCTCAGCTTTCTCCCCGACGACCTGTATGGTTCTTCGGTGTCGAAGACCGTCGAATACGCCTGGGACGACTTCGGCCTCGCGTCCGTAGCCGACGCGGCGGAACGGAGCGACCAGGCGGACGCCCGAGAGAGGCGCGACGGTACACACAGCTCGACCATCCGGCCTCTGTTTCCGCGGACGGAGAGCAGGGCTGGTGGCAGCCGACCCAGCCAGGTCTACATGGGCAGCAGCCCCTACACCGAGGCTCGGCGTGGCACTGGAGCTTCGCGTACCTGCCTGACCCGCGCCGATGCTCAGTGCAGAGCGCCGAGCGGATTCACAGGATGCTCGACGAGCTGTTCGAGGGCCTCGTCACTGGGCGACCAGGGCGACCAAACAACGCCCTCCGGCCCGCTCTACTGGCACGGCAGCAGAGCCGATGATCCACGCAGCCTACCTCTACCACGTCGTCGGAGACCGGACCGGAGCACATACTGGGCCCGGCGAGATCATGGAGCGGCTGTACGACGACACGCCAGCGCGGACTCCCGGGCAACGACGACGGCAGCACGATGTCGGCCTGGTATCTGTTCTCGGCGCTCGGCCTGTTTCCGGCCGCGGGGAGCAACGTCTACTTCGTGACGGCGCCGCTCTTCGACGACGTCGAGATCGACCTCCCGACGGCTCGACGCTCCGCGGTGACGGACAAATCAGCCGACCTGGGATGTTTGGCGTCAGGGGCGCGGCGACGCGGAACCAGGAGACCCGCTCAGAGTGGACCTTTGCGACACGCCGACCTGCTCAGCGGCGTTGAGCTGGACTTCACGGTGGTCGAGTGACTCGACGCCGAGCGGAAGATGACGCGCCGGCAGCACCCGGCTCCACACGCTCGCGGTCTCAGGCGCGGCGCCGCCGACGACCGCACAGACGCCAGTCGCCGCTGCCGATCGTGCAGTCATCGACGTTCGTCATGGACGCAGCGCTGATCGACGCGATGGCGCTGGCGACTATCGGACTCAGCACCTCTGCAGTCGCCACTCCAGACCCGACGACGGACGCGCTGCAGAGCGCCTCGCGGCGATGCATGGCGGCGAAGACGTGTGGTCTTTGCCTCTGGCAGCGCGGTCACAGCTGCGCTGGTGGCGTCGACGCGTGAGCAGCGGACCGTCGTCGCCGACACGGTCTTGTATGGCGGCGGCTGACGACGCTGATGCGCCACTACCTCGCCGACATGGGCAGGCGGATCGTGCTCGTCGACTTCGAAGACGACGCCGCGCTGCAGGCGGCGCTCGACGCGAACGCCGGCGACGTCGCCGTGGTGTATGGCGAGACGCTGTCAAACCCGCTGGTTCGCCGCTCCGACATCCCGCGTCGCGGCGCTGGCCGACGCGGCAGACGCCACGTTCATCGTCGACAACGTTCGCCAACCGCCGTTTTCCGCTCCAGTGGGGCGCACCTGGTCGTCGAGCCTGTCGAAGTCGATCGCGGGGCACAGCGACGTGCACAGGGGGCGCGTCGTCGGTGATCGTGGTGAATCGCCCCAATCTGGCGCGCGATGATCCGCACGGGGCGTGCCTCGACCACGCGGCGTTTCTGGTGTGGCGAGGCGCCAAGACGCTGGCTCTGCGAACCGACGCCTCTCAGTCGAACGCACGCGCCGTAGCGGAGCGCTGCGACGGTCGCCGGAGGTCGCGCGGTGTACTCCCCGACGACACGGAGCGCGGGTGGCTGGCGGGGGCCGGCTCGACGCTGTCGTTCGTCGTGCGCGGAGGCGACGCGTCGGCAGCGTGCGTGCTCGCGGAGCTCCGTGTGGTGGTCGCCGCGACGTCGCTTTCGGCGGCGTCGGTCGCTGGCGTCGTTGCCGCTAACACCTCCATCGTACCGCCGAGGCGCGCGCGCTCGTAGGCCTGATGCCGGGCACGGTGCGCCTCGGTGTCGGCTGTGAAGATCCGTCGGACCTGGTCACGGATGTGCTGGGCGCGATCGAGCGCGGGTGCGCGCGTGACGGTGGGGGTGGCGAGACTGCGGACTCTCCCCGTCATGGTTTCCGGTCCGAAATTCCTTGCGCGGCGCCAGAGGCTAGTGCTACCACAGACGCTCGTAATCTCGCGCGCTCCGCGGGCGCCCCGCCCGCCCCAGGCTCACGGGCGCCGCCAGGCGCTCGTCGAGACCCTGCTGTCGCCTCCTCAGCGCCCGGACGAAATAGCCGCACGCTCCTGACATGCGCAGCCGGCATCGCCCTCGCCGCGCTGCCCGGCTGCATAAAGGCCCCGAAGCCCCGCTCGGACAACCCGTCGTGCGGCAGGGAGTCTCTGTGACCGTCACCGGCGCGGGCTGCGCATCACCTCGACCTCGGGGGCCGCAGGGCGCCAGCGGACCAGCGAGCCCGCTGCTGGTGGTCTCGCTCCACGCCGAGAATGGCGGCGCGAGCCTGGTTCAGTACGACCTGAACTGGGGAGCCACGGCGTCGACGCAGGCGCAGACTGCGCTGTTGTTCGTCGACCCCGGCGCCGAAACCCGCGCCGACGACAGGCACCCGCCGTCCCCGGCGCGCTGCTGCAGGGCTTCCGCTATCTCGGCGACCGGTCGCGGCGCCCGTGACGCTGGCGCCCGGGGAGTCGCTCGACGATGTGCTCTCTTCAGCATCCCCCGGCTGGGGCAGCCTCGCTGGTGCTGTCGTTGCCGCCCTCGATCTTCAGCGCCGCCGCAGAGTCGCCAGCGTACGTGAGGTCCCGTTCAACGACCCGGGCGACGTCGCTCCGCCCGCAGCGTCTGCGCTCGGCAGGGCGATCGCCCTCGACGGGGTAACGCTGACCGTCACCGACGCCAGCGTGACATGGCTTCGACTGACCGACGCTGCCGGAAAGAGCGGGTACGCGTCGGCGCCGGTGTTGAAGATCGCCTTCACGGCGACCAACACGGGCTCTGCGACGACCGAGTACGTTGGAGCGAGCAGCCCCACGGCACCGATCTCGCTGTTGCGTGCAGACGGTACGGCGGTCCCGCGCGCCACCTTCCCTGGCGGGATCACGGTAGATGGTCAGCTCGCGACTGCCACGCAGATCGGAGCGGGCGAGTCGATCCAGAACTTCTTCCTGTTCGAGCGCCCCGCCGCCGACGTGACCCAGCTGCAGCTCATCGTGCCCGGCCGACGCTTCGGCCGCACGGGGCTCGCGCGCGTGACGGTCCCCTACACCTTCGCCGACCCGGCGGCGCCCGAGGAGCTCACCACTCCCAGGGTGATCGAGGCGCCGGCCGGCCAGTAGCCATGGCCCCCCGCCGCGCGCGACGCGCGTAGCCAGTGGCGCGCCGACGCAAGCCCGCCGCGCCGGCGACGACGAAGCCGGCAGCGGACTCGGGATTCGGCGCAATGGCAGAGAAGCTCGCGCCGCTCGCGAAGGGTCTGGCGAAGGAGCGAAAGCGCGCCGCGGCCGACGCCCGGCGCGCCGTCGTCGAGGCGCCGCGACCGACGCCAACCGTGGCGCCGCGACAGCGCATGACTCTGGAAGAGGCGATGGAGGCGGCGTTCAACGCGGCGGGGCCGGACGCCGCCGCCTCGAAGTACCTCGGCGAGGGCTTCCGACTCGACGCCGACATCGTGGAGCCGGTCCGCTCCGAGCCGGCGGCCAACGTCGCGCCAGAGACGACGGGCGAGGCGCTGTCGGGAGACGATCTCGAGTTCCTGGTCGCGATGGCCGGCAAGGTCGAGCGGCAGCGCTCCACCGAGCTCGAAGAGAAGGCCTGGGCGGGAGCGACGTGGCGGACAGAGGCGCAGCTCGCGTCGCTAACGGCCGCGGAGCTGCACACGCTCGACCTGACCGGCGCCCAGCGCGACTTGCTGCGACGCGCACGCAAGACGCAGACCCCCGAGCTGAACGTGAGGCACCTGCGCCGTCACGAGGCCATCGCCGACGTCCAGGCGTTCGTGACCGCCCAGTACGCCACGTCGACCCGCTTCGTCCGCATCATCCACGGCAAGGGCCGACAGTCGGTGGGCGACGCCGTCTTGAAGCCCGCGCTCGTGCGCTGGTGCGAGGACGAAGGCAGCCGCTGGGTGCGCGCCTGGGCGCCCGAGATAGACGCCACCGGCCAGTTCGGCTCGCTCGTCGCCGAGCTCCGGCGCTAGCCAGCACCAGCCAGTCCTGCCCGAAGGTAGTGTCCCAGGCCTGCCCAGCCACGCCTGCCCGAAGGTAGTTTCGACCCCCGGCCTGCCCAGCCACGCCTGCCCAGCCACGCCCGCCCGAAGGTAGTTTCGGACGCCTCCGGCAACCTGCCCGAAGGTAGTGTCGGACGCCCCGGCAACCCCCCGGCAACCCGCCCGAAGGTAGTGTCGACGGCACCCCGGCAACCCGCCCGAAGGTAGTGTGACGCGCCCCAGCCAGGCCTGCCCGAAGGTAGTGTCGACCGCACCCGGCAACCTGCCCGAAGGTAGTGTCGGCCGCCCCAAGCGGGGGTGCCGGCCCCCTCAGCAGACTCTCAGGAGAGCTGCTCGAGGAGTAACGGAGCAGGTCGGTCGAGGTGACGATCCCCCGCCCGCGCAGCCCG
>JACKDJ010000038.1 GCA_020633625.1 Myxococcales bacterium
GCACTACCCTCGGGCGGGGATCGCGGAGGGGACCGCGGGGGGCACTACCCTCGGGCGGGGATCGCGGGCGGGGGACGCGGACCGCGGGCGGGGGGGCGCACTACCCTCGGGCGGGGATCGCGGCAGGCACTACCCTCGGGCGGGGATCGCGGCAACGCGTCGGCAACGCGTCGTTGCGATCGCGCTGGAGCCACGGTACCATCGCCGGATGGTCTCGCACAACGTGGCTTGCTTCTTCGGGGGCGTGTTTCTCGCCAACTTCGCCCCGCACTTCGTCGCCGGAGTATCGGGCCGCTCGTTTCCAAGCCCCTTCGCGACGCCGCCGTTTCGAGGACTCTCGTCACCAGTGGTGAACGTCGTCTGGGGGCTCGTTAACCTCGCCGTGGCGTACGGTCTGCTCGTGCTCGTCGGGAGCGTGGAGCCGCAGAACCTGGCCCAGGTCTCCATCGCGGTGGCAGGTTTCGGACTCGCGTCGCTGGGGATTGCCCGCTCGATGGGCAGACTTCAGCGCGGTTCGAGCTAGCCGCCTCGCGTCACGCCTTCGCCACCGCCCAGGACCGTAACCGCGCCGCGGCGCGCCCAACTCGAGGAGTCACAATGCCAGAACCGAGAAAGCCCTCGGGCGCGCGGCGGGCTGCGAGTGCCCTCCTTCTGCTCTCAACGGTCGGTTGCGTCTCGTGCGGCGCGTCAGCGAGCGCAGGGAGCGAGGCCGGTCGGTGCGAGTTCGACTTGCGTGCCTCGGGTACTTCGGACGGCACAACACCTGTCACGAGCACGACGATTATCATGCGAACCGGGCAGCTGGTCGAGGTCGCCATCGATCCGACCCAGGCCGGACGCGTGCTGATGATCTCTGTGGCGCCCGACAGTCCCGTCTCCCCCGGGGTGTGTGCGCTTCGCTTCGTCGCTGGCGAAACCACCGTGCTCGAAGGCGTCACCCCGGGCGATGTGGACCGGGATCTCGTCGTCGGAGGTTCGGCCATCGAGCTGCGGGCGCCCACCGCCGGTGCCGAACCAGAGTTGCTCTGACGACAGGACGCGGCGGGGGTCGACGTCCTTGCGCCCTGGGCCTCGGCACCTCGCCGCTGCCGCCGGCCCCGCCAATCACAGCCCCGCCCGCGCCTCCGCCCACGAGCGCGGACGCTGCGACACCACACGGAGCCGGCGGAAGAGCAGGTCGGCGACTAGCAGCGCTACCGCCGCGAACAGGCAGTAGGGCCACAGCTCGCGGCGGTACTCGACCTGCTCGCCGCGGGAATCCCACAGTGCCGCCGGGGTCGGGTCGATCGCGCCGCCCGTCAGCGCGGCGGCTTGGCGGCCAGGCTCGCGGTTGGGCTCGAACGTGAGCAGCTCGTCGGGGTAGGGGTAGGTGACGGCGCCAAACGACGTCGCTACCGCTGCCCCGTCCATCGAGTGCTCCGCCCGCAGCAGGTACGGGCCGTAGGCGTCTAGCGGTAGGCGGCCCTCGTAGCGCCCCGCCGCGACCTGCGTGAGCGTGACCGAGTCGCGGGTGCCGTCGGGCCGCGTGACCTCGACCTCGGACGTGAGCCCGTTCACGAACCTGTCGTTTGCGTCGATCGCGTCGACGCTCAGCACAGCCACACCCTCGTCGACCGTCGCCGACATCGCGAGCTCCTCGTCGGTGTCGACGCGCATCAGGTCGCGGATCACCTGTGCCCAGAACTGCGGATAGATGCGGTTTCGCACCCACTCCACCGCCCAGCGGTTCTTGCAGTCCGACGTGAACACGGCCACGCGGCCTAGGCCGAGTCGCCAGCGCGCCAGCAGCGGATCGCCGCGCTCGGTCGTGAGGATGACCTCGGCGCGCGGCTTCGCGTGTGTTTGGACATAGCCCAACAGGTAGGGCGCCGCTGCGAAGTTGATGCCGCGGACACCCTGCGACCGCTGCCCGAGGACCGGCCGGAACGGCTCCTCGACGAGGTTCGTGCGCGACACCGTCGACGTCTCTTGGACGAAGATCTGCGGGATGTTGCTCGGGTCGTTCGTCGCGTAGAACCGGCCGCCGCCGAGCTCTGCGATCATCTCGAGCAGGCTGCGGTCTGCGTCGGCGCCGACGGCGACGGCGGAGACGGTGATGCCGTCGATGCGCATGGCCGACGTGATGTCGGCGATGCCGTCCCACGGCGCCGCGCCGTCTGTCAGCACGATGACGTGTTTGAGGCGCGCGGCGCGGTCGGCGAGGGCGACGTAGGCCTCCGTGAGGCCGGGGAGGATGTCGGTGCCGCCTCCCGTGCCGATTCGGCCGATGTCGGAGCGGATGCGGGCGCGGTTGCCCGCCTGTTGCAAACGGACGACCGTCTCGGGCTCCGTGTCGAACGCGATGACGCCGATCGAGTCCTGCGGACCCAGCATGTCGACGACGGCGCGCGCGGCGTCCTTCGCCATCTCGAGCTTGAGGCCGTCCATCGAGCCCGACCGGTCGATGACGAGCATGATGGCGAGGGCCGGCTGGTCGCGCTCGCGCTGCATGTCGAATGTGACCGGTGAGATGTCCTCGAAGAGGGTGTTGTCGTAGCCGCCAGGGCCAAACGAGCGTTCGCCGCCGACCATCAAGAACGTGCCGCCCAGCTCTCGGACGTAGCGCTGGACCGCGCCCATCGCGTTGCGCGACAGGTCGCGCGCGGCGACGTCCGACAGCATCACGAGGTCGAAGTTCGCGAGCTCCTCGACCGTGTTGGGGAAGCCGTATCCCGTGCGCACCTCGAGGTCGAAGTTGGCGAGGTCGTTGCGGTCGCGGGCCAGCGCTCGCTCGAGGTAGACGCGGCTTCGGGCCTCGCCCTCGACGTAGAGCACGCGCGGTCGCCCTTCGACCGTGACGGTCTCGACGTATGTGTTGTTGCCTGCGAAGCGGTCGCCCTCGTCGGGGCGGACGCGCAGCTCGAAGCGTCGGAAGCCCGGCTCGTAGACCTCTGCGGTGAGCTCGACGCGGTTCACGCCCGGGCTCAGCGTGATCTGTCGCCCCGTGATGTCGTTGAATTCGTTCTGTTGCAGGTCGATCCGCGCCGTCGTCTCGCGGTTTGAGTAGATCTCCGCGATCATCGTGAATGGCTCCGAGACCTCGATGTCGTCGGGCAGCTCGAGGCCGCGCACCATCACCTCGGCGGCCGGGTCGAACGGGATCTCCGCGGTGCTGACCTCGACGCCGAAGTCGGCTGCCGTCGCGGCCTCTGCGACGAGGTCGCCCCGGTTCTCGTTGCCGTCTGACACGAGCACGAATCGGGCGATGTGGTCCTGCGGGCACAGGCCATACGAGAGCCGCAGCGCCGCGGCTGCGTCGGTCGCCAGCCCGCCGGATTCGTGGCGCGCGAGCGCCGGAATGTCGCGCTGACCCGGCGCGATCGGCACGACCACCGGGCGCTCCGCGAACGTCACCAGCCGCACGAGGTTCGTGCCGCGCGCGTCGTATGCGGACTGGACGAGCTCGCGCGCTGCGACGAGCACCTCGTCGGGCACCGAGCTCGACACGTCCACGCCGTAGACGACGCAGAGGTGGGAGTCGAAGCGCGAGATCGACGGGCGCGCCCCTGCGGCGACCATCGCGGTCAGCAAGGCGATCCGCAGCGTCGCGTTCAGCAGCCGCTGTAGCCCGCCGAAATCGGTCAGCGTGAACCAGCCGACAGCCGGGATCACCGGTAGCACGCCGAGCAACAGGAGCGCCCGCGGCTCGAGCAGCTTCACCTCGTTGCCGCGGAAGACGAAGCTGAGCAGCTCCGGGTCGGGCAACCAAACACGCGTGACGAGCTCCCGCAGCAGCAGCGCCCAGACGGCCACGAGACCGGTCCAGAACACGGCCGCCCATGCGAGCCTCAGCCACCGTCGCCCGGTCATACCGTCACCCGCCGGTTCCAGGTGATCCACTCGAACAGCACGAGCCCGAACGCGAGCGCGGTCAGCATGAGCCACGGGTCGAACGCGAAGTCGACGCTCGCGTCCTCGAGCTCGCCGCCGTCGGTTACTCCCGGGATGGCGAGCGTCTGGCGCGGCGTGATGCGCGACTCGTCGGTGCTCGCCAGGTTGCCGGCGATCTCGACGGTCCTCTGCCCCACGCGGAGCGAGTAGAAGCCCACATCGGCGCCGTAGAACACGGCCCTGCCGTCCTGCGCGGCCGTCGTGAACGTCCGGCCCGACGGGGTCGTCACCTCGACCTCGGTGACCTCGCGCGTCCCAATCGGGACGAACCACGTCTCGCCGGTGCGGTAGGCCTCGACGAGGCTCGCGTCGTCACGCGTGAACCAGTCGAGCGCGTTCAGCAGGAGCACCGGGTACGCGACGCGCAGCGGGAAGTCGGTGTCTGCGACGTCGAACGCGACGCCCATCAGGCGCTCGCCCGCCGCCTCCCGCGTCACGATCATCGGCGCGCCGCCGATCGCGGACGCCACGACGTGGTCACCGCTCTGCAGCTCGAGCCGTCGCGCCCGGGCGACGTTGACGTCGCGCAGTCCGGTGATCCACCGCAGCAGCGGGTGGCCGCGTTCGCTCGAGTGGATGATCGGGTCGACCACGTCTGCGCTGACGTTCCACGGCGACGATGGGCCCGAGGGCGAGAAGTAGAGGAAGTTTCCGTGACCGCTCGTGTGTGGAGCGACGCGGTCGAACACGGTGACGTCGAACCCTGCGCTCGGGTCGGCGGTCGCGCCCTCGTACGCGTCGGGCGCCATCGTCGTGACCTCGAGCGACTCGTTCAGCAGGAACGGCGCCTCGAGGTAGAGGTTGCCCGCCGTCACCAGCAAGACGCGCAGCGGGCGTTGGTCAGGGAGCAGCGTGTATGCGACGTCGTCGAGGGCAAACACATCGACGACATCGCCGGCGATGATCGACAGCCGCGCCTCTAGGTGACGGCCGGCGGCGGGGATGTCTGGGTAGATGTGGACGGACTGTGCGCCGGCCTCCAGCGTCAGCTCGTTTGTCGCGACTAGCGAGCCCTCGCCGAAGATGTCGAGGCGCGCGGTGACGGGCGCGTCGGACAGGTTCGCGACCTGCGCGTAGACCTCGAAGCTGGTGCGGTTCGACGGGTAGCGGCGCACGTTGAACGCCGTGATCCCGATGTTCCCCGCGGCGCGCCCGACGGGCTGGTAGTGAAATCCGACGTTCTGCGGCACCGACACGTCGATCCGCGCGAGGGCGTCGTCGGTGATGGACCCGTCGGAGATGAGGACGATCTCGCCATGCGGTCGGCCCGCCAACGAGTCGACAGCGAAGCGGAGCGCTTCGGCGAGGTCCGCCGCGGTCGCCGTCGGCGCCACCGTGGTCAACGCCTCGTCGATCACTCCGGGATCCTTCACGAAAGGCGTCACGGGGCGGAGCTGGCCGTCGACCGTCACGAGGAGCGCCTCGTCGCGCGGGCCGAGCTGGTGCAGGACTTCGCGGGCGCGGTCGAGGGCGCGCTCGAAGCGCGAGCGGTGGCCCACCTCGTCGAGCGACGTCATCGACGCCGACGTGTCGAGCAAGATGACGACGCTTCGCCCGTCGCGCACCTCGCGCTCGGAGCGGGGATCGCCGAGCGCGAGCAAAAGGGCAGCGAGGATCGCGAGCTGGACGAGGAGGCTGAGTAGCCACTTGAGGCGGTCCCAGAGCCGCGAGGGGCGGTCCGCCTCGAGGACCTCACGCCACAGCGGCGAGTAAGGGACGGCGATGCGCCGACGCCGCACTCGAAGCAGGTAGAGCAGCGTCGTGACGGCCCCAAGCGCAGCGGCGAGCGTGCCGAGCAGCTCTGGCGAGACGCCTGTGAGGGTCCAGTTCATCGGAGAAACCCGCCGGCGCGAAAGACGCGCAGCACGAGCTCGTCGAACGCCGTGTGCACGGGCGCGCGGAAGTAGAGCAGGTTCTTCTGGCGACAGAAGGCCTCGACCCGCTCTAGCTGCGCATCGTACGCGGCGGCGTAGCGCGCGAGGAGGGCAGGTGTGGCCGTGACGCGGACGACGTCGCCGCTCTCGCAGTCGATCAGCTCGATGTCGCCGCGCAGGTTCGGCCGCGCGTCCTGCTCGTCGTGGACGTGGAACACGAGCGGCTCGAACCGGTGGTAGCGCAGCAGGTTGACGCCCTCTTCGAACCCGGTCGGGTCGTAGAAGTCGCTCAGGACGACGGCGAGGCCGCGGCGGCGTGTGCGCGACACGAAGTCCCGCAGGGCCGTCGCGAAGTCGGTGCGCGGGCCGGTCGTCTCGCGCTCCAGGAACTCGAAGACCTTCCAAATCTGCGAGGGCCCACGCGAGGCGGGGAGCGTGCCAAGGACACGGTCGGCGAACGGGACGACGCTGACGCGGTCGAGGTTGGAGAGGCCGATGTATGCAAGCGCGGCGGCGACTCGCTTGGCGTAGCGAAGCTTCGCGCCGTCGCCGACCTCCATCGACGGGCTCGCGTCGACGAGGAAGTAGATGTGGAGGTCTTCTTCTTCTTCGAACAGGCGCACGAGCAGCTCGCGAGTGCTCGCGTAGTAGTTCCAGTCGATGTGCCGCAGGTCGTCGCCGGCGGAGTAGCCACGAAAGTCCCGCACTTCGATGCCCGCACCGAGCCGCTTCGACCGCCGGGTCGCCTGGCTGTTGCCCGCGAAGACCTTCTTCGAGACCAGATACAGGAGCTCGATCTTCTTGCGGAACTCGTCGTCGAACAGCGGCTCGGTCATCTAGGCGCGCGCCGTCCCTGTGACGATCGCGTCGAGCACCGCGTCGCGCTCGACGCCCTCGGCCTCGCCCTCGAAGTTCAGGATGACGCGGTGGCGCAGGGCGGGTTTGACGCTCGCGATGACGTCGGACTCGGCGACGACCGCCTCGCCGCGCATCAGCGCGCGGACCCGCGCCGTCGCGAGGATCGCCTGACCGCCGCGCGGCGACGCGCCTTCACGGACGTAGCGTCGCACGACGTCGGGGGCCCCGTCCGTCGTCGGGTGAGTGCGCTGAAGGATCCGCAGCGCGAACCGCTGCAGGCTCGGCGTGATCCCGACCTCGCGCGCCACGGCGCGGAGCTCGAGCAGCTCGGTGCGCGACATCACGCGGTCCACCGTCGGCTCCTCGCCAGACAGCGTGCGCGTCATGATCGTGTCGAGCTCGTCGAGCGTCGGGAAGCCGACGTTGAGCTTGTACTGAAAGCGGTCGAGCTGCGCCTCGGGCAGCGGGTACGTCCCGTCCTGCTCCAGCGGGTTCTGTGTGGCGAGCACGAAGAACGGCTCTTCGAGCGCGTGCGACGTGGTCCCGACCGTCACGCTGCGCTCGGCCATCGCCTCGAGCAGGGCGGACTGCGTGCGTGGCGTAGCGCGGTTCACCTCGTCGGCGAGCACGATGTTTGCGAAGATGGGCCCGCGCTCGAACACTCGGCGCTCCTCGCCCGACTCGTCGCGCGCGATTTGGACTGCGCCGATGATGTCCTTCGGCTGCAAGTCCGGGGTGAATTGCACGCGGCGAAAGTCGAGGTCGAGCGCGCGCGCCAGCGTCCGAACGAGCAGCGTCTTGCCGAGCCCCGGGACGCCCTCGAGCAGCACGTGCCCGCCAGAGAGGACGCAGATCAAGACGCCGTCGATCACGGTGTCGTGGCCAACGATGACCTTCTGCACCTCGGCTCTCAGGCGCCCCGTCAGCTCGGTGAAGCGGGCGATCTTCTGCTCGACACTCATTGCGCTCCGTCAGTTTCGCGGGGAGATCAGCTCGAAGTAGCGGCGGATGTAGAACCGGTATCCGCCCGGGATGTGGTCGCGCTCCATCACCTCTTCGGTGACCGAGGTGTAGTCTTGGTAGACCTCGCGATATGCCGTCGTCGCGAAGCCCCCGTCTGCCGCGCCGGCGATGATCTCGGAGGTCGAGAGCCCCTCGCCGCTGTCGTCGACGCGCGCGCGAGAGGCTTGGCGCTGCCCGTCGAGATCGGTCGGGTCGAGCAGCGTGTTGTCGACATGACCGGTGCCGGCGCCGTCGCCCCCAGGAGAGCCGCCCTGGTTGCTCCCGCCGCCGCCGTCGCTCCCCCCGCCGTCGGCGCCCTCGCGGCTGAGCTGGCGAAGCTGCCGCCCACTCCCGCCAGACTGGCCGTCCTGTCCTGATTGTCCCGACTGTCCTGATTGTCCCGACTGCCCGGACTGTCCTGACTGCCCGGACTGTCCTGATTGTCCGGACTGTCCTTGCTGCCCGGACTGTCCTGATTGTCCGGACTGTCCCGACTGCCCTGACTGTCCGGACTGCCCGGACTGCCCGGACTGCCCGGACTGTCCTGACTGTCCTGATTGCCCGGACTGTCCTGATTGCCCGGACTGTCCTGATTGCCCGGACTGTCCTTGCTGTGATCCTGTGTCTGTGCCGGACTGTCCTTGCTGTCCTTGCTGTCCGGACTGTCCTTGCTGTCCGGACTGTCCTTGCTGTCCGGATTGCTGTCCTGACTGCCCGGACTGTCCTTGCTGCCCGGACTGTCCTTGCTGTCCGGACTGTCCTTGCTGTCCGGACTGTCCTGATTGCCCGGACTGTCCTTGCTGCCCGGACTGCCCTTGCTGCCCGTCCTGCCCTTGCTGCCCGTCCTGCCCTTGCTGCCCGGACTGACCTTGCGACGGTCTTCGTCCGCCGTTCGCTCGGTCGAGGAACCGCTGCATCTCGTCTGCTCGCGCCTGCGCGTTCGACCCCGAGTTTCCGCGCCGCTGCATCATCTCGCGGAGGCTCTCGGAGCGCCGGTCGGCCTCGTTGAGGGCGGCCTGGCGGTCCTCGTCGCGCTGCAGCTGCTGGAGCGCGCGGACGGCCTCTTCGAGCGCCTCGTCGCGTGTCGACTCGTCGGCGCGGGCGGCCTCTCGAAGCTCCCGCTCGAGCGCGGAGCGCGCCGCCTCGTCTGCGCCGGCCTCCTGTGCCGCGGCCTCGGCCTCGCTGCGCAGCTCGTCGACGCGCGCCTGCGCCGCGTCGAGGGCGGCCTGCGCCGACTCGGGCGCGTTCGCCCTCGCTGCGCGCTGGGCGGCCCGATCGCGCTCCCGCTCTGCCCGCTCGATCTCGCGTCGGACCTCTGGCGGCGACGGGTCCAGCGCGGCAGCCGCGCGCTCGAGGGCCCGCTGCAGGGCGTCGAGCGCCTCGTCGGACTCGGCGCCCGCGGCGTCGCGCAGCGCCGCCTGAATCGCCTCGGCCGCGGCGCCCGCGTCGCCTCGCTGGAGCGCCTCGTCGAGCGCGCGCGTCGCCTCGGCGTCCGGGATCGCGTTCGCTGCGGCCGCGAGCGCGTCGTCGACGTCGACCGCGTCGGCGGGGCGCGCGTCGGCGATGCGCTGGTCGATTGCGTCGAGCTGTTCGTAGATTGCGCGGTCGTCTTCGCCACGCTCGACCGACTCGATCACCGCCTCGAGCGCCGCCACGATCTCGGCCACCGCCGGGTCGTCGAGGTTCTCCGCGGCCGCGAGCAGTCGCTCGATGCGCTCACGCTCGAACGACGTGTCCGCGGTCACGACGCGCGGCAGCTCGACCGGAGGCGGCGGCTCGTACGGAGTGAACGCCGGCGTCGGAGGCGCGAGCGCCGCCACGAGCGCCGCGACCGCAGACGCGAGCCCGAGCGCCCCGAGCTCCCGCGGGCGCTGCACTGGGACGGCGCGCGCGACGCTCAACTTCGGCAGCGACGCCGCTGTGCGCTCCAGGTGCGCTCGCATGAACGGCGTGCGCGCGTCTTCGGCGAGCTGGCCGATCTCCCACGACGAGACGAAGCGGTCCGCTGCGTCGTTGGCCCGATCGATCGCGACCGCCAACCGAAGGCGGTCGACGCGCAGCGCCGCGCCGATCGTCGCCCCGGCCAGCGGGCACAGCGCGAGCAGCCACGTGTAGTCCGCGAGCGCGTCCGGCGTGATCCAGCGGATCTTCGCGAGCGCGAGCGCCGGCACCCACAGCGCCACCGCGATCGCAGCGCCCGTCACGCCCCCGTCGAGCGCGCGCAGCAGCCGCGTCCGCAGGGCGGCGCGTGCGACGATGGCGTTGAGGTTCGAGATCATGCCGGTGCCGGGGACGATCGATACAACCTAGTACGCGCGCCCGGTCATTTCGACCTTCCCGCGGGCAAAGCGTTCCACATTTCTTTGCTGCCCTCGGTCACTCCGACCCGGTTCGGAGCGGGATCGACGTGGCGATGAGCGCGGCGATGCGGTCCGGGCCGGTCGGGGCCAGCGCGTCTGTGCCCGCGGCGGCCAGATCGGCGGGGTCGACGAGCGCCAGGTCGGTGAGGTCCAGATCACCTGCACCGCCGCCGTCGATCACGTCGACGACGCCGAGCTCGCGAAGCGCGTCGTCCCTTGCCTCGTCGCGGGCCTCGCGCTCGTCGCCCTCCCAGGCGGCATCGTCCCCGCCCGTGGTCGCCGGTGGCGCTCCGCCCGCGGTGACGAACCGCACCGTCTCGGCCAGCCCGCGGCTGAGCTCCGACGCCGTGATCCAGCCCCGCGACTCCATGCCCCGCATGATGTCGCCCGCGAGCCGCTGCGACCACTCGGCGGCGACGCCGGCGTCACGCTGTCGGCCCCGTCGCGCAGGTGCCGGGATGATCGAGCTCAGCCAGACCGACTCCGCCAGCGTCAGCTCGTTAGGAGACTTCCCGAAGTAGTACGCGGCCGCCTCGAAGATGCCGTTCACGCCCGGGCCCAGCTCGATGACGTTGAAGTACGTCTCGAGGATCCGTTCCTTCGGGATCAGGCGGGTCATCCAGTAGGTGAGGAACAGCTCCTGCAGCTTTCGCTCGACGGTCCGCTCGTGCGTCAGGAACAGGTTCTTGACGAGCTGCATGCTGATCGTCGACGCCCCGCGTCCGAGCTCCCCTTCCTGCCAGGCCTGGGCGAGCACCTGGCGCCACTGGAACCAGTTGATGCCGTGGTTTCGGAAGAAGCGCCCGTCTTCCTGGTAGAGCGTCGCCGCGATGAAGAAGTAGGACATGTCGCCGAGCCGCGCCCAGCGCGCGGGCTCGCCGTACTCCACCCCCTCGATCTGTCCGGCGTCGCGCGGCGGGCGAACGGAGAGGGTCCGCGGCGGGCCGCCGCCCGGGCGCGAGAATACGAACGAGAACGCCCCCGACAGCCGCCGCACGTCGACCGCTTCTGGCAGCGACACGAGCCGCAGCCCCTCGTCGCGGACCTCGTACCGCGTCGTCTCGCCGATCTCGATCGGCCTTCGGCCGCCGCCCTCTGGCACCTGCCCGAAGGTAATGGGGAACGCGATCGAGAGCCCCCACCGCCCCGTCAGCTCGGCGTCGGCGACGGCTCCGAGGAGGCTCCGCGGGACGCTGTGGAGTAGCACGGACGCGTCTTGGTCCGGCACCACGAAGTCCACGTCGACGGAGTCCCCGAAGCGCTCCCGGTGATAGTTGAAGCCGTGGATCGTTGGGCGGAGTTCAAAGGCAGCTTCGCCGAGTCGTCCGTTCCCTTCGATGAAGACCAGCGCCGCGTCGCGACCCTCGTCGCGCGACGCGCGCCACTCGAACGACGCGCTCGGCACGGCGAGCGGCGCCTGCAGCACCGGCACGGCGACGCTCACGTCCCGAACCGTCACCTGCCCAGAGAAGTCCTCGAGCGCGTGGCTCTCGGTCTCGCGCACCCGCACACGCAGATCCGCGCGTCCCGCCGGCTCCAGCGCGGCGAGGCCAGGAGTCAGCAGGGCGGCCGCGCCCACGTCCAGGTCGGTCAGCGTCGCGTCGAGCGTCAGCGCCTCGTCGGCCCAGCGCCAGACGGCGTCGATGTCGACGGTGCCGGCGGGCTCGTCACCGCGGCGCAGCGTCGCGTCGAGCTCGACGTCGGCCTGCAGCCCGATCGCGCGGAGAGCATACGCGAGCCGGAGTCCCGACGCGCTCAGAGTGCGCGGCTGTCCATCGACGGTCCGCGAGAGCGTCACCTCGCCGTCGGTGACGTCGATCCGTTGCGGGATGCGCTCCCACCAGCGCCGGTCCCCCCACAACCCCGGCTCTTCGGCCGGGTCGGCGGGAGAGGGGGCAGCGGCGGCCGGCGCGCCTGCGTCTGCGTCGCCTGCGTCTGCGTCGCCTGCGTCGGCGTCGCCCGACCCGTCGGCTGGCGCCGCGGCCGAACCCAGCGCGTCGAGCGCGAGGCTCACTCGCGGGCGGACCACCGAGGCCCGCGCCATGTAGAGCTGCTCCACATCCGTCGTCAGCGCCCGGAGCTCCAGCTCTACGCGGTCGGCGGCGACCGACGCGGTGGGAGCGTCTGCGGCGCCTCGCCGCACCGAGAGCCCGGAGACGGCGAGCGTGTGCGGTGCCGAGAACTCTACCGACTCGACCGAGGCAGCGAGCTCGCCGGGCAGCGTCGCGCTCATCGCCGCCGTCACCTTGACGACGGCGTCGTCGAGTCCCGAGCCAGAGACCTCGAGCTGCAGGGTCGGCGCGACGGTCACGCCGAGGTCGGCCAGGTCGAGGTCGCGCAAGGTGATGGCGCCGGTGCCTTGGCTGGTCGCGCCGATCGTCGCGCGTACACCGTCGAGGGTCAGACCGGCGAGCGGGAGCGGCTGACCGTCGAGGCGAAGCTCGAAGCCGTCGATCTCGACGGACGTCTCCGGCGCCGGTGCCCGGTCGCCCTCGGCGCGCGGCGCCTGCTGTTCACCGCCCTCGTGCCCCGGGCGATCGGCGCCGCGCGTCAGCTCCTCGAGCATCGCGCGCAGCTCGTCCGGCGTACCCATCGCGGCGCTTGCGTCCACGAACCCGCCCTCGACCGTCACGCCAGAGACCTTCACGTCGCCACGGATCGCCGCGCCGATCGCGGCCGAGACGCGGAGTCGCTCCACGCAGGCGAGCGATCGGTCGGCGTGGGGTGCGGGCGCAGCGACACATAGGTCGTGGACGGTCGCGCCGCCGACGTCCAGCCGAAGCTCGCCGATCGTTACGTCGAGGCCGCGTTCGGCCGCGGCCTCGACGATCTTTCGCTTGGCGACCCCCGACAGCGTGAGCGGAGCGAGCGCGACGGCGGCGCCGACCGCAGCGACGCCGGCGGCGGTGGCGAGGAGCTTCGGGTGCTTCATCGGGAGTGTCGCGGAGAGGGCTTGCGCTCGCAGCCGAACGGGCTAGCACAGAGAGGGACTGACCGGAGAGGGTGCCTTGGACTTCTACACACTCCGACAAAAGGCCGTCGAGTCGGCCGTGCGATTCGTGACGGACGAGCGGCTGCGCGACGTCCGCGACCGCGCCGTGTCGGCCGCGACGGAGGCCGCCCGGGGGGCCCGGTCGATCGCGCGCGGCCTCGCGACGCAGGTCGCTCCGTCGTCTCCAGAAGACGACACGCGCGACCTCAAGGACCGCCTCGACGCGCTTCGCAGGGCGCGCACCGAGGCGTCGGAGCCGAGCTCGTCGGAGCCGGCGCGAGGCGACAGCTAGATCTCGACGGCGATGCCGAGCGCGCGGAGCCGCTCGGCGAGCTCCTTCGCCTTGCCCGGCGCGACGCGGAACGCGCGGGGTCCGAGCCGCTCGGCGATGAACGGGGCGACGCTGTCGATGCGCCCGACGCGCTCGCCGTCGTCGTCGGCGCCGAGCAGCAGCACCTCCATCTTGCCGATCCGCCCGTCGGCGGGGCGCCCGAGCAGCCCCTTGAGGGCGATCTCGCGCTCGGGGCTGAGCCCACCGATGAGGCCGTCGCGCAAGATGGCGACGACGGCGTCGAAGCCCGCCGCCTCGGAGCCGAAGCTCTTGCGAACTAGGTCGGGGTCGATGCGGTATCTGTCGTCGCCTTCGGCCGTCGCGACTCGGAGCAGGCCGGCGAGCGAGCGAAGGTCGGTCGCGCCGATGGGCGCCCGAACGGAGCTCTCGTCGACCCACTCGAGCGTCGGCACGACCGCGCCGTCGTAGTCGATGACGCGCGGCTTCGCGGCGTCCAGCGCGCGCTCGAGCGCCTCGATGTGGCCGGCGGCGACGTAGGTGTGGATCGCGTCGATCCGCTCTACATGGTCGGCGTTCGAGATGACGAACTCGACGCCGGATTGGATGACTTCGGGGTCGGATCGACCCGATGACGCGACGAGGTCGCCGTTCACGAAGACCGAGACGCGGCGGTGCAGCCGCTCCCAGTCCTGCAGCGCGAACGTGACCGACGGGGGTAGCGGCTGCGCCGAGTACTCGGCGAGCAGAGACGACGTCCCGTCGGCCGTGTAGCCGCGCGCGTAGCCGCGCTGCGCCGACTCGCCATGGAGGCGGTAGCGCGCGACGCGCTCGCTGGTCCGCGTCAGGTCGGCGAAGCGCGACAGGTCGAACAGAAGGCGCAGGCTGCAGATGTCGAGGAACGCGGTGATCTCGAAGTTCGGCTCGACGAGGATCGACCCGCGGCCGGACGCCTCTTCCGGGCAGTCCCCCATGCCGAGCATCGCCTTGCCGATCGGCGTCAGACGCGCGCGCGCGCCGCCGCTGCCGCCCCGTCCGAGCTCGATGGCGCCGACGTGGGCGAGCGCTCGCGTGATGAAGGTCCGCACGAAGGCGCCCGGGGACTGCTCGTCGCCGGTCGGGATCGGGAGCGCGGCCTTGAGGTAGACGAGCTCGAGGTTGGTGATGGTCCGCGCGGTCTCTTCGACGTCGAACCAGTCGACCGGGTTCAGCCGACGCAGGGCCGCCGAGACGCTGGCGCGGGGGCCGGCGAGCGGCGAGCCGGTGCTAGCGTCCTCGTCGAAGCCGCCGTCGCCCTCGCCGGTGGTCGGCGGCTCGCCGGCCTGGAACCACTGCGAGGCGTCGAGCTCGCTCCAGGCGCGCTGGTGCTCGAGCGCGCGGAAGAGCAGCGGGACCCGCTCCTCGAGCGGCTTGATGAAGTAGTCGACCGCGCGGCCGGTGGCGCGCAGCGTGTCGCCGGACCGTTCGATTAGGCCGAGGGCCTCGGCGATCGACAGCAGGAACGACAGCACGTCCCAGCCGTCGACGGTCAGCGGGTCGGGCGCGGCGTCGCCGCGGCCGGAGGCGCCGGGCCGATCGATGATCAGCGGCGCGAGCCCCTTCAGGTCGGACCGGTGCGGCGAGCCGTCACGGTTCAGCCGAATGCCCTCGCTCTCGATGTAACGAAGGCAGTTCAGGATATCGAACTCGACGACCAGCGTGCGGCGGGCGAGCTCGACCGAGGTCTCGTCCTCGACCTGCTGCACGACCTCGCGCGCTGGCGGCGGCGTGCCGCCCATGCTCTCGAAGCCGGGCGTGACCTGAATCCACTGCAGCAAAAGCCCCTGCTCGAGCGCGGTCTCGAGCGAGACGGGCTCACGCGCCTGCAGGTTCCCCACGATCACGATGCCGGCGTAGATCAGCGGCTCGACGCGCGCCTCGAAGTCGTCGTACCCGTGCAAGAACCAGCGCTTCTTCAGGCGCTCGGCGCGCAGCCGGCGGCCGACCTGATCCATGAAGGCGAGGAACTCGACCGACTCCTCCGGCAGCGCCGCCAGCACCTTCTTCCGCGCGGCCTTGTCGCGGAATCGCTCGGCGAGGACCGCCTCGATCGCAACGGCGTCGCCCTCGATGCCCGTAAACCGGCTGACGCTCGCCGCGCCGTAAACCCGGACCAGTGCCTCCGCCCCTTCGCTCATGCGCCGGCCTCCGGCTCCTCCAGATTGGCCGACAGAAAGTCACCGATCAGTCGCGGGAACTGTCCGTGCTCCTTCAGGCGCTGGAGCACGAGCCGCGCCTGCGACGCGGGGAGCAAGAGGTGTCGGTCGCCCAGCGGTACCGCCGTGATGTCGAGGTCGCCCAGCTTTCGCTGCGTCTCCTGCAGGGTGCCGGCCGCGTCGCAAGCGATCAGGGCCAGGTTCCGATGAATGACCGCACCTGCTTGTGATCGGGTCACGCGAGTCCTGTCTGGAGAAACCAACACGCCGGACGCCCCGACGCGCGCCGCGGTCCGGCCATGACGGCCGGAGCCACGACACCGGTCGTGATCGCCGCGAGAGTGTATGTGGGAGCCCCCCGTTCGGTCAACATGACCTTGCCGATCCCCACGAACTTCGGGTGAACTCCGCGGCGTTGCGGCACGCCGCGCCCGCCCACCATCACACACCCGCCGATCCCGTGAGCCTCTCGGCAACAGAGCTCTCCGACGTCGTCGACGCGTGCAGCGCCGCGCTCCTCGGCGCGCGCGTCATCGGCGTCCGCGCCAGCGCCGACGAGCCCCTCGCGCTCGTCCTGGAGCTCGATCCGCACCCCGTCGGCCCGCCCGCGACCCTCCTCGTCGCCGCCACACCCGGCGCGACTCGACTCGGTCGCGTGTCGCGCCGTCCCCCTGCGCCGGAGACGCCTCCCGCGATCGTCATGCTGCTCCGAAAACGCGCGATGGGCGCTCGCCTCGAGGCGCTGAGCTGCCCAGCCGGCGACCGCGTCGTGTCGTTCGAGCTGCGACGCGGAGACCTCGTCACGGTCGTCGTCGCCGAGCTGCTCGGTCGCTGCGGCGCGATCATCGCCCTCGACGAAGATCGTCGTGTCCTCGCCGCGCTCCGCTCCGACGGCCTAGGCGACCGCGCGCGCCCGGGCGACCTCTACACGCCGCCGCCCCCCGTCCCCACCGGCGCCTCCCACGGGACCGCGCTCGTCGCCACAGCCGGCGACTCCCGCCGCGCCGGCTGGCCCGTCGAGACGCCGCCGGACGCCTTCGTCGAGGCTACATACGCCGAGGCGCTGAGCAGCGCCGCGCTCGCCACCCGGCTGCGCGCGGCCCTCCACCGCATCGACACGGCGCTCGCGCGGGCGCGCCGCAGGATCGCCGCGATCGAGCGCGATCTCGCGAAGATCGACCAGGCCGACGCCCTGCGCGTCGAGGCCGAGCTGCTGCAGGGGGCGTACGGACGCGTGCCGAGAGGCGCGGAGAGCGTCGAGGTCGACGACTGGTACGCCGACCCCCCGGCGCGACGCACGATCGCCCTCGACCCGCGCGCCGACCTGCAGGGCAACATCGACGCGCGCTTTCGACGCTATCGCCGAATGCGGCGCGGTGAAGCCACCGCCCTCGAGCGCATGCTCGCCGCGGAGTCAGAGCGCGACGCCCTCGCGGCCGTACGCACCACAGCGCCGTCCCCAGACGATGCCGCCGGAATCGTCGCGTTCGAGGCCGAGCTCGACCGGCTGCGCCTCCGAGCACCTGCCCAGCCCCCACCCGGCGCTCGCGACGGAAACCCGCAGGCCCGCGCCTACCACGTGTTCGTCGCCTCTGACGGCGCCGAGATCTGGGTCGGCAAGAACGCGCGCGACAACGACACGCTCACGTTCCGCGTCGCTCGCGGGCGTGACATTTGGCTGCATGCCGCCGACTGGCCTGGATCGCACGTCGTCATCCCCGTCCGCGCCGGCCCGCCTTCGCACCAGACGCTTCTCGAGGCCGCGCAGCTCGCCGCCCACTACTCCCGCGGTCGAGCAGACACCGTCGTCGGGGTCCATGTCACCGAGCGCAAGCACGTCCGCAAGCCGAAGGGCGCGCCGGCCGGGCGGGTCTCCCTCGCGGGCGCGCGCACGCTGGAGATCGGTCCGGACCCGGCAGTGATCGCCGCGCTCCATGCCCGGACCCCGCAAGACGCCGGCGACTGAGCGGGCCCGCGAGCCAGACCCCGCCCGCGACGCTGCGCCCGCGCGGTTCTGCGACAACAGCGGCGCGCCGCGATCCTACTGCGGCGGCGGTGGCGCGCCGCGATCGTCGTCGTCGAACCGCACCCCGGCTCGCTCGGCGAAGAGCACCAACGCGAGCGCGCTCCCCGCGAGACACGCGGCGAGCCCGTAGATGAGCAGCGCCCCGACGGTCATCCGCCGTCGTCCGGGACCGAGATCCGCGTGAAGCCCGACGGGATGTCGGCGACGAAGATCGCCGGGTCGACGCCCGCGTTGTAGCGGAGGTTGGTGAACGTGATCGTGTTGGTGTTGCCGAGCGCGTCGACGATCGTCGTCTCGGTGATCCGCGACGTGGCGCGGTCGATGACCAGTCGAAGCCGCGAGTAGTCGCTGGTCGGCACGCGCGGGACCAGGTCGAGCCGCGCCGTCGTCGCCGTCGAGTCCGGGCGCAGCGCAATGACGAAGTCCTCTTCGAGTCTGCCCTGCCCGACCAGGAAGCGCAGGGCGACGGGGATCTCGGCGTCTGCGACCGGGGCCGAGTAGTACTGCTCCTGCTCGAGGTCGATCGACCAGAGCTGCTCGCCGTCGAGGAGCAGGATTCGGCCCATCGCGCCTTCGTCGCCCGCGTAGTCCCACAGCATCTTGCCGGGGCGCAGGAACGCGACCTCGCCGGTCGACACACGTGTGTCACCGAGCGCGACGCGGGTAGACGACTGCCGGAACGACCCCGAGAAGTCGCGCAGGTCGTCGTAGGCGGCCTGGACGGCGGCGACGACGGCGGCGGCCTCGTCGGTCGTCGGGGCGGGGGCGGAGGCGGGCGCGGGCGGGGTGTCGAGCGCCTCGTTCGCGATGTCGAACGGGCCCCAGGCGAGCGACCCGGAGGCGAGCACGATGGCGAGCAGAGGTGCGGTGCGGTTCATGGCGGGCTCCAGTACGAAGGCGCGCGAGGCGCGTACCGATCAGTACGCGCTGGACCGGAGTTTATTCGACGGCTCTTCGTCGTCGGCGGCGGCCGAGACGCCCGGTCGGATGGCGACGCCGCCGCCGCCGTCGTCGTCATCGTCGTCGCTCGCGGCGATTCCGGGCCGAATGGACGTCGCGCCGTCGTGGTCGAGCTCGAGGTCCTCCGAGACGGACTGGTCTCGCAGCGCGGCGAGGTACTCGGCGGCCTCTTCGTCGTCGTACTCGTCGAAGACCTCTCCGATCAGGGTCTCGATGATGTCTTCGAGGGTCACGACGCCCACGGTTCGGCGCTCCTCGCGCACGACGGCGAGGTGTGAGCGCCGGTCTTTCATCTGACGGAGGAGGGCGTCGATCGGGCGGTCGGCGGGTGTGAACTCGACGCGGCGCAGGATGTCGCGGATGTGGAACCGATGCCGGTCGAAGTCGGTCGCCAGCAGCGCGAGCAGGTCTTTCGCGTAGACGACGCCGACGACGGTATCGAGCGTGCGCATGAAGACGGGCACGCGTGAGTGGCCGGCGTCGACGATGAACGCGAGGAGGTCGTCGAAGCCCATCGAGATCGGGACCGCGATGACCTCGTCGCGCGGGACCATGACGTCGCGTGCGAGCTTGTCGTCGAGCTCGAGGACGGCGTCGAGGATTTCGGCCTGGTCGCCGGGGATGGAGCCCTCTTCGCCGCCGAGCTCGAACAGGTATCCGAGGTCCTCTTCGCTGACGAACGGCTTGGCGTCACCGGTGTCGACGCGGGAGATCATCGACGAGAGGGCGACGAATCCTGCGTTGATGGGTCGGGTCGCGATGTAGAGCGGCTTGAGGATGGTGACGGCGAGGGGAGCGAGGGCGTCGGCGTGGGCGCGGGCGACGGTCTTGGGGGTGATCTCGCCGAATGTGAGTAGCAGGAACGTCATGACGCCAACGGCGACGGCGATGGGGCTGACGCCGCCGGGGAGGGCGGCGTCTGCGAGGACGGACGTCGCGAACTGCGTGGCCAGGGCCGACGCGGTGATGTTCACGATGTTGTTGAAGATGAGGATGGTGGTGAGCAGCTCTGCGGGGCGCTTGAGCCAGAGCTCGAGCGCGCGCGCGCCGCGCCCCCCGGTGTCGATGAGGCGTCGCGTGCGCATCCGGTCGAGGCCGGTGAGCGCGGTCTCGGCGCCGCTGAAGAAGGCGGAGCCGACGAGACACGCGACGATTCCCAGGGCCGCTGTGGTGGAGTCGCTCATGGTCGCGGCGGGCGCGCGGGGGCGCGCGGGCAGCTACCTGGAGGCTCGGATTCTCGGGGCGCGGGCATCGTCGAAAGGGAGGGCGACGGGGGCAGTATCGAGCCGGGGGGCGGCGGTGTCAAACGGGCGGTTGGGTGGTGGTGTCTCGCTCGCGGTGACGAGCGCTCGGGGCGATCGCGCCGACGCCGGGTCGTTGTTCGGGCAAGGGCTTGAAATCCAAGGGAATGCGGAGCTTGACACGCTGCGCGCGCCGCGGTACACGCCCACGTGCCGCGCGCGAGTGCGGCGGCGAGTATCCAACGAGTCCGGCCCGCGGACACGGCGCCCGATCGGGCAACCGTTTCGCGTCCTGAGCCCAAGGAGTCGAGACCATGCAGAGAAGCCTGTTTCACGCCCTGATCCTCGGCTCGTTGATGGTGGTCGCGGTCGGCTGCGGCGGCGGGTCCGCGGGCTCGCCGGTCGTCGAAGACATCGACGCGCTGATCGCCGCGACGGGTACGGGCGAGTTCGCGGCGCTTGTGGCCGAGGGCGACGCAGCGTGGGAGCGGCGCGGCGACCGGGCCGGGACCGAGGCGGCGATCGCAGCCTGGGAGGCGGCGATCCACGCGCCGACGGGGGCAAACGTGAACCGGCGGCTCGCGATGACCCCGGTCTTCGTGAAGCTGTCTCAGGGCTACTACTGGCTCGCGCACGCGCACCTGCGGTTCGACGAGACGGCGACCGACGACGACATGCTGGCGACGTACGAGCGCGGCATGGACTACGGCGCGCAGGCGATCGCGCTCCGTAACGACGACTGGCGGCGGGCGCTGCTGTACGAGACGCCGATCCCCGAGGCGGCGAACCTGCTGACCGTCGACGACGTGCCGGCGGTCTACTGGCACGCGACGAACCTCGGCCGCTGGGGCCTGGTTCGCGGCATCGCCACCGTCCTCTCCCGCGTCAGCGACATCAAGGCGATGATGGACCGCGTCGAGGCGCTCGCGCCGGAGTTCTACTACAACGCGACCAACCGGTACTTCGGGGTCTACTACACGAAGCTTCCGTTCGGGAATCCCGACCTCGACCAGGCCCGCCGCCGCCTCGAGGCGTGCATCGCTGCGCACCCCGAGTACCTCGAGACGCGCGTCCTGCTCGCCGACGACTGGGCGATCGTCGCGCAGGACCGCGCCGTCGCCGAGCAGCAGCTCCAGTTTGTCCTCGACGCCGACCCGACCGTCGACCCGGCGCTCGAGCCCGAGAACCGGAACGCGCAGCGCCGCGCCGCGCTCCTCCTCGGCGAGCTCGACGAGAACTTCCGCTGATTGAATGGGGCGCCCCCTCGCGGCGTCCCGACGCGCAGCGGCACTCACGCCGCGCCCAACCCTCCCAGCAAGCCATGCACACACGCACCCTCGCCACGCTCGCTCTCGCGGCGGGCGCCCTCCTCACCAGCGCCACCGCCGCCGCGACCGAGTGCACCGTCGACGCCCCGTGCGTCATGCGCATCTCGACCGTCGCGCCGCGCGGAACCCCATGGGCGCAGCAGCTCGACCGCCTCAAGAACCGCATCGAAGAGGAGTCCGGCGGCCGCATCGACGTCCGCACGTTCCTCGGAGCCTCCGAAGGTGAGGTCTCGCTCGCCCGCCAGTGCAAGGACGGGGCCCTCGAGGGCGTCGGCGTCAGCACCGGCGCCATCGCCGAGCTCGTCCCACAGATGGGCGTCTTCGAGCTGCCGTTCCTGTTCGACTCGCCCGAGCAGGCCGACCGCGTCATCGACAACGCGCTCGCACAGCCGATCAGCGACGTCCTCTCGCAAAACGGGTTCCTGCTCTACATCTTCAGCGAGAACGGCTTCCGGAACTTCGCCACGTCGGGCGGTCACGCCGTCCACTCCGGTGCCGACCTCGCCACCCTCCAGATGCGCAGCCAGGAGAGCTGGATCCACGAGGAGATGTACCGCGCCCTCGGTGGCCACCCCGTCTCGATCCCCGTGACCGAGGTCTCGTCGGCGCTCTCCTCCGGCAACGTCCAGGGCTTCGACAACACCCCGCTCTACTCCCAGGCCGCCGGCTGGCACGAGTTCATCGACACGTGGACGGTGTCGAACCACATCTACCAGCCCGCCGTCGTCGTCTACAACAAGGCCTGGTTCGACGGCCTCCCCGCCGACCTCCAGGCCGTCCTCACCGCGAACCGCGCCGAGGAAACCCGCCGCGGACGCCGTGACATCCGTGCGCTCAACCCGATGCTCATCCAGAACTTCACCGCGTTCGGCGTCACCGTCTACACGATGACGGCTTCGGAGCGACAAGCCATGGCCACCGCCACGCACGGCGTCTACGACATGTTCCGCACCCGCGTCCCCGGCGGCGGACAGCTCCTCGACCTCGTGCTCGCCAACCGCTGACCCAAGCCCGCCCCGCACGACACCCGACCCCGTATCAGGTCGACGCCGCAGAGACGTCATGTCTAGCCCTCAGCCCAGCGACAGCCCGACGCGCTACGGAGACGCAGTGCGCCGCGCATCGCCTACGCTGAGGGCGCTCGGCTGGGTCGACGACGCCCTCTACGGCGCCGAGCGCGTCACCGTCACCACCGCGCTGCTCATCATGAGCGGCGTCGTGTGCCTCAACATCCTGTACCAGCTCCTCGTCGCGCAGTCCGTCGTCCTGCGCCAAGTGCGCGACGGTGCTGCGTCCGCTCTAGAGCTCTGGCCGTCTGTGGCCGTGCTCGCCGCCTGCGCAGCCATCGCAAGCGCCGTGTGGTCGCGGGCACCGAGCTGCAGCGGGAACCCGCCCGCGCAGCGGGCCCTGACCGCCGTCACCGTCATCGGCCTCGCCCTGTTCGGCCTCGCCGTCGCCAGCGCGCCCAGCAACCTCGTCGTCGCCGCCGTCGCCCTCGGGGCCGGCGCCGTCACCGCGGTGGTCGTCCTCGACAGACCTCGACATGCCCCCGCGCTCCCGCTGAGCCCCGGCGCGCGCGGCGAGCTCGGCGTCACCGCGGCGCTGACCGTCGTCGGCATCGTCGCGTCGGTCCGCTTTGTCCCGGTCGGCTACTCGTGGGCGCAGAAGCTCGCGCTCTTCTTGCTCCTCTGGGTCGCGTTCATCGGCGCCTCGATGGCCACGCACGACGGGCGCCACCTGCGCGTCGACGCCGTCCGGAAGGCGATCCCCGAGCGCGTTATGCCGTGGTTCGACGCCGCGTCCCACGCCGCCGCCGCCGTCTTCACCGCCGGCTTCGCGTACCTCGCGTACCTCTACTTCGTCGACCGCCTCGAAGAGACCCCGGCCCCCGGGCAGATCCCCGACTGGCTCAAGGTCCTCGCGATCCCCACATCCCTCGCCCTCGTCACCGCCCGCTTCACGCTGCGGTCCGCCGAGGCAGCGGTCTTTGGCATGCGCCGCGGCGCAGGAGGGGGCGCTTGAGCGCGCTGGCGATCGGCGTCGTCGTCATCATCGTCGCGGCCATCGCGCTCGGTGAGCCGCTCTACGTCCTCATCGGCGGCATCTCTGCGTGGCTCCTCGTCGGCAGCGGCGAGTACCCCGACTTCGAGGGGCTGAAGACCGTCGTCGAGATGACCCGCGAGCTCTCCGACAAGGAGGTCCTGCTCGCAATCCCGTTCTTCGTGATCTCGGGCGCCCTCATGTCCGAGGGCGACATCGCCCGCCGCCTGATCGCCGTGGCGCGCGCCCTCTTCGCGCCGATCCCCGGCAGCCTCGCAGTGTCGGCCGTCACCGCCTGTGTCTTCTTCGCCGCGATCTCCGGGTCCTCGCCGGTCACCGTCATCGCCATCGGCTCGATCCTCTATCCCGCCCTCGTGGCCGACGGCTACTCCGAGCGCTTCTCGGCCGGCCTCCTCACGTCCGCGGGCAGCCTCGGCATCCTCATTCCGCCGTCGATCCCGATGATCGTCTACGCGATCATCGTCCCGGATGGCTTCCGCGACCCCTCCGGCTACCACGTCGCCGGACCCGACGGGACCCTCGGCCTGGTCGAGCTCTTCCTCGCGGGCATTGGCCCCGGCATCCTGATCGGCGCTATCCTCGCTGGCGCCGCCGTGTTCACCGGTCTCCGGTCACGCACCGCGACGTCCCCGACATCGCTCGCTCAGATCGCCCGCGCGTTTCGCGAAGGGTCGTGGTCCCTGATGCTGCCCGTCCTGATCCTCGGGGGCATCTATACCGGCATCTTCACGCCCACCCAGGCGGCGGCCGTGAGCGTCGCCTACGCGCTTGTGGTCGAGCTCTACATCCACCGCAGCCTGAGCCTGCGCGACCTGCCGCGGATCCTCAGCGAGTCGACCGTCCTCATCGGCTCCCTCCTGATCATCCTGGCGCTGGCACAGGGCTTCAACAAGTACCTGACGCTCGCCGAGGTAGGCCCCCGCTCCATCGCCGCGCTGCAGGAGCTCGAGCTGACGCCGGTCGCCTTCCTCCTGATCCTGAACCTGCTGCTGCTCGTCGTCGGATGCTTCATGGACATCCTGTCGGCGATCCTGATCCTCGTCCCGCTCGTTAGCCCGATCGCCTTCGGTCTCGGCATTCACCCGATGCACCTCGCGATCATCGTCATCGTGAACCTCGAGATCGGCTACCTGACCCCGCCGGTCGGGCTAAACCTGTTCGTCGCCAGCACGATCTTCCGCCGCTCGATCGGCGACATCATCCGGTCCGTGGCGCCCTTCGTCGCGCTGATGCTCGTCGGGCTGGCCGCCGTGACCTACATCCCGACGATCTCCCTCGGCCTCGTCGCGGCGAAGAACGGCCAGTCGCCGCTCGTGCCGTTCCCCGAGCGCAAGCTGCCGATGATCGAGCTCGGCGTTCCCGACGCGGCCCGGTTCCTGGCGACGCTCGCAGACGACGACGGCGAGGAGGCTGCCGCGGCGGCACCTTCGGCAGCGGACCCCGGACGGCCGCTCACCATCGAAGAGATGATGGCCGCCGCCCAGGCCGAACAGGAGGCCGAGGCGCTCGGCGACCTGGAGTACGAGACGCTTCAGGCGGTCCTCGAAGACTTCCGCGCCGTACTGTCGGGTCGACTCCAGCTCAGCGAGCTCGGCGAAGAGCGCTGACCTCAAACGGCGGTCCGATTCGAGTCCGGGCGGGCAAGTCGGTGCTCCGACATTACCCTCGGGCGGGCGTTCCGGCGGGGCCGACATTACCCTCGGGCGGGAGTTCCGGCGGGTCCGACATTACCCTCGGGCGGGAGTTCCGGGTCCGACATTACTACGCTCGGGCGGGGCGTTTGTGGGGCTCCGACACTACCCTCGGGCGGGAGTTCCGGCGGCTCCGAGGACCTGGGTCACATTTCCGGTCCAGGTTGCACGACAGTCTCGGCAGGTTGGAGCGTAGCGTAGAACTGATTCGGGGTCAGGTTTCGGAGTGCTGAGTGGGGACGGACCTCATTGTAGTGGTGTCGGTAGGCGTCGGCCGCCTCGGCGGCCAGGGTGATGGTGGCGAAGAGGTTGGGGCCCAGGAGTTCGTCGCGGATCTTGCCGTTGGTGCTCTCGCACAGCCCGTTGTCGCAGGGCTTGGCGGGCCGGCTGTAAAGCACGTGCACGTGCTGGGATCGCAGCCAGTTGGCGGTGGTCTTGGACACGAACTCGGGGCCGTTGTCGCAACGGACCTGCTGCGGTGTCCCGTACTCGGCGAAGACATCGGCCAGAACCTGCGTCGTTGAGCGGCTCGTGAACGAGCGGGCGACTCGCAGGGCGAGGAGTTCACGGGTGAACTCGTCGACGACGACCAGGACACGGAATCCGATGTTGCAGGTGGTCACGTGGTGCATGAAGTCGAACGCGTAGCTCTGCCTAGCCTCGGTTGCCCGCGGCAGCGCCGCCGGCGTCCGCCGGGGCGTTGGTCGGCGGCGAGGGTTGCGCTTCCGCTGGAGGCGCAGCTCCGCGTAGAGTCTGCGGAATCGCCGCCGACCGAGCTTCGGGCACTGCCGCTTGAGCACGACCCATAGGCGGCGATACCCCCACGACGGGTGCTCGAGCGCGAGCTTCGCCAGCCGCTCGCGCGCCGTGTCGACCGGCGACGCGGCTGCGCGAAAGCGAACCGACGTTCGGCTCCAGCCGAGTGAGGCGCAGACGAAGCGCTGGCTCACACCTTGGTGCGCCTGGCAGATGCCGCCCACCGTCTCGCGACGGACAGTGGGCGTTACCGTTTTCCCAGCTTGTCGAGCGCCTCCCTCTGGATCTGGAGGGCCAGCGCGGAGTCGGCGACGATTCGCCTCAGGCGCGCGTTCTCGGCTTCGAGCTCGCGCATCCTCGACAGGTCGCTTTTCTCCATGCCGGCGAACTTCTCGCGCCAGCGGTAGAACGTCGTCTCTGCGACGCCGTGCTTTCGGCACGTCTCGGTGATGGTGGCGCCGTCCTCGACCTCCTTCAGGATGCAGAGGATCTTCTCGTCGGAGTAGTTCTTGCGGGGCATGTGCGTTCCGGGGCTGGGGGCCTCGAATGTCATGCACCCTGGATCAGGAAATGTGGATCAGGTCCGCCCCACTACCGTCGGGAGTGTGCAGCCGCCCGGGAGTAGTTGCCCCACTACCGTCGGGAGTGTGCAGCCGCCCGAGAGTACTTCCCAAACTACCGTCGGGAAGGTGCCGACTCCGGGGAGTACTTCCGAGAGTACTTCCCAAACTACCGTCGGGAAGGTGCCGACTCCCGGGAGTACTTCCGAAACTACCGTCGGGAGGGCGGACCATCGCGCTCAACCGCGGGCCAGCCGCGACCGCGCGGCGCCGACGCCCGTCGCTAGCGCGACGAGCACGCCGCCCAGGCCGAGGCCGATCGCGCCGTTCAGGGCGGCGGTGGCTAGGCCGATGGCGTGCCCGCCGAGAAGCGACTCCGCTGTGTGCTCGACCCAGTGGTGTAGCGGGGCGATGCCGTGGACGACGATGCCGCCACCGACCAGGAACATCGCCACCGTGCCAGCGACGCTCAGCGTCTTCATCAGGAGCGGCGCGCCCGCGAGGATGGCGCGGCCAACTCCGCGCCCTGTCGTCGTGCGGGAGCGGCGCAGCATCAAGAGGCCGAGGTCGTCGAGCTTCACGATCGCGGCGACGAGGCCGTACACGCCGATGCTCATCAGCACCGCGACCGCGACCAGCACCGCCACCTGCTTCATGAACGGCGCGTGCTCCACCGTCCCGAGGGCGATCGTGATGATCTCGGCCGACAAGACGAAGTCCGTTCGGACCGCGCCGCGGATCTTCTCGGCCTCTGACGTCGCAGGCTCCGCTGTGGCCGCATGTGCGGCGGGCGGCTCGGCGCTCGCGGACACCCCCGCAGCGTCGACGCCGTCGGCGTGCGCCCCTCCGTGAAGGAACTTGTGCGCGATCTTCTCGGTCCCTTCGAAGCAAAGGTACGACCCGCCGACCATCAGCAGCGGGCCAATCGCAGCGGGCACCAGCGCGGAGATCGCCAGCGCCGCCGGAACGAGAATCGCCTTGTTCATCAGCGACCCACGAGCGACCGCGAAGACGACCGGAAGCTCGCGGTCGGCGTTCACGCCCGTGACCTGCTCCGCGTTCAGCGCGAGGTCGTCGCCGAGCACGCCCGCCGTCTTCTTGGCGGCGACCTTCGTCATCAGCGACACGTCGTCGAGGATCGACGCGATGTCGTCGATCAGCGCGAGGAGACTCGTCCCGGCCATGCGCCCTCTAGAGTCCGCGTGCGACCGCGCGATCCGTGTCGCCGGCGACGTCGCCGGCCAGCAGCAGGTCGCCGTGCGCGGGCACCACCGCAGCCGCCGGTCGCGCCTTCAGGTCGTCGCGCAGCAAGCCCAGGGCGCCGCGGCGGTCTTTGCAGATCGCGAGGAGCGCGAGGTTGAACGGGCGGTAGCCGGGCGCGCTCCGCGTCGCCCAGAACAGCGCGCGCACCGGCTGCTTCGGCGGCAGCGTCGGCATGTTCGCGAGCACGTCAGAGACGTACCAGGCGTGACCAGCCCGCGTCCGCGCCCAGACCCACGACTCGCCCATGCGCGTGTTCGGCACCTCGCGGATCCCGACGTCGCTACCGAGGAGGCTCGTCAGCCCCTCGAGCGGCTCGAGCTCGCCCGCTGCAGGGTTCTGCTTCTTGATCCGCCCGATGGCCGCGGCCGGGGCGAACGCGCGGGCGTTGGGGAAGCGCGCGCGCCACGCCGGCTGGCCGAGGTGGTGAAAGCCGTTGTTCGCGACGATCGCGCCCACATCGCCAAACGCGGAGAGCTCTGCGTACGCCGCCTCGTCGAGCCCCGTCGGCGGGCTCACGACGACGAGTTGACCGTTCCCCATGCGCGCGACGAAGCAGCTCGACTGCGCGTTGCGCCTGAAGTCGTAGCTTCGGGTCAAAACGCCCGTCTCGCGGTCGAGGACTGTCCAGCCACCGGGGGTCGTCTCGGTTGTCATCGGAGTCTCCGTTTGCGCGGACTCGCGCGTCTTGCGAGCGCCGCCGATTCGGCAGCGGCGCGGCGCCCGTGGTCGTACCGCTCCGAACTGAGGGCGGCAAGGGGGCGCTGGCGCGGCGGCGCAGAACTGGGCACAATGCCGCGCGCGCTCTCCAACCCTCCGGTCGCCATGCAGTATCGTCAGCTCGGTCGCTCAGGTCTCCGCGTCTCGGCGCTCTCCATCGGCGGCTGGCTAACACTCGGCGGGTCCGTCGACCGCGACGGGTCGGTCCGCATCCTCGGCGCCGCGCTCGAGGCCGGAGTGAACTTCGTCGACATGGCCGACGTCTACGCGCGCGGCGAGGCCGAGCGGGTCGTCGACGCGCTGCTACGCGAGCGAGCGCACCGGGGCCAGCGACGCGCGCACCTCGTGCTCTCGACCAAGGTCTTCTGGCCAATGAGCGACGACCCGAACGACCGGGGGCTGTCGCGCAAGCACATCCACGAGTCGATCGACGCGTCGCTGCGCCGCATGGGCACCGACTACGTCGACCTCTACTTCTGCCACCGGTTCGACCCGCAGACCCCGCTCGAAGAGACGGTCCGCGCGATGGACGACCTCGTCCGCGCCGGCAAGGTCCTCTACTGGGGCACGAGCTGCTGGACCGCCGACCAGCTCCACGCAGCGCACGCGATCTGCGACGCAGGCGGCTACCATCGCCCAACCGTCGAGCAGCCGCAGTACAGCCTGCTGCACCGCGACATCGAGCACGACGGCGTCCGCGACGCGGCGGTCGCGCTCGGCATGGGCCTCGTCCTCTGGTCGCCGCTCGCGCAGGGCGTCCTGACCGGAAAGTACGACGCCGGCATCCCCGCCGGCAGCCGTGGAGAGTCGACGCACTGGGTGTCGGGCTACCTCAGCGACCGGAACATCGAGCGCGTCCGCCAGCTCGGCGCGCTCGCGGCCGAGCGCGGCGTCGCCACGTCGGCGCTCGCCCTCGCGTGGCTCCTGCACCAGCCCGGCGTAACGAGCGCGATCATGGGCGCGACCACGACCGAGCAGCTCGCGCAGAACCTCGGCGCCGACGCGATCGCGCTCGACGACGCCACCACCGCCGCGATCTCCGCGCTGTTCGCTCCGTGAACGCGCCCACACCGCTGCGCGTCGTCGCAGCGCTGATCGAAGACCGCGACGGCCGACTCTTCGGCGCCGAGCGGCCGCCCGGCTCGCGGCACGCCGGTGTGTGGGAGCTCCCCGGCGGCAAGGTCGAGGCCGGCGAGACCGACGAGGAGGCCCTCGCGCGCGAGCTCCTCGAGGAGCTGTCGGTCGTCGCGACGGTCGGCGCACAGGTCGATGCGGTCGATCACGTCGACAGCCACGGCGTGGCGCTGCGACTGGTCGTCTACGAGGTGACCGTCAGTGGCGCGATCGTCGCCACGGAGCACAGTGACACGGCGTGGCTGTCGGCGTCCGAGCTCGACTCTGTCCCGTGGGGAGCGGCGGACCTCCCCTGCGTGCGGCGCTGGGCCGAGCGAAGGGCGCGGTAGCCTCGGATCGGTCAAGCGGCGACGCCCCCGACTGCTCCCGCAGGCGAGTCGGCCGCGGCCGGTGCACCGGCGGCCCTTGTACCTGCAGGCGCGCGGACCGTCCTACCGTTTGGGCGGGCGCACCGTTTTACCTTCGGGCGGGTGGCGCCGTTTTACCTTCGGGCGGGTGGCGCCGTTTTACCTTCGGGCGGGCGCACCGTTTTACCTTCGGGCGGGTGACGCCGTTTTACCTTCGGGCGGGTGGCGCCGTTTACCTTCGGGCGGGCGACACCGTTCTACCTTCGGGCGGGTGGCGCCGTTCTACCTTCGGGCGGGCGCACCGTTCCGCGTCGCGACGGCAGCACCCAGCAGCCGCGGCTCGACCGGCCTTCGTTCGACAAAGCCCGTCCGACTCGCAGCGCAAAAAGCGCGACGCGCCGGCCAAGGCCAGCGCGTCGTCGTCACTCGTGGAGAACCGAGGGAGGTTCGTTGGGAGGCGTTACGGAGGGCTCGAAGGGGTTACCTGGAGGCAATCCGAGTGACGGGGTTCAGGTGCGCGCTATCTAGTGCCCGGTCGCTCAGTTGTCCAGCGACTATCGTCACACCGTCAGGCAACGACGAAGGCGCTGTGTCACCGCGCGCCCCCCGGTTTTCGGCGGCCCGGCTGCTTGCGGCGCCCTGGTACCTCTGCTAGGAACCCCTGCCCAATCCGGCCGAAAAATGCCGAAGCGAGAGCGTGACGATGATCCGAAGCACCCACCTCGACCAGCCCCGACGGCGACCGCGACCCGCTCGCCGGGCAGTGATCGTCGGGGGCGTCGCGCTCGTGCTCGCGACGGGCTGCAAGGGCTTCGGCACACGCGAGCAGCAGGGGGCCGTGCCCATCACGTCGACGCCGTCGTGGGAGTACCCCGTCGCCGATCTGTTCGACGTCTACTGCAACGACTGCCACAGCGCCCGCCCGCGCAACAGCGCGCCAAACTACCTGCGGACCGACATCTACGACGACGCCGGCACCGTCGCCGGGGTCGTCTCGCTGTTCGACCGCCACCTCGCACGGGCCGCCGACAGCGCGCGGCCGATGCCGCCCCCCCCCGACGCCGGGCTGACGGCCGCCGAGCTCGACATGCTCCAGACGTGGGCCGACCTCGGCTTTCCGAGGACGATCGCCGACGCCCAGAGCGCCGTGCCTCGCTGCCCCGTCGGCGACATCACCCCCTGCGCCTGCGCCGGCGGGTACTACGGGTGGCAGGAGTGTCTCGCCGACGGGACGCTCTCATCGTGCGAGTGCGGCGCGCCGCGCCCTGACGCCGGCGGAACCGATGCGGGAGGGACGGACGCCGGCGGCACCGACGCCGGCGGGACCGACGCAGGTGGCACCGACGCGGGCGGGACCACCGACACGGGTGGCACCGACACCGGAGGCACTGACACAGGCGGAACCGACACCGTCACCTCGGCCGCGTCGCTCGACGAGGTCTACGCGATCGTCGCCCCCTCGTGCGGCACACGCGGCTGTCATGCCGCCGTAGGCACCCCACCGGACCTAGCGACGCGCAGCGGCCTCGCCGACCGCCTCGCCGCGGCGTCGATCACCGGGCGCGGCATGCCGTACGTCACCCCAGGCGACGCGTTGCAGAGCTACCTCTACCTGAAGTGCCTGCCCGACTTCCGCTCGCGCGGCGTCGGCAGCGGCACGCCAATGCCGCCGTCGGCGGGGCTCTCCACGGCCGACAGCGACGTCATTGCCTCGTGGATCAACGGCGGAGCGCTGCCATGACTCGCCGCCTCTGGCTCCTCGAGCTCGCCGTCGCCGCGGCGCTTCTGGTGGTCGCCGCCCCGCGCGCCGCGAACGCCACGCCGTTCTACACGCTGCAGTCGGCCTCGCGCTGCAACACCTGCCACGTCGAGCCGATGGGCTGGGCGAACCCGGAGCGCCATCGCGACCGGCGCTGCACCCTCGACTGCCAAGGCTGCCACCTCAGCCCGTCGGGCGGCGGCGCGCGCACGCCCCTCGGCCGCTTCTACGGCGAAGAGGTGCTGCCCATGTGGGGGCCGCGCCCGAGCGACGACGCCAACCCGCTGCGCCTTCTGCCCGAGGGCTACCCTTCCGAGGGGCGCTACTCGCTGCTCCGCGGCTTCGAGGGCTGGTGGCCCGGCGAGGTCGAGTTCCGGACCATCCCCGACCGCTACGGCAACATCAACCCGTCGCCTGTCATCCAGGGCGGCGCCGACGTGCGCTCGATGGCCGTCGT
Source organism: Myxococcales bacterium (assembly GCA_020633625.1). Classification (GTDB taxonomy): domain Bacteria; phylum Myxococcota_A; class Bradymonadia; order REDH01; family REDH01; genus JACKDJ01. The sequence continues at coordinate 31,801 of JACKDJ010000038.1, forward strand.
GCCGACCGACTCGGTGCCCGGGCGCGAGTTCGCCGCGTTCCCGATGGAGCTGCAGGGCTACCTCGGCTACCACCCGCTCTCGAACCTCTCCGCGTACCTCGACTTCGGGTACCAGGGGTCGACGCGCGACGGCGTCAACGGCGGCGGCAGCGGCCGCAGCTTCGCCGACGTGTTCTGGCTGCGCGAGCTGCACGTCATGCTCCACGACCTTCCGCGCGGCGGCTACGTCCGCGCCGGACGGTTCACGCTCCCCTACGGCTGGCGCCTGCCGGATCACACGGCCTACACGCGCCGCGGGATGTTCGACCAGTACCGCCAGGCCTACGGGATCGAGGGCGGCCTGTCGGCGAACGAGGGCTGGGCGAACGTATCGCTCTGGCGCCAGGGGTTCGACGCCTGGCCCGGCGACGCGCAGGCGCCGGGAGCGGGCTTCACCGCGCAGGGCGGCGTGCGCTACCTCGGAATGACCGCAGGCGCCGCGCTCCACGTCATGCACGGCATCGACGGCACCGACGACGAGCGCATGTTTGGCCCCCTCTGGGGACTCACGCTCGACCCCTTCGTCTACCTCGGCGAGCTCGACTGGCGTCGCCTCGGCAGCGGCGAAGACCGCCGCGACGCCATCCTCCAGCTCCACGAACTTCGCTACACCGGCATCCGCGGGCTCACGCCCAAGGCCCGCTGGGAGTGGGAAGATCCAAACGTCCTCTACCGCGACGACCAGACCCACCGGTTCGTCGCCGGCGTCGAGTGGAACGTCTACAAGTACGTCCAGATCGACGCGGTCTACCGCCATGAGTGGCGGGTCAATGAGCTCGATCCAAGCGAGCTCCTCTTCCAGGTGCATGCATGGGTGTTCTAGCGCGCGCCGGTGTCGCCCCGCTCCTCGTCTTCTCGCTCGCAGCCGGCATCGCCTCGTGCGACGACGCCCTGCCCACGGACACCACGACCGGCTCTGACGCCGGCACCGGATCCGACACCGGCTCGTCGGGTGAGTGCACACCCAACGCGACCGCCTTCTGCACGTGCAGCGGCGGCGGCTCTGGAGTGCAGACCTGCACCGCGCGCAGCATCTGGGGAGACTGCGACTGCGGCGTCGTCATCGGCCCCGATGCGGGCGGAACCGACACCGGCACCACCGACACCGGCACCACAGACACCGGGACCGAGGACACCGGCACCACCGACACCGGCGTCGCGGACACCGGCACCACCGACACCGGCACTCCCGACACCGGCACTCCCGACACCGGCACTCCCGACACGGGCGTCCCCGAGCCGACCTGCGGCCCCGAGGGCGTGCGCTACGCGAGCGACCGCTGGGACGAGGACATGTACCCGGGCGGGATGTGCATCGACTGCCACACCAACGAGCGTCGTGAGCGGCCGCCGATCTACACGTTCGCCGGCACCGTGTTCCCGTACTACGGCTACCGCGAGGGCTGCGGCGGCACCCCGAACGCGACCATCGAGATCACCGGCGCCGACGGCGCGACGCTGACCCTGCGCACGGGATCGACCGGCAACTTCTTCACGCAGCGGTCGGTCGCCCTCCCCTACACGGCGAAGGTCATCCTCGCGGGCGCCGAGATCCCGATGCTGACGCCGCAG
>JACKDJ010000039.1 GCA_020633625.1 Myxococcales bacterium
GCCCGGGCATGCGCTCCGGCAGCCGGGGCCGTACCAGCCGTCGGGGCACGCGTCCCAGGCGCACGTCGGGAGGTCGAGGCCGGCCAGTCTGGGATCGCACACACACTCGCCCCCCGCGCAGATCTCGGCGTCGCCGCAGGCGTGGCCACACTCGCCGCAGTTCAGCGCGTTGGTGCGTGTGTCGATGCACTGGCCGTCGCAGACGGTGGCGCCGGGCCGCTCGGGGCACGTCTTCCACTCGCCGTCGACATCGACCGCCACCTCGCAGACGCTCGTCGCCGTCCCCGACGCGCGCGCGCGGGTCACGAGCATCGAGCCATCGTCCAACGTGTGGGAGCTGAGGTTATCGAACACCAACCACAGCCCCAGCAACGCGTCAGTCGAGAACGTCGAATGGGATGGCTCGGGATAGCCCCAGCAGAACTCGCTCAGCCCCTCGTCGTGCGGGGGGATCTCCACGCCGAGCTCGTCGATGGAGTGGCCCAAGTCGTAAGTCCGGACGTCGCGCTCCCAGGGCTCGGTGAAGTACTCCACGCAGTACGTCTTCGGCCCGTGCGTTTCGCCCCCGACAACCGGCCCCGTTGGCACGAGCGGACCCCCGCGCGACAAGTTTTCACTGATGTAGAGGGGGCTTGGTGCGAAGTCCGCCGTGCGCTCCCCGTTGATTCGCGCCGACAGCGGAGACCACGAGCGCCAAGGGGTCGCATCCGTCGCCCCCCCGAGGATCGACGCCGACCACGAGCGCCCGGCGACGAACGTCCAGCCTTCCTCCTCCGGCTGGCACACGCCATCGACCAGGCGGTAGCCCCGCGCGCACAGGGCGCACTCCTCCGGCGTCGGGTCGCACACCCCGCCCCGACACCACCCCTCCGTCGACCCGTCCACACACGGCTCCCCCTCGTACGTCGGCCAAGGCACGCACGCGAGCAACCTGTCGTCGCACGCAGCGACCTGGCACGGACCCACCGGCGTAGACGAGCAGTCGATCTCCGGGCCGTCGATGTACGTCGAAGCGCAGTCGATCGGCGGACACCCCGTGTCCGGGCTGCAGTTCGACGCCCTGAAGTGGCAAGCGTCGCAACCGATCCCCCCTTCGCACTGCTCCCCGTCTTCGATGATGCCGTTGCCGCAGTGGGAGGCGGGGGGCGCGCCGAGGAAAAAGGACACTCGTCCGCCACTCGGAAAAACAAACCAGCGACTCTCCAGACCGAACTCCGCCGCGTCCCCGACCCATGTCACAGGCACCTCACGGATGGGTGGATCCGGTTCGCCGAGCACGTGGATCTCCACCACTGCTACCAGGTCACGCCGGGCCGAGGAGAAAGGAATCAAACGCACCCGCCAGACCCCCTGGTCCGCCAGAGTCCACGGCCCGTCGTAGCCGCCTGGCAGCAGTCCCAGGCTCATCACCGGTGTCTCAGAGAGATACCCGCTGGGCGTGGCCATGTATTGACCGACTCTGATGTGGGCATCCGGCGACGGGAGAGTTCCTGGGGGCAGGCTCACGCGAACCCCGGGTGCGCAGACCTCGTGCACGCCGGACTCCAGTGTCACACCGGCGATCCACCCCCAACTCGAGTCGGTGGTGGGAGGTAGCGGTTCACACTCCGCCCACCACTCAACCAGATCCTGTTCATCCAGCTCAGCGTCGAGTTGCGTGTCCATCGCGGGGTCGGACGCGCGTTCATCTTGCAGATCGTCCCGTTCGTCACGGCCTCCGGCATCGAGATCCCAAGTCTCGGCGTCCACACCCTCGTCCGGCACCGCGTCCCTAGCGCCGTCAGCCGCCGCGTCCTCGCCGTTCGAATCCCCGCCTACCTCATCGGGGTGAGTCTGCACGTCATGCACAGCTGCGTCAGCGACGTCTCCCGCCTCGACGCCGATCGAACCATGTGTTTGGCACGCGCCTGTCACGCAGGACCACGCCGCCACGAATATCACGAAGCCGACCGTACCGCGGCTCCGTAGGTGCACGCAGAAGCGCATCATTCGACGCAGACCGTCGGCACTCCCCGGAACCGACCCAGGGCGAACTCGACCCGTCCGGACCAAGAGCTGTAGTGGAGAATCCGCGCAAGGTTGTCGTAGAAGCCGGTTCTCGCCTCGCCTCGGCCCTCGACTTCATCGCGCGCGTTTTGTTCGGACCCAGTCATGGCTTCGTACGATGGCGCCAACCGCCACTCACTAACTCCCGGCTCATCCCAGACACCCCCGTCCATCTGGAAGTACTCCGGCGCGCCCTGCATCGACGGGACGGTGGCGTACTCCTGGACCCCGAAGTCACCGTCGTCGGCAACGAGCCCCGCCAGGAACGGTCCGGACGTAGACGCGTCCGCCCAGAGGCCATCCGCGAGCTCCGAACTCACGGGAGGGTCCTCCGTCGACCCGATCTCCGTTCCCGAGAAGTGGAGGTCGACGAGCGCGTTGCTCACCCAGAGCAGCACGTGCTGTCCGTGGGCGTTCAGGCTCGTGTCGTGAACGTTGAACGGGACCACCTCGCCCGGGTGGATCGTGGATGACAGAGCGTCGGTGGCGGGGGTGTTCCGCTCCCACTCTTCGAGATCCCGTACCGATCTGTCCGACGCCAGCCACATCTCCGCTCACGCTCCGCATCTCAGGTCACCCCACCGTAGCAGCGACCCGCGCGCCGGGCCAGCGCCCCCGCGCGCGACCCGCCTACCCGCCGGCGCCTACCGACAAGGAGCGCAGCGCAGACCGCCGCAGTCGACGTTCACCTCGCTGCCGTTCCGCACGCCGTCCGAGCACGAGTAGATGCAGTCGGCGCCGTGGTGGCCGCCGGTGCACATGCAGATGCCCGTCCCGAAGGGACCGTCGCTGCACTCGCCGCGCCCGTAGCACTCGGGTTCGCCCTCGAGGATGCCCGGGCATGCGCTCCGGCAGCCGGGGCCGTACCAGCCGTCGGGGCACGCGTCCCACGCGCACGTCGGGAGGTCGAGGCGGGCCAGCCGCGGGTCGCACACGCACTCGCCCCCCGCGCAGATCTCGGCGTCGCCGCAGGCGTTGCCGCACTGCCCGCAGTGCTGCTCGCTCTGTCGCGTGTCGATGCACCGCCCATCGCACATCGCCGCGCCCGGCCGCTCCGGACACGTCTGCCAGTCGCCGTCGACGTTCACGGCGACCTCACAGACCCCGAGGTCCGAGGTCGACTCGCGAATCCGGGACACCGTGAACCGACCGTCGGGGGAGCTCTCGAAGTCTTCGTTTCGGACCCGAAAGTTCACCCAAAAGACGCTGTATATCGGCAGACCGTCCAAGCCGAACCGAGATGGCGCGTCCGCCGGCCACTCCCACGCCCACGTCTCGTAGCCGGACGTCCACGGCACGGTGATCACGCCGGTCGCCCCGTCGCCATCGCCAAACCGATGCGTGATCGAAACGTCGCCCGAGCGAGGCCAGCCGTCGGCCCGGTACTCCATGTACGTCCGCGACACCGCCCCTCGCAGCAGCGGCGTCCCGGGGGCGCCGGTCGGTACAAACGGCTCGACGCGGTGCCATTGATCGTAGCCCCCGTCCAGGCTGCCCGCCATCACGTATCCGGTCAGCTCGCCTTCGTCCGTGACCGGCGTCGTGTACGGGTACCCCGAGGCCGCCCAGCCTGGGGCGAACTCCTCGGAGGGCACCCGCCCCGCGACGTAGCTGTAACCCCACTCCTCGGGCTGGCACGTCCCGTCGATGAGCCGGTAGCCCCGGCTGCAGAGCGCACACTCCTCGGAACGCGGATCGCACACGCCACCCCGACACCAGCCCTCTACCTCACCGTCCACACACGGCTCGCCTTCGCGCCTCGGCCAGTGCACACACTCCGCCGTGTTCGAGTCGCACCGCGAGAACTCGCACGGGCCGACAGGGTCCGTCGAGCAGTCGATGTCCGGCGCCGAGCACCAGTGGTGGCAGCCCCACTCATCGTCGCGGCATCCCGGTGAGGCAAAGTGGCAGCCAACGCACCAAGAGTTCGGCTCGTCGCACTGCTCGCCGTCAGAGACAATACCGTCACCGCAGATCGACGTCGGGGGGGCGCCGAGAAAGAAAATCAGCCGGCCCCCTTCTGGGAAGTCGAGCAGGTCGGTAGGGATCTCAAACTCGGCTCCCCCGGCGACCCAGCGTACGGGTAGCTCCCCCCGCACCGGCAGGCTTCCACCAAACCTGGATGCACGGACGACCGCGCGAAGCTCGGGGTGCGGCGTATCGAACGGGAGCAGCCGCACACGCCACTGCGTGCTCCGGTCGATGTCCCACTGTCGCTCGTAGCCGTCAGGAAGCAAGCCAACTCCGACCACTGCGCTCGCGGCGACGTAGTCCCCGTCCGGCTGCATATACTGGCCAATGCGGATCCGGTCGCCGCCATCGGTGAGCCCGCCGGGCGGAACACTCACGCGGACCCCGGCGGCGCAGACCTCGTGCACCCCCGACGCAAGCGTAACCCCGAAGCTCCACTCATCGTTCGGACGGTAGTCGGGAGCGGACGGAGTACACTCCGGCGACCAGTCGGGCACCTCGGCGTCCGCGTGCGGGGTATCCGCCGTGGCTTCCGTTGCATCGGGATCGTCGAGGTCGTCGAAGGAGTCGATCGCATCAGACGCGTCGGACGGCTCGCGTGGGTCCGTGTCGCCGGTCGTGTCTCCCCTTGCGTCTAGAGGCGCGGCGTCCCGCGCGCTCCCGTCCCCCGGCGCGTCGGCCGGCGCGTCGGCCGGCCCGGTATCGGCGTCGGCGGCCGCGTCCCGCTCCCCTCGCGACGGCGAGTCGCCGCCGGTGCATGCACTCACCGTCGCCCACGCGACAAGGGCCAGGGCGGACGCCACGACTGTGCCGGGGCAATTCATTCGGGGCGGCTGTGTTGGTCTCACGGTCCGACCTCCGTGGGGTCGGCGGTCGGCGGCTCGACACACAGAGCCGGAACGCCGTCGAACCGCCCATCAGGAAACACAACGGCGGTGTCCCAGCTCGCGAATCCGTCGTCGCGGAGGAGTTGGTACGCTTCTCGGAGGACGTTCGCCCGCTCATCCACCGCATCAGCTTGTTCAGCTTGCGACTCAGTCATCGCGGCGCGGCTAGAGGCCAGCCGCCAGTCCACCTCGTCGGCGTCCGCCCACTCGCCCTCCGCGAGCTGCACATACTCACTCCTCTCGAGGATCTCGATCTGCAGCGGGACGTTGTTGTGGGCGCCCCGACTGGAGCTCGGCACCTCGACCAGCTCACCGGCGCCGGTCGGCGCCGAGGCCGGCGTCCTCGAGATTCGCAGGATCGCGCCGGCGGCCGGTCCAGGGCCGAGGGACTCCGACAGCACCGCGAGCGGCCCGACGGAGAACGCGGGGTCCGCCACCGCGACAGCAGAGAACGCCCCGAAGCCCGGGTCTCCGTCCTGGGTGTAGACCGCGAGTCCCCACGCCGGCAGAACGGCCGGCTCGTAGGCCAGATGGTACTCCTCGGTGCCGGGAAGCCAGAACTCAGACCCGAACGGGAGCGGCGGCTCGCACGCGTTGATGTCCCCGTCGGCCCCAAGGCCGACGAACGTGTTTGCGTTGAGACGCGCGCGCCCCGACAGAAGCCGCGGGGTGTCTCCGTCACGAACTCCGCTGTCCGACGCCAGCCACATCTCCGCTCACGCTCCGCATCTCAGGTCGCCCCACCGTAGCAGCGACCCGCGCGCCGAGCCAGCGCCTTCCCCCCCGGCGCGGCCCTCACTCACAAGGCCAGCACTGCGTCCCGCCGCAGTCGACGTTGACCTCGCTTCCGTTGCGGATCCCGTCGTCGCACCGGAACTCGCAGTTCGGGCCGTGCGTGAACATGTCACACACACACACGCCCGTTCCGAAGGGGCCGTCGCTGCACTCGCCATTCCCATTGCACTGGGGCTCGCCTTCCAGCACGCCCGCGCAGACGCTCCGGCAGCCCGGGCCGTACCAGCCCTCGGGGCATGCGTCCCACGCGCACGTCGGCAGGTCGAGACGGGCCAGCCGCGGGTCGCACACGCACTCGCCGCCAGCGCAGATCTCGGCGTCCCCGCACGCGTGGCCGCACTCGCCGCAGTGAAGGCGGTTCTGGCGTGTGTCGGTGCACTGGCCGTTGCACACGGTGGCGCCCGGACGTTCGGGGCACGTCTGCCAGTCCCCGTCTACGTTCACCCCGACGTCGCAGACCCCGAGATCGGTGTGTGACCATCTCACGCGAGTAAGGTTGAAGCTCCCTCCCGAAACTGCTGAACTGCCGCGGTTCTCCCACTGAAACACCCACGCCCCGGTGCGGACATGCTGATAGGCGGCCGGCTCTGGGAGTTCGGTCGCTTCAGTCCTTACGGTAGACGACCACGGAAGTTCCACCTCCAACTCAATCGAAGGATCGATATCGCCGAAGTACGGAAACCAGACCCGCACCGTATTCGGAGACCACGGGATCGCGCGGTACTCGTGGCTGTAGATCGACGGTCCGCCGGGATCGAGTTCGTCGGGTGGACCGGTGGGGAACAGCCCTTCGTACTCGATCCAACCCGACCCCGACACCGCGCCACTCACTACTGGGAACGCCCGCTCCCCCTGGATCCGCGTGCTTCTGTCGCCTCTACCGCGCGTCGGTCCACTCCACCCGGACGAGAACAGGTCCACGCCCTCCGGGGTCATCGACGGGGCGAGGTGGCGCCCGGCGACAAAGCTCAGACCGTGCTCCTCGGGCCAGCACGCGCCATCGACGAACCGGTACCCACGGCGGCAGAGGCCGCACTCCTCGAGCTCCGGCGAGCACACGCCGGCACGACACCGACCCGAGACCGCGCCGTCTTCGCACGGCTCGCCCTCGTGCGTCGGCCAGCGCACACACTCGGTCGAGTACGTGTCGCACGCGGCGATCTCGCACGGCCCTACGGCCTCGGCCTGGCTGGGGGTGAGGCGTCCGATGCCGGTGATCACGCGTCCTCCTGGTCGTCGTCGACGGGGGTGAGGGACTCGTCGGCGGCGTGGGAGACGTCTTCGGGATCGATGGCGCCGGCGCGCTCGCGTGCTTCTTTGAGGCGCCACGACATGCCGCGGATGCGCACGACGTCCGCGCGGTGCACCAGCCGTTCGATGATCGCCCCGGCGCAGGTCGCGTTCGGAAACACGGACGTCCAGTCCTTGAAGTAGAGGTTGGTGGAGATGACGATCGAGCGCCGGGCGTCGTAGCGCCGGTTGACGAGGTCGTAGAAGAGGTCGGCGGCGCGCTCGGAGTACGAGAGGTAGCCGAGCTCGTCGATGCAGAGGACATCGAAGGCCGCGAGCTGGCCGAGCGCGAGCCGCAGTCGCGACGGCGAGTCGATGGAGGCGAGGTCTTGCAGCATCTTCTGCGCGGTGGTGACACAGACCGTGTGGCCCGCGAGCACGGCGTTGTGGGCGATGTTTCGCATGAGCGTGGTCTTGCCGAGCCCGTGATCTCCAACCATGACGAGGTTGTCGCCGGGGTCGACGAAACGAAGCTGGAGCGCCGCCTCGAGGCGAGCGCGGTCGATCTCCGTGGGCCAGTTCCAGTCGAAGGCCGCGATGGGCTTGAAAGCTCCGATGTGCGCGCGGCGTTGCCGGCGGTCGAGGCTGCGAGCAGCGCGTTGCTGCGTCTCCTCGTCGGCGAGCCGCTGGAGGAGCTGCAGCGCGGCGCGTGGCGACCGGCTGCTCTGGACGAGGTCCGGCAGGAGGCGGGCAGCGCCGTGCCATCCGAGCTCGAGCAGACGGGCGCTGAGTTCGGCCGCCTCAGCGGCCGGGGGCAGTGTGGCAGGCATCGTAGTCTCCGAGGTTGTGTGTGGAAGGGGCGTGATCCAGGTCGGCCAGGTGTGCGGGGAGCGCGACGGGCACAGCGAGCGCCGCTTCTTTCGCCTTGCCGGAGCCGAGCAGCAGCATGCGGACGGAGGCGAGCCGAGGCGTGCCGCGCTCGAGGGCCTGTGCGATGGCGCGCGTGACGGCGTCGGCGCCGTGCGTCTCGACGAGCGTGTTGAGCCCGCGTGTGTGGTGTGCGGTCGGTTCTCGCTCTTCGATCAGGCGCTGGAGCAGCTGTGCCGCATTGGGGCAGGCGGTGATCAGTCGGGCGCGCCCGGAGTGCTCGCGGCTGCGCGGCCGCAGCTCGCGGATCTGTTTGGCGTGCTCGTGGAGCTGGTGGTCTCCGTGTTTGTCCCAGCTGCGCTTGTGCGTGCACACGACCTCGTCGTTGTCGAGGATGCAGACGCGGTCGTGTGTGGCGAGCATGGAGACGGTCTTCCCGACGTAGCGCGGCGGCACCGAGTAGCGGTTCGTGTCGAGCGTGAGCCACGCTTGCTTGCCGACGCGCATGCCCCGGAGCGGGAACGCAGCGAAGGGCTCGCGCGGCAGCGGGAGCAGCAGCGAGCGCTCGTGTGCCGCGGCCTCGCCGACAGTCTCCGCGCCCGCACGGCTGTGTGCGCGCGTGTGAAGGACCTCGGACCGCCACTTCGCGAACGCGTCGATGTATTGGGCGCGCGTGGCAAAGGACGTGCCCGCCAGCAGCGAGTCTCGCAGGTCGCGGACCCGTCGCTCGACGCTGCCCTTCTCGTTGGGGCGCCGCGGACGGCAGGCGACCGGCTCGAAGCCGTAGTAGTCCGACAGCGCCAGCAGCGTGGGGTGGAAGCGCACAGCGTCGCCGACCCGGTCGACGACGGCGGTCTTCATGTTGTCGTAGAGGATGCGGCGAGGCACCCCACCCAACCGCTCGAAGGCGTCGACATGGGCCTCGATGAGCGTCGCGAGCTTCATGTCGTGGTAGAAGCCTACGAAGCAGTCGCGGCTGTACGGCAGCACCACCAGGAGCGCGTACACATCCCGGTCCGTACGGCCGACGCGGACCTTGCCGAGAGTCGCCCAGTCGACCTGCGCCTCCTCGGCCGGCAGCGGCACGCGTGTGGCGAAGACCTCTGGCGTGCGCTCGGGACGCAGCTTGCGCTGGACGAGCGCGCGCCGCAGCTGGGTCACGCCTCCGGTGTAGCCGCGGTCGCGGATCATCTGGTGCAGCCGCGTCGCGGTCAGGTCCGGGTACTGCTTCAGGACCTCGGCGACCACGGGCAGGTACGGGTCCACGCCCCAGGCACGCGGAGCGGGGGCGATCGGCTCGACCGGTCGATGCAGCGCGCGGACGACGGTGTCGCGGTGCACGCCGAGCTGTGTGGCGATGGTGCCGATCGTCCAGTGCTCGCGGTAGTAGAGGCGGCGGATGGTGGCTTCGCGGGTGGCGTCAGTCATGACGGCCCTCGCGGCTGGCGCGGTCGGCGCCTCCGGCGTGCGCGACGCGCGTCGCGCGCAGCTTCACGCGCGGCGAGATGATCGGCGAGCGAGAGCCGATGGGCCGACGCGCAGCCGCAGCGCGCGCAGACGCGCACGACTGGAGCGAGGGCGAAGGGCGCGTCGGCGACGGCGAGGGCGGTGGAGGGGCGAACCCGAGGAACGGCCTGAACATCGGTCTGCTCCGTGAGCGAGGTCGATTCGCCTGGCGTCGGACCGTCCGCCGCCGAGCTTGGCCCATCATCGAGCGGGCGGATCTTGTGGGAACTGTGATGACCCACGGAATCGCACACCGTGGGTCGATTCTCTGCCTCTCTCGCGCGCTTCCGCGCTCTGTGCCGGCGCGCCTGCTCGGCACGGCGCGCGCGGCCCGCCTCGGACCGCCGCCAGCGCCGGCGAGCCTTCGCGGAGGTCGAGAGTCGCGCCAGCAGGCGACACGACGCGGCGCAGTAGTGGTGGCCGCGGAAGCAGCGGACACAGAGATGGAAGCGCACGCCACAGCTGCGGCACGTGCGGATCAGCAGCGCGCTCGCGGGGTCGTGGGGCTGTGGGGGCGTCGGCGCATCGGGCGTGGCAGACATCGTCCATCGCAAGAAACTGGACGAGCCGTCGCGACGTTGGCACAACGGCCGAAGAACGACGGCAACGTCGGTTGCAGAAGCGCCGGGCAAGGTTGTGACCCCTTGTGGCCCGGCGCTTCGTCGTTTGCAGCCTGCCGACATCAAAGGCGAATTCCTGGAGCGACAGGCGGTGGCGGCCTGCGGCCGCTCCGCGCGCTCGCCGACGGCTCGCCCGCTCCGCGACCGCAGGCCGCCACCGCCGCCCCCCGTGCCGCAGCCCGCCAGAGCGACGCACGGACGAAGAGGGAACAGTTGCCGACGAGCCTCGCGACGCTGCGCGCCGCTACCGCCGCGGCGGCGTCAGCGCGGCTGTGGGGGCAGGCACCTACCCCGGACGTCGCCGCGCGACGCCGGAGGCGACACTACGATCGAGAGAGGCTTTGGCGACGAGAAGTCCGGAAAAGTGCGGATCCTGACGACCGTCGACAACCCCCTCCGGAGTCATCGACGGTGCGAGGTGGCGCCCGGCGACAAAGCTCAGACCGTGCTCCTCGGGCCAGCACGCGCCGTCGACGAACCGGTATCCACGGCGGCAGAGGCCGCACTCCTCAAGCTCCGGCGAGCACACGCCGGCCCTGCAGCGACCCGAGACCGCGCCGTCTTCGCACGGCTCACCCTCGTGCGTCGGCCAGCGCACACACTCGGTCGAGTACGTGTCGCACGCGGCGATCTCGCACGGCCCTACGGGCTCGGACGAGCAGTCGATGTAGGGCCCGTCCCAGGTCCGCGCGGTACACGTGCGGTGGCAGGCTTCTTCGCCGGGCCGGCAGCGCGGGTCAACGAACTGACAGCGCTGGCAGTCCGAGCCCCCGTCGTCGCACTGCTCGATCGGATCGACGATCCCGTCGCCGCAGATCGTGGTCTGGGGGTAGCCGAGGAAGAACATGACGTACACTTGGTCCGATGACGAGATCCACTCGCTGGGGATGTCGAACTCGGCGGCATCGCCGACCCACCGGATCGGCGCCTCGTGCAAGTGGCGCCGCCCCGTAAAGAACTCGTCGACCTCCACTACACCGCGCACCGCGGCGGCCACTTCTTCGCGCGGGACCACGTGTGCGCGCAGAAGAGAGCCCGCCCGCAGGTCGGTCTCCCGGATCACCCCCCCTGGGACGCGACCGGCGTAGTACACCGATGAGACCGCTACGTAACCAGCCGGGAGCCCTCGAATCTGACCGACCCTCAGGAACTCCACCCCGTCATCGAGCACTCCTGAAGGCACGCTGAGCCGAAATCCAGCGCCGCAGACCTCGTGCTCGCCCCCTGGCAGAGTGACACCGACCCACCAGCCGGGCTCATCCTCCACGCTCGGCGGGGTCGGCTCACACTCGTGGGGCCAGTCCACGTCCGGTTCACTCTCAGTCTCGTCGGCTTCGGCGTCGAGATCGGGCTCAGACGCGTCCGAGTCGGCATCGACGTCAACGACGTCTGCACTCTCGTCGTCCACGTCGTCAACTCGTCCGTCGTCCTCCTGGACCGCGTCGCCGGCATCCGTGCCATCCTCGTCGAGGTCTAGTTCGTCGCCGACCTCGGGCGGGTCGTCGCCCACATCGGCGGGTCGTCGCCGACCTCGGACACGTCGATGCCCCTGTCCTCAACGTCGCCGACGTCGAGATCGCTCTGCAGGTCGCGAACGTCTGGAGCGGCGTCTTCGGCCAGGTCGGTCGAGTCGACGCCCGCGTCCTCCCGCGTGTCCGACCGGCCCGCGTCGCTGCCGACCTCCGCCACGGCGTCAACGCTGGTGTCGGAATCACCCGCGCGGTCGCCACACGCTCCTGCGAGGCGCAGCGTGGTCAGCACGAGCACGATCCCGACAAGACGTCGACGTGCGCGGCGAGCAAAGGGAGTCTTCGCCACGTTGATCATCCCCCCTCCCTGGAGCCCTCGGATGCTCCTCCCGAGCCCTCGGGCGGCTCGGGGTTGATGTCGGGGCACAGCTCCGGGATCCCGCCAGCGTGCCCTGCCGTGCTGCCGTCGAAGCGACTCGGCGGAAACGCCACGCCGTCGTCCCAGGCGGAGTATCCGCCCGCTGTGAGCGCCTGGTACGCGGCGCAGTCGTCACGAACTCCGCTGCCCGACGTCAGCGACATCTCCGCTCACGCTCCGCATCTCAGGTCGCCCCACCGTAGCAGCGACCCGCGCGCCGAGCCAGCACCCCTGCTCGCCGACACCGGCGGCTCACCCACCTACATGCCGCCGCACGACGGCACCGTGCGCACCAGCCGGAACCCAATCGGATCGGGTCGCACGCCCGCAAATGCGCCCCCGCCCCAGGCCTCTCTCGTTGCGCACCGGTACCCAAGTCTCAGGGACTCGATCGAAACCTCGACCGAGCCCCCGCGAATCGTGCGAACGTCGTTCCCGTCCCATAGCAAGAACCCGTGATTGTCCGAGAGGAGGCTGTACGGGTCAGTCATCGGCGCAGCCGAGACGTGGTAAGGGAGATCCCACACCCACTCCGCCACGTTTCCTGTCACGTCGTAGAGGCCCCACGCGTTTGGCGCCCGAGTCGCCACCGGGTGCGTCGCCGTCGTTCTCCAACCGTCGCTGTCCGGGAGACCGTAGCTGTTGCGGCCCACCCACGCTGACGCGCCCGGGCACACCTCTCCGTACCAGAGGTGGTCTTCGCGGTCGCCGCAGACGTAGGGACCGTCGGTGCCGGCGCGCGCGAAGTACTCCCACTCCGCGTCCGTCGGAAGTCGATAGCCGTCGCAGTCGACGCTCCACTCCACGCCTCTCCGCGCATCGCAGCCGTATGAACCGTTGAGGTCGCCCTCGCAGTCGTGAAGCCGGTAGCAGGGGGTCAGCCCCGCCTCCGTAGACAGACGGTTGGCGTAGACCAGCACGGCATACCAGGCCACGCTGTCGACCGGGCACTCGGGGCAATCAACCGACGACCGCGAGGGGTCGCCGCCCATCACGCGAGCCCAGTCCACCCGCCGTGTCTCGATCGGCTGCACGAGGAACGCTCTCGTGAGTGTCACCTCGTGTACAGGGGCGCTCCAACCACCGCAGAACCCGACGAAGAACGAGTCCCGCTCGCCGCGCAGGTACTTCCCCGGCGACACGCACACCTCGGCTGTGGGAGTCGGCTCCGGCTCGGGTGTCGGAGTCTCAGGCGCCTCCGCACACCCGGTCGCGAGCCGGAGGGCGGCAACGGCGGCGAGAGTATGGGTTACGGGTGAGCGCATGGCAGGTGGATGAGGTCGAGAGCGACGGTACCCGCACCGCATCGTGCTCCCCCGGGAGTTGGCGGCACCGCCTTGTTTGGTCCGTGATTGCACGGATGGCTACGAGGCGGCCGGCCAGATTGGTTTCTGACGCGACGGTTCCTGTCGACTGGCTGTGACTTGGGCAGTGTGACGAGGGGGCGGATCGGCGTCAAGGGGGAATCTGCTGGGCGGTGATCCGCCCTCGTCGCCCACGTGCGCGCTCATCTCCGCATTGGCGGAGCCGCCAGCGAGCGCCGGCGCCGTCCGTCAGCCCCGCCGGAGCGTCGCGATGACCTCTTGACGAAGGCGCGCCGCCGGCACGACCGCGTCGAGCGAGCCCACGCTCACCGCGCGCTCGACGGTGTGGATGGCGTCGAATTCGGCCGCGAGCGCGAGCTGCTCCGAGAGCATCACCTCGGCGTACAGCTCCTCGAGCTGCTCACGGAGGCGTGGCTGCTGCTCCTGCGGTGCCCCGCCGAGCGCAGCACGGAGCGCCTGAACGCGCGGGTCGCGGTCGGCTCGCGCTCGCACCTCCCGCGGGAAGACGACCGCCGCCGCCGGCGCACCGCCGATGACGGACGCGTACGCCCCCTGCACGGCCATCGACGTCAGGCCCGCGTTCAGCGCCTTCGAGAAGACAACGTAGGCGCCGCCGTGATACCGGCCGACAACGACGAAGACGACGCGCCCCTCGAAGTTCACGACGGCTCGGCCCACCTCGGCCCCGTACTCCAGCTGGAGCTTCCTCAGCGACTCGGGGCTGCCGTCAAAGCCACTCAGATTCGCGAGCACGACGAGAGGTCGATTCCCGCTCGCCGCGTTGATCGCGCGCGCCAGCTTCTTCGACCCGCGCGGGAACAGCGTTGCCCCCGTCCAGCGGTCGGGGCCGTCGGCCGGCACCCGTCCAAAGCGCGGGAGAGGCTGCGACTCGATCCCGATCACCGACGCCGCGACGCCGCCGACGAACGCGTCCCACACCACCACCATCTCGGCCGAGCGCATCGAGCGCCAGCGCTCCAAGCGCCCGCCGTCACGGTCGATCAGCGCCGCCATCACGGCGCGGATCGCGAACGGGCGCTTGCGGCCCGGGTTGGTCTCTTCGTCGAAGATCTCCCCAACCGTCGCGAAGCCGCCGACTGACGCCTCGTATGGCGAGTCGAGGATGCTCCGGTCGTCGGGGTCGGTCGTCGCGAGCGTCGGCGCCGAAGCGGCCCCGACGCGGCGCCATGTGTATCGGTAGTGCTCGAACAGCGTCGCGTACGCAGCACCGAGGTCCCTGACCACGTATTGCGCCTGTCCGTTAGGACCCATGACGCGGTCGGCCCCCCCGATTCCCTTCTCGTCTTCGGCCGAGACGCTGCCCGAGTACTCGAGTGCCTTCTTGCCGGTCAGGACCATCGAGCCGTCGCGCGTCATGATCAGCACGCCGCGCGTGTGCATCAGCATCGTCGCTTCGGCGTTCCAGTAGGACTGAGCTCCGACGTTCACGCCGGGGACGATCACGTTGATCTCGCCGCCGCGCTGCGTGAAGTGGACGATGCGTCGCAGCACGCGCGCGGTGGCGTCGAGGTTCTCGGTCCCGCTGTCCATCGCGATCTTCGCGCCCGACGACACGGCGATCCACTCGACGGGGACTCCCCTCTCTTCGGCGATGTCGAGCGCCGCGCAGACGCGCGCGCACTCGGGTTCGGCGAGCGTCCCGAGCGCGCGCGTCGGGTCCGACGCGATGAAGACACGCTCCATCCCATCCGGGTGCAGCGCCGTCTGGTTGGAGATGATCCCGACGATGACGCCAGCGGTGTTCTTGCCGTGGGGACGGTCGACGGGGACGAGGCGGCCGTCGCCGTCGAGGTCGAGGTCGAGCTCTACGAATTCGCCACGCTCGACCGAGAACGAGGTCTCGCCGGCCTCGCTGCCGCGTCCCTCGAGCATCGCGATGATCTCGTACGGATAGACGAGGCCGAGTCTCCGGGCGGTGACGACGCGCTGCTCGTAGGCGGTGAGTGGCGCGATCGGGTCGGACACGGGGTCGCGGAAGCGGACGTCGAGGCGGTGGCGCCCGGGCTTGCTGATCACGAACTCGACGGCGCGGCGCCCGTCCGGTGCCGACGAGTCCTCGACGAACGTACGAACGTTCACGCTCTCGAGGCCGAGTCGGCGCGTCGGCGCCTCGAGCCCGCGCGAGATGTCGCGCACGCGGCTCGCGTCGATCGCGACAGTCGCACGAACGTAGATGGTGAGCCGGTTCCGGTAGAACCGGTTCCGCCGACCTCGGCCGGCCTGCGCCTCGCGGATGAGCCGAAGCCCTTCGTAGTAGACCCGCTCGAACTCCCAACGCGGCCAGCCCGTGTCCGCGTCGACCGGCCCGAGCACCTCGGCTCGCACAAAGATCCGCTCGTCTCGCGGGTTCGACCGGGCGCGCGCCGCGAACGCGAGCATTCGCTCCGGCGACGGGATCCGCTCGAGCTCGAACAGGTCGAGCCGCGGGAGCTCGAGCCGGCGCGCGGTCACGGGGTGGACGGGGTAGAGGACCTCCCAGCCGTCGCCCTCGCGCGCGAAGGCGCGGCACTCGACCTGATCTCCTGCCTCGGGCCACACGAAGCACAGCTCGGCGTCCGCCGGCCAGCGGTCGTTCACCGGAGGAGGCTCGACCGGGCCGGTCGGCGAGCGGCTGAGCAGCACGTCGACCGCGCGCCCTCCCCCGCCGACGACCCATGGCATCGACGCCAGCGCGTCTTCGACGGTCGAAGAGACGACCACCGCGCCGCCCGCCCACTCTCCGACCCACGTGTCGTCGCCGACCAGCTCGAGGCTCGGCTCGACGCGCTCCAGCGCGTGCAGGCGCGCGAGGGCCACGGCGGCGAACGTCACAACGTCGGCGTGCATCGAGCGGAGTACATACGGGAGGGCGCTCTGCGCCGTGGCGATCAACGGCGCCAGCAGTGGCGCGGCGCTGTCGCCGCGGCGCCCTGCCGCCTCGAGCCCGACGAGGTCGACGGTGTCTTGGACGAGCCGACCGCGCGACACGTAGCTTGGCCGCTTGAAGAGGACGTACGCGGCCTGGTGCGCGTTGTCGGCGACGTATGGATGCTCGTCGGAGGCGAGCGCGGCGACGCGCTCCAGCACTCCGTGGAGCTCCCCGCGCGGGACCTCGATCCCTGCGCCGGCCAGCCCGATCACGAGCCGCATCAGCGAGGAGCAGAGGCGATTGCGGTTGGCGTCGTGCGCGTGCGCCACCGCCATCCGCCACAGGGCCTCGCGCAGGGCGTCGCCGGGCTCGAGGTCACGGACCCCGTAGTGGGCGAGCGCGGCCTGCAGTGGCGCGGCGATCAGCGCGGGGACACCCGCCGCCCCCTGGGCGCTGCACCGGCAGAACTCGTAGAAGGCGAGCTGTGGGCTGATCTCCGAGCCGTCGGCCGCCGACTCTTCGGCGAGCTCTCGGCTGAAGAGCGCTTCGACGTCGGCGAACGTCGCGAGGAGCGCCGCGAGCGGTGCCCAGTGCTCGAACCTGCGCAGCCCGGGGAAGTCGAGCTGAGCCCCGAAGAGGCGCTCCACGCGATCGACGGTCGTCGGCGAGACATCGTAGCCGAGCAGAATGCCCCGCGCGGTCTCGACGATCTCGGCGACGACGTACTGGACGAGCTCGGCGGGCGCGTCATCGAGCAGCTCCGGGCGCGGCGCCGAACCTGCGAACAGCAGGTCGATGGCGCGCGGCGCCGCCGCGGGAAAGCTGACCGGCTCGACGTCTTCCCGCGTGGCTGCGCCTCCGGTCTCGATCTCGAACAGCACCTCGCCGGCGACGACCTGAACCGACGGGCGGCAGTGGACGTGCCGCACGACGCCGCCCTCGCGCGCGACGACCGGCAGCTCCATCTTCATCGCCTCGAGCATGCACAGCCGCTGCCCCGCTTCGACGACGTCGCCGCTCGCGACGCTGACCGCGACGACCATCGCCGGCGCGGGCGCGGTGACCTCGCCGCCCGTCACGACCTCTACGGTGTGGAGGGCGCCATCGACCTCTACGCTGCGACCGACGGCCGCGTCGGCGAACAGCAGTCGATGCCGCCTTCCGTCGATGACGAGCGTGGCCGCGTGGCTCCCCGCCGACTCGAAGGCGACGCGATACGTCGCGCCGCCCGCCTCGACCTCGTAGCGGTCGCGTCCGACGGCGTAGACCCACAGGGCCGCCGGTCTCCCGCGAAGCCGGAGGTTGGCGATGCGGCCGTGGGGCGCGGGCAGGTGCTGCGGCACCCCATTCTGAGCCTGCGCGAGGAACCGGGCGACCTCGCGGGCGTCTTCGTCGCGCGCGGTGAGCACGGCGGCCGCGACGAACGCGGCGAGCTCGCTCTCGGAGTCGACGCGCCCGACGCCGCGACCGGTCGTGTCGAGCC
Organism: Myxococcales bacterium; assembly: GCA_020633625.1. Classification (GTDB taxonomy): domain Bacteria; phylum Myxococcota_A; class Bradymonadia; order REDH01; family REDH01; genus JACKDJ01. The sequence continues at coordinate 17,487 of JACKDJ010000039.1, forward strand.
AGCGGGTCGTGGCCTCGCCGGTCACGAACTCCGGGGCGCGCAGGATCGCCGCGAGAAACGCCTTGTTCGTCGCGCCTCCCTCGACCACGACGGCGAGCTCGTCGAGCGCGCGACGCAGCCGGGCGATCGCTTCTGGCCGACTCGGCGCCCACGCGATGACCTTCGCGATCATCGAGTCGAACGCCGCCGGAACCTCCGAGCCCTCGACGATCGCGGTGTCGACGCGCACTCCCAAGCCCGACGGGACTCGGAACACGGGGACGCGGCCCGGGCTCGGCGCGAAGCCGGCGTCGGGGTTCTCGGCGTTGAGCCGCACCTCGATCGCGTGGCCGCGCTCTTCTGCCGGCGGCTCCCATTCGAGGCCGCGCGCGATGAGCAGCTGGGCGCGCACGAGGTCGGCGCCGGTGAGCATCTCGGTGATGGTGTGCTCGACCTGGAGTCGTGAGTTGACCTCGAGGAACGCGACCGCACCGTCGGCCGGGGAGTACAGGAACTCCGCGGTGCCGACGCCGCGGTACCCCGCACCGGCTGCCAACGCCTCGGCGCCGGCGCGAAGCGATGCGGCGACGGCGGCGGGGAGGACCGGCGACGGAGTCTCCTCGACCAGCTTCTGATTGCGGCGCTGGATGCTGCAGTCGCGGACCCCGATCGCGTGCGCGGAGCCGAAGGCGTCGACGACGAACTGGACCTCGACGTGGCGGGCCGCGCTGATGGCCCGCTCGAGGAAGAGGCGGCCGTCGCCGAAGGCTCGCTCGGCTTCTCCACGCGCGCTGACGATCGCGTCGGCGAGCTGCTCGGGGCTCTCGACGCGCCGGATCCCCCGGCCGCCGCCGCCGGCCGAGGCCTTGACCATGAGGGGGTAGCCGACAGACGCGGCGGCGACGTGGGCGTCTATGTCGCCCTCCAGCGTCGCCCACGGCGCGAGCGGGACACCCGACGCTTCGGCGAGCCGCTTCGACGCGATCTTGTCGCCGAGCGCGCGCATCGCGATCGACGGGGGCCCGATGAACGCGATGCCCTCGGTCTCCATCCGCGCGACGAACTCGGGATCCTCGGACGCGAAGCCCCAACCGGGCCAGACCGCGTCGCAGCGCGCCTGCACCAGGAGGCGCGTGATGTGCTCCGTGTCGCAGTAAGCGCTGACCGGGCCGCGCGCCGAGTCCCGCAGCGCCGAGCCGATGTCGACGACCTCGTCCGACAGTCGCGCCGGGTACGACTGCAGCTCGATGTCGGTCATGAACGCGACGATCGTCGTCCGCTCGCCCCGCACGGCATCGAGCTCGCGGACGGCGCGCACGAATCGAACCGCGGCCTCGCCACGGTTCAGGATCGCGATTCTCTCGAAGCGGCGGGGGCTCATGCGGTTCCTTCGTCGCCGCCGTCCCTATTCGGGCGGCCGCGGCGTCGCAAGCGGTTCGCGCCGGCTCTTGTCGCCCGAGATCCCATCGCGGACACTTCGGGAGACGAGCCCCGGAGCCAGAATGACCACGCAGCCGACGCCCACTCGCGGCGACCTCGACTTCACCACGGCAGCCCAACTCCCTCGCATCGCAGCGCAGCGCTTCGGCGCGAGCCTCGCGATCGAGAGTGACGACGTGCGCCTATCGTTCGCCGAGCTCGACGCCGCCGTCGACGACGCTGCCGCCGCGCTCATCGCGATCGGCGTCGATCGTGGCGACCGGGTCGCCCTCTGGGCCCCAAACGTCGGCCGCTGGATCGTCGCCGCCCTGGCGATCGCCCGCGCTGGCGGCGTGATCGTCCCGATCAACACTCGCTACAAGGCGCGCGAGGCCGCGTACATCCTCGATCGGGCGGGCGCCCGCGTCCTGTTCACCGTCAACGGATTCCTCGGCACCAACTACGTCGAGGCGCTCGAGGCGCTTGGCGGCGAGCGCCCGCGGCTGGAGCAGGTCGTGGTCCTCGCCGGCTCGACGCCGCCCGGGGCACTGAGCTGGGCCGACCTGCTGAGCCTGGCGACCCCCGCGGCGCGCGCGGCCCTCGGCGGCCGCGAAGACGGGGTCGGCGCCGATGACGTGGCCGACATCCTCTTCACGTCTGGGACGACCGGCGCTACGAAGGGAGTCGTCGCGACCCACGCGCAGAACCTGCGCGTGTTTCGAGAGTGGGCCGAGACGGTCGGGCTCGAGGCTGGCGACCGCTACCTCGTGGTCGCCCCGTTCTTTCACACGTTCGGCTACAAGGCGGGGTGGCTGGCGGCGCTGATGATGGGGGCGACGGTGCTGCCGCAGGCGGTATTCGACGCCGACGCGGTGCTGCGACGTATCGGCCCGGATCGGGTCTCGGTGCTCCCCGGTCCGCCGGCCCTGTATCAGTCGCTCCTGATGCGAGACGATCTTACGAACTTCGAATTATCGTCGCTCCGGCTCGCAGTCACGGGCGCCGCCGTGATCCCTGTCGAGCTCATCCATCAGATGCGCGAACGTCTCGGCTTTCGTACGATCGTCACAGCGTATGGGCTCACGGAGTGCACGGGCGTGGCGACGATGTGCCGCCCGGGCGACGCCGCCGAGCGCGTCGCGACGACATCCGGACGCGCCATCCGGGACGTCGAGGTCATCGTCGCCGACCGCGATGCAAGGGAGCTCCCACGCGGCGAAGCCGGTGAGATACTCGTACGAGGGTACAACGTCACCGCCGGATACCTCGACGACCCAGACGCCACACGAGAAGCCGTCGACCAAGAGGGCTGGCTCCACACCGGCGACGTCGGGATCATGGACGAGGACGGCTACCTGCGTATCACCGACCGCATCAAAGACATGTTCATCGTCGGCGGCTTCAACGCCTACCCCGCCGAGATCGAGAACGCCCTCCTCGCGTGTCCAGGCATCGCCCAAGCGGCGGTCATCGGCACGCCCGACGCACGCCTCGGTGAGGTCGGCGTCGCGTTCGTCGTTTCCCACGGTAACGGCACCTCTGAAGACGCCGTCATCGCATGGGCCCGCGACAACATGGCGAACTTCAAGGTCCCACGTCGCGTCGTCTTCGTCGCCGAGCTGCCACGGAACGCGAGCGGGAAGGTCCAGAAGTTCAGGCTGCGTGAGCTGCTCGAGGCGCAGACCGCCCGCTAGGGGACGGGCGTTGTCACGCGCAGCCGTCGACGTTCCGGGCCACTAGGTCCCGTACACCTTCTCGGGCGCCGTCGCCTCGGCAAGCAGCCCCGTGAGCGCGGCCGTCAGCTCCGACGGGTCCCACCGGCGGCCGCCCGCCGACACCTTCACGCCGTGCCGCCACCCATCCATGAGCTGGACCGTGTCGCCCGACACCTCGAACACGCGGCCCGTCACCGAGCCGGACGCCTCGGAGCACAGCCACGCGACAAGCGGCGCGACGTTGGCCGCCGACATCGCGTCGAAGCCAGACTCCGGCACCCGCATCATGTCGCCGAACACCTCCTCGGTCATCCGCGTCCGCGCGATCGGGCAGATCGCGTTCGCCGCGATGCCGTAGCGCCCGAGCTCGGCCGCCTGGACGAGCGTCAGCGACGCGATCCCGCCCTTCGCCGCCGAGTAGGCCGCCTGCCCAACGCTGCCGAGCACACCCGCGCCGGAGCTCGTGTTCACGATGCGGCCAGACACCGAGCCACCCGCTTTGATCACCGCGCGCCAGTGCGCGACCGCGTGACGAGCCACGCAGAAGTGCCCGCGCAGGTGGACGCGCATCACGGCGTCCCACTCTTCGACGGTCGAGCTCACGAACATGCGATCGCGGACGAACCCGGCGTTGTTCACGACGGCGTCCAGCTGGCCGAACGCCGACACCGCGCGCTCGACCAGGGCGCCCGCGCCGTCCCAGTCCGCTACGTCGGACGCGTCTGCCACCGCCTCGCCGCCCGCAGCGCGGATCTCTGCCACGACCTCGTCCGCCGGCGTCTCGGCGGGCTCCTGCCCCTCGCGCCCAACGCCCAAGTCGTTCACGACCACCCGAGCGCCCTGACGCGCCAGCTCGAGCGCGTGCTCCCGGCCAATGCCGCGCCCGGCGCCGGTCACGATCACAACTCTCCCGCTACAGATCCCGCTCATCGCAGCTCACCTCGGTGGTCGCACTGAAACACGTTTCAGGGTATGCCACAGTCCGAGACGACGTGCACCCCGCCCGGGACCGACGGGCGCCCTCGCAAGCGCGCACCATGCACAAGAACCGGCTCGAAGCCTTCTCCGACGGCGTCCTCGCGATCGTGATCACGATCATGGTCCTGGAGCTGAAGGTCCCGGAGGGAGCGAGCGTCGAGGTCCTCTGCTCGCTCTATCCGATCTTCCTCAGCTACGTCCTGAGCTTCGTCTACGTCGCCATCTACTGGAACAACCACCACCACATGCTGCACACCGTGCAGCGCGTCACGGGCAGGATCCTCTGGGCGAACATGCACCTGCTCTTTTGGCTCTCGCTGGTGCCGTTCGCCACCGGCTTTGTCGGTGAGAACCACTTCGCCCCGCTCCCCGTCGCCGTCTACGGCATTGTGCTCCTCTTCGCCGGCGCCGCGTACTTCGTGCTGCAGCAGGTCATCATCGCCGCCCAGGGCCCCGGCTCGCTGCTGCAACGCGCGGTGGGACGCGACTGGCAGGGCAAGTCGTCGCTGGTTCTGTACCTCGTCGGCGTCAGCGTCGCCACGAGCGTCCCCTGGCTCTCCATGACGATCTACGTGCTGGTCGCTCTCCTCTGGCTCGTCCCGGACAAGCGCATCGAGCGCCTGTTCGGCGGCGAGCCGTCCTGACGCGCGAGCGCCGCCGCGAGCCGCTGCGACGCCCGCGGGCGCCGCCGCGAGCCGCCGCGACGCTCCCCTCCTGGAAGACCGCTCCGTCGCCCCGCCCGCCCTCACGTCCGTGACCGCTATGACCGCAGCATCGCCCCGCGTCGTCCTCGTTACCGGCGGAACCAAGGGTATCGGCCGCACGATCGCCGAGACCTATCTGGCCGACGGGTGCACCGTCGTCGTCTGTGCGCGGACCCCGCCCGAGGCACCGATCTCCGTCGGCGACGCGACAGCCGAGTTCGTCGCGTGCAACGTGCGCAGCGCGGACGAGGTCGCCGCGCTGTTCGACACGATCGTCGCCCGGCACGGGCGCATCGACGTGGCCATCAACAACGCCGGCGGGGCTCCACACGTCGACGCCGCCACCGCCTCTCCCCGCTTTCACGCGTCCATCATCGACCTGAACCTCACCGCGCCGCTGGCCATCGCTCAGCGCGCCTACGCAGCGATGGGTGAGCGGGGAGGCGTCATCATCAACATCTGCAGCGTGAGCGGCACGCGGCCCTCGCCCGGGACCGCGGCGTACGGCGCGGCGAAGGCGGGCCTCCTCTCGCTGACTCGGTCGCTAGCCGTAGAGTGGGCACCGAAGGTCCGCGTCGTCGCCGTGGTCGCGGGCCTCATCGAGACCGAGCAGTCGCACCTGCACTACGGCGACACCGACGGCATCGCCCGGGTGGCGGCCACCGTGCCCTTGGGCCGGCTCGGGACTCCCGCCGACATCGCGGAGGCGTGCCGCTACCTCTCGTCTCCCGCCGCGTCGTACGTCTCGGGGTCCGCGATCACGCTCGACGGTGGCGGCGAGTGGCCATCGTTCCTGGCGGCAGCCAAGGGATAGAGCCGCCGGCTAGGCCCGCAGGAGCTCGCTGATGCCGCGGTCAGCGTACGTGGTGCCTTCTCCCACCGGCCCGAGATCCACGCCCAACATCTCAGCGGCGGTCAGCATGCCCCGCGTCGCTGGCTCGCGCGTGGCCGACCGATGGTGAACGTCGCCGCGGTGCCCAAGCGCCTGCCCGCCGGCAAACAGCAGCGGGTGGTCGAAGAAGTCGTGATCCCAGCCGCGGCCGATGCACGACGTGGCAAAGATGACGGTCCGGTCGAGGAGGGTCCCGTCGCCGTCCGGAGTCGACTCCATGAGCTCGAGCATCTCGGCGAAGCATGACATCGCGTAGAGCACGCCGCCGGTGACGAGACCCAGATCGTCGTCCGGGCCGGCTACGTGCACGATGTTGTCGTGGAACGACGCGTCGTAGTCTGCGCCTAGGTGCCGATAGTGTACTTGGGCGGCCGGCGGGGTCAGCATGAAGCTGAACACGCGGGTCAGGTCGCACGCGAGCGCCGTGACGGTGAGCTCCGCCATTACGCGGTTCAGCTCCGGAGGGGCCTCTTCGCGCTCGTCTGACGTGATCCCCGGATGGCGGACGTTTGGTGCATCCGGCGCGGCGCAGATGCTCGGCATCGCCTGAAGGCGACGCTCCATCGCACGGACTCCGTCGGCGTGCGCCTCGAGTCGCGCGCGGTCCTCGACACCGACCCGCCGGCGCAGCGCCGAGAGGTCGTCCAGGACGGCGTCGAGGACGGAGGCCTCGAGCGTCCGCATCTCCTCAGAAGCCGGGGCAATCCCAAACAGGCGCGCAAACAGCCGGTTTGGGTCGCCCTCGGGGTAGTTGGGCGCGTTGCGCCCCGAGTGCGACACGGTGCGGCAGATTGTTCCGGCGAACGAGAGCGCTTCGGAGACTGCGACTTCCAGGCTCCGGAACGCCGCTCCGCTGCCGAGTCGGTCCGCCAGAAGCTGGTCGATCGAAGGCGCTCGGACCGTTGTCTCCTGCTTGTCGAGCCCCGTCAGGACTGCTGCGGCCCCCCGCAGGTGGGCGAGCTCGAACGGCAGATCGAGGTCGTAGCCCGTTGCCACGGACAGCCGCCGCTTGAAGGCGCTCAGGGGCCGGAGCTGCTCGCTGAGGCTCCACTGGTCGCCGACTCCCTCGCGATCCGGGACCCATCGGCTCGGAATGACGCCGTTCCCGAAGAACCAGGTCCCGTAGCGCTTCGGCAGCGCCGCCCCATCAGCGAACGCGGTGCCGCTATCGTTGAGCCAGGCGCCGAGTCGCGGAAGTGGCAGGGCCACGGCGATGGATCCGCCGAGCGCTCCGCGAAGGACCTGGCGCCGTGTGAGCGGAGTCTTCATCTGACTACTCGTGTACGTCGGTATGGGCGACGTCGTCGCGCCGGAACCGGAACTCGGGCGACGAGACGAGCCCCGTCACGAAGCGACGATACCTGCCGTCGGCCTGGTCGAATTGTGCCGCGAGCGCGTCGTCCAGCGCAGCGTCGTAGAGGTCGTCGTCTGTCCCCGTCGCAAACCGAAACAGCTCGCGTGCCATACAAGCACGGCTGTCCGGGTGAGTGGCGATGAGATCGGCCAGCCCCGCGGGACCGTCAAAGTCGTGGCCGTCCAGACTCCCGCTCAGGTCGAACGGATACCCGAACCGGTCCTTCTCTCGCCGCATGCCGGCCGGGCCATACACGTCGAGTGCGAAGCCGATCGGGTCAATCTCGGCGTGGCACCCGACGCAGTCCGGCGGGCTGACCATCAACTCATGCTGATGGCGCCGCGACTCGCCGTTCATCGGGAGCTGCGCTCCGAGCGCGGCCTCCGGTGGATGCCCGACCGTGCGACAGAGCAACGACTCGAGAACGAAGCGGCCGCGTCGCGTCGGCGAACTGTCGGAGCCGCCATGGAGGGAGAGGAATCCGAGCGTGCCGAGCACACCAACGCGCGGAGACTCCGACACGTCGCGCTCGGCCATCGCCCAGCCTTGGATGCCATACGGAACGTAAGAGTCGTACGCGACGGTCTCCGGGATCAGGCCATCGGCCGGGTCCACACAACCAAACTCGGGTTGCCATGCACAGTGCCCTCCGCCAGGGCACGTCTCGGCGAAGAAGTCGAGGCACGCGTCCTGGTGCTCGCAGAGGTCCTCCCAGATGCGATCGGAGCAGTCCTGCTCGGGTTGGAACTCGCAGTAGCGCTCCGCGAACCTCTCGCACGGATCGCGACCGGCGCAGATGAACTCGATCGGCGCGAGGCAGCCGCGCTCGCGCTCGGGTTCCTCGGGCGGTGCCGCTCGAGGCGGCAGGGCGGCCAGTATGTCCACCTCACCGTCGTAGAACCGCATGAGCGTGTCGTTGACGAACGTCACCCGAGTCGAGAACACGTCCATCAGGTCCGCGTCTGTGTCGAGCGCCACGTAGCGGAAGATTCGGTGAAGCTCCTCGACCTCGGATGCCCTCACCTGCTCGAGGAAACCCGACAGACCCTGGTGCTCGGCGATGTAGAACGCCGCGCTCTCTTCGATCAGGTTCAGGGGCTCGCGCGAGATCGAAGCGATCCCCTGTACCTGAAACAGCTCGTCGACGAAGGCGTCCAGACCGTCTGCCGCGCGCGGGTCCTGGAGCATCGAGCTCGCCGTTGCGGCGACGCCGTCTGCCGTGTCGAGCGTGCCCGCCGCAGCCGCCGCGAGCAGCGGCTCGTCGGGAGGGGCGTTCCAGATGAAGAACGACAGTCGGGACGCCATCGCCGCCCCCGAGTACTGACCCGTCGGTGCTGCGACCGGCGCGAGAGGGTCGCCCTCAGCCTCGGCGGATCCCTCGTCCCGATAGAGGAAGTTGGGAGAGATCAGCAGCGCATACAGCAGCGTCCGTGCTCGCAGCACCGGGTCGGACGTGTCGGTTGCGATCTGGCTCGCGAGCTCCTCGTAACGCGAGACCTCCGACGGGTCGACGGGACGGCGCCATGCCAACGCTCCGAAGTCGATGATCGCGTGCGAGGAACAGACTCCCCAGTCGTCGAGGGAGTCACATCGCAGCACGGACCGCAGCCGGTGGGGGTCCGCCGCGACCCGGTCGGCAGCCAGGCCGATCGCCACGGAGTAGTCCGACACGCCCCGCTCCGAGACGACCGCCGCGGTGGCGCCAACCCGCGTCGAAACACTCACGCGAAGATCGGCCTCGACCGGCCACTCGAGTCCGACGCCGAGAAGGAACTGGAGGCTCGCAGTGAGCTCTGGCTCAGTCAGACGTCGAAGCGGCGGATCCGGATTCGCTGCGATCGGCTCGTCATCGGCCGACCCGTCCCGCGCCGACGATCCGCCGGCGGCACCCACACACGACGCGGTGGCTGCGAGAGCTAGCGTACCAACCAACAGAGCTGAACGAACCGACATAGACGCGCCTCAACGAGACGACCTTGGGTAGCCCGCCCGCTCGGTCGGCGCAATAGATGACCCTTACGTTCACAGTTTCGTCGCCAGCGCGACGATCTTTTTCCGGCAGGCGCCTACAGACCCGGCTCGCCCCAGCGCGCGGTCAGCCACCCCTGCATCGTGACGGCCCCCGCCTGATTGGTGCACGTCGCCTCGATCTCACACTCTCCGCCGCCGTCGGTGGCCGTCAGCGCCGTCACACGCCCCTCGAACGAGAGCGTGTCGCCGGGAAAGTAGGCGGCGCGCCACCGCGTTCTGCAGCGTCGCACGTGCTCGGGGCCCACCCAGCCCGCGAGCCACGCGTGCATGACGCCGGCGGGATACATGCCCACGCCCAGGGGCGCGGCGAACCCGGCGCCCTGCGCGAACGGCTCGTCGTGGTGGACCGGGTTCATGTCGCCCGATGCTCCCTGATAACGGACGATGTCGGTCCGGGACACCGGTCCGATCGTGAGCTTCGCGGGAGCCGCGCCGACGGTGAGGTCTTCGAATCGGACGCCCATCTCAGCCCTCCTCTGTCGGCGGCTTCGCGGTCTCAACGCCAGTCATCCGGGCCTCGGCGACGAGCTCGCCGCCCGCGTTCCGGTACTCCGTCACCATCACGACGAACGTGAGGGCACCTCCGCGGCGACCCTCCTTCTCGTACATCGACTCGATTCGCGAGCGCGCAATGAGCCCATCCCCGGCTGCCGGCGGCGGACCGTGGAACACGTACTCCTGCTCGGCGTGCATCCCGCGCTCGTGGCTCATCGCGACGCGCTCCCAGATCGCCGCGCCGTCGACGTCGAGCTCCCAGTGGAACGCTGTCGTCAGGAACGTCGGCGGCGCGATCGGACGGTCGCCCTCGTAGAACGCGCGATCGGCGGCGTGCACCGAGCGCGCGAACTCGCGCACCTTTCCGCGCTCGACGTCGAGCTCGAACGCCTCGCCCACGAGCCCATCTGCTCTTCGATCGACCATCTCACGCCCTCTGGCTGCTCACGGAGACCACCTCGCCAGTCATGTACGATGAGTACTCGCTGGCGAGAAACACGATCACATTCGCGATCTCCCACACTTCGGCGGGCCGGCCGAATGCCTCTCGCGCCGAGAGCTCCGCGAGCAGCTCGGGCGTCGTGACCTTGTGCAGGAAGGCATGCATCGCCAAGCTCGGCGCGACCGCGTTGATGCGGACCCCAAACTCCGCCGCCTCGACCGCCGCGCAACGCGTGAGCGCCATCACGCCGGCCTTCGCGGCCGCGTAGTGCGCCTGACCGTCTTGCGCGCGCCATCCGAGGACGGACGCGTTGTTCACGATGACGCCACGACCGTGCGGCTGCATGTGCTGAAGCGCTGCACGCGTCATCCGGAAGGTCCCAGTCAGCGTGACGTCGATGACGCGCGCCCACTCTTCGTCTTTCATGTCGACGACGCGGGCGGTCCCGCCGAGCCCTGCGTTGTTCACGACGACGTCGATCGGGCCGAGCGCCGCTTCGGCGTCTGCAAACAGCGCGCGGACCTCGTCTTCGGCCGTGACGTTGCACAGCGACGTCGTCGGGCGCCCGGCGCCGAGCGCCTCGATGGCATCGGCCGCCTCGCTGAGCCGGCGCGCGTGGACGTCGCTGATGTGCACACGCGCCCCCTCCTCGACGCAGCGCTTCGCGGTCGCGAACCCGATGCCGGTGCCGGCCGCGGCGGTGATGACGACGCTCTTTCCGGCCAGCAGGCCGTGCGCGGGGACGTAGGGAGGAGGTGCCGTGGGCATGGGCTCAGCGGGGAAGGCCGAGCGCGCGCTCGGCGATGATGTTGCGCTGGATCTCGTTCGACCCGGCGTAGATGGTGTCGGACCGCGAGAAGAGCGCCATGCGCTGCAGCGAGTCGAGCTCGTACGGACGGCCCTCGATGCGCTCCGCGTCGTCGCCGCGGACATCCATCGCGAGCTCACCGAGCGCACGGTGCCAGGTCGCCCAGTAGAGCTTGCTCACGGTCGCCTCGCGGCTCAGCTCGCCCGGGCGGCCTCCCGTCAGCATGCGGAGCGCGTTCAGCCGCATCACACGGAGTCCCACCCAGGCGTCCGCGATTCGAGCGCGGATTGACGGGTCGCGAGCGGCGCCGTTCGTCTTCGCAAGGTCGATGATCTGGCGGAGCTCGGTCTCGAACGCGAGCTGCTGACCGAGCGTCGACGCGCCGCGCTCGAAAGCCAGCGTCGCCATCGCGATGCGCCAGCCGCCGCCGACCTCGCCGACCACGTCGTCGGCGCTCGCGCGCGCGTCCTCGAAGAACACCTCGTTGAACTCGGACGTGCCGGTCATCTGGCGGATCGGCCGGATCTCGATGCCGGGCTGGTGCATGGGCACGAGGATGTACGACAGGCCTCGATGCCGCGATGTCGGGTCACCGTCGGTTCGGCAGACGACGAAGCACCAGTCGGCGATGTGGGCGTGCGACGTCCACGTCTTCTGACCGGTGATCGACCACGTCCCGTCGGGGCGTCGCTCGGCGCGCGTCTGGACGTTCGCGAGGTCGGAGCCGGCGTTCGGCTCCGAGTAGCCCTGGCACCAGATCACGTCGCCGCTGCGAATGGGCGGCAGCAGCCGCGCCTTCTGTTCGTCGGTTCCGAACGCGAGGATCGTCGGTCCGGCCAGGGTCTCGCCGATGTGTCCCAGCCGTCCGGGGCCGCCGAGCCGGGCATACTCCTCGTTGAAGATGACCTGCTGCATGATCGACGCGCCGCGTCCGCCGTGCTCGGCCGGCCAGTCGATGCAGGACCACCCGGCGGCACCCATGGCGCGCGCCCAGTCGCGGCGCTCCTCGACGAGCGCGTGCTCGTCGCCGGGTCCGCCGCGCCAGCGGACGTGTGCAAACGGCCCCTCGAGCTGTTCCCGCAGCCACCCAGCGGCCTCTGCCCGAAACGCCTCATCTTCGGGCGTGTACTTCAGGTCCATGAGGCACCTCCGCCGTCAATCACGAGCGACGCGATCGCGTCGAGGTGCCCGCTCGGCGCGTCAAACAACGACCGCGAGGCGCGCGCACGCTTAAAGTACAGGTGCGCGTCGACCTCCCACGTGAAGCCGACGCCACCGTGGATCTGTATGTTTTCAGCGGCACAAGCGAACGCGGCGTCGCCGACGTATGCCGCGGCGACGCGCGCGGCCAAGGGCAGCGACTCGGGCTCGTCGGCGGCGCACCATGCCGCGTGGTATGCGGCGGACCGCGCCGTCTCGACGGCCATCAGCATGTCGGCGCACTTGTGCTTGATCGCCTGGAACGATCCGATCGGACGACCGAATTGCTCGCGCACCTTCGCATACTCGACGGCCATCTCGAGCGACGCCTCCGCGACACCGATAGACTCCGCGGCCAGCATCGCGCTCGCAAACGCCGCCGCGTGGCGCAGCTCGCGCACTCCGCCGACGCGGCGCGAGCTCGGAACCACGACACCAGACAGCGTCACGTCGGCGCGAGGTCTGGTCGCGTCCATCGCTCCGACGCGCGCCACGGTGAGACCTTGCGTGGTCGTGTCGACCGCGTAGACCCCGACCTCGCCAGCCGAGTCTGTGGCCGACACGAGGAGCGTCTGCGCGATGTGACCGTCGACGACTAGCGGCTTCGTCCCGTCGAGCCGCACGTGATCACCCTCGACGGAGGCGCGTGTGCTCGGAGCTCCACTCCACCAAGCGGCGCCGGCGTCGACATGAGCGACAGCGAGCAAGCGCGCCCCGGCGGCCACGTCCGCGAGCAGCTCGCGCGCCGTGGGCCCACCGTCCGCTTGCAGGAGCGGCGTCGCCAAGCACGCGGTCGCCAGCAGTGGCGTTGGCGCGAGCGCGCGTCCGCACTCCTCCATGAGCCCCGCGAGCTCGACCGCGCCGAAACCGAATCCGCCCAGCTCCTCTGCGATCGTCAGCGCGTGCCAGCCCTGCTCCTCGCACACACGGCGCCAGAACTCGGGGTCGAAGCCGGGCCCATCGGCCTCGAGCAGCGCGCGCGTACGCTCGATCGGCGCGTGCCGCTGCAAGAAGCGGCGCGCGCCGCGGCGAAACTCGAGCTGCTCGTCAGAGAACGCGAACCGCATAGGCTACAGACGCTCGATGATCGT
>JACKDJ010000004.1 GCA_020633625.1 Myxococcales bacterium
GCGCGCCAGCCGCTCCCGAAGAGAGACGACCACAGCCTCGGTCAAGCTCTCGCCCGTCAGCGCCGCGAGCTCCCTTGCCAGCCGATCCGCCTCGTCGTTCTTGATGCTCAGGGCCACCGGTCACCTCCGGTCTAGAATCACACGCCGATTCTAGATGCGGCGCCCGGCCGTCGTCCAGCCACCCCGGCTGTCTGGCCACGGCGGTCGAAGCTCGCGACCGATCGACACCGAGCAGGGTAGGGGGTCGGGACCATCGCATTTCGCCCTCTTCCGTCGTCCCCGGTACCGGGCAGATGAGTGGCAGGTTCGAAGCGGCCTGCGCCGGCGCGCCGTTCGGCGGTATGCTGTCGCCTGGGCGTGGCGAGCCTCGAGAGGGGACAACGGGTGCTTCGACCGAAGCCGATCACCGAGGGCATCTCGTGGGTGGCGCCGCCGCGGTCGCTGACGGCGGACGAACGTGCGATGCTACCGCGGACGCTGCGAGGTGGGCTGTCGAGCACCGGCGTCTTCGTCGTCCTGGCACTTCTCGCCGAGTGGCGGTTTCCCTCGCCCGAGTTCACTGGCCGGTGGCCGTACCTCGGTTTGGTCGGACTTGGCTTCACCCTGATCTTCGTGGGCTTCAACTGGCTCTTTCTCAGGCAATTCCGGCAGCCACGACGCTGCACGGTCGACTCGAAGGGGGTCCGGGTGGAGTATCGGTCCGGCGAGGGCCAGCGGTTCCCTTGGTCGACGCTCGCCGCGTACACGTCCGCCGGTGAGACCGTTCGTCTAGTGCGACCGCCACCGAGTTACCAGGATTGGCGGCGGGCGGCGAAGCTGGCCTACGCAGAGCCGCTCCCGCTTCCGCCCGACGACGTGGCGAATCGGATCGTCCACGAGCTACTCGAGCGACACCTGCCTCGGGTGGACCCTGCGCTGATCGAGGAGGGCGATGGGGGGCTCCGGGTCTCGGGCCGGGCGGTCTTCGAAACGCTCCCTTGGGCGGCGGTGTCGGCGTGGCTGTTCCTGGGAGGGCATCTCACGTCGGTCACCTGGGCCGTCGGGATGGTGCTGGCGTCCATTCTTGGCCCCTGCACACTGCGTGCGGGCATCAACGGTGACCTGATCCGCCTTGGCCGCGAACGGCGGCTCGGTGCGCTGGTGGCGAGCAACTTGGGCGCGGCGGCGGCGTGGATGGCCGGCTCGATGATTGGCGGCTCGATTCTCATCTGGCGGCACTTGCCGTGACTATCGGCCCCACGGTTCCCGAAGGCCGCGTGACCGTTCGCTGCGTCAAGCCGCTCGCGCCGGTGTCTCGCGGTGGACGGCCGAGAGGGCGCTGAGATGCGCTGGTTCTTCGCTTCCGGATTGCTGCTCGCGTGCTGCACGGCGCGGAGCCAGTGCGCCCCCGAGTCCGTGCGCGAGAGTCGTCGGCGCGGGGGCAACCTCAGGTCGATCTCGGACGCCGCGCGCGACGCGCACCTGCGGTCGGCCACGGAGCCCGCCCAACGGACGCTTCCCCACGTCACCAGCGCCGCGCGTCATTCGGGCTCCGACTGCGTCCGCGCAGCACTCGGGCTCGGCGCACGTACCGAGGAAGATCGGGCCGTGTACGCGGAGATCGTCGCGGACCGGTTCGTGTACCTGTTCGTCGCCGACGGTCACGGCGTGGGCGCGCGCTTCACCGCGCGCGCCCACGGCGATCTGGACTGCGACGGCACGCTGTCCACGTTCGAACGGATCGGCTGGTTCGACGAGAAGGGTGACTCCCGAGAGGGCGCCGCCCTGTGGGAGCACCTGCCCGGTGAGTAGCTGGCGCCAGCGGCGTCGCACGGCGAAGCCCTATTCGGGCGCTGCTCTCAGCGGTATCTTCCCGGTACCGCGGCCTCTCCGGTGCCGACTTCGACGAGCCCGGACGGCTTGCCGCGGGATCGGTCAACGCGCTGTCCGTGGCGCGGCGCTGCGATGGAGGCCACCGTGCGAGGCGAAGACGACCGCGGCGAGGGTGAGGCCCCGTCCTACACCTGTTCGTTCTGCCTGCGGCCGTTCTCGTTCGGCTTGGTCAAAGCCACGGCGACCGACGCGAGGATCTGCTGGGACTGTGTCGTCTTGGTCATACAGGTGCTCACCGTGTCCCAGGAGCAGGAGCCGGCGGCGTGGCATGCGTTCACGACGGGCGGCGACGTGCCCGCCTCCGAGGTGCGGCGGGACTGGGTCGTGGCCACGCGCGGCGCGACCGACGACGAGCCTGAATGACGGGAGCGTCCAGCCCCCTCCCGCTGACCATCGTTCGGCCCCGTCGTTGCCCGTCCCCGGTTGACAGGGCCCCCGCCGATCCGCACTTTGCGGCGCGACGCACACACCCCGGACCCCTCCTGCTGCCCGCCCGGACCGTGGCGGACGAGGTGACGACGATGAAGAAGCCGCTGGCCCGCATCCTGACCGTCTGCGCGATCGCCCTCGCCGTCGCCCCCGCCACCGCCGGTGCGGCGGGCGTGGGCAAGAGCTGGGCGGGGTACACCTTCATCAAGAAGGGCGTGATCGATCTCGGGCTCGAGAACCTGCTGCTGTACCGCACCAC
>JACKDJ010000040.1 GCA_020633625.1 Myxococcales bacterium
ACGCCCGCGCCCGCGGGAGCCGCGGCGGCGACGGCGCACGACGGCGGTGGCGGCGCGGGCGAAGGCGCGCACGACGACCCTTCGGCCACCGCGCAGTCCGACGCCGCGCACGCCGCCCTCGTCGACCGCTTCGCCGCGGCCGACGCGATCGTCGACGCCGCGGTCGTCGAGCCAGACTCGCGTGAGACCGCGTCGGACCGGGCCGACCGCGTCCTGCTCCATCCCGTCTGGGGCCTGATCGTCTTCGCGGCGGCGATGTTCCTGTTCTTCCAAGCGATCTTCGTCGTCGCCGCACCGCTGCAGGACCTCTGCGAGGGGGCCGTGCTCGCGCTCGGCGAGGTCGCGCGGCAGGTCCTTCCCGAAGGTCTTCTCCAGAGCCTCATCGTCGACGGCATCATCGCGGGAGTCGGCGGCGTCGTGGTGTTCGTCCCGCAGATCGCGATCCTGCTGCTCCTCCTGCGCTTGATGGAGGGGTCGGGCTACATGGCCCGCGCCGCCTTCCTCGTCGACCGCGTCATGGGGTCGGTCGGGCTCGAGGGTCGCTCGTTCGTCGCGCTCCTGTCGTCGTACGCATGTGCGGTCCCCGGGATCATGGCGACGCGGACGATCCCAGATCCGCGCAGCCGCCTGGCGACGATCCTCGTCGCGCCGCTGATGACGTGCTCGGCGCGCCTGCCCGTCTACGCGTTGCTGATCGGCGCGTTCGTCCCCGCGCGCAGCATCCTGGGCGTCTTCAGCCTGCAGGGCATCGTGCTGCTCGCTTTGTACGCGCTGGGCTCCGGCGCAGCCTTCGGCGTCGCGGCGATCCTCCACCGGATCGGCCGCCGGCGCGCGTTCTTCCCGTTCTACATGGAGCTCCCGCCGTATCGGCTCCCGTCGGCCAAGGCGCTGCTTACGCAGACCTGGCAGGGGGTCCGGGCGTTCCTGCGCAAGGCCGGCACGGTCATCCTCGCCGCGTCGGTGGTCCTTTGGGCGCTGCTCTCCTTCCCGAAGGTAGTGGTGCCCGACGACGTTGTCGCGACGGCGAGCTCGCCCGAAGAGGCCGACGCGCTCGCTTCGGCCTACGCGCTGGAGCACAGCGCCGCGGCGTCGATCGGCCACGCGATGGAGCCGATCGTCGCGCCGCTCGGATACGACTGGCGCATCGGCGTCGGCATCCTCGGGAGCTTCGCGGCGCGGGAGGTGATCGTCGCCACGCTCGCGCAGCTCTTCGCGTTCTCGGCCGGCGAAGACGACATCGGCGGGCTCGGCGAGCGCATCGCCGCCGAGTGCCAGCCAGCCCCGGACACGGGCGAGTGCGTGCCGAAGTACACGTTGGCGACGGCGCTCTCGCTGTTGGTCTTCTTCGTCTTCAGCCTTCAGTGCGTCTCGACCCTCGCCGTGATCCGGCGCGAGACCGGGACGTGGCGCTGGCCCGCGTTCGCGTTCGCGTACATGCTCGGCCTCGCGTACGTCGGCGCATGGCTCACATACGTCGCGGCGCGCGCGCTCGGCGCGTAGCGCCGCCGCTCGGCACCCTCGGGCGGCGGCCCGCCAGACTCCCGAGGCAGCATGAGTGACCTTCGCCTCATCTACATCACCGCCTCGTCGTCCGACGAGGCGGCGACGATCGCTCGCACCCTGGTTGCGGAGCGGCTCGCGGCGTGCGCGAACGTCATCGATGGCGCGCGCTCGTTCTACTGGTGGGAGGGCGCGGTCCAGGACGAGCGCGAGGCGTTGATCGTCGCGAAGACGCTCGAACACTGCGTGAGCGCGCTGACGGCGCGCGTGCGCGAGCTCCACTCCTACACGGTCCCGTGCGTCGTCGCGCTCCCGATCCTGGACGGGAACGCGGACTACTTGAGCTGGCTCCGCGCTCAGGTGGGCTGACGCGCCGCGGTGCGTCGTGCGTGGCGCTAGCGCGTCGGTGGCGGGTCTGACTAGGATGCGGCGGACTTCACCCGCTGCGTCGCGCCGACGATCGGCCGCGGCTCACCCTCATTCCTCGGAGCGTCCATGCTGGCCAACTCGGTCATCGAGACCGTCGGAAACACGCCGATGGTCAAGCTCAACCGCATCGGTTCCCACACGAAGGCGAACATCTACGCGAAGCTCGAGTACATGAACCCGGGCGGCTCCGTGAAGGACCGCGTCGCGTTCCAGATCGTCGAGGACGCCGAGCGCGAGGGCCTGCTCCGACCTGGCGGCACCATCGTCGAGGCGACGTCGGGCAACACCGGGATGGGGCTGGCGCTCGCGGCCGCGCTGCGCGGCTACAAGTGCGTCTTCGTGATGCCCGACAAGATGTCCGAGGAGAAGATCAAGGCGCTGCGGGCGTTTGGCGCCCGCGTCGTCGTTACCCCGACCAACGTCGAGCCCGACGACCCGCGCTCCTACTACTGCGTCTCGAAGCGGATCGCCGACGAGACGCCGGGTGCCTTCTACGCGAACCAGTACCACAACCAGTCGAACCCGAAGGCGCACTACCGGACGACCGGCCCGGAGATCTGGCGCCAGCTCGACGGAAAGGTCGACGCCTTCGTCTCTGCCGCCGGCACAGGCGGCACGATCAGCGGCGTCGGGAAGTATCTGAAGGAACAGCGCAACGACATCCACGTCGTCGCCGCGGACCCGATCGGCTCGGTCTACTACGACTACTTCAACACCGGCCGAATGCCGCCGGCCTACAGCTACACGGTCGAGGGCTTCGGCGAGGACTTCCTCCCCACGACGATGCACTTCGACGTGGTCGACGAGGTCGTGCGCGTCACCGACGCCGAGTGCTTCGAGTACGCACGACGACTCGTGCGCGAGGAGGGCATCTACACCGGCGGCTCGTCGGGCGGCGCGGTGGCGGCATGCGTGAAGCTGGCCGAACGGCTCGACCGCGAGGTCAACATCGTGACGATCATGTGCGACTCGGCGTCGCGCTACCTGTCGAAGGTGTTCGACGACGAGTGGATGCGCCAGAACGGCTTCCTCCGCGACGACCCGATGGAGGGCACGGTCGCCGATCTGCTGTCGGTCCGAGATCCGTCGAAGCTGCAGACGGCGACGCCCGACGACTCGGTCCGCAGCGTCATCGAGAAGCTGAAGCAGTTCGGGATCAGCCAGCTCCCCGTGCTCGTCGACGGCCGTGTGCACGGCATCATCAACGAGCGCGACCTGCTCGACCACCTGATCCGCAGCGGTGACGCGTTGATGCCGATCCGCGACCTGGTCGAGACCCGCTTCGCGATCGTCGAGCTGCGCAACAAGGTCTCGCTGCTCTCGCAGTTCTTCGCGCAGGACCTGACGGTGCTGGTGATGGACGGGGGTCGGATCATCGAGATCGTCACGAAGATCGACTTCATCGCCTACGTCTCGTCGACCAGCGCTCGCGCTCAGAAGCGCCGCTGATCCCGCCGGTCGGCCGCGCTCAGTCGAACATTAGCGTGCTGACCGGCCCTCCGGCCGAGAAGCCGAGCCGCCGATAGAGTTCCCGCGCCGGCGCGTTGTCGAGGTTCACGGAGAGCCCGATGGCCGCGTGGGACTCGAACAGGCGCGCGCACAACTCCGACAGCATCGCGAACCCGATGCCACGGCGGCGCAGGTGTTTCGGCACCCACACCCCCTCGAGCTGGGCGACCTCGGGCGAGCACGGGCCCATCGACGCCTTGAACACGAGCTCGCCGTCGATGTGTGCACACCACTGCCGGCCCGCATCGATTCGCTGGTCAACGCTCCGTGCAAGCGAGGTGAGCCGCGAGGCCACGGGCATCGCCGGGCGGATCTCTTCGGCGAACATCGCATGTGACGCGCTGACGAGCTCGGCGAAGTCGCCGCGCGTGGCGAGCCGCAGCTCGACTGCGCCGGCAGAGGCCGGCGGCGAGCGGAGCAAGTACGCCCGCTGACGCAGGGTCACACTTGGCGTTCCAAGCTCCAGCGCGTCCGTCAGCGCGGTGGTCAGATCTGCAGCGCCGAGTACGGTTCGCACGCCGCGCGGCGCGGGGTCGGGCGACGGTGACGCGCGGAGCCCCGCGGGGACCGGTCGCGCGAAGGTGAGTCGATGGCCGATGGCGGCGGCACCTGCGACAGAGGTCCCGTTGGTGAGGAGCGTGTCGTCACCGAACGCGAGGACGGACGCGACCAGCTCCGCGCCGGCGTATGCGGCGAAGAGGCGGAGCTCCCCGTTGGGTCCGAGGCGAAAGGCGTCTCCGCGCGGGGGCCGGGCGACCTCCTGCGCGTGGAGCCAGCCCATCGCGAGGGCCGAGACGTCTGGCGCCTTCGAGAGCCTCTCGTAGACGCTGCGCACGTCGCTCGGTCCAAGCGCCCTGACATCGAGCGCCGAGTCGACGCTCCGGCCGCCCGTCAAGCGCGTCCGGGCCGCCCGGAGGGCGGCTACTGGAGCAGGCGGTCGACGAAGCTCTCGCCGCTGTCGTCCTTGGCGAAGCCAGCGCAGCGGAAGAGCACGTAGAACCGCTTGAAGTCCTCGAAGTCGGACTTCACGGCGGCGATCATGTCCGCCTGGAAGAACGTGCTCTGCTGTCCGGACGTCCCGCGGTGGTAGAGACGCCAGTCGCAGCCGTTCGTCAGGATGCCGTAGTCGACGCCGGTCGTGCGGAGGAGCACGTCGAGGCGCTGGCCGGGGTTCAGCGCGCCCTCGCCCGCGTCCTCGGGGACATCGTCGAGGCCCGTGCCCCACTTCACCGTCGAGACGATGCCGACGGCGTTGCGGAAGAATCCGAGCGAGCCACGGAGCGACTCCGCCTCGCGGAAGTCCTCCGGATCGTCGAACATCGTGTAGTCGAAGCGCGTGCCGGCCTGGCCTGGCGACTCGAGGCGCTCGTCGACGGTCGCCATGAACCCGAGCGCGTGGAGCGTCGGGGTGACCATGAAGTAGCGCGTCTCGTCGACGGTCGGGCTGCCCGCGAGCAGCGTCGCGTGCTTCTCGAAGGCCTCGCGGATCATCGTGTACGCGACGCGCACGTCGTCGCCCAGCTCTCCCCACTCGGTCACGTCCTCGATGGTCTCGAGACGCTCGGCGTTGAACAGGGGACCGCTGTTGAGGAAGATCGCTCCTTCGGACATCTCGAAACTCCTACGTGGACCCGCGAAAGCGGCGACGATAAGGCGCGGCGTTATCGCCCAGCCGGCGGCGCCTGTCAAGGCTAGACACCCTCTCGAAACCCGTTCTGTCGCGTCCGAGAGATCCCGCCGGGGTCGGCAACGACTCTCGGCCGCTTCCGACGCGCTCCGGCCTCGGCACTTCGAACCCGCCCCGAGACCGTCAACCCTCGAGCAGGCTCCGCAGCATCCAAGCGGTCTTCTCGTGCACCTGCAGCCGCTGGGTCAGCAGATCGCAGGTCGGCTGGTCGCTCGCCTCCGACGCCAGGCCGAACACCTGCCGTGCCGTCCGCGCCACCGCCTCATGGCCGGCGACGAGCGAGCGGATCATGTCCTGCGCCGACGGGACGCCTGCCTCCTCCTTGATTGACGACAGCTCGATGAACTTGGCGTACGTCCCCGGAGCGGGGTGTCCGAGGGCGCGAATTCGCTCCGCGATCGCGTCTACCGCCAGCGCGAGCTCGTTGTAGTGCGTCTCGAACATCAAGTGGAGCGTCTGGAACATCGGCCCGGTGACGTTCCAGTGGAAGTTGTGGGTCTTCAGGTACAGCGTGTACGAGTCCGCCAGCACCCGGGAGAGGCCCGCCGCAAGCTCGGCGCGTGTCGCGTCGTCGATCCCGATGTCGATCTTCATCCGTCGTCTCCGTACCGCGCCGTCGGCGCGAAGTAGTGGCCGCGCAGCGAGCTCGCCGCGCGTGGGGTACACCTAGGATCCCGAGTTCTGGTGTCAACCCGGTCCGCCAGCCGCCGGGCCCGAAACGGAGAGCCGCTGTTGGCCCGCTCGGACCGCGAGCGCTCGCGCTAGATGAAGTCGTCTTCGTCGATCGCGTCGGCGTCGACGTCGATCGAGGTCGGGTCGAGGTCGACGAGGTCGTCCGGGGACTCGACGACGACAGGGTCGAGCGGGACCAGAGGACCGTCGTCCGAGAGCGACGGACCGCGGCTCTCGTCGGCCACGTTCTCGTCCGAGATCCCGTACTGCGAGCCGCTCCCGGACCGATCGATCCGAGGCAGCGACGGACCGCCACCCGACTCGGAGAACGAGCGCGATGCAGACGGCCGATACTCGCGCTCGTCGACCATGTCGGCCAGCAGCGCGTCGAGCGGGTCGGACTGCTCTGGCGACTCGACCTCGTCCGAGAGCTCGACGCTCTCGCCGTAGCCCTCGTCGTCGTCGACCGCGTCGTCGTCGGAGAGCGTGAACTGCGAGTCCGACGGGAGCACCGGGCGAACGGAGGTCAGCGCGCGCTCCGAATCGCTCTCGGGCAGCGCTTCGTCGCTGCCGGCATCGTCGTCGGACAGCGTGAACTGCGAGTCCGACGGGAGCACCGGGCGAACGGAGGTCCCCGCGGACTGAGCCGACGGGGCGCTGTCGTCGGCGCTCTCAGCACCAGGCTCGTCGCCGACGTCGTCGGCCTCGTCGGCGGTGGCGAGCTCCACGTCTGCAGGCGCGTTGTTGACGTCCGTGTTTGGAGTGTTCCCGAGGTCATCGGCGGTCGGCAGAATCTCCGGCGCCTCGTCGGTCTGGTCGGCAGGGACGATGTCGACGGCGGCCGTGAGCTCGCCTGCGGGCTCGTCGACATCGACGGCCACGGGCGGCGCAGAGAGTGCGGACGACGACGCGATTGGCGGAAGCTCGACGACGGGAACTTCGCCGAGAGGTCCGTGTTCCCGCACGGTCGGGGTGTCGACGGTCCGCGTCACGGGGGTCGCCGCTTCGGGGATTGCCGGGAGGCGGAGCTCCGGGACCGTCGTCTCGGCGTAGGCGACGAGCAGCGCGCCAGCGCGCGGCTCGGGCGCCTCCGGCAGCGGCGGCGGCGGAATGTCGGCTCCGATGGCGGCCGCGACCGCACCGACCTGCTCGCGGGCCGTGTCGAGCGCAGCGCGCAGCTCGCGTCGATGCTTCGCGAGCGCCCGCACGTCTTCGCCGAGGGCCTCGATCGTCTGGTCCGCGGCGCGGAGCTTGGCTTCAAATCCGGCGCGGACCTCGATGATCTGGATCCCGGTCTCGTCGATCGCGGCGATGAGCTCCGCTTCGCGGTCGCGATACGCAACCGCGAGTGCGTCGCGGTCCTCGCGCAGGGTTGCCGCCGCCTGCACGGCCGCGGCCGCGTCTGCTTCCAGCGCCGCGATCGTCTCTGCGGCGCGCGCGGTCGTGGCGGCTGCCGCGTCGCGCGTGTGCGCGAGCGCGGCTTCTGCCGTCTCTCGTGTCGACTCGAGCTCCGCAGCGTGCATGCGCAGCGTCTCGGCCATCGCTCGCTCGGCGGCGACGCGCGTGTCGTCGGTGGCCCGCTCGGCGGCGACGATCGCCGCCTTCGCGTCGGTCAGCTCCCCGAGCGCGGTCGCCAGCCCGGCGTTGGCGGCGGCGAGCTCTTCGCCGAGTCGAGCCACCTCCTCTTGTGTGCTCGCCAGCGAGGCGTCGAGCGCGGACTTCTCGGACGACACCGACCGGAGCGCTTCGCCCGCTGCCTCGAGCTCGGCTCTTGCCTCGCCCAGCTCGCCGCGGACGCCCTCGAGCTCGACGGTGAGCCGACGCTCGGTCTCTTGGCCGCGAGAGTGCGCTTCGTCGAGTGACTCGCGGAGCAGACTTGCCTCTGCGCGCGCGGCGTCGCGCTCCTCGGCCGTGGCAGCTACCGCGGCCTCGAGCGCGGCGATCTGCTCGCGAGCCGTAGCGAGCTCGGCGGCGAGCCCGTCGCGCTCCGTCGACACCGAGTCCCGCGCCTCCGCTACCGCGTCCCGGTCGGAGCGCAGGGCCTCGAGACCCGCCTCGAGCTCCGCCCCTCGCGCCTGCATCTGGGCGATTTCGCCGCGCGCGGCTTCGAGGCCCGCCTCGAGCTCCGCGCTCCCTGCCTTGAGTTGCGCGAGCTCGGCGCTCACTGCGTCGCGCTCGAACTCGAGCTCCGCGGCGCGCTCCTCGGCGGCGGTGGCGCGCGCGGACTCTTCCGCCAGCTTCGTCGCAGCCGCCGCTGTCTCTTCGGCGTGGGCCGCAGCGGCGGCCTGCGCGGCGCTGGACGCGTCCACCACCCGCTGGTTCGCGACGGCGAGATCCGCTGCGAGCGCCGCCGCTTCGGACTGCGTCTTCGCGTGCGCGTCACGCGTCCGCTCCAGCTCCGCGTCCCTCGACGCGAGCGCCTCTTCTCCCTCGATGATCCGGTGGTCGCGCTTGAAGATCTCGTCCTTGAGCTCGAGGACCTCGCGCTCCTTTCCGTTTAGCGCCTCTCGCAGGGTGAGGAGCTCGCGGGCGCTGGTCGCGCTCGTGCTGTCGGACGCGGCTCGCGGCGGTTCGGTGGCGCGAGCCTCGGCGGCGCGCGCGCGCTCCTCGGCGGCGGCGGCACGCTGCTCGACAGCGGCGAGCTGCGCCGCAGACGTTGCGACCGTCAGCTCGAGGCGGGCGACCGACGCTTCCGCCTCCTGAGCGCGAGCCATCGAGTCCGAAAGCCGGGCCTCTGCGTCTGCCTGCGCTCGACGCGCAGCGCCGAGCTCCTCTGCCGCGGCCTCGCCGGCGGCGGCGCTGTCGACCGTCGGGCGAGACAGCCGTACCACATCCACACTCACGGCCGGCGTCGCCTGACCTCCCCCGCGCGACGTCTCGACTGCCGCGGCCGCGTCTGGAAGAACCGAATCGTCTGGCGCAAACAGGTCGCTCTCGAGAGCCTGCGCGATCTCGTTCTCGATCAGACCTGCGAGGTCATCAGCCGGCGCAGCCTCAATGCCGAGGACCCCGCGCGCGGCCTCGACGAGCGCGTCGACGTTCAGCGGCTTCGTGAAGTACTCCGTCGCTCGCGTCGGCAGCCGCTTGTGCTGCGCGAAGATCTCCTCCGTGGCCGTCGTGCTCATCAGGAAGATCGGCAACAACCCCGTCGTCGGCGACCTGCGAAGGTTCTTGCAGACCGAGTACCCCGAGATCCCCGGCAGCTCGACCGCCAGCACGACCAACTGCGGCAGCGTGGACTCCGCGAGCTGAAGACCGGTCTCACCGTCCGGCACGGACGAGACCTCCGCGCCGATCGCGCGCAGCGCCGCCCCGAGTGGCACGGCGGTGCCGGAATCGGACTCGATCAGTAGTACGCGCGGTGCCGCCATTCGTGCCAACCTTCGGGGCGAGGTGGCGCCAAGAATAGGAGATCGGCACACGGGGTGTCAACTTCACCCAGTCCTGGATTCTCGCGTGATTTCATCTACTTAGTTTCACCTACATGTAGGCGAGACTGGTTGCCACCCCGCGTCCCTGTACCGCCCGCCGGCAGGCTGGCCGTCGCGTCGTGGTCCGACCTGCCCCACGCGCCGGGCTTCGCGCTCGGCCCCGCCCGGGACGGCGGGGTAGCAACAGATTCGGCGACGGTGCCCGGCTCGCCGACGCTCCGCCCACCGCAGCCTCGCTCGTTCCGCGCGGACTAGACCTCGCGCCCTAGCGGCCACGTCGCCACCGCGTCGAGCGCCGCCGCGTCGAAACCCACCCCAGACGCGACGGCCGCCGCCGCGCGGGCGTACCCCGCGGCGCCGATCATCGCCGCATTGTCGGTACACAGCGCGGGGGGCGCCACCGTGATCGCCACCCCAGCGTCGGTCCCCCGACGGAGAAACTCCGCGCGAAGCCACCGGTTCGACGCGACGCCGCCCGCGACGACGACTTGGCGATAGCGCAGGCGCCGCGCTGCCGTGAGCGTCTTGGACACCAAGACGTCGACCGCCGCCTCCTGGAACGCCGCGCAGAGGTTGTCGATCTCTGCCTCGGTCGACGATGGGTTGGCCTCGACGTACTGCGCGACGGCCGTCTTGAGCCCCGAGAAGCTGAAGTCCGCGCCCCCCTTGTGCAGCATGGGGCGCGGCATTCGCAGCGCCGTCCCATCGCCGCGGGCCGCCCGGCGGTCGATCGCCGCGCCCCCGGGATAGCCCATGCCGAGCAGCTTGCTGACCTTGTCGTAGGCCTCGCCGACGGCGTCGTCGACGGTGCGCCCGACCTCCGCGTAGCGTCCCGGCGCCTCGCACGCGTAGAGCGATGTGTGTCCGCCCGAGACGACGAGGCCAACGAAGGGCCACTGCGGCGGGGAGAATCCCGGTGTCGTCTCGAGGAACGCGGCCATCACGTGGCCCTCGAGGTGGTTGACGCCTAGCAGCGGGATGTCGTGCGCGAACGCGAACCCCTTCGCGAACTCGATACCACACAGCAGCGCGCCGACGAGGCCGGGCCCCTGTGTTACGACGACCGCCTCGATGTCGGCGGGCCCGACGCCTGCGGCCTGTAGCGCCTCCCGCGTCACCGTGGGCAGCGCCATGACGTGCGCACGCGACGCGAGCTCGGGGACAACGCCGCCGTACTGGGCGTGAAGCTCGACCTGCGAGTGCACGACGGAGCTCAGCAGGCGGTCGTGCCCCCCGAGCACCGCCGCGGCGGTCTCGTCGCACGACGACTCGATCGCCAGGACCAGCGGGCTCCTGGCGCTCATCGGGCTCTCATCGCTCAGAGCGACTCGAGGATGGAGCGGACCTCGTCGGCACGACGGCTGTTGGGCGCCACGACGAGGAACTGCTCGTACGCCTCGCGGGCGCCGGAGGCGTTGCCGACCTCCTGGCGCGCGGAGCCGAGGGTGATCAGCGCGTTGCTGTTTCGGCCGTTGAACCGGACGGCCTGCTCGAGATAGGTGATCGCCTGCTGGGCGTGCCCAAGCTCATAGTGGGCGCTGCCGAGGTAGGTGTAGGCCTCGGAGCTGCGCGGGTTGGCGCGGACAGCCGCCTCGCAGGCCTCGATGGTCGCCGAGTAGTCGCCCGCCTGGTAGAGGTTCGCGCAGCGAGTGAGGGCGCGATCTGCGTCGGTCTCCTCCGCCGGCGGGGTGGGTCGAGGTGTCGGCGTTGTGCGCGGCGCGGACGGAGCGCTCGGCGCCGCGGCGGCGCGGCGGCGCGCGGGCATGTTCTCCGCGAGGTCGTACGCCTCGTCCTCCACGAAGTCGGCGGTCACCTGCGCGCGCTCTGTCGCCGCAGTTTGGGCCGCCGCGAGCTGAGCGGCGGCGGCCTGGGCGGCGAGCTCCTCTGGCGTTGGGCCAGCGGGGACCGCCGGCTCCGAGGCCTCAGCGGGCGGAGTCTCTGCCACCGGCGCCGGGTCACGTTGGGCGGGCCGCTGAGACAGCAGCATCAGCACCAGGATCACGGCGATCGCGCCGACCACCCAGTACACGATCGGGTTGATTCGCTCGCCCTGCGGCTCAGCGAACAGCTCCTCGTGGTGGCCGGTGACTTCCTTCTTCGCGAAGAACTGAGAGTCCTTGAAGAAGTCGTCCTCGAGACGGCCCGACATCGATGCAGTGGCGGCCGTCGGATCGGCGACGGGCGGGTGCGCCGTCGCGGAGTGCGCGACCGGCGCGGACGCGACGTCGGGCGACATCGCCTGGGTAGCGCCGGCGAACGGCGCCACGACCGGGCGCGTGATCGCGGGCGGCGGCGGGGCCGGCGCAGCTGCGGCCGGAGCGACCGGCGCGGGGGCCGGCGCAGCTGCGGCCGCGACCGCAGCCAGCGCTCCGGCGCCAAGTGCCATCGTGGCAGCCGGCGCGGCCTCTTCGTGCATCGCCGCACGCTCGGACTCGAGGTGCGCCGCGACCGCGCTCGGCGCGGGTGCGGCGGCCGGCCGACCGAGACCTTCGGACAGAACGATGCGCTGCGTGTGGATCTGGCGCTCCTGCGCGGCGATCTCGTGCGCGCGTCGCTGCGCCTCGGCCTCGAGCGCTGCGGCGCGGCCCTGCGCCTCGCGCAGGACGCGCTCGGCCTGCTCGCGCGCGGCGTCGAGCTCGCGCTGTCGCTGCTCTTCGAGCGCCTGCTGCTGAGCGTCGAGCGCTTGGATCTGGGCCAGCTTCCGCTGCCGCTCTTCTTCCTCGCGCCGCAGCCGCTCCTCTTCCGCGCGGCGGCGGGCCTCTTCGGCGCGACGGCGTGCCTCTTCGGCGATCCGCGCAGCCTCTTCGGCGGCGCGGCGCGCAGCCTCTTCGGCTTCACGGGCCTCGGACTCGAGCCGCGCCTGCTCCGCAGCAGCGGCGGCAGCGCGCGCCTCGGCCTCGGGGTCGACCGCGACAGTCGGGACGGTGATCGGAGCCAGCGCCGGACGAAGAACGTCCGCTGCGACCAGCGTGGGGACCAGGTCCGCCGCGAGTGCCGGGTCGACGCCGCTCTCGGCGATCGCGGCCCCAAGGGTGCGCTTGCCGTCGAACAACCGCACGAGCGCATTCGCGCCCTCGGGGAGCTTCCCGAGATTCGCGACGAACGAACGGTACTCCACTGTGTAGACGGCGCCGAGATCCAGCGCGGCCGACGGCGCGCCAAGGCCGAGGGCACCGCGCAGCGCACCAACGAGCGCGCGGATGCGCACCGGCTTCGCGACTACCTCGACGGCGGCGCCCGCGCGGGCCGCAGCGCCATCCCGTGCTTCGTCCGGCGTCACAAAAATGACCGGCATCGCCGCCGTGGCCGGATCCATGCGGACCTGACCCAACAGCTCGAACCCATCCCCGTCCGTCAGCTGCGCGTCGACCACGAGCGCCGCGAACGTGCTCCCGTGCAGCGCGATCAGCGCATCGAGCGTGCCCGAGACCGCCGTGACGGCGAACCCGTCCGCCGCAAGTCCCGCCTCGATAAGCTGTCGGCTACGCGGGTCGCCATCGGCAACCAGAACACTCTTCACGTCCGCGCTCAAACCGACCTCCTGCACGTATCGACACCGGCGGGGCGCCCACTGGCGCGCGAACAAACCGGATTTCGCCCAGCGAGTCAAGGAGCGGCCCGATCCGGGACCCGGCGCGGATGGACCTTGCTCCGCTTCGGTCGACGCGTCGCGCCGCCCCACGCCCCCCAGTCCTACTCGCTCCCGTCACCCCGGAGCACCGCGACCGGCCGCACGCAGTAGCGCAGGCTCCACGACCCGGCGGGCCGATGGTTGCCGGAACGCTTCACGCCACCGAACGGGAGCGCACCGCTCGCCCCCGCGGTCCCGCGGTTCCAGTTCACCAGACCGGCGTCGAGTCGGCGGCGAAGCGCCTCGAAGCGGGCCTCCGTCGCGCAGTGGACCGACATCGCGAGACCGTACGGCGTCGCGTTCGCCACGTGGACCGCCTCGTCGTCGTCGTCGATGACGTCGACCACCACCTCGGGCCCGAAGAGCTCCTCCGACGTCCGCGCACGCGCGGCGGCGCGGTCGACGACCTCGTGCAGCGCGGGACGCACCCACCACCCGGGAGCCGGGCCCTCGGCCTCTCCCCCGTCGACGACGGCACGCAGCCCGTCGAGCGTCCCTTGTGCAGCGACGAAGCGCGCGCGCGCGGCGTCGGTCGCCAACGGGCCGAGGTCTGTCCGCACGTCGAAGGGGTCGCCGAGCACGAGCCGCCGCACGCCGCGCTCCAACGCGGCGATCAACGGAGCGGCCACCGACCGCGCGACGACCACGCGGCTCGTCGCCGTGCACCGCTGGCCAGACATCCCGTACGCCGCCCCGACTACCGCCGCGGCCGCAGCGTCGACGTCCGCGTCGCCGAGCACGATCGCGGTGTTCTTCCCGCCCATCTCGAGTGCCAGGAGCTTCCCGGGCTGGTGCGCGGTCGCCCGGCGCAGCGCGACGCCGACCGCGTAGGAGCCCGTGAAGGCGACCGCATCGATCCCGTCGTGCGCTGCAAGCGCAGCGCCGACGTCGCCGCCTCCCTGGAGCAGCGAGAGCACCCCCGGCGGCGCCCCAACCGCGCGAGCCGCCGCCTCCCAGGCCTCGACGTAGAGCTGTCCGCACCCCGGCGCGACCTCGGACGGCTTCAAGATCACGGCGTTTCCGCCGAGCAACGCCGCGACCACGTGCCCGTTCGACAGGTGAACCGGGAAGTTGAACGGTCCGAGCACCGCAAAGACTCCGAGCGGGCACGGCTCCCAGTAACCCGCGCCTCCGGAGAGACGCTCGCCAACCAGCTCCATCGGCGCTCGCCCGACCAGCAGCTCGATCTTCGCGCGAAGCGCGCGCACCTCCGCCCGCGCGAAAGCCACCGGCTTGCCGACCTCCGTCACGATCCCTCGCACCAGCTCCGGCTCGCGCGCGTCGAGCGCGTCGGCGAACGCCCGGACTGCCGCGATCCGGTCCGGCAACCCAGACGCAGCCCAGCCAACCCGAGCGCGGCGCGCTGACGCGACCGCCCCGTCGAGCGCCGCCAGCCCACTCTCGAACGCGCCGACCACATGCCGCGTGTCGAACGGCGCGCGAGACTCGAACGTCGGCTCGCCCCCGTGTGCCCAGCGCCCGTCGACGAACTGCCCCCGGGACGACGTCGTCCAAAGAGACGCGGTCCAGCGATCGGTCATGTCTCTCTCCGCGGAAGCGGGGTTGCGAGCACCTCATCGCCCGCCGCCACGCCGAGCGCGGCGGCGGCCGCGCCGGTCACCACGGGGGCAGACGTGGTGCCATCGCCATAGGCGCAACGGAACGGGGCTCCGAGCGGCGTCAGCAGCACCGTCGGGTCTTGGGGCGTCGCGTCTCGGGGCGTCGGACAATCGGCCACGAAGAGCTGCGCGCGAACGGCGTCGCGTACGACCCTGACGGCGTCGACGCGGGCTTCGAAGTGGGGCCCACCATCGAACGGATCGATGTGCCCGTTCGGCGCGAAGCCCACCGCGCGGAGTAGCCGCTCGGCGCCGAGACTCTGCGCGCCGACCACGCCGATCACCTCGCGAACTTCGGCCGGCAACAGCGCCACGTAGATCGGCGCCTCCGGGAACAGGCGGCGCATGAAGTCAGGGTCCGTCCGCGACAGTCGATCCGCCTCGGCATACGTCAGGCCGGTGAAGTGCCGGCCGACGTGGTTCCAGAGCCGGCTGCTCCCGTCGGCCTCGAACGGCGGCAGGAGCTCGGCCTGCAGCGTGTCGTGGAAGCGCGCCGGGTGGGCGGCGAGGTAGAGCAGCCGCGCGTACGACAGCAGCGCACCGAGCCGCTCCGGGCGCCGCCGATGCGACGGCGCCACGACGAGCGCACCTAGCTCCGTGTGTGGTGTGTACGACCCGCGAAACCGGAGGACATCGTGCTGGAACACGCGACCGACCGCGGGTGCGTAGCGCTGGTCGATCTCGCGCACGAGCGAGTGGTGCGGGTCGGCAGGCGTCCCGTGGCTCGCGATCACCATCGAAACACCGACGACCCCGCCGCCTGTCGCGTCGATGAGCGCGAACAGGTACCTGGCGCTCGGCACCGCGGCCCCCGCAGCAAACGCGTCGGTCGACTGCCGCAGCAAGGCGCCGAGCGCGGCGCGATCGTTCGGCAGGTTGACGGTGTCGAGGCTCCCCGCAAGCGCTTCGAGCGCGTCCAGGTCGGCGGCCTCTGCTTCGCGAACGAAGAACACGCGTCACCGTGAGTCGACGCCGCGCCCTACTTGGAGCGGTCGCGGAACGTCAGGTAGTGGTTCACAACGTAGTTGAGGGGAGTCGCGACCGCAACGCCGGTCAGGCTCGCGAGCTGCAGCGACAGCGCGCGCCCGTCTACACCTCCCACCGAGCGCTCCAGCACGAGCATGTGCGCGACGGTCGCAGCGACGGACCATTGGATCGCCGCACCGACCCCGTTCGTCCCGTAGAAGACCGCGCACCGGCGAAACCAATCGGCGGTCCCGCCCTTCTGGCGATCCCCCCACGTCCAGAGGTCGTTCATCACGAAATTGGTGAAGATGCTGACCACGATCCCCGCACCGAGCGCGGTCGCCCGGCCCATGCCCGAATCGGTACCCCCGAGCAGCATCGCGCCGACGAACCAGACGATCGCCTGGTTCACGACGAGCCCGCTCGCGCCGACGATCGCGAACTTCACGATCCGCCGCTGCTCGCGCGTGAGCAGGAACCGGCGCACGTCACCATCGCTGGGAGCGCTCACGGCCGGACCTGACCGGGTTCGCGCGGCGGCGTCTCGGCCCCAGACCCATCTTGATTGTGCGACCACCACGCCCTCAGCGTCTCGAGGTCGAGCTCGCGGCGATGCTCGCGACCGTACTCGGCGACGCGGAGTCCCCACGCCTGCCCCCGAACGAACTCGTCGTAGCCGGCGCGAAACGCGTCCGCCTCTTGTGGATAGGCAGCAGGATCCGGGCGCTGACGAGACGCGAGGCGGGCGACAACCACGCCGTCGGACACGCGGAACGCGCCAAGGACCTCGCCGACCGCGCGCCCGTCTGCCAGGGCGGCGTCGACAAGCTCGCGCGCGAGGCCGATGCCCGGGACCATCCCCGCTTCGCTGCGCCGAAAGCTCGCGCTGTGGTCCAAACGCCCGTGCTCGGCGGCAGCCGCGGCGGCGAGCGCTGCGTCGTCGCCAGCCGCCATCGCGGCGGCGATCCGGTCGGCCGCCGCGCGCGTCTGAGCGCTCATCCCCCGCGAGCGCGCCAGCTCCTGAGCGACGAAGCGGCGCGTGGTCTCGTCGAACGGACGGACCTGACGCTCGCGGAGCTCCACCACCTCGGCGAACCAGAGCGCGCCGTGGTCCTCGACCACCGGTGTCAGCTCCCCGACCGCGGTGTCGAAGACGATCGGCGCCTGCTGCTGCGACACGACAGAGGTGCCGTCATCGCCCATCGCCACGTTCAGCTCACTGCTTCGGAGCACAGACATGATTCCGTCGCTGGCGGCGCGCGCGCGCAGCGCGTCGATGCGAGCTCGCGCCACCTCTGGCGGGTCGCCGCCGACAACCACTCCGACCTGACGAACGCGAGCGGTCCGGGGCATCAGGAAGAGGTTCCAGTTGTCGCGGAAGTGCTGCTCGATCGCGCCCGGCTCCTCGGCCAGCAATCGGTCGATGACCGCCGGCTCGAAGATGTTGGCCAGGATGACGTAGTCTACCGTCGCCGTGTCGCGGGCGGCGAGCCAGGCGCGGTAGCGATCCTCCTCTCCGATCAGCGTCAGCCGGTGGTCGAGCCAGAGGTCGCGCAGCGTATGCGAGGCCGCGAGCCATCGCGCCCGTTCGATGTCGAGCCCGCGATCCGCGAACCACGCGCGGGCGACCTCGGGCGCTAAGCCACGGACCTCGGCGAGCTGCGGTTCGTCGCCGTCGAGGGCACCTGCGACGGCGGCGGTCGTGTCGACTCCCCAGCGCGCGAGGTCGAACCGCAGGAGAGACTCTTCGAACAGCGGTCCGACGAGCCCACGCACGAGCCGGTCGTCGTCGCGCCACGCGGGACCGAACGCGTCCTGGATCGACTCACCGACGACGAGCGTGCGCCAAGCGATGGCCTCATCGACCTGCGCGGCGCTGACGGCGAGAGCGCCCTGGACGGCGACGATCGGCGAGCCGTCGGCCGCGACGGCGCCGAGCATGGGCGCGGGCGTGGGCGTCGTCGCAGTCCTGGCGCCGCCGCCCGGTTCACCGGACCCGGCGGGGACGTCTGCGGGTGCCGCGGCCGGCGCCGGCGCCGCCGCTCGCGGGGCGCACGCCATGGGCACAAAGGCCGCGGTCGCTATCGCGAGGGCGCAGACGATCGCTTGCAGAGTCGGGCTGGGCATGATAAAGGCGCGGCGCTCGAGAGGCTGGGTTCAGTAGCAGTTACCGGCCGATCGCGACAACGATTCCATTCCACCGCCCCAGCGCGTGTCGCGGCGCCCGTCCGTGACGTTGAGGCAGTGCCTGCGCGGCCCGCCGCGCGCTCTCGCTCAACCACACACCCCGAGAGGCCACCGTGAAGAAGACCCCGCTGCAGCGCGTGAACGAGGAGTTCGGCTCGAAGACCGCGCTGGCGAAGAAGCTGGCCGCGATGCTCGAGGCGCGCGCCGAGGAGTCGGCGAGCGAGTACGAGGAGCGGCTGTCGCGGTGCTCGAACAAGCAGCTCCTGCGCCTCTGGGAGGCCGAGGCGGCGGTGAAGGCGCAGTTCGGCGGCAAGGCACAGCTCGTCGACGCGATCGTCAAGGCGCGCTTCGGCCGCGACAACGCGGACTACCGTGCGAAGATCGCGGGCTACGCGAGCACTCGGCTCCTCGACCTTCACCGCCAGGTCGCCGGCTAGACGCGGGTCGCGGCGCGCGGGCGCAATCTTTACGTGAACGACGCCGCGCGTCGTGGTAAGATGCTCGCTCGCCGGTCGGCCCGAGTCCATCCGAAGTGACCGCCAGCCGGCGCCCTGCGAGACAGGGCCCACGGCGCTGGTTCCCCGCACTCGCGCGGAGGCGCGTAACACTGCATGAAGCTCCAAGTCGGCGACATGGTCGTCTACCCCGCACAAGGGGTGGCGAAGGTCGAAGGCCTCGAGGAGAAGAAGATCATGGACACAACCATGCGCTTCTTCGTGCTCCGAGTCCTCGACTCCGACAAGAAGATCATGGTCCCAGAGAACAAGGTCGCCGAAGTCGACATCCGGCACGTCATCGGTGAGGACGAAGTCGACGAGGTCTTCGACATCCTCCGCGAACGCAACGTCAGCTTCGACCACGGAACGTGGAACCGCCGCTACCGTGCGTACGTCGAGAAGATCAAGACCGGCTCGATCTTCGAGATCGCCGAAGTTCTCCGAGACCTCAACCTCATCAAGGCCGACAAGAACCTCAGCTTCGGCGAGCGAAAGATGCTCGACCACGCTCGACGGCTGCTCGTCCAGGAGCTCTCCATCGCGATGGAGTCCACCGAGGAAGACGTCGAGAAGGAGCTCGAGAACCTGTTCGCGAGCTGACGCCGCCCCGCGAGCGCCTCGAGCACATCCCGTGGGTCACACCACCCCGGACCGCTCCACGACGTCCCGCAGAGCCGCGCGGCCTCGCACCGCGAGCGCTGCGGCGTCGAGCCGCGTCAGCTCGCCGGCGCTGACCAACTGCACGCCGCGCACCCAGACGTCGCGCACCAGGTCCCGCCCGCCGGCACAGACCAGCTCCTCGTAGACATCCGCGTCGCCCCCGCTACCGCTCCGGAAGTCGCCGCGTCGAACGCGCACGAGGTCGGCGTCTTTGCCGGGCTCGACCGAGCCGATCATGGAGTCCCACCCGAGCGCGCGCGCGCCGCCACGCGTAGCCAGCCAAAGCGCGTCGGCCGCCGGCAGCGACCCCGGGCCGTTCGTCGCGCACTGAAGCAAGTGCGCGAGCCGCGCCTCGAGCATCCCGTCGAGCCCGTTGTTGCACGGGGCCCCGTCGGCCCCAAGAGCCACGTTCACCCCGCTCGCACGCAGCCGAACGACGTCAGCGATCCCACTCCCAAGCTTCAGGTTCGACGACGGGCAGTGACAAACCGACGTCCCGGTCCGCGCCAGCGTCGCCCGCTCGCCGCCGTCGACGTGCACACAGTGCGCGAACACCGCGCGTGGCGAGCACAGGCCGAGCGACTCGAGGTACTCCACGTTGCGCATGCCGGTCAGGCGCTCGACCAGCGCGACCTCCTCGACCTGCTCGCTCGCGTGCGTGTGCACTCCGTAGCCATGCAGCGCAGATAGCCGCCCGACCTCGCGCTGCAGCTCGGCCGTGCAGCTCAACACGAACCGCGGCGCGAACGCGTATCGAACGCGGTCACCGTCGAAGCCATGCCAACGGCGTGCCTGCCGCAGCGACTCGTCGAGCGAGTCCGTCGTCCGCTCCAGCAACGTCGCCGGCACCCCCTCCCCGGCGTCCATCATCGCCTTGCCGATCATCGCGCGAATGCCCGACGCCGCCACCGTCTCCGCAACGGCGTCCTGGTGGTGCACTGTCCCCATGTCCAACAGGCAGGTCGTGCCCGACCGGAGCAGCTCGCCGATCCCGAGCTCCGCGCTCACGGCGAGCGTCTCGGGCGTGTGCGCGCCCTCGAGCGGCCAGATCCGCTCGCGGAGCCACCTCAGCAGGACGCGGTCTTCGGCCTGATTTCGGAACAGCGTCTGGCACAAGTGGACGTGCGCCTGAACGAGGCCCGGCATGACGACGTCGCCGCCGCAGTCGATCGTAGGCCCTCGACTCGGCCCGCTCGCGGTGCCGACAGCGACGATGCGGCCGTCGACAACGTCGACCGCCCCGCGCACGATCGCGCGGTCGTCGTTCATCGTTACGACCAGCGCGTTCTCGAGGCGAAAGGTAGAGAGCGCGAGTCGCGCTTCAGACACGCGCGACCCCGGCTCGCCAGAGGTCGATCCGACGCGCTCGTTCGTCGGCCGGCATCGCCGGCGTGAAGCGGCGCTGCTCCCGCCACACCGATCGGACCGCGTCGAGGTCCTCGAACACGCCGACACCCAGCCCGGCGAGCAGCGCCGCGCCGAGCGCGGTCGTCTCGAGCATGACCGGTCGGCTGATCTCGACGTCGAGCAGGTCGGACTGGAACTGCATCAGCAGGTCGTTCGCGGCGGCGCCGCCATCGACGCGAAGCAGCGTGAGCCGTCTGCCGAGGTCGGCCTCCATCGCCGCGAGGATGTCGCGGTTCTGGTGAGCGATGCCCTCGAGCGCCGCGCGCGCGATGTGCGCGCGCCCGGTGCCTCGCGTGATACCCCAGATCACGCCCCGCGCCTCGGCGTTCCAATGGGGCGCGCCGAGGCCCGTGAACGCCGGTACCAGCACGACGCCGCCCGAGTCCTCTACCGACGCCGCGAGCGCCTCGATCTCGGCCGCCGAACCGAAGAACCGCATCTCGTCGCGCAGCCACTGGACGACGGCGCCGGCGATGAACGCTGAGCCCTCGAGAGCGTACGTCATCTCTCCGCCGACTCGCCACGCCGCGGTCGTGAGCAGCCCCGCCTGCGACGCGATCGCCTCCGCGCCCGTGTTCATCAGCAAGAACGCGCCGGTGCCGAACGTGCACTTGGCCTGACCCGGCGCGAAGCAAGCCTGGCCGAACAGCGCCGACTGCTGGTCGCCCGCCATTCCGGCGATCGGGATGCCGTCGGGGAGAAACCCGACACCTTTCGTGGTCCCAAACACCTCGGCGTTGCCACGGATCTCGGGGAGCATCGAGGCCTCGACACCGAGCCTCTCGATCATCACCGAGTCCCACTCCGCCGACGCCAAGTTCATCAGCATCGTTCGCGACGCGTTCGACACGTCGGTCGCGTGCACGGCCCCGCCGGTGAGGCGCCAGAGCAGGTAGGTGTCCATCGTCCCGAACGCCAGCTCTCCCCGTGCGGCGCGGGCGCGCGCGCCTTCGACGTTGTCGAGGAGCCAGCGGAGCTTCGTGCCAGAGAAGTACGGGTCGAGCACGAGTCCGGTGCGAGCGCGCACGTCGTCGCTGTGTCCCGCCTCGCGCAGGCTGCGGCAGAAGTCAGCGGTCCGCCGGCACTGCCAGACGATCGCGTTGGCGATGGGCTGCCCGCTTGCCCGATCCCAGACGACGGTCGTCTCGCGCTGGTTGGTGATGCCGATCGCCCGGATCGCGCTCGCGGGGACGCGCGCCTTGGTCAACGCGGCGGTGACTGCCCCCTCAACGGAGGCCCAGATCGCCTGCGGGTTGTGCTCGACCCAGCCCGGGTGCGGGAAGATCTGCGGGAACTCCTGGTTGGCCGACGCGACTACATCGAGCTGCTCGGTGAGCAGAACGGCGGTCGACCCGGTCGTGCCCTGGTCGATGGCTAGAAGCATGTGTGTCTCCGGTTGGCGTGCGGCTCAGCGAACCACCGCCGCGCCCGCGCCCCGTCTCGTGGCCTCCCAGACCACGGTCAGCGGGGCGAGGAGCAGCGCGAAGTCCGCCAGCGCGCGTGCGTGGATCAGCAAGGTCCCGATCGAGAGTGCGTCCCCGGCCGCGGTCGGGTCGCCCGCGACGCGAGTTACCGAAGCCGCGAGGGCCGCCCACGCCTCGGCGCGACCGGCGTCCATGCGCCAGGCTGCAAACAGCGCGAGCGCCACCGCGCCGAACGCCAGCAGCGAGTCTTCTCGTCGACCGGCCGCGTAGCCGGCGCCGATCGCGAGCGGTGCGGCCCACGGTATGTCCGAGACGTTCGGGACGGCGAGCAGCGCCAGCCCGCGGTCCATCATCGGCGTGCCGACGAGCTCGAACGCCTGAAGCCAGTGTCGCGCTCCCCATGGCGCCAGCAGCGCGGCCCCGCCGAGCGCCGCGATCAGCCCGCCTGCCCACGCCTTTCGCGTCGCGCGCTCACCGAACCACGCTGCGGCCGTGCCGGCGACGACGCACAGGAGCATGTAGACCAGGACTCCCGGGTGGGCGCCGAACAGGGCGAATGTCGCGTTGAGCCCCGCTGCTCCACTCGCGCCGCTGAGCGCGGCTGCGAGCTGCCGCGAGGCCGCGCCGCCCGTCACCGCGGCGACCAGCAGCGCGAACAGCCACAGACGAACGGTGGCGCCCAGCAACGGCGCGAGGTCGACCTGCGGACCGCGTGTCGTTGGATCGCCGGGGCGCGAACGACCGCCCACGTGCAGCACCCCGGCGGTGGTCGTTCGCGGACTGCGGTTGGAGCCGGTGCGCGCTCGCGCCGCCGGGCGGTCGAGCTCGAGCTCCAGCGGTGGCGGACGCAGCCGCGGGTCCTGCGCCACGGCCGCCGCTTCGTCATCCATCCACGACGTCGCCGTCGGCGCGCCGTGACCGCTGAGCCGCGGATCCTGTTCGGCGTTGCGGGGGTGAGGACGTCCGACCACGGCATCCGCCGCAGACGCGACCAACGTCGGACTCGGCGACAACCCACGAAGGCGAGGGTCGTCCACGGCACCGGCGGGGGAGGAGCCACGGAGCCGAGGGTCGTCCACGGCACCGGCGGGGGAGGAGCCACGGAGCCGAGGGTCGCCGTCGCTCGCCCCAAGCGGCGACATCACCTCGGTCGACGGCCGGCCCGTCCGAAGCCGCGGGTCCGACGGGAGCTCTGCCAGCGCCGACTCGAGCGAGATCGGCGTGGCCCCTCGCGGGGGCTGCGCGGGAGCAGCGCGCCTTGCGCGCAGGTCGAACACGCCCGGGCTATTCGCCGGAGTGTTCTGGTCATCGCCGTCACTCATCGGTGGCTCGTGTCGTGGGCAGGTCGACCTCCCAGCGGTAACGGACCTCGCGCACCACGTCGAGCATCTCCGCGAGGAGCGCGCCGTGTGCCGCGACGAGCGATGGCGCGTCGATGCGGTGCCGCTCTCCGCGGTAATCGACCACTTCTCCGCCGACCGCGCGCACCAGCGCGACCCCGGCCGCCACGTCCCACGGCTTCAGCCGCGGCTCCCAGAACCCGTCGATCCTGCCCGCGGCGACCCACGCGAGGTCCAGCGCCGCGGCACCCATTCGACGTACCCCATGGGTCCGCATCAGGAAGGCCGTCGCGAGGTCCGTGTTGTTGTCAGGGTTCGTCTGCCGATCGTACGGAAAGCCGGTAGCGAGCAACGACTCCGACAGCCGAACCGGTCGGATCGGCGCGAGCGCGGCGTCGCCCAGCCACGCCCCGTCGCCGTCCGTCCAGAACAGCTCGTCGGCGAAAGGCGCGTAGACGACGCCGAGGACGGGCTCGTCGGCGGCGTCGACGAGGCCAATACTGACCGCAAAGTGAGGGTGGCGGTGGGCGAAGTTCGTGGTCCCGTCGATTGGATCGACGATCCAGGTCGCGCCGCCCTCGGCCCCGCTGCGCCCGCGCTCCTCCCCTACCACCGGCAGCCCGGTCGTCGCGGTGAGGCGCTCGCGGATCAGCGCCTCGACGGCGAGATCGGTCTCGGTGACGAGGTCGACGGCGCCCTTGTGGTGCGCCGCCGACTTCGCGGCCGCGAAGCCGCGCCGCGCCACCTCACCGCCCGCGCGCGCTGCGGCGACCGCCTCGCGCGCCAGCTCTGACCGCTCGACAGACCTCAGCGTCATCGTGCGCCGATGCCACCGAAGTAGCCCCAAGAGATGCCGCACCCGTAGCCGTACACGGCAGTACCTACCGGCGACGACGCCAGCACCGTGTGACCGCCGGTCCCGATCGACTGCCGAAACACGTCCCACGCCCCGACGCGCACGGCCGAAGTCATCGGGATCCCGTCGATCGTCGGGATCACGCCGGCCGGCGCGACGACGTTGATGTAGTTGTCGAGGAAGCCAGACGCGACCAGGACGGTCGTCTCCGTGCGGTACAGACTCGGCGGGACAACCACGACCGAGGTCGGGTCGCCGAACCCGCCCGCGTCGCAGCGTGAATCCTCCGGGATCGCGCAGCCAGTATCGAATGTCCGGTCGCACCCGGCGCCCGGATACTCCGAGCTCACCGTCATCGCCGTCACTGCGACCGGTGCCGACGCCGTGAGGACGAAGTCGCGCGTAGTCGTGATGTCGAACGGCACGCCCGGGCGGATCGTCGCGCCCGCCGTCGTCACGCTCGGCGAGGTCGTCAGCGTCGTCCCCGGCTCGGTCGCCATGACCCGGAACACGGTCGGCTCCGTCCCGCGCGCCTGAAAGCGCGTCAGCACGTACTCGGCGCCGAGCGCGTCGACGGGGAGCTGCTGCTCTTCCATGTGGTCGCAGAAGGACACGTCCGTCGGCACGTTCGCGCACTCGTGACCCGCGAACACCGCGACGGGCCCCGTCGCGGTCACCACGGTGCCGCTCAGATCGCTCCCCGCCGCGAGCGACTGGAGATACATGACCTGGCCCTCGAGCAGCGTCGCCGTCACCGTCTCGCCGGCACCGACGCTGCCGGAGACGTCGACGCGCGCTGCGTACGGCACCCTCACGTTGACATCGACGGAGCCCCCGGTCGCGCCGACAATCGCGACGAAGCTCTTGAGCTGGAACGAGGTGCTGTCGCGCGTCGGCCACGAGGAGACCACGTAGTGTGTTCCCAGCGCGGGGTACGGGAGCAGCAGCGACGCGTCGGAGGAGTACCCCGCGAAGACCGTCGGGTTGGCCTGCGCGACGATCACGGGCCGGCTCGACGCCACGCGCGTCGCCGTCGTCGCGAGCGGCGACGTGCCGATGCCCAGCGACCCGAGAGAGACCGCCTGCACTGCGCCGGCGGCGACCGTGTACTCGGTAGGCCCGCCGGACGGTGGAACGACCGTCACGACGGCCGCCGTCGTGCCCGGATTCAGGATCTCGAGCCCGAACGGGTCGATCCCGGCCTGCCCGTAGTTTGGCAGGTCGACCGCGAAGAAGGAGCAGCCAGCGTGTCCGCCCGTCGCGCACGGGTCCGCCGGCCCGGTGTCAACGTCCGCGTCGGCATCCCGGACGTCTGCGTCGGCATCGGCGTCCGCGTCGGCGTCTCTGGCGTCGACGTCCGCATCGGCATCCGCATCACGGACATCGGCGTCGGCATCGGCATCGGCGTCACGGACGTCCGCATCTGCGTCCGCGTCGGCATCGCGCACGTCAGCGTCCACCGCGTCGAGCTCGCTGACATCGGCATCGGCGCCGACCTCCGGTCCCACGTCGACGTCCGCATCGGAGTCCGCGGCGACATCGTCGGTGCCATCCGGAGCATCGTCGAGCGCGCCGCCATCCACCTCGACGTCGACCGACGAATCCGCCTCTGCGTCCGGTAGACCCGAACCATCGGACTCGGCGTCTGCGCCGCTCCCGTCGCTCGAAGAGTCGAGACCAGCGGTATCGGAGGCGTCGCCGCCGGTATCAGCGCCGAAGTAGTACGGGAACACGCTCTGCTGGTTGCACGCCGAGAGGACCGCAACGACGAGCGGCGCGAAGGCGATCAGACACTGACGGTGCAACATGGAGACCACCACTGGGGGTACTCCAGAGTAGCACGAGGCCCACGCGACAGGAACGGCGAACGCGCTGGTCGGGCGGTCGGGTCACCGGTCCGCCGGTGCACCGCTCGCTGCGTCAGTAGTATAGCGCCAGGCCCCCATAGACCGTCACCGGCGCCGAACCGAGCTCGCTCTCGATCGACACGCCGAGCGGCGCTGCGAGCTTGGGCGTTGCCCCGACGGGCACGTACGCGCCCAGCGTCAGATCGACGGCCTCTCCGGCCTGCCATAGGAACGACGGCGCGAACACGGCGCTCGGATCGGCCACATTGACCAGCGTGGTGAGCGCGAGCGTGGTCGGCGAGGTCGGCTTGATTCCCGCGGTTACGCCAACGTAGTGGCGACCGAGCAGGTACACCTCCCCGCGCGCGACCTGCGCCGATGCCGCGCGGTCGGCGTAGCCCTCGGGCGTCACCGCTCCCTCGCCGTCGAGGTGGTACTCGACCGTCACGAACCCGCGCTCGCGAAAGTAGTCGAGCCCGACGGTGACTCGCGGCGCTTGCAGCTCGACGGAGTCGTAGTCGAGCGGCAACACGGCGTCGCCGCGCAGCGTGACGGTAGAGAGATCCCGACTCCAGCCGCCCATCGCGAGGACCTCCTGCCAGGACTTCGCTGCTGCAAACCAAACATCGCCGTGCGGCCGGTACAGCGTTGTGCGGACGCCGACGCCGATGTCTTCGACGTCCCCTCGGTCGACGACGATTGCCTCGAGCTCCACGTTGTCGGTCGGTGCCGCGATCGCGCGTACAGCATCGACGCCGGCCTTCTCGGCCGTGTCGAGCTCGAACGGGGAGAACTGCGTCCAGAGGTCGGCCACGGCAAACAACACTGCGCTGCCCCAGCCCACCGCCTGGCGTCCGACGTAGAGGTCGACGTGGCGCAGGTAGAGTCGCGCAGACAGGCGGTCGATGTCGTGTTCGGCGCGCAGGCCATTGCCGTCGATCAGGTCGGTCGAGAGGTCCACGTTCCGCTCGGGTCGTCGCGACACCCCGACGCCTACGCCGCCGAGCTCGAGGAGGTCGTTGCTCTGACTCGACGTAGTCAAAGCGATGCGCTGGTGCAGGTCGAGGGTGAGAAGTTCACCGGCCTGCGCGGTCCACTCGAGCCGCGCGACGCCGGCGGTCTGCCCAACGAGCGGGTCCGACAGCACCAGATCGGCGAGGTCGATCCGTCGCCAGGACTGCACGCTCTCGACGGCGCGGACGTATCCCCCGAGCGTGAGCCCCCCGTGGTCGCGGTCGACCAGAGTGACGTCGGCCCGCGCGGACGCGCCCGTCAGAGCCACGAACGTTGCGACGAGCACGCCGAGGTGGCGCGGCCTCGACGCGACGCGTGCTGGTCTCATCCCTTCGAATCGGGGCGCTCCTCCCCGACGATATGGCCGCTGTCGAGCCGTACGATGCGGCGCGCCCTGCCGATGACGGTCGGGTCGTGCGTCGAGAACAAGAACGTGACTCCGTGCTCGCGATTGAGGTCGAGCATGAGGTCGAGCAGACCAACCGACGTCTCGGTGTCGAGGTTCGCGGTCGGCTCGTCGGCGAGAACGATCGACGGCGTCGACGCGATCGCGCGCACTACCGCGACGCGCTGTTGTTGTCCGCCCGAGAGCTCGTGGGGCCGGCGCTGCTCCAGTCCGCCGAGGCCGACGCGTTCCAGGAGCGGCGTAACGATGCGGCGCCGCTCGGCGGCCGCGACGCCTTTGAGCATGAGCGTGAACTCGGCGTTCTCGAACGCCGTCAGCACCGGGACGAGATTGTAGGCCTGGAAGACGAAGCCGATGTGCTCGAGCCGAAACGCGGCCGCAGCGTTCTTCCCGAGTCGTGTGACGTCGCGCCCGGCCACCGTCACGATGCCGGATGTGGGGGTGTCGAGGCACCCGATCAGGTTCAGCAGGGTCGTCTTGCCGGAGCCCGACGGACCGGCGAGCGCGCTGAACTCGCCCTCGCCAACCTCGAGGTCGACGCCCCGCAGCGCGTGCACGTCGACGCTGCCCTGCCGATAGGTGCGCGCGAGGCCAACTGTCGTGATGAGGGTCTTCATTCGTATGTCCGCATCGCCTCGACGGGGTCGAGCCGCATCGCTCGCCACGCCGGATAGAGAGAGCTCGCGAGGATCACGAGCACGACCACTCCCGTCGCCGCACCCCAGCGCAGCGCGTCGAACTGGCTCCGGATGATCGTGTCGTTCATCGACACGCCGGCGATGTCCATCTCGCCCCCGCTGAGCTTGCTCAGGTCGAGCCCCCAGTGCACCAGCGCGAGGTGCCCGGCGAACCCGAGCGCGAAGCCGACAGTGACGGCGACGACCGCGAGCAGGACCGTCTCGAGCAAGACGAGGATGGCAACGCGCCGCGGTCCCATGCCGATCGCGTTGAGCATGCCGAGCTCGCGGATCCGCTCCATCACCATCATCAGGAGCGTGTTCGCGATCCCAAACGCGACGACCAAACCAATCACGACCGTGTAGACCACCGCGAACTTCTCGTCGATCTCGACGAAGCCGAGCAGATCCGGGATCGCCTCGTCCCACGTCAGCACCTCGACCTGCGCCGGCAG
Source organism: Myxococcales bacterium (assembly GCA_020633625.1). GTDB lineage: Bacteria > Myxococcota_A > Bradymonadia > REDH01 > REDH01 > JACKDJ01. The sequence goes on from JACKDJ010000040.1 coordinate 28,215, forward strand.
GTCGTCGAGCGCCGCGGCGATCGCGCGGTCCACCTCGTCGCGGCGGTCGTCGTCCGTCAGCAGCACGCCTATCTGGGTCAGGTGCGTGTCCATGGCAAGCGCCGCGCGGGCCGCGCCGACGGTGGTGAGTCCGAGGCTGTCGTCGATCATCGAGACGCCCGTGTGCAGCGTCCCGGTGACGTGGAACAGCGCCCGGGCGACCTCGCCGTCGGGCCCCGTCGCGGTCAGGACGACGCGGTCGCCGACCTCGACGTCGAGCAGCTCCGCGAGCCCGTCGCCGAGCACCAGCGGGGTCTCGTCGTCGGCGGTGAAGAACTGTCCCGTCACGAGCCGCGGGCGAAAGTCATAGACCTGCGCCTCGCCCTCGAGGTCGACCCCCATGATCTGCGCGCCTTCGCCGCCGTGCGTCGAAGTCAGCAGCCCGCTGATGATGACGCGCCGGATCACGCCAGAGACTCCCGGGATCGCGGCGACCCGGTCTGCGATCGCGTCGCCGCCGGGCATCTGCAGGTCGCTCGTCCTGGCGTCCCAATATCCGTCGGCGTGTACCAGCACGTTGCCGCCGGCGCTTCGGACGGCGGCCTGCATCATCTTGACGTTGCGGTCGAGAGTCATCCCATACGAGACGAGCATCAGCCCGAGGCTGAGGGCTATCGCCGAGACGACGATCAGCGTCCGCCCGCGGTTTCTCCAGAGGTTGCGCCACGCGAGGATCCCCATCACGTCCTCCCTGCGATGGCCGTCATCGGGTCGAGCTTCGCCGCGCGCCGCGCCGGGACGAGACCGCACGCCAGCGCGACCGCGAGGATCACGGCCGCAGGCTCCAGAAGAGCTTCGGCGCTGACCTCGAAGAAGATGCGCCGCGAGAACGCGACGCCCATGAACGAGAGCTCACCGCCGCGGCTCGTAAAGGCGCCCATGTCGAGCCCGAACTTCGAGTGGTACAGCGCGAGCCCTCCCCCGAGCGCGACGCCCGCGAGCGCCCCGACGGCGGTGAGCAGCAGCGTCTCGACGACGAGCATGCGGCCGATCCTCGCCGGCTTCATCCCGATCGCCATCAGAACGCCAAACTCGCGGCTCCGCTCGAGCGCGCTCATCCGCTGTGTGTTCAGCAGCCCGAGCGCGGCGATCGCGTAGACGAGCAGGTACGTGATCCACATCGACGACTGGTTCGTCTGGAGCATCGCGTAGAGGTCCGCCATCGTCTCCCGCCACGTCGTGACGATCGGACCTTCTTCCGTGGGTGGGACCGCGGCGCGGAGCGCAGCGGCGACCGTGTCGACGGCGCCGAGGTCGCGGACCGACACGACGAGCTCATGGGCCCGCCCATCGAGGGCGGCGTCGTACGCGAGATCGTCTCGGTGCAGGTACACGGAGCTGCGGTCGACCGACGAGTTCGCGGTCTTCACCGTCCCGACGATGGTCACGAGGTCGTTGCCGAGGCTGCCGTCGGCAGCCTGAAGAAAGACGACGAGCTCATCTCCGACTCCGACGCCGAGCTGCGCCGCGAGCTGGTGTCCGACGACCGCCTCCCGTGCCCCTTCGGCCGCCGGCTCCTCGGACAGCCACCGCCCATCGACGAGCGCGTCGTCGACGAGCGTCGCGGCCGCCTCGCGACGCGGGTCGACGCCGACGAGGCGCCCGACCTGCGACCGGGTCTCGTTGCCAACGAGCCCAAACGCGTACGTGCGAGGCGCGGCCGCGGCGACGCCCGCGACACGGTCCACGGTCTGGAGCAGAGCATCGTCGACAGCGAACGACGCGTAGATCGAGTGTCGCTGACCGTACGCCTCGGTGTGGAGCTGGATCTGGCCGGTTTCGACGGCGGTCGCTGCTCGGATCATGTCGCGCTCGAACGTGTCGATCCACGCCTTGGTCCAGACGAGCATCGCGACGGCGAGCGCGATGCCGCCCGCCGTCAGCGCAGACCGCCAGCGGTTCCGCTGGAGGTTTCGCAGCGCGATGCGTGTGATCACTGGCCCTGCGCGACGCGGCGGAGGCCGCGCTGCGAGAACAGGGTCTCGTCGACGGGCGCGCCCAGCTCGAGGGTCGAGTAGGTGACCGTCGTGGACTCGCCGGGCGCGTAGTGGGGAACGATCGCGAGTCGCATCGGGATCGGGCGCCCGTCGATCTGACGAACGTCAG
>JACKDJ010000041.1 GCA_020633625.1 Myxococcales bacterium
GGGTCGGCGCGCTGGTGGGCGACGGCTCGACCGGGCGACTCGCCGTCTACTACGCGATCACCACATCGCCGCCGCCGACCGGCCACCGCGCGTGGCGCACCGGCGAGTCCGCCGACCTGGAGGGCGACGAGCCGCTGTCGGCGCGCGACCTGATCGCCGCCCTCGAGTACCCCGACGACGTCGACGAGATCGAGGTTCGCGTCGCGCTCTCGCTGATCGACGTGGGCTCGGCCGCGGCGTCGCTCGCCGAGGTCGAGACCGCGTCGTATGACGACCTGCGCGCGATGGCCGACGACGCCTGGAACCGGGTGCTGAACCGCGTGCGTGTGCGCGGGGGCGACGACGAGCGAAAGACGCGGTTCTACACGTCGCTCTACCACGCGGCGATGCAGCCGGCCGATGGTACGGAGCTGGGCGGGCGCTTCGCGAGCGCGTGGGGCGGCGAGGTCGAGGTGTTCGACGCCCCGGGCCGGTATCTCAGCGACGACTGGTGCATGTGGGACACCTATCGCACGAGCGTCCCGCTGCGCACGCTCATCGAGCCCGAGGTCGCACGCGACCAGGCGTGGTCGCTGCTCCACGCCTACCGACAGGGCGGGTGGCTTCCAAAGTGCCCCTGGTTTGCGGCTGGCTACTCGCGGGTGATGACGGGCAACCCGCAGGTGTCTGCGCTGGCGGAGATCGCCGAGATCGACCCCGAAGGCGTCGATCTTCCGCTGCTGCTCGAGGCGGTCGCACACACGTCGACCGCCGACTCCAACCCGTTCCCGTCGGGGCTGTGCGGCTACCTCGGGCTCGGCACCCTCCCGGAGTACATCGCCAACGGGTTCGTCTCGCACGAGTGCGACCCGACGCAGTCGGCGTCGCTGACGCTTGAGTTCGCGTTCGCGGATTGGGCTGCCGCGCGCCTGGAGCAAACAGCCGAAGCGGCCGGGGTGCAGTCCGGTTGGAGTTGGGACCCGGCTGACCGCTCTGCCTCGTGGCGTCGTCACTGGGACGGGTCTGTTGGGTTCATGCGCGGCGTGAACGCAGACGGGAGCTGGGTCGAGCCGTTCGACCCGACCTCGACGGCAGACACCAACGACTTCGTCGAGGCGTCCGCGTGGGTGTTCTCGTTCTTCGTTCCGCACGACATCCCTGGCCTCATCGAGCTGATGGGCGGCCGTGAGGCGTTCATCGCGCGACTCGACGAGTTCTTCGATCGGGGATACTTCGATCCAACCAATCAGCCGAGCTTTCACATACCGTATTTGTATTCTCACGCGGGTGACTGGGCGGGCACGGCGCGGCGGGTCGAGGAGACGCTCGCGCGCCACTACGGCGTCGGCAGGAACGGGCTCCCGGGCAACGACGACGCGGGCTCGACGTCGGCGTGGCTCGTCCTGTCGGAGCTCGGGATCTACCCGGTCGCGGCCGGCGGCGCCGAGTATACGCTCGGGGTGCCGGGCTTCGACCGCGCCGAAGTAGACGTGAGTCGCGCCGACGAGGCGCCGGGGACGCGGTGGCTGGTAATCGAGCGGGCGGACGTTCCGACGGACGAGCTCGCGGGTCGCTGGTCTCTGGACGGCGCGGAGCTCGCCGGACCGACGCTGCCGGCGGCGCGGCTGCTGAGCGGCGGGCTGCTAGCGGTGGAGTAGGGTCGTCGCGGGACGACCGTCGACGCACCGCGGCCGCCGCGCCGTCGTGGGGAGGCGTCGCGACGTCGCTCGGCATCCGGACTTGCGCGGCCCGATCGGAAGGTGTAGCCGCTCCGTCTGCTCGGGCGGTCCGAGCTCCGTTCGGCCAGTCGGTAGGGCCGAGGCGACATACAGAGAGAGGCAGAGATGAGCGAGATGGGAGAAGAGAAGTCGGAGCTCTCGAACGCGGAGCGCCTGTGGCGCATCCGCCACTCGGCGTCGCACGTGCTTGCGACGGCGGTGCTCGAGGTGTTCCCCGAGGCGAAGCTGGCGATCGGTCCGCCGATCGAGAACGGCTTCTACTACGACTTCGACCTGCCCCGCGCGCTGACGCCAGACGACCTCGAAGACATCGAGGCTCGGATGGCGAAGCACGTGAAGGCGAACGACGCGTTCGAGACCTGGACCTCGTCCGTCGACGAGGCGATCGCGTACTTCGAGCAGCGTGACCAGCCGTACAAGATCGAGCTGATCCGCGACCTGGCGGCGGCGGGCGAGACGGAGGTTCGGTTCTACAAGAACGGGCCGTTCGTGGACCTGTGCGCGGGGCCGCACGCGCCGCGGACCGGCGCGTGCAAGGCGTTCAAGCTGCTCAAGGTCGCCGGCGCGTACTGGCGAGGCGACTCTGACCGGCCGATGCTGCAGCGCGTCTACGGGACCGCCTGGAAGAACAAGACCGACCTGGCGGCGCACCTCGAGCTGCTCGAAGAGGCGAAGAAGCGCGACCACCGCAAGCTGGCGCGCGAGCTCGACCTGTTCAGCTTCCAGAAGATCTCGCCCGGCGCGGTGTTCTGGCACCCGAAGGGCTGGACCATCTACTCGGAGCTCAAGCGCATGTCGCTCGAGCTGCACAAGGCGAACGGCTACGTCGAGATCTGCAATCCGCTGATCTACAGCAAGTCGCTCTTCGAGACCTCCGGGCACTGGGACCACTACAACGAGCACATGTTCAAGCTCGAGTCAGAGGGCGAGACCTTCTGCGTCAAGCCGATGAACTGTCCCGACACGATGATGTTCTACAAGCGGCGCAAGCACTCGTACCGCGAGCTGCCGCTGCGCGTGGCAGAGTTCCAGACGCTGCACCGCAACGAGCTGTCGGGGGCGCTGAACGGTGTGTTCCGCGTGCGTCAGTTCACTCAAGACGACAGCCACATCTTCTGCACCGAGGAGCAAATCGAGCAGGAGATCGGGAACGTCGTCTCGATGATCGACCACGTGTACGGGCTGTTCGACCTCACCTACCAGGTGAAGCTCTCGACCCGCCCTGCCGACTTCATGGGCGAGCCGGCGCTGTGGGATCGTGCGGAGGCGGCGCTCGCGAGCGCTTTGACCGCGCACGGGCTCGAGTACCGAGTCAACGAGGGCGACGGCGCGTTCTACGGACCGAAGATCGACTTCGACGTGCTCGACTCGCTCGGCCGCAAGTGGCAGTGCGCGACCATCCAGCTCGACTTCCAGCTCCCGCGCCGCTTCGAGCTCGCCTACACCGCAGCCGACAACGAGGCGAAGACCCCGATCGTCGTCCACCGCGCCCTGTTCGGCAGCCTGGAGCGGTTCATCGGCATCCTCGTCGAGCACGTGGCCGGTGCGTTCCCGACCTGGCTGGCGCCGGTGCAGGCGATCTTCCTGCCGATCAACGACGCGTGCGCGGCGGCGTGTCACGACGCCGCTCGCGTCCTGCTCGACGCCGGGTTGCGCGTCGAGGTCGACGACCGGTCCGAGAAGCTCGGCTACAAGATCCGCGAGGCGGAGCTGGCCAAGGTTCCACACATGCTGGTCGTCGGAGCAAAGGAGCTCGAGGCGGGGACCTTCGCGCTGCGTACGTACCAGGGCGGCGACCAGGGGAGCGTGACCCTCGACGAGCTCCGGGCGCTGCTACTGAAGAAGGTCGAGACCCGCGAGTTCGACGTCACGCTGAAGAAGATCGAGTGGTCGACCGAGGACGACGACGAGCAGGTCGAGCACGGCTCCGCCTACTGACGCGGAGGCGCGCGGCTAGACCGACCGTGTGACCGGCGTGCGCTGCGCGCCGGTCACACACCGTCACCCGATGCGCGTGCGCCGACCCGAGAGCGCCGTAAATCCCTTCGGGAGCGGCGTCGTGTTTGCCGTACACGCGGCGAGCTCCATCTCACTCGTGTCGAATCCCTCGACGGTCGCGTCTCGGATGACGACGCCGTTGAGGGTCGCCTCGGCGCCGCGGACGTCCTGCAGCAGGCCGCCGGTGACGGTCACGGACTCCATCGTGACCTCGTCGAGGACGACACCGACGACGCGGCAGTCGTGGAGCTCGACACCGGTCCACTCGGTCGACGCAAGCTGCGCGCCAGTGAGATCGACGCGCCGCAGAACGCAGCCCTCGAACGAGGCGCCCTCGAGGTTCGTCTCGACGAGCGAGCAGTCGATGAGGGTAGACCCGTGCAGATAGGCGCCGGAGAGGTCGGCCTCGTCGAGTCGAACCGACGTGAGCACACAGTCCTCGAGCTCGAGGTTGCTCAGGTCGAGCTGACGGAGGTCGAATCCTCCGGTGGTGACGCCTGCGAACGTGGCGCCGGAGAGCTCGACGGAGCCTGCGGCGAGCGCCTTGTGGGCTGCGTCGACGTCGCCGGCCTTGAACGCTCGGACAAAGTTCTTGGTGTCGTCAGACATGGTCGCTCTTGGCGGTCAGGTGTGTGCGGCGTCTTCGCGCTTTCCGCGAGCGCGGAAGAAGACCTTCACGGGTACGCCCTCGAAGCCGTAGGCGTCGCGGAGGGCGTTTACGAGGTAGCGCTGGTAGGAGAAGTGGACGGCGTCGGGCTGATTGACGACGAACATGAACGTCGGCGGTCGCGTGGCGACCTGGGAGACGTAGTAGATCTTCAGGCGCTGGCCGGTCGTGCTCTTGGGCGGGTTGCGCTTCAGCGTCGCCTCGACCCAGCGGTTGAGCTCGCCCGTCCCGATGCGACGCGTGAACTGCGCGAAGACGGCGTCGACGGCGGGGAGGATCCGGTGCGCGCGCTGGCCGGTGAGCGCGGAGATCGTGATGACGGGGGCGTTCGGGTGGAACTTGAACTCCTCGCGGACCTGCTTGATGACCTCGTCGGCGGTGCGGTGGTCCTTCTCGACGATGTCCCACTTGTTGAGGAGGATGACGAGCCCCCTCCCCTTGTCTGCGACGAGCCCGGCGAGGCGCTGGTCCTGTCCGGAGATCGGCTCGGTCGCGTCGAGGACGTAGAGAACGACGTCTGCGCGATCGACGGCCTTGAACGCCTGGACGACGCTGTACTTCTCGACCGTCATCGAGATCGACCGCTTTCGGCGCACGCCGGCGGTGTCGATGAAGAGGTAGCGTCGCCCTTCGAACTCGACGTGTGTGTTGATCGCGTCGCGGGTGGTGCCCGGGATGTCGGAGGTGAGCAGGCGGTCTTCGCCGAGCATGCGGTTGATCAGGCTCGACTTTCCGGCGTTTGGCTTGCCGACGACCGCCACGCGAACGCGGTCCTCTTCGACGACGCGATCGCCGCCCTCACGGAAGCCCTCCGTGACGGCGTCCATCAGGTCTGCGTAGTTGCGCCCGTGCTCGGCAGACAGCGCAAACAAGTGTTCTGCGCCGAGCGCGTAGAACTCCGGCACGTTTGCTTCGTGTCGGTCGCCGTCGATCTTGTTCACGACCGTGAACACCGGCTTCCGCGTCTCGCGGAGCATGTGCGCGATCTCGGCGTCCGCAGGGACGAGTCCGGACATCCCGTCGACGAGAAACAGGATGACGTCGGCCTCCTCGATCGCGAGTCTGGCCTGCTCGCGCATCTGCCGCAGAAGCTCGTCGCGGCTCTCGGGCTCAAATCCGCCCGTGTCGACGACCTGGTAGCGGCGACGGCCCCAGCGGCCGTCGCCGTATTGCCGGTCGCGTGTGACGCCGGGCATGTCTTCGACGATCGCGAACTGCGTGCCTGTCATGCGGTTGAACAGGCGCGACTTCCCGACGTTCGGGCGGCCGACGATCGCGATCAGCGGTGCGCCGCCGTCGTCGGTCGGGTCCAGGTCGGCGGGGGCATCGGCCGCGTCGGCCGCGTCATCGTCGGACGCGTCGTCGTCCCAGGTGTCTTCTTCTTCGCTCACAGCTCGTCCTCGCCGTAGCCGAAGCGCGTCAACCCTGCGTCGGTGTCGCTCCACCCGGACTCGACGTGGACGCGCGTGCGCAGGTCGACCTTCTTGGCGAAGAACGCCTCGAGTTCCTTCCGCGCGGCGGTGCCGATGTCACGCAGCTTCGCGCCGCCTTTGCCGATCAGGATTCCCTTCTGCGACTCGCGCTCGACGTGGATGGTCGCGTGGACGTGCAGGATCCCGTCGGCTCCGTCGATGAAGTCCTCGATCTCGACGGCGACGCTGTAGGGGACCTCCGCCGACGTCTGCTGAAGCACCTGCTCTCGGATCCACTCGGCCGCGATGAACCGCTCGGCGCGGTCGGTCACCATGTCTTCAGGGAACAGGGCCTCACCGGGCTCGAGCTGGTCGAACACGGCGTCCACGAACCCGTCGACGGCGACTCCGCGCAGCGCCGACACCGGAACGATCGCGGCGAAGCGCTGCAGCTCGCCCAGGCGCGCGAGGAGCGGTAGCAGGTCCGAGCGGCGAGCGAGCTTGTCGATCTTGTTCAGCACCAGCACCACGGGCGGCCCCTCGGGCAGGCGCTCGAGGATCGTTGCGTCGTCGCCCCAGATCACCGGGCGGTCGGGTCCGCCGAGGGACGGCGCGTCGACGACCCACGCGATCGCGTCGGTCTCGCCGGCCGCGGCGAACGCCGCGTCGACCATCGCCTTGTTCAGTCGCGAGCGCGCCGCGTGGATGCCGGGCGTGTCGACGAAGACGATCTGTCCGACGCCCTCGATGGTGTGGATGCCGAGGATCCGGTTGCGCGTCGTCTGCGGCTTCGATGTCGCGATCGACAGCTTCATGCCGAGCACGGCGTTGAGGAGCGTCGACTTCCCGACGTTGGGGCGGCCGACGATCGCGACGGTGCCGGACTTGAAATGATCGCTAGGCTGCACGAAGAACACCGATGACGACTGCGCAGCGGCCGCTGCGACGCGGGCCTATAACAAGGTGCCCGCCGCGTTACCACAGGAAGAGTACCCCTCGATGCCGTCCCATCGGCACATGGCGGCGGGAACCGCGACGCGACCGATGCCGAATTCTCGGCTCGGCGTCGTCGTCCTCGCGGCGCTCGCGGTCTTCGCGACGAGCGCGTGCGAGCTGCAGTCGCCCGAAGAGACGACCCTCTTCGAGCACGCGGAGCTCAGCTACGCCCGCGGCGACTACGACGGCGCGAGTCAGCTCTTTCGCGAGTTTCTGGAGCTGCACCCGCACAGCCCCCTGGCGGACACCGCCCAGCACCGCCTCGACATCATCGACCGCGAGCTCGACGCGATCATGGGGCGCCGCGGTTCCCCGGCGCCGATCTACGTCCACCCATTCGCTCCCCACGCGGTGACTCGCCAGGAGCCGGAGGCGTTCGCGCCGGTCGCGGCGCCCGAGATCCCGACGCTCGGGGAATGACGCCGGCAGCGGGGCGGGCCCCGTCGTTCTCACAGACGCGCGCCGCGCTCGTCATCGCAGCCCGGGGGCGTGCCGCGGCCACCTCGACCACACCGGCGCGGGTGCGGGTGTCGGTGGCGGTGCTCGCGGGCATCGCGCTCGGCCAGGCGCTGCTCCCCGGCGCGCTCGGCCCCACTCGCAGCGGCGCCGTCACACACTGGGGCGGGTGGCCTCTCGAGACGGCGCTCGTCGCGTCGCTGCTCGCGGCGTCGGTGAGCACGTTTCGCGTCCTGGACCTGCTGTTTCGCGCGCCCGACGCGCGGGCGCTGGCTGGTCTTCCCCTGCACCCGGTGGCGGCGGCGGTGGACCGGCTCCACGCGGGGCTCCGCGAGGGGGCGCTGGCGTTCGCGATGGCCGCCAGCCTGCTCCTTCCAGCGCTCAGGGTCGCGACGCGCGGCATCGAGCGCGGGGGCGTCGTGGCTGGCCTCGCGCTGGTCGCGCTCGCCGCCGTCCTCGTCCCGACCATCGCTTTCGCGGGCCAGCTCCTCGCGTTGACGTCGACGCTGCAGGATAGGACCGGCCGCGCCAGCCGCGGGGTCACCGCGACGCCCAGCCACTCCGTCCTCCAGCTCGCGCCGGGCCTGGCGTTTGCTGCGTCGGCCGCCGCGCTCCTGCTCGCGAAGCTCGGGCTCGAGGAGCCGCTGCGGTCGCTCGCCACCGAAGCGCACGCCGAGTGGACTCGTGCGGCGTCACTCGCCGTCGGCCTGCCGGTCGCGGCGACGGCCGCCGCGCTGGTGGCCGCGCTTCGAGCGTGCTCCAAACGGTGGGACGAGATCGGGGCGTCGGTGCGCGAGGCGGATCTGCTGCCGCTCGCCTCTCCCGCCGATGTCGCCGCCTGGCCGGGCCCCGACAGCATCGCGCGCCGCCTCCCTCCACAGGCGCAGCCGCTGTATACCGCCCTCCGCGTTCAGCTCGAGCGCGCGTCGCCGACGCTCACCGCCGCGACGTGGATCGTCGCCGGGCTGTCGGCGCTGGCGCTCGCCGGGGGCAGCGCCCGGATCGCGCCAGACGCCGTCGGTGCGCTCGGCGCCGCGTGGATCCTCGTCGCGGTTGCGCCGCTGCGTCGCGCGTCGCGGCTCCCGGGCTACTCATTGTTTGGTGCGGCTGCGCTGCTGGACAGCGACGGAGCGCAGGTCGCACGCCGCGCTGCGGCCGCGAGGGAGCTCATCCGTCACGCAGCGCCTCTTCTGCTCGGCAGCCTCGCCGCGGGGTCGCAGGCGGGTAACGCGGCGGTGTCGATCCTCGCGGCTGTCACAGGGAGCGTCGTCGCGCTCTCCCGAACTGGTTCCGAGCGAGCGGTCGTGCTGACGGGCGCGGCGGCGACCGCCTGCGCGGTCGGGGTGGCGCAGGCCGGTCCGGCGGTCGCTGCCGCGGCGGCCGCGGGCCTCATGCTGGCCGGAGCGTCGGCGCTCTATCAACTGGTCAACGGGCGAGAGAAGAGATGACGACGGAGCACCCACCCGCGCGGCTCGAGGTTGACTCACTCGAGAAGCGGTACGGCACCCACGCGGCGGTCGACCGGCTTACGTTCTCGGTGCAGGCAGGTGAGCTCGCCTGCCTGATCGGTCCGAACGGTGCGGGCAAGTCGACCACGATGCGCATTCTCGGAGGGCTGCAGCTCGCCGACGCAGGGGCGGTGCGCGTAGACGGCGCGGCCGTGCCCGACGCTGCGACCGCCAAGCGCTTGTGTGGTCTCACCCCGCAGGAGCTCGACGTGTTCGAGTATCTGAGCGGCGTGGAGAGCCTGCGGCTGGTGGCGACGCTGCGCGGGGTCGCCGGCGTCGAAGAGGCGGCCGCGGCGTGGCTCGGGCGCGTCGGACTCGCCGCCGTTGGCGATCGCCTCGTCCGGCACTACTCGGGTGGCATGAAGCGGCGCCTCGCCGTCGCGATGGCGCTGCTGCCGAGCCCGCCGGTCGTCGTCCTCGACGAGTCGTTCACAGGGCTCGACCCAGAGTCGACCGCCGCGCTGGGGCGCGAGCTGCGCGCCTACTGCGACCGAGGCGGCGCGGTCTTGCTGTCGAGCCACATCCTCGATCACGTAGCGCAGATCGCCGACCGAGTCGTGGTGATGCGCGCCGGGCGCTGCGTGGGTGACCACACACGGGCAGAGCTCGCGGCGCTAATCCCGTCTCGCTACGCGACGCTCACGGAGCTGTACCTCGACCGAACCGGAGCGAGCCTCGCCGGCGACGCCTGACATTCCGCCGGGGGGACCAAACGACTCCGGTGGCGGCTCTGGATGGGCTCAGCCGCGGAGCTGGCGCTCGCCGGTCACGACCTCGACGACGTCGTCGCCAAACTTGTCGGCCAGAAACGCGGCGGCCTCGGCGACGCGCTGTGCGTCCTGTGCGTCGACCGTGATGCGGGTCACTACCGGCGGCGCGCCGAAGATCGGGTACGATCCAAACGCGACATCGGGATAGGCGGCGACCGCCTGTTCGAGGCGATGCGCCACCCTCCCCTCGTCGATGCTGAGGTAGACGACGGTCAGCGCGCGAGGGGTTGCGACGCCGAGCGACTGCACGACGATGTCGAGCTGCCGTACGAACAGCGAGGGAACGCCCGGGAGACAGTAGACGTTGTCGACGGCGTAGATGGGCCACCGCAGCCCCTCTGCAAAGTCGAGCCTCGCTCCCTCGGGCACCACCGCCATGCGCGACCACACGGCGGCGGCGTCGGGATCGCGACCAAACGCCTTGTCGACGAGCGCCTGCAGGCCGGCATCCCGCACCATCGGTCGCCCGAGAGCAGCGCCGACGGCTGCGAGCGTCAGGTCGTCGTGGGTCGGGCCGACGCCCCCGGACGTGATGACGATGTCGTTGCCGGCGCGCAGCTCAAGCAGCGCGCGACCGATGGTCTCTGGGTCGTCGTGGATGACGCGGAGCTCGGTGACGGCGTGCCCGGCGGCGCAGATCCGCTCGATGGCGTGGCGACCGTTGGTGTCGGTTACCTTGGCTGTTAGCAGCTCGGTCCCGACCAGAAGGATTCCGATCCGCGCTGTCACTGCGGCTCCCGAACGAGCTCGTAGGTGAGCAGGTCTCCGTCGCGACGCGCCCCGACGCTGAGCCTGAACTCGTTGATCGGGCGCGCCCACAGGAGCTGGTCCAGACGTCGAATCCCGGTACCCGCAGCCGGGGTCTGGTCGCGAACTCCGGCGACGACGATCGAGCGACCGTCAGCGGCGACGTCGACCCCCCACCCGGCCAGCAGCTCGATCATCGCGGCGGGATCGTCGCCGCCGATCCGCTGGTCGAGGACGATCCGGGGTGGATCCGTCTGTGCCTCGTAGAACGCATAGAATCGGAGAAAGCCGCGCCCCCACGACTCGTGCATCGCCTCGCCGTCGAGCCAAATGCCGGGGCGCGACCGGACCAGGACGCGCCCGGTCGAATCGGTGACCGTGCGCAGCGGAGGGTCGGTCCGATCGACCCAGACGACCGCGTTGGCGACTGGCGCCCCTTGCGGGTCGACGACGACGAGCGGGAACTCCACCATCCGGACGGGCGCGGGGCACAGCGCTTCGACTCGCGCTCCGTCGGCGACGGTTACGGTCACGACGCCGTCGTCGTAGCCATCGGACGCGCAGCGCACGCGATACCCACCGGCGGCGACGTGCCGAAGGCGCTCGCGGCTCCACCGCTGGAGGCTCAGCTGGGGAGGGAGCCAGTGCGCAGCCGGGATGTTTGCGAGCGATTCGACGGAGACCACGACCGGGTTTCGCTGGCTGAGCACCTCGATCTCGCCTCCGAGCGGGAGCTCCCAGTCGCGCGGCTCCAGATCCCCGCCGAGGTCGACGAGCAGCGGTGCGTGTTCGGCATACGACGCGATCAGCCGCTCCGGTGCGGCGGTGCAGTGGGCGGCCCGGAACCAGCCGTCTGCGTCTACGGTCGCCTGGCAGACCGGCAGGGGGCTCGCGCCGCGCATGAGCCACACGAGCGCGCCGACCGCGGGTGCGCCGCGGCTGGTGAACATTCGTCCGGACATCGTGGCGAGCTGTCGGCCAGAGAGCCGCACGATCACGCCGTCGAGCCCCTCCGGCGGCACCGTGAGGGGGAGTTCGGTCGGGGCAAAGTCCGGGTGGCGGACGGTCAGGACGATCTCGGAGCCGACGTCGGCGATATCGAAGACGCCGGTCGTGGGCGTCGCCGCTCCCACCGGTGCCGCCCACGCGGGGACGTGCGGTGCGCGCGCGGAGACGAGGGCGCCCGACACGGCGCCGCCTCCCGAATCCTCGACGCGGCCTCGGACGCGCCGACCGGGCTCCAGCACGAGATCGAGCGGCTGGTAGGTCTGGTCGAGCTCGAGTCGGATCTCGTTGCTCACCGCCGTGGCGAAGCCGGGTGCCGACGCGACGACGCGCGCCGTTCCGGGTGGCAGCCCCGATAGCTGGAACGCGCCCGCCGCGTCGGTGCCAAAGCCGACGACAGGGAGCCAGAACGGCGTACCGTCCGGTCGAACCAGGCGGTGAAAGTCCTCGAAGAGCGTGTGCTGCAGCTCCCAGCGGGCGCCTGCGTCGGTGACGACGAGAGCGCTGAGCTCGACACCGGCGACGGGATTGCCGACGCCGTCGCGGACGTGTCCGAGGATCGCGGCGCCGCGGCTCAAGGCGATGGTCTGCGGCCCGCCGGCCGGACTCACGCGGAGTGTGCCCTCGTACGGCATGTAGCCGGGCGATCGAACGCGCACGGCGTAGTCACCGCGCGGAAGGTACGACACTTCGGCGAACCCGCCGTCGGCGATCACGCTGAGCGCAAGCACGTGCAGCGACGACTCTGCGAACGTGACGACCGCCATCACCACGGGCTCGCGCGAGACGGCGTCGACGATCTCGAGCGGGATCACCGGCGCGTCGTAGACCGGAAGGTCCAGGGGCGTCGGGACGGCGTCGGAGTCGTCGAGCACGACGCGCCCGCCGAACCCGCTGCCGGCACCCGTGGCGGTTGCCGCGATCTCGTAGCGGCCCGCGCGGAGGCCCGAGATCGAGAACTGACCGCGCGAGTCCGCGACCACGCTCCGCTGCGGGAAGACTCCGGGGCCGCCGACGTGGACGACGGCGGAAGGGACTGGCTCGTGTCCGCGCGTGACGATGCCGTGGATCTGCCGTCCGGATTGAAGCACGAGCCGCAGCGCGGGCTGCCCCGGCGCCGCGCCGATGACGATCGCCGGCCCGTAGCCCGCGAGCGACGCTTCGACGGCGTAGCGTGTTCCGGGCGTCGCGCCCGAGAGCTCGAACATCCCTCCTGCGTCGGTCGTGACAGACATCGGGGGCGCTGCATCGACTGCGGTGGCCGTGACCACGGCCGACGCCGCCGGCTCGCCGCTCGGCAGGACGACCTGCCCGACAATGGCGTCGGCTCGGGCGACCGCGCGAGGGTCGGTGTCGGCGGGCGACTCGGGCCCATCGGCGGCGTCGCTTCCGCCGTAGATCTGGGTGAGCGCCTCTGACCCCAGCGGCGGTGCCGAGTCCAACGCGGCCGGTCGCGTCCGCATGCGCGCGACCGCGAGCGCGACGACCAGCGCGCCGAGGACGCCGAGCAGCACGAGCGCGCGGCGGCTCATGTCGCGTCGGTTGGGGTCATGCTTGCGGCAGGCGGCTTCACACGGAACTGTGTACACGCTCGGAGCGCATCCGGCGACAGATCAGAGCATGCGCGCCGGTCACGGCGGGGGCTTGAAGACGACCTGCGACCGTGCTGAACTGCGCCTGAACCCGGAGACGCAATGCCCTTGGCCGCCCAGCTTACCCCGGTCGTCGAAGCCGCGTTCGGCCTCGACGGCGGCGCCATGTTCGGGATCGTCCCACGACCGCTGTGGGAGCGGACGAACCCTCCCGACGCGCGGAATCGCATCGCGATGGCCGCGAGAGTCCTCTACTTCGAGCTCGGCGACCGCCGCGTCTTGATCGACACCGGGATCGGGCGTGCGTGGTCCGCGAAGGAGGCAGACATCTACGGGGTCGCGCTCGACGAGCCGCCGCTGACCGAGAAGCTCAGGACGCTGGGCATCGAGCCGACAGCGATCACCGACGTGATCCTGACGCACCTCCACTTCGATCACGCCGGCGGCGCGATCGTCGACACGGTCGAAGGCCCCAGGCCGACGTTCCCCGGGGCGACGCACTGGGTCCAGCGCGAGAACTGGGTCTGGGCGCACGGTCCGTCCGTTCGCGACGCGGGCTCGTATCGGCGGCGCGACTTCGCCAGGCTCGGCGACGCCGTCGACCTTCGCCTCGTGGACGGACACGCCGCGCCGTTCGATGGGGTCGAGCTGATCGTGACGCGCGGCCACACTCCGGGGATGCAGCTCGTCAAGGTGCGCACGGCCGCGCAGACGGTCCTCTACACGGCGGACCTGATCCCGACGGCGAGCCACCTCCACGTCCCCTATGTGATGGGCTACGACGTCTATCCGCTGACGACGTGCGCAGAGAAGGCAGATCTTCTCGAGCAGGCGACTCGGCACGGATGGGTCCTGGCGCTCGAGCACGATCCCGACGCGGCGTTCGTGGTGCCCGAGCGGCGACCGGACGGGCGCTTCGTCGCTGCCGCCCGCGCGGACACACTGGCCGGGCTGTAGACCCGGCCGCCCCCGACCGGATCCGGTCGTCGCTATCGGGAGGCCTCGCACTCGCAGGCCGCGAGGTCTGGCGCGCGCTCGTAGCCAAACGGGGTGGGCAGCGGTGGGCTGGGACCGGCGACGGTCTCAACGCGTCCGGCCGACGCCGACTCGGCGATCGCCGCGCCGCAATAGGCGGGCAAAAGCTGCGCGCTGCAGGAGGTTCCGAGCGCGACAAGTGCGCCGGCGTCTCGTGCCGTCGCCCCTCGGATGCAGGCGGACGCGCGGGGCACGGTCCGGTCGCGCTCGTCGGAGCACAGGCTGCGACGCATCGACGCGACGGTGCACAGCGCGGCGCAGAGCGTCGCGTCGCGGTCGGCCTGCGGCCGCCCCTCGGCGACCGCGCGGACGGAGCCGAACACGGCGGCGACGAGATCGCTGGTCGCGGCGATCGCAGCTACGCGCCCGTCACTGGGCTGCGACTCGGCGAAGCCGTCTGGGAGGAACGTCGAGGCATCGAACGCGCCGTGCTCGTTTCCGCCGCTGATGGCGCCGGAGTTCGGCTCCAGCGTCCACCACGCCAGGCCTGCGCCTTCGTCGTCGCGGTTCGGGGCCAGCGCGACGCGACCGTCCGTGTTGACGAGGGCCTCGAGGCGGCCGACCGCCTCGGCCGAGTAGCCCAGCGATGAGAGGCGGCGCACCGTGCCCGAGTAGACGGTGACCAGCGTAGCGCCCGAGGCCGTCGCGCGCTCGATCGCGTCGTCGACGCCGAGGGAGTCTCGCCCTACGAGCGCCGAGAGCACGTCGCTGGCGATCGCAGCTTCTACGGGTCCGCGGACGGCGACGAACGCCGTCGCCGCGACGGCCGGCACGCCCGCGTCCGGGATCGCTTCGATCTCGTCGGCGCGGACGTCGAGCTGGACCTCCGTGGTCGCACCGTCGCGGAACGCGCCGGCTATCAGGACTCGCGGCCGCGAGAAATATGGACGAACACCCAGTGCGCGCCCCAGCCGCACGGCTTCGCGGTCAGCGGTGTTGGCGAAGCTGAGCGAGACGAGCCCGAGCGCGTCGGAGACGCGCGCGCGCGCTCTGGCGGCGAGGTCGGAGGGGAGCCGCGCGGTCACGTCGAGCCCGGCGGGCGCAGGCAGCGCGCCGCGAAGCGCCTCCACGTCCGCACGGACGTTGCCCGCGAGCGTAGCGGCGACGGCGCTCAGGTACCCGTCGCCGACAAAGCCGGGGAGGAGCACGAGCGAAAGGACGGCCTCGTCGCGATCGAAGAGGTTGACGCTCGATCCGGACACGTAGAGATCGCGCAGGATCCGCTCCTCGACGGCGCCGGTCCGCACGACGATCTGCAGCCACACGCGATCGAGGCCCACGAGAGGGATGCCCGCCCCACGCTGCGGGCCGGCGCCGAGGTCGAGCGCGGGCGTGACGGCACCGGACGACCGGTCGAGCGTGAGCGAGACGTTCCGATAGGCGACGTCGAGGAGCGGCGCCGACACCGAGAGCACCTCGCCTCCGCGCGACGTCGAGGCAGAGAAGTAGACGCCGATTGTGACCTGCCGCTCGACGGCGTCGGGGGTGTCGTCGGGTGCGAAGGTCGACGTCGCCTCACCGACGGCCTCGCCGACGCGGAGGCCGGGGAACGTCGGGTCGACGTCGGTCCAGCGACCGCCTTGGTTGATCTGCGACCAGTAGTGGCGTGTGACCTGGCCGCGCCGGCGCGCGTCGGCCCCAGGGGCGTAGCCGGGGGCGTCGGCCTGCGCGTCCGCCCCGCTCCAGGAGCTGCTGGTCACTGCGCTCTCGAGCAGGGCGCGCGCCTGGTCGTCTGTCAGATCGGCGGTCGCGATCCGGCACGCGACGCCGCGCTCAGCGAAGAGGCCGCACGCGAGCAGCGCGCGATCGAGGGCGTTGCCGCCGCCAGAGAACAGCACCCCGCGCGCGCCGCGCAGGGCTCCGTCGTACGGGTCGAAGGTCGTGTTCTCGCGCAGCCAGCGCTGGACCGAGGCCGCGTCTGGCAGCGTGTCGGCGAGAGCACCCACCGAGACGTGCGTTGGGTCGAACGGGATCGAGGTCGCCGAGAGCGCAGCGGAGGCTGCGGCATCGAGCCGACCGGGGAGGGAGTCGAGCGTGGAGAGGTCGTCGGCGCGTCCGGCGCGTGGCGCCGCCACCGCGCCGACACACACGACCATGAGCGCGAGCGCGTGGCGCCGCATCGAGGGCAAACTGCTCATCGGAAATCTCGTGTAGACGACGGGGGGTTTGGCAACTCTATTGCGAGTCCCGTCGGAGTCAACGCGGCCGAGTTGCCTGCGTAATCCGGACCCGCAGAGGCCCGAGGCGCTCCGGGGTCGAGCGCGGCGTCAGATGACGTAGCTGAAGCCAGCGTCAGCCTCCCGCTTCACGCCCAGCAGCTCCCCTTTCAGCGTGAGGTCTGCGAGCGTTACGGAGTTGAGCACTTCATCGATCCGAAGCGTCACGTCTCGCCAGACGGCGGCGGTGACGCACTTGGAGGTCAGCGCACACTTCTCGCGCAGCTCGGCGTCGGTAGCATAGCAGCAGGGGTGCTCGAGCGGCCCCTCGACGGCCCGGACAACGTCTCCGATGGTGACCGCGTCCGGGCTTCGAAGGAGGAAGTAGCCGCCAGTGCGCCCGCGCTTGCTCCCAACGATCCCGGCCTCCTTCAGGTCCTGAAAGATCTGCTCGAGGAAGCGAGCCGGGATGTCCTCGCGCGCGACGATCGCGTCGACCTTGGTGGGGGCACCGAGGTTGTGAAACGCGATGTCGAACAAGGCTCGGAGCGCGTAGGTGACCTTCGAAGAGATGCGCATGACGAACCGCGGGCATTCTTGACGTATGCGGTCAGCAATAGCGCCACCGCGGTCCCCCCGCAAGCCGACGCCCCGCGCGCGCGCACCGGTCCCCGTGGGGCGCGGTGGGTGCCTCGCGCTCGCGACGCGTCTGGGGACGTCCGTGCGCGGCACCACGCGTCAGTTGAGTCGACGAACGCGGACGGGACCGGCCAGAGTGACGCGGAACTCGAACCGGATCCGGGCGCGACCGTCCTCGTCCAGGAGCCCTTCGGGGACATTCCGAAACGGCGCGGCCGCGCGAATCGCGAAGACGGCCTCGTCGTCGAGGACCGACACGCCAGATGGACGCTCGATGAACCCGACGACGACGTTGCCGGCGCGATCGAGCTCGAAGCGCACGACGGTGACGCGGTCGGCGTCGCTCAGCGCGTCCGGGAATCGCTGGAGCGCTACTCCGGGGTGCCACCGCAGGCTGATCGCGGTGCGCATCCGCTCGAAGTAGCTCCAGTACCGCGAGGCAGCGGTGTCGATCATCGTCACGTCACCCTCAGGGACGTCGACCATGTCGGGCGTCAGGCTCGGGGGGGTGAGGCTCGCGAGCGCGGATGGGTCGGCGAACGCCGTCAGGTCAAGGCCGCGGCCAACGAGCGGGCCCGCCGCTTCGTCGCTGGTGTCTCCGCCACCGTCCTCCCCGGGGACCTCCGAGACGCTGGGCTCGCCGACCGGCGGTAGGAGCTGGCTCGCGCGGCGCTGCGGCAGCTCTGGCGCCGCAGCGGCCGGGAGACCGGACCCGACGCGGCCGCGGCGGAGATCCGCGCCGCCGCCCGGGGCAGCCGCGACTCGTGGCGCAACCGTCTGTGTCTCGAAGTGCTGACTCACCGGCCCCGCGATGCGAGCCTCTGGAGGCGGCTCCTCGACGACCGCGTCGTCGAAGAGAGGCGGCGTCTCGGTGAAGACCAGCTGGTCCTCGCGCGCCGGCTCGGTGACCACGCGCACCTCGGCGGGCGCGGGCGGAGCCGGGCGTGCGAGTCCGGCGACGATGACGAGCGCGAGCCCGTGCACCGCAACCGCCAGGATCCAGGATCCGGCGAGCGGGAGCGGGCGAATGTCCTCGGCGACCATCATCCGAGCATTGTAGCCACGTTCGCTCCCGAGCGCCGCACGAACCTGGCGCCGCGGGTCATGCTCGCCGTTGACCGCCGATGCCCCCGGGCGTAGCGTCGTGGGCGCCGCGGAGGCGCATGGACCTGCATCAACAGCTTCTGGCGCTCGTCGCCCCGCTCCGGATCGGAGATGAGCTGCTCCCTGGCGTGCGCTTCGACGGGACGTCGACAGAGCTCGGGCTGCGCTACCGCTTCGACCTCGGAGACGACCGACTGTGGGTCGACGTCGGGCCCATCGACCGCGTTCGACGCTACGCCGCCCGGTCGGGCCGGCTCGGGTTCGGTTACCGAACCGAGGGCGGTCGCACGCCCCACGCGTCGACGCTGGGCCGCACCATCTGCGTCGAGCTCGCGGCGCGCGTCGCCGAGAACGAGGCGCGGGTGCTGGACGGGGTCGCCGAGCTCGCCGCCGCCGAAGCGCCGCTCGACGCGCGCGTCCGGTCGGTGACCGTCGCGACGGCGCTCGAGACCTCCGGGCTCGGTGACGCCCGCTTCTACACACTGAACCCGTATATCGGCTGCGTGATCGGGTGTCGCTTCTGCTACGCACAGACGCCGATCGCGTCGACGCGCGCGCTGGTCGGCCTCGGCGAGTACGACTGGGGCGCCTACGTCGAGGTGCGCTCGAACCTCGCAGAGGTGCTCGAGGGAGAGCTGGCTTCGCTGCCGCCAATGCCGATCAAGGTCAGCCCGATCGTCAGCGACGCGTACCACGGCATCGAGAAGCGAGAGCGCGTGACCCGACGGTGCTTCGAGACGATCGCCCGATCGGAGCGTCCGTGGGTGCCGATGGTGCTGACGCGATCAACGCTGATCCTGCGCGACCTGGACGTCTTCGCGCGGCTCCCGCAGGCGTGGGTCGGCGTCTCGATCCCGACCATCGACGACTCGGTGCGCGCGCACTTCGAGCCGCGCGCCGCGAGCGTCGAGGAGCGGCTCGAGGTCCTCGCACAGTTCCGCGACATCGGGGTCAACACGTTCGCCGTCGTGCAGCCGATGATGTGGGGCTCTGCCGAGGGGCTCGCGGCCGGCCTGGCGGGTCGCGTTCGAGGCGTCGTGCTCGACCTCCTCGCAGAGGAGGAAGGCGCCACGGCAGACTTCGACGACCCACGCTTCAGCGCGACGCGCGAGAAGGCGTGGCAGCTTGACCAGGCGCAGACGCTCCGCGCCGAGTTGGAGCGGCGCGGCGTGCCGGTCTGGGTGCGCGAGCTGCCGCCGGAGGTCTGCGGCGGGCGCGCTTGAGCCCGAGCGCGCGCACCGCGCCGGCGCCGAATTCCCTCCCCCTCCCCCTCCCGCCCGGGTTCCGACGTGAACGCATTCGCACTCTACGCCGGCGCTGGCGTGCTCCTGCTGACGCTGCTGGCGTTGAACGTGTCGCGGGTCCGGATCGCCGAGCGGGTCGCGAACGGGGATGGAGGAAGCCGGGCGCTCAAGAAGGCCATCCGGGCACACATGAACTCGGTCGAGCACCTCGTGCCGTTCGGTCTCGTCGTCGCGGGGCTCGGACAGGTCGGCGCAGACACTCGGCTTGTGACTGCGCTTGCGGCCGCGATGCTGGCGGCGCGCGTGGGGCACGCGGCGTCGATGCTGGGGTCCCGGTTCCAGGTTCGGCGCTGGGCAGCGGGCCTGACGTACGTCGTTGAGGTGGTGGGCTGTGTCTGGCTGCTGGTCGAGGCGGTGCGCGGGTGAGGTCGGCTGGGCCGCGCGGCGGCTTATGTGGGCGGCGGCTGGCGGGGCACGAGCCGAGAGACGCGCGGTGTCGATGCCCGTGCGGCCCCCGGGGCGTTCGGCTGGCAGGCGACAAAACCGCGAGAGGCCCGGAGCATCGCTCCGGGCCTCTCGTCTCAGTACCGCGTACGGGATTCGAACCCGTGTTGCCGACGTGAGAGGCCGGCGTCCTAGGCCTCTAGACGAACGCGGCTGAGTTGTGGTGCTGCGGCCTAGTTGGGCTGCAGCAGAGTTCGGGGACTAGGATTCGAACCTAGATTGATGGTACCAGAAACCATTGTCCTGCCCTTAGACGATCCCCGAGGAGACCGTGCCGGAGTACCGGCCGGGAGCGCGCTTCTAGAGCGCCGGAGGGCGGCGGTCAAGGAAAATCTACCCTGCCGCCGCCCTGCCCTCGCGCCTAGTGCCTCGTCGACGAAGCCACCACAGGCCGCCGCTCCTGTCGCGGCCTCCCACGACAACGCTTCGGAGATCGACTGCGCCGGAGGGAGTGCAGCGACCGGAGGGTGCCGGCTCGCAGGCACGGCGTCAGTGCGATCGCGTTGTTGGGCTGCCCGCGCCAGGCGTCGCCACCCCTGCGCTCAACGTGAGTCCGAGGGCCCGGACGACCTTGAGTATCGTCGCGAGCTCCGGGTTCCGCTCGCCCGACAGCGCCTTGTAGAGACTCTCGCGTGAGAGCCCGGAATCGCGGGCGACCTGGCTCATCCCCTTCGCTCGCGCGATGTCGCCGAGCGCGCGTGCGACGGACGCCGCATCGCCGTCCGCGTCTTCGATGGACGCCCGGTCGCGCGGGGCAAGGCGCTCGTCGAGTCGCTTGAGCCGCGCTCGACTCCTCTGCTTGCCGCGTGCCCATGGCGCCGTTGGCAGACGCCCGGTCCGGCGCCGAGTCGACTCGCAGCCCTATGGCTGAGCAATCGTCAGCGTCGTCTACTCGAAGATCTCGGAGGCGCGGCCGACTGTCGCCGCGCGAACCACCCATCGGTCTAGCGTTGCGAGGTCCCTGCACTCTGAGACCAGTGCGCGTTGGGCGGCGGAGAGCTCCAGTCCGCGACTCGCCGCGACGGCGAGAAGCGCCTCGGCGCGTCCGCGCGCCACACCCTCGGCGCGACCCCGCGCCTCACCCTCGGCGACGCCCTGGCCGTAGTACTTCTTCGCGAAGTCGCTCTTGTACTCGTAGTTTCTCGGCTCCATCTCGGCCTCCAGCGCCCTCCGCACGGCTTCGGGGGCCGCGGCGAGCACCGCGTCAAGGTACAACTCGGCGGCATCGGCCGCAACACCGGCTCGGGCGGCGTCGTCGAGCCCGTGCACGGCCGTGCGAAGCGGCGGCAAGCCTGCGTCGACGGCGAGTGCGGGTCCATCAGCTCCGCCGTCATGGAGCGTGCTTGGCATGAGGGTCGCGGTACGCCAGATGTGTGCCGAGTCCAGGGCCTCGGCGACGCGCAGTCTCCTTCCAGCCGAGAATCCGCTTGCAAGCGGCGCGGCGCGCAGTCACTGTCACCGACTATCCAACGTGCGGCACGTCCCCCCGGCGGTGATGGCGGTGGAGTTCGCCCCTGACCTCAGATCACACGCGCCACATCGGCGCAGAGCCCGGCGGGCCGACGCTACCACGCACGCCGCGCGAACGTTCTACACCTACGACGTGGCGGGTCAGCGATTGCGAAACGTCACCGAGAGAAAAACGTCGACAACGATACCGTACACCGGAGATCATGGACCCGCCGAATGACACGGCGCCGGGCTTTCGCTTGAGATGATGCGGGATTGGCTAAGGAGGAGTGGTGCCGTCTAACGTGCCGGAGGAGTCGGATCTTCTGACCGTTTCCAGTGTTGTGGCGGCGGTGTTTGGCCTTCTCCTTGCTGCGAGCTACCCTCTCCACGTGTTTCTGATGTTTCTGTGGCTTGGAGCGGCGCTCGGACCGCCGAAGCCGATCGACGGTGTCATGGATCTGCTGATCCTCCCTTGGGGGGTGTCCTGCATCGCGCTACCGATCCTAGCAGGAGTAGTGCTCGTGGCCGGCCTGATTCCCGCGGTCCCTCGAACCGCCAAGCTCGCCATGTGTCTGGCCTTGTGGAGCTACAATGCGGCGGTCATTTCGGCGATTCTGATCACGCTCGGCTCGTGGCCTCGGTAGTGCACGCGCTCCTCGTGGTCGGCGTGGGTACGGGGCAGCCCAACACCGCCATCTACTGACCCGCACCTCGCCTCGGACGGTGGGCAACGCGGTCGTCGTTGATCGCACCCACCGTTCCGCGGCACCGCATAACGTATCGACCGCCTTCCGACCGCGCAAGCCCGGACCGCGTCGCCACATCGCCGCGGAGGGTGGCTGTCGACGGAGGCGCGTGCGTGGACGCGAACGGGCGACGAGAGCTCTCCGCCGATCGTGGCCAAGATCTTCAGCTGGCTGACGACGGGCCGGGCGCCACCGGGCACCGCGCATGGGCATCAACATGCTTTCCGAGTGCTTTTCCGAGTGAAGCGGCTTCGGCTTGAATGAATTGAGCTCACCTGCGGGCGCCCCCCGCCAGCCGGCAGGCGGAGGTCAGGCGGAGCGAAGGCTTAGCCAGCATGGCGGACGTAGCGGAGTTCTTCCAGTGTGGCACCACCGAGCTCGAGTGAGCTTCGCGATTCTGGCTCGGCAATGAAACCCGCTCGCTCGTAGAACCGAATCGCACGCTGATTGCCGACGATGACCCACAAGCTGACGGACTTATAGCCCTGTGCGACGATGTGCCGCAGGGCCTCGAGCCACAGATTACGGCCCACCCCCGTAGACCAGGAAGCAGCCTTGACATAGATGGCCCAAACTTCTGCCCGATCGCTCGGTGCACCTTCGTCGCGCGACGCGCCGAACGCAACAAAGCCAACGACTGCGCCGGCGACGCACGCCACGAGGAGCCGATTAGGCTGCCGTTCGACCGTGCGACGCCACATCGCTTCGCGTTCGGCGACCGACAACGAGCTGAGGTATTGGGCCGGCAGGATGCCGCGGTATGAGTGCTGCCACGACTCGACGTGCACCTCGGCGACCGCGCGACAGTCTTCCAATGCGGCTGGGCGGATCTCCATGCGGGCTAACGTTTGAACTCAGCGGCGCCGTTAGGCGCTTGATCAACGCGGGCCAGCGACTTGCACACCGCGTACCGCCGGCCACACGTGCGCGGCGGCGACCTGTTAGGCGAGAACTTGAGCGAGTGCATGTTGGTAGACAAGCAGATCGCTTGGGGAGAAGCAACAGAACACGACTTCGTCGATCGAAGCGCCCGAATCCAGAAGCCCTGAGACAGTGTTTACCGCTATCGGAGCAGCGAGCCTGATGGGAAAACCATAGATGCCCGTACTGATGCTTGGGAAGGCAATCGTGCGCACGCCGTGTGAGACCGCCACTTCCACGCAACGCCGATAGCACGACGCCAGGACTTCCGGCTCGCCCTCGGCGCCGCCCCGCCACACGGGACCGACCGTGTGAATGACGTGCCTGGCTGGAAGGCGGTAACCCTTGGTGATCTTGGCGTCGCCGGGCTTGCAACCGCCGAGCAATCGGCATTCGTGCACGAGATCAGGACCGGCAGCCCTATGAATGGCGCCGTCAACCCCGCCACCACCCAACAGCGAGGAATTGGCAGCGTTGACTATGGCGTCGACCGCCAAAGTGGTGATGTTCGCTCGGACTGCTTGAAGCCGCTGCACAACGTGCCCGTGGTCGACTAATGTTTGACATGAGCGGCAGTTGGAGGCGGGCGAAGCCTGCCGGAATCTGTCCGCGCGTTGGGATGGCTAGACGGCGCGGTGCTTGGCCTCGGACTTGTACGCTTCAGGAACAGCGTAATCGTACGGTACGAGGGCGTGGTGCCCTCATCCCAGCTTCCGCCGGATTTCACGCCTTGAGGGCAGCCGGCAGGAGGTCGCGCACCGACGCGTCCCCGTCCCTTGTGGCGATGCCGTCGAAGGCTCGCGTGAGGTAGTCGGCGATGTTGTGTCCGTGGGCGCGGGCGGTCGCGATCACTGTCAGGATCGCGGCGAGACGCTTGGCGGCGTCGGTCGAGCCTGCGAAGAGGTAGTTGTTCTCGCCGAGGCGCACGACGCGGAGCGCGGACTCGACGGCGTTGTTGTCGAGCGGCAGGCGACCGTCGTCGAGAAACCGGGTTAGCGCGGTCCAGTGGTTGATGTAGTACTGCGCCGCCTTGCGGAGCGGGTCGCTGGGGATGCTCTGCGCGATGAGCTGCGCGAGGTAGGGCTTGAGCTTGTCCTCGAAGAGAGGACGGGTTCGCTGCTGACGCAGCTCCGCGCGTTGCTCGTGCGACATGCACTTCGCGTCGGCCAGCGTCTCGAGGCGATAGGCGCGACGGATGAGCTGCACGATGTACGCGCCGCGTGGGTCCGCGGGGAGAAGGCCTTTGACGTCTCGGACGGCGTGGGCGTTGCAGCCGACCTCGATCGCATGTCCCCGGCGGCCGTTGTAGATCCGGTCGTAGACGTTGTTCGCGTCGGCCATCACGTAGCCGGTTCGCCCCTCAAACATCGTCCAAGGTCCTGTCTCCCCCTCCCCGTTCTCCGTGAATTCGAAGAGGACGTTCGGAGGCTTGTCCGGGTCCTCGGCACGTCCGATCACACACCAGATCGTTCCGCGGTACACGCCGGACTTCGGGTCGTTCACCCGGAGGCCGGTGGCGTCGGTCATCGTGAGCCAGCTCGCGAGCACGTCGTCCCTCAGCTCCTTCGCAAGGCGCTCACACGCCTTGCCGCCGAGCGCCGCCCAGTCGCAGAGCGTCGAGACGGGCAGGTCGAGCCCCTGGTCGGCGAGGAAAGCCCTGCGCATCCGATGCAGCGGCATGTGCCGCTCGTATTTCATCGTCAGTACGGCGGCGATGACATCGTTTCCCGCCACACAACCGGGCTGCAGGGTGGGCGGGACCTGGTCGGTGCACTTCACGATCCGCGTGTTCCCGTCGTCGTCGAGCTCCGGCGCTTCGAGCACCGGCGACTTGATGAGCTCGCGATAGAAGTGGGCGGGGCTGAAGCGTATCCGCTGCGTCTCGTCGTACCCGAGGAGGCGCCAGTCCGCCTTGTCCTCGGGAATCGGCAGCACTGTCTCCTCGACACGAAGCGAGTCCAGGCGCAGCGCTCGATTCCGCGTCTTCTTCGGGGCCGACTCACCCGTCGCCCCCGCCGCAGCGGCCGCCTCCGCTTGGGCAGTGGCGTCCACGATCTCCTGGTCGAGCGCGGCGTCCGCGCACATCTCGGCTTCGACGCTGGGCTCTGCGTCCTCGGGCGTCGCGTCTGCCAGCAACGCGGCCAACAGCGAGAGCTGCTCCGGCGTCACCTTCTCTGACGTCGCGCCCCGTCCCGCGTCTCGGGCCTTCTTCAGCAAGAGCTCGAGCTCCGCGTTACGCACCGCGAGCGCGGACAACGCACCCACGACGAGGTCACGGGCGTCGTCCACGTTGCCGCTGTCGAGCAAGGGGCGGACGTTGTCCCAAACATCCAACGCGACCTTCGGGGTCTGCCGCTTGGTTGATGTCGATGACGCGGGGGACATGTCCCCTGTAGATCACGAGCTGTTTCGTTCCGCAAGCGATTTGTGTGGACTCCGGTACCACCGCTTCCCCGGCTTGGCGCGGGCGCGGTCGAAGCCCTCGAGCAGCAGGTGCAGTTCCCCCGCGTCGATCTCCGCGCGTCGCTCTGGAGGCTCGACCCGAGGTAGCCGGAACGTGCCTCGCTCCAGACGTTTCATCAGTACGACAAAGCCGGTCCGGTCCCACCAGAGAGCCTTCATCACGTTTCCGCGGCGGTTCGCGAACACGAAGATGTGCCCGGACAGTGGGTCCTCGCGGACCACATTCGAAGCCAGAAGCTTCAGCCCGTCGATCCCCTTTCGCATGTCCACGGCCTCGGTCGCCACGAACAGGCGCACCGACGCTGGCAGCGTCAGCACCGCGACTCCAGCACCGCGAGCAGGCGCGTGAGCGACGTCGTGTCGAAGTCGCGCGCCACCCGAAGACGCCACACGCCCGCGGACTCAAGCTCGGCGACCCACGGCGCCGCGCCGCGCTCCGGCTCCGACATCACGACCACCTCGCGGAACGCCGGGGGCCCGACATCCGCCCCCACAGCCTCCGCGCTACGCTGCCGCCAGTACCGCAGACGGGTCCGTCGGATCCCCGTCCGAGCCGCGAACTCGCGCTCACTCAGACCACTCCGCGCCATCAGCTCGAGCGCCCGCCGGCCATCGTCCTCAGACCAGTAGGGCGCCGAACCCAGCGCCAACGCTTCCTCGATTTCCATGTCGTCCTCCTTGGGTTGGGACGACGCGAGGATACGGGGGGCTCACACCCGCCGGAACCCGCCCTCGTAGCGAACGTTTACGGAACAGCTTGTTCACGTGGGGCGCTGGCGCCAGTGTCTCGGCCCGGATCCCCAGCCGCCGGCCCACGGCGTACCGCCCGAGCCCGGGTCCTCGCAGCTCTTCCTCCAGACGCAACGCCCACACCTGGACGTCCGCCGGGTATCGCGTCCCTCGCCACTCGCGGCCCAGTCCCGCGACGTACGCGCGAAACGCCTCGATCTCCTGCTCCATCGTCGACTCCTCATGTCGCGGGTGCCGAACGAGTCACGCTACCGGCCGCGACCCTGCGACCGCGCACTCGTCCGCCCGGGATCCTCGTCGACTTCGTCGATCCATGGGAGACGGGGCATCGTGAGCATGCCCGCTGCGCGGGCCCAGACTCCGTCACTCGGCCGGCGCCAAGTGGCCGCCGAAGATCTCCCTCAAAACGTTAGGAAAAGTCGTCGTCGGGTTGTTGTAAGGGTCTCCGGCGTCGCCGGCCCTCGCGGCGAGCACGTCAGCTCGGCGAGACGCCTCTGCGTAACCGGCCAGGGCGGTCGGGAAGTCGAGATACGGATGCCGCTCGTGGTGGTAGCTGGGCATCAACTCTGAGAGGCGAGCCTGTGCCCTGTCCCGCTCGATGTAGGCGGTCTGATCCGTGAGCAAGATGAGCCCCCACAGCTCAAAGCACGGCACACTGATGCCGCCGAAAACTCCGTCCTCCGGCTTGCTCGCGAGCTGTGCAACGGAAGCGTCGAAACAAGGAAACGCGTCCCGATCGAAGACTGCATACACATATGCACCCGCCGCCCTGGTGGTCCGCCACTTCTCCGTCGCGCGCCGCATGATGGTTGCCGGCGTACCGACCGAATCTACGACCGTGACGCTGACCGCGGGGATCCTGAAGTGCTGCCGGAACTTGCTGATGCAGTCCGCCTCGGTCCGACCCTCGCAATACACGAAGTGGGGCCGCGGAAGCGGGGAGCCCCCATGACTCCGCCGCTGAAGCTGGCTCACCGTGGCACCTAACTCGCGGCGTCCGTTCTTGTGGCGTCCTCCCATCAGCCGAGGAGACCGCCGCGGTCAACGAGCATTGGAACTCCGCCGAGGCGGCCTTCTTCATGTAGCTTCCGCCGGTCATCACGACCGCGGATTCCTCGGAAGTCAGACAGGGTGCGGAGTGACGACGCCCCGTTTGCGTCCTTGTCGACGAGCACGATCTCGTCCCTTCGGAGCTCGCCTAGCAGCGCCCGATCGTGCGTGGTGAACAACAGCTGCGCCCCGAGAGTGTTGGCCGCTGCGCGGGTGAACTGGGCCACCAGCAGCTTACAGACATCGGGGTGCAAACTCGCATCGAGTTCATCGACGACAAGCAAACCTTCCCCCAGAGCGAGCATGTCGTCGATTCGAGCGAGGAGCGCATTCGTACCCGCACTCTCGTGCATCGGAGGTACCGTCCATGTCTCGCCATCGGCGTCGGTTCTGAGCAGCTGGACCCCTCGTGCGAACTCAGCCGCCAGTTGTAGCTCCTCCTCCACCGCGCGACGAACGTCCGGTGCGAGGCCCTCGAGCTGAGCAACCGAAGGGGACGTCGACTTCGGCGTGTACTCGGTGAACTCCTCCACTCCGAGGTCCACTGCCTGAAGGAACCCTCGAACACGGTCATGGCTCTCGGGCTGGAGAATCGGGGACTTGTCCCGGTGAAAGAGCGGGAACCCAGACAGTTGAATCTCTCGGGCCGGCCGAATGCCCTGCACCAGGGACTCATGAATGGGTAGCAACTCCTCCTGGTTGAATTGAGCCGCAGTAGACAGGAATAGAGCATTCGCACGGGTCGCCTCGGCGATCTTCTTCTTCTCGCCCCGAAGGGACGGCCCGAAGTAGAATGGCGGATCCTCCGCGGCGTCACGCTCGTAGACGACTTGACGCTGTCGAGTTGGCCAACGGTGTAGCCACTCGGTGGCGTAGCCAGCGCGTGAGAACGAGAACCCGTATTGGTGGTGTATCCGGTCGACCTCGAAATCCATGAAAAGCGTCGTGGGCCGATCCTCCGAGAGGCGCCAACTCGTCATGGGGAGTTGGGCGGTCGGACCACGTTGAAACGAGTGCTCCAAGTGCTCACGGAACGCGATCACCGCCTGGAGGAGGTTCGACTTGCCCGAGGCATTGGCCCCGAACACGGCGACAGCGGGAAGGATGCCCGCATGGGAGCCAGCGTCGGCGATCACGTATTGAGGCTCGTCGCTCAGAGCGGTCGCGACGAAGGAAAGCTCCGACCGGTCCCTGAAGGACCGGAAGTTCTCAAGTCCAAACCGAATAGCGCGCACGGTGGCTCCGAAGGCGTAGGATCGTGGCCAGTCATCAATAGTTTCTTGCCAGGAAATGGCAAGAACGACGCGAGTAGCCAAACCCACCCCCGCGCATCGACAACCGGCGTATCGACTCGGCCCGCGCGGGAGGGGGGCGACAGCCTAACACTGTCTCCCACTGACCCGCACTCCTCCTCGGACGCCGCGTCATCCAGACCGGCATAACGGGCTCGCGCCCCCAGCCCGGCCACCGCGTACGCGGCGTCGTTGGGAGCACCCACCGTTCTGCGGGTCCGCACAGCGTACCGACCGGCTTCCGACCGCGCAAGCACGGACCGGGTCGCCACATTGCCGCGCGGGGTGGCTGTCAGCACGGCACAAGCCCGGACGCGAACGGACGACGCGAGGCCCGCCTTGGGCCCGTTCGTCGACGTTCCCTCCAAGCGGCTCGACTGAACCTCCTCGATCACGTCCGAAACACGGTCCGTCTTCGGCACGGCAGCGACTCGACGATCAACGCCTATGCCGCCTGGATCCGGCCTGCATCGTCTCTGACCGCGACCTCCACCCAACGCAGCGGACGACCGCCCCACCTACTCCAGGCAGACGTCGGTGACTGGGATCCGCGAGCTCTTGTTGACGCCGCAGAAGTCGGCGACGAACGGCGTGGGCGAGGAGCCGACGTAGATGTTGCCGATGTAGTCGCCGTCGCGGAGCTCGTCGACGTCGAGGGCGTCGTCGTTGTTCACGAGTGAGCAGCTGCCGCGGATGTCGAGGACGGCGTCGAACGACAGGGCCTCGACGAAGCCGCGGAAGAGCGTGCCGAACGTGAGGCCGATGAAGTCCTCGCAGATGTTCTCGACGTCTTCGTCGCAGATGCAGGCGCCGAGCGCGCAGCGGCAGTCTCCGTCGCCGCCGGCGACGAAGTCTCCGATGCCGTCGCAGTTGATGATCGCGGCCATCAGGTCCTCGAGCGTGACGGGGCCCGGGTCGCCGGTGATCGCCGGGAGGACGACCATCTCGAGGACGTAGAGGATCAGGCGGCCGTACTCGAAGTCGACGGGGTGCCGGTCGATGTCGAGGCGGTCGTAGCCGATGACGCGCCCGGTCCAGTCGCCGCGGAGGAGGCCGAGGTCGAGCGAGTCGAGGACGATCGGGAGGCGTCCGCAGTCGGGCGGGTCGCTCGGCTCGCAGCCGAGGCGCCAGTAGAGGGCGAGCCCGCGCCACTCGTCGACGCCAAAGA
>JACKDJ010000042.1 GCA_020633625.1 Myxococcales bacterium
GTCGCGTATGCCCGCGCGTGGAACGTCGATGCCGGCGCGAGCGCCGAGACCACCTCTTCGAACGGGCCGGTCGTGGTCGGCGGCCCCAGCGTCGAGCAGGCCACACCGTCGCCGCCGAGCGCGGGGTCGCGACCCGATCCGCGGCAGAACCCGTGCTGCGATGCGTTTGGACTGCCAAGGGACGTCAGCGCGCCGCGGAGCCGCACGCTGGTTTGCGTGATCGTCGCAGGGTCGACGGATACCGTTGTTACCTCCGGGAGCGTATCGCCAGCGACCGGCTCACAGGTCCCCGCGCGCTCCTCGTAGCCGTCGAGGCACGCGCCGCACTCGGCGTCGGCGGTGAGCGTCGCCTCGGTGCAGCCACGGTTCTCGGCGCCACACTCGAGCTCCTCGCATGTGACCCGCGACCCGCCGCAGTTGGTCCCACCCGGGTCTTTCAGACACTGCACTCCGCCGCCAATGCAGCGCCACGCCGCGCAGGTGCCGCACGCCGTCCCGGGTACGCCATCGAGCCCGGCGCATCCGCCACAAGCGTTGAGGGCGGACGCCCCCGGATCGCCCGTGCACACGAACTCGTCGGTCCCGCTGCAGCGAAGTGTGCCACGCCCGCAAGTGCCGCACCCGCCGCCCGCCACGCCGATGAGCGGTTCGCACCCGCCGCACGCGTTGAGCGCCGCGCCCGCCCGGTCTCCCTCACACGCGACTTCGTTCGGCCCCTGACATGCAAACGTGCCCGAGTCGCAGGTCCCGCACGCGGTGCCCGGGAGGTCGTCGAGCTCGATGATGCCGCCGCAGAAGTTGGTGCCTTCGCCGAACGTTGCACAGGCCGTGGCATCGCGCGACGCGCAGATCCGTAGCCCGCCGTCGGGGCACCGCTGGCCGGGCGCCACCGCCAGCGGAGCGCAGCCACCGCAGGCGTTCGAGTCGCCGCCGACGCACTCGGCTTCGCCGTCGTTGCACGTCCACGTGCCACCGCCACCGCAACCGCATCCCTCACCGAGAGGGCCCGCGAGCGGTCCACACGAGCCGCAGCCGTTCGCCTCGGGGCCATCGCAGAAGAGGGCGCGGGCGTCGGGATCGCAGATCAGGCGCCCGGCCCCACAGTCCGCTTCGCACGCCTCGCCGGGAGTCGCGTCGAGCCCCTCATAGGTCAGGTCGCCGAAGGCGCCGCACAGGTTGCGGCTCGGCAGCTCGCAGATGACGCGATCGCCCGCGCTGCACTCCCAGCGCGAGCCCTCCGGTCCGTCGCACGCCGCGCCCGGCGGCCCTTCGAGCAGCGCGCAGCCGCCGCACAGGTTGAGCTGGAGGGCGCCGACGCACGTCAGCTCCCCGCCGTCACACTCCCAAGTGCCGCCACCGCATGCACCGCAAGCGCCGCTGGGAACCCCGGGGAGCGCACCGCACCCACCGCACGCGTTGTTCCCGACGTCGTTCGCACAGAGCAGCGCGTCGGGGCCCGCGCAGACCAGCGTCCCCGTGCATCCGCACCGATCGCCGGGCATCCGCATCACGCCGCGATACACGAGCGCTGCGCTGCCGCCACACGGGTTGCCGTCCGGCGCCACATCGACCTCCGCATCAGCGGCGTCGCGCCCGCTGCCGTCGGCCGTGGCGGCGTCGGCATCTCGTTCGACGAGCGCGTCGTCGGAGTCGATGAGGAGATTGCAGGCGCTCGCAAGCATGAGCGCGCAAGCGGCGATGACGAGATGTCGACGTTCCATCGGCCGGCCTTCTCGGCAGCTCTCGGCCGCCGTCTCTCGGGTGTTGTCCCCGTTTACCGGACGGCGCACATAGACGTCAACGCGCCCCGCGGCGCCTACCAGCGCGCTTTTTCGCGGCGCGGCGCAGCCTCGGCTACCGTAGGACGATGCCAAGACGCCCGATGCCACCGCGACGACCGCTTCGGCCCCTACTGGCGCTGACCCGCCCGCTGACCCTCGCAGGCGTGGCCTTCGTCGGAGTCGTCTCTCCGGCAGACGCTGCCGCGGCCGTGATCGACCGGATCGACGTCACGCTCGCCCTTGCAGCCGATGGTGTCGTCGACGTCGCGGAGCGGGTCCAAGTGGACCTCGAGAACGCGTGGGTACCGGGATGGGACTGGGACCTGTCCCCGTCCGCGCGCGCGCATCAGCTCGTCGCACTCGTGGCCGAAGACGACGCCGGTCGGGCGCTCGCGCTGACGCGGGCGACCGTCGGGGAGCGCACGCACATCGGAGTCGCAGATCCCGCTGGCGTGGTGACGGGCACGCTCGCGCTCACCGCGCGCTACAGCGTCATCGACGCGACTGCGGCGGCATCGGATGGGAGCCGAGTCCTCGAGTGGAGCCTGCTGGGCGGAGCGCACGCCGTGCCCGTCCGCGCGCTCGGCGCGACCGTCTCCGTCCCATCGGCGCCATCTGGATCGCTCGGCTACAGGTGCACCCGCACCGACGCTCCAGGTGAATGCACGGTCGCGGTCGATCGCGGACAGCTCAGCGTCACGGCGAACGACCTCGCGCCCTTCGCTGACGTCGTCGTCGAGGTCACCATCCCCGCCGCGGTGATCGGCGCTCCGAGCCCACTCCGACGCGCGCTGCTGCGCTCTGAGGGCCACGTCCATCTCGGCTGGGTTCCCGGGGCCCTCGTCGCGACGCTGCTCCTGGCGTCCAGGCGCCGACCGCGTCCGACCCCCGCCGACGCCGTCCCGCTCCCGCCGTCGCTGCGGCCGGCCACCGCGAGCGCACTTGCGCGGCGCGCCCTCGACGCGGACGCGCTCGCCGCGACGCTGCTGGACCTCGCGCAGCGCGGCCACGTGGAGCTACGCCCCACCCTCGCGACCACTCCACTGCGCGGGAGCCGACGCGACTTCACCCTCACGCGCACCCGGGCGCCTGGCGACGCGCTGGCGCCGTTCGAGGGCTCGGTGCTGGACACACTCTTCGAGATGTCTGACGCCGTCTCGATCTCGTCGCTTCGAGGCCGGCTCCACGCCGATCTCGCCACCCTATCCGACGCGATGGGAGTCCACGCCGCTCGCGGCGACCGCGCATTCTACGCGGCGCCCGGACGCATCAGGTCCGTCGCGATGACGGCGGCGGCCCTCGGCGCCCTCGGGGCGCTGGGCGCCCTGCGCTTCGACCAGCCGCTGGCAGCGCGCGCGTTGATTGGGGTCTCAGCGGCATTCGCGCTCATCGGCCCGCTCGCATGGCCAGCGAACGCCGCCGGCCGTGCCATCGCACGCGGCCTCGGGGCGTGGGCCGCCGCAACGCGGCAGGCGGCCTCTGACCACGCGACGCCCCCGCTGCCCCTGCCGCACGCGCTCGCGGTCGGTGAGCTCGACGCCGCGCTGGACCACGCCGCCACGGCGACACACCCACCGTCGTGGTGGCGCGGCGCACCAGACGAGTTCGCAGCCGACCTCGGGCGGTTCGTCGACTCGGTTCGCGCTGCGGCGGCGCCCCCTGTCGGGGCGATCCCACACCACTCTCGGATCCTCCGATGAATCCGCGGCGCCGAGCGACTTCGGCGGAGCGCGCCATGCTCACTTGGATCAGCGCGACGGCGGTCCTGGCTGCCGGCTCCCTCTCGGTCGTGGCTCTGGCCGCGGATGGGACGCTGGACGTCGCCGTCGTCGTTGGCGCGGAAGGCGAGGCGCGCATCGTCGAGACCCGGTCGCTGGAGCAGGCAGGCGCGCCGTGGGTGGACGTCGCGCTCGACGCCCCCCCGTCGGCCGCAACGGAAGAGACCTCCGACGACACGGGCGGCGCCGCCGTCTCGCTGCGAGCGGTCGAAGACGGCGAGGGGTCGGCGCTGCGCTTCGAGCTCCTTCCGACACCGTGGCTACTCACGGCACGCGTATGGCTCCCCGAGGAGCGCTCGGTACACGAGCTGCGGCTCACCTTCGACACCGGCTCACTGCTGACGCGCGGCGACCGTACCGACGAGCTCGCGATCCCGCTCGCCATACCCCAACGCGACGTCGCCTCGCGCACGCTCACCGCCAGCGTCAGCCTCCCCCCGGGGGTAGAGGTCGTCGGGCTCGAGTGCATGCGGGGATTCGACCCCGACGCGCTGCGGGCGGCGACCGGTGGCGCAGACGGGGCGGGTGGATGCGAGGCCTCGGTGCGCGACGGCGTCGCCTCGTTCATCGCGCCCAGCGTGTCGCCGGACGAGCGCGTGGTCGCAATTGTCGCGACCGCGCCAGGAGCGATCCCCAGACTCCCGGTCGGCGTACGACTCGCCGATCTCGCCCGGCGCTCGTTCGGGTTCTGGGGCGCGCTGCCCATGATCGGCGCCATCCTGGTCGCGTTCGTCGCGCTCCGCGCTCGTCGCGACCGCGACGTGACGACGGAGCAGTCGAACGGACCACCTGCTGCGCTCGGTCCGGCCGAAGTGGGCCTGATCTGGCGCGGCGGACACGCTGACGTCGACATCGTCGCGATCGTCGCCGACCTGATCCGACGAGGCCACCTGGCGTTCTCGACCGAGGTCGGACCGACGTTCATCGAGGGCCGCCGCGAGCGCTGGCAGATCTCCTACAGCGCCCAGGCCGACCCGCTGCGCGACTACGAGCGCGTTGTCCTCGACCTCCTCCTCGACGGGTCGGCCATCGCTCCGCTCGCCGATGCTCGCCCCCGACTGGCCCGCGGCCGCGCGCGCGTCTGGCGCGCGATCGCCGCAGAGGTCGCCGCAAAGGGACGCGCCTTCGCGGCCGACCCGGTCCGCACTCATGCCGCGCTGACCGCCGCCGCGGCCATTCTCGCCGGCAGCGGCGCGCTCGCCGCCGCGCTCGGCGAGCCGCGCGCGGCGCTCTCGCTGATCGCGACCGCGGCCGCCCTCGCACTGGGGCGGCGCTACACGGCCCTTCGAACCGCGGCGGGGGCGCGTGTGCACGGCGAGATAGCGGGATTCGAGCGGTTCGTCCGCGAGGCGACTCCGGCCTCCTTGCAGCTCGCGGAGGTCGCCACCTCCACCCACCGCGACGCGCTCTATCCGTACGCCCTCGTCATCGGAGCCGGGGACGGTTGGCTCGCGGCCTACGACGCCCTCGGCCGCGGCGACCGAACCATCCGTACAACGCGAGCGGTCGCCCTGACCGACGACCACGAACGCCGCGAAGACCTCGCCGAGCTCCTCGCCGCGTTCGCGCGAGCCCTAGCCGGCGGCGACCACCCGTAACATCGACTGCGAGCCCCTGCGAGCCCCCGCCCGAGGGTAGTTTCCGAGCCCCCGCCGAGCCCCCTCCCGCCGAGCCCCCTCCCGAAGGTAGTTTCCCCCCCGAGCCTCAGGGCGACTGCCCGCCGAGCCCCTCCCGAAGGTAGTTTCCTCCCCGAGCCCCAGGGCGACTGCGAGCCCCTCCCGAAGGTAGTTCCCATCGACTGCGAGCTCCCTCCCGAGCCCCCTCCCGAAGGTAGTTCCCATCGACTGCGAGCTCCTCCCGAAGGTACTTCAGTCCCGCTTCCACCGGCGCCCGGACCCGCGTAGGCTCAGGCCTTCGCCTTTCACGCGGCTCCCCGAAGACTCAGGCGCGACTGTGACGCACGCTCCATCTGCCCGCTGCGCGTGGTGCGGCACCGACCCGCTCTACGTTGCTTACCACGACACCGAGTGGGGGGTCCCGCTGACGGACTCCGCCGACTTGTACGCCAAGCTCATCCTCGACGGGTTCCAGGCTGGGCTCGCTTGGATCACCATCTTGCGAAAGCGGGAGGCTTTTCTCCGGGCGTTCGAGGGCTTCGCTCCGCAGCGCGTCGCGAACTTCGGTGACGACGATGTCGCGCGGCTACTCGCCGACGCCGGCATTGTCCGCAGCCGCGCGAAGATCGAGGCGGCGGTGTCCAACGCGCGGATCTGGTGCGAGCTCGAGGCCGGCGGCGAAGGTGCATTCTCTGACCTGCTCTGGGACTGCGTGGGTGGCGCGACGATCGTCAACCGCCGCGTGGCGATGTCGGACCTCCCGGCGGCGACGCCGGAGTCGGAGCTGATGGCCCGCCGCCTCAAGAAGCTGGGGTGGAAGTTCGGCGGCCCGACCATCTGCTACGCGTTCATGCAGGCGGTCGGCATGGTCAACGACCACTCGACGGCGTGCTTTCGCCATGCGGAGTGCGAGGCGATCGCACGCCGCTGAGCACGGGCCGGGCGCCTACGACTCGGTGTTTCGCCTGCTGCATCGAGCAGACCAAACACCGAGTCGCGATTGGCGCTACGGGTTGTACGGGTCGCCGTAGTCCATGATGAAGGACATGTCGGCGACGATCTCGAACAGGTCGGTGTACTGACGCAGCTCGAACGCGGCAGCCGCGGCGGTGGGCAGCCGCGTAGAGTCGCGCTCGGCCTCGGCGATTCCCTGGTATGCGTCGCACTCGATGAACGGCCCGTCCTTGAGGTCGGGCGAGTCATCGCGATGCGCGAGGGCGTCGAGGCATCGGGCGCGCTGGATCATCGCGGCGCCCGCGGTCTGTCGGTCGCTGAACTTGATGGCACCGTAGCTGATTCCGTTCTCCGTGTTCGTGAACGTGATCAGGTTCTCGGACGCCAGGTCCGGCGCCGCGCCAGTGCCGAGCTCGAACACGCGCGACTCCTGCACGAACCCGCGGTCGTAGTTGTTCGGGAACCGCGCCTGACCGAGCACCTGCCAGTAGAGCTGGAGCGTGAACGTGGCGGCTGGATCGATCGTAAGCCCTCGCGAGGAGTTCAAGGAGCCGGCGTAGTTGGGGAAGCGGAGCTCGCCACCCTCGTAGTAGGGCGCGACAGTGGCCCAGTTCTGGGACATGATCGCTTGGTTGATCGCGGCGATCGAGTCGGGGAACGTGTTGTAGTAGCTGACCTCCCACTCTCGGATGTCGAGCGGCGTGGAACGGGCAACGAAGTTGGTCGACGAGTCGGTCAGGGCCTCGATCGCCATGACCTTGTCGAGGTAGAAGCCGATGTGGTCGAGGCACTCGTACCACATGTAGCCGCAGTCGCGGCCGTCTCCGCCGCCGAACGACCAGTTCGTCGAGTAGTAGCGGGCGTCGTTGATCCCGAGCGAGAACGCGGGGAGCAGCGACTGGGAGCTACCGGCGAGGCGCGTGCCGTCGGCCTGAAGCCGCGGGTTGTCGTAGTCGCCGACGTCGGGCATCAGGAGCGTTTGCACGAGGTAGTTGAACGCGTTTTGGACCGCCCACGTCTTGGCACCAAACCCGCTCTCGGGGTCGTTCAAGAAGCCTTCGAGCACCGTCGGCGTGAAGAACTGCGCGAGCAGCGCCGAGTACAGACCATACAGGTTGTTCCAGTCCTTCAGCCGCGAGAACGTCCGGCCGTAGTAGCGGTCGACGTAGCCATACGTCGACACGCCGATGCGGCCGCGCGGGAAGTTGCGCAGGATGTACCAGGTGTTCAGGTCGTCGAGGATGTTCTTCATCCTCTCCATCGAGTCGGCGCCCGAGTCTCGCGTGAGGCAGTGATCGCTCAGGTCGGACGACGAGTGCGAGCAGTAGATGTACGGGACGCGCGCGAGGGTCTGTGTCGACCCGTCGCTATCGAGCGTGACCTGCGAGTAGTCGTGCGGATCGAACTGGTCGAGCGGGACGAGGAGGCGGTTGTCCTCGTCGTACATGAGCTCGCCCATGCGGTTGTAGTAGCTGGTGTAGTGGATGGTGCGGATGCCGAGCGACCCTCCGCCGGTGATGACGTCACCGTCGCTCTCGTCCCACTCCTTCAGCTCGTCGAACGGCACGCTGCCGGCGTCCTTGTACACCTCGATGAGCCCGGCGTAGCCAAACAGCATCGCGGCGCGGTCGTAGCGACCGATGCCGGCGCCGTCGACCGTGTAGCGGCCGGCGTAGTCCATGACCGAGCTGTACGCGTAGTTGTAGATGTTCGCGTCGACCTCGGTCTGCGTGATCGGGTCCTCGGTGCGGGGCGCCACGGTGCCGTCTGCCGTGCGGATGGCCCAGTACTGCGGGTCGTAGTTGAACACGTCGTCGGAGCCGCCGAAGTTGTGCATCAGGCCGAGCGTGTGCCCGACCTCGTGTGCCCACACAGCTGTGTAGATCCGGCTCCGGACGTCGTTGTAGATCTCATCGAACGACAACCCGGCGTCGCGGTACTCGTGCGCGATCCCCATGAGGGCGTCGTCGGCCATCTCGGGCAGGTACATGTTGTTTGCGGCGGCGAACTGCTCTCGCAGCCGCGCCCGCTGAAGGGCTCCGGCGCCGAGGCCGCCGCGGGCGACGGACGCGCGGTCGCGCTGCGCGTCGGTGATCGCCTCGCCCGGCATCCGGCCGGCCTCTGCGAGCACCTCGTCGTTCAGGAGCAGGTCCTCGATGTAGGTCCCGCGGAGCGCCGCGAGGCGGCCTTCGGCAGCGGTCGTTTCGCCGTTGAGCAGCCCGCGCTCGTACATGTCGTCGAGGAACGGCCGCGCCCACGACGCGAACCCCTGCGTTCTCATCTGCTCGACGTCGGCCGGTGTGATCTCGCGACGCTGGCCGTCCCAGTATTGCGTCATCCACCCGTTCGCGATCGAGTGCGTCATCTCGCTCGCGTCGGCGAGCGAGAACGTGCGGGGCGTCACCGTACCGGTGCCGCGGACCTCATCGGCCCACTCCGTGATGTCGGTGCCCTCGATGAACTCGGTCAGCAGTGGCGAGTCCTCGGGCGCGTTCAGCAGCTCGATCATCTCGGCCGTGTTGTACGCCGCCAGGTTGTTGTGGTGGTAGACGTACGCCATGCCCGAGAGCACCTCACCGGTGATCGGGTCGTTGTTGTTCGGCCCGAGGCCGAGCAGGCCGTACTGCATGAACTTCGGGACGTACGCCATGAAGGAGTAGCGCAGGTCGCCGAGGCGGGGGCTCGTCCCAGGGGCGCCACACGCCGCCGGGTCGCCCTCGCGGATCGGGTTGTTCACACACGCGATGAAGACGTGCTCGTCGTCGCGGAGCGGGTAGCCCATCGCCGCGACGACGTCGCGGAAGACACCGTCCCACTGCGCGCCGACGGCGGCCACCATCGGCTTCAGATCGTCGGGGAGCTCGGTGTTGACGTGGTAGACGATCGGTCGGAGCGTCCGCTCGGCGACGGGGATCTCACGGCACGTCGCCGGGTCGTTCGGGTCGGTGCAGTCGTTCGGGTCGTACCAGTTCACCCACAGGTTGTGTCGAGTCAGGTACCGCGTCTTGTTCTGCTCGCGGATGCCCTCGCGCGGGTCGTACGTCATCCGGTCGGCCGTGAAGAAGCCGAACAGGTCGGTCATCGCGCCCTTGTACGGCATCGGCACGTACTGGTGCGTGGGGTCACGCCGCAGGAACGAGTTGCGGATGGAGTACTCGCCGGCGCCGCACTCGTCGAACTCGTGCCCGAACAGCCAGCACGAGGGCGCCTCGCCGTAGCCGTCGATGTAGACCGACCCGGCGCGGGCGAACATCTTGCTCGTGATGTCGAAGTAGCTGCCGTCGGGCTCGAAGAACGGCGCGTCGGGGTTCGGCGTTCCGTCGGGCAGCGTGTCCTGCACGAAGTACGCGATCGGCTCGACCGACGCCGTCTCGAAGTCGAGGTCGTAGTTCGTGACCCAGTTGCGCGACCAGTCGACGCGAACGAACTCGCGGTCGTACCAGGGGCGCTCCGACATCGTCTCGATGATCTCGTTGGTCTGCTCCCCCGTCTGCGCGTTGTACGCGCGCTGGACGTCGAAGTGCGACACGGGGAAGGCCGCCACGACCTCGCCCTGGTAGTTGTCGCCCGCGGCCTGCAGGTCGTCGGCGCCCTCGATCAGCTCGATGTTGCGACGCGCGTACAGCCAGTCCTCTTGCAGGTCCCACTTGATGATCGCGAGGCCGGCGAAGTTCGACTGGCCGACGAACGTGAAGCCGTTCGCGGACGGCGTGTCGACCACCGTACGCTGATAGTACCACTCGCCGTCGAAGAACGACTTCGGGATCCCCGGCGACGAGAGGTCCGTCCTATCGACGTCCCCGACCTCCTGAGCGCACCCGAGGAGGGCGGCAGAGGCCGTGGACAGCACCAACAGCAGAGCACCGATCGAACGCATCGCAGGACCTGGGGTAGAGGGCGCGCGGAGGATAGCGAACGACGACGCCGATTCAAGCGCGCCGTCCGATTCTGCACGGTCGGATCCCTGCCCTTACAAGACTCGTGCCGAGCGATCGCTTACGGGGTAGAATCAGGTCGCCCCCGCACCCAACGGAACTCCGATGAAGCTCGCGATCAACGGCGGCACTCCCGTCGCCTCTGCCCCACCCCGCGTCGACTGGCCCGAGTACGACGACGGCGACCGCAAGCGGCTCATCGAGGTGCTCGAGTCCCGCTCGTGGGGCGGCTTCCCGGCGCCGGCGCCGCGGACCGCGGAGTTCGGCGCCGCTTTCGCCGCGCGACACGGGGCCAAGTTCGGCGTCGGCGTCACCAACGGCTCGGTCACGCTCGAGGTCGCCCTCGGCGCGCTCGACATCCAGGCCGGCGACGAGGTCATCGCGCCCTGTTACACCTGGGTCGCGACGGCGGCCTGCGCCGTTCACATGAACGCCGTCCCCGTCCTCGTCGACGTCGACCCCGCGACCTACTGCATCGACTGCGACCAAGTCGAGGCGGCGATCACCGAACGCACGCGCGCGATCATCCCGGTCCACCTCGGCGCCAACATGGCCGACATGGACCGCCTGATGGCGATCGCCGACAAGCGCGGCATCCCGGTCATCGAGGACTGCGCACACGCCCATGGCGCTGCGTGGCGCGGGCGCGGTGCAGGCTCGATCGGCTCGATCGGCTCGTTCTCGTTCCAGAGCTCGAAGCTCATGACCGCCGGAGAGGGCGGGGCGGTCATCACGTCTGACGGCACGCTCGCGCAGCGCCTCCAGTCGATCGTGAACTGCGGCCGCAAAGAGCCCGGCTACGACGGGTTCGACGGCTGGCCGCTCGGCGTCAACGCCCGCATGACCGAGTTCCAAGCCGCTGTCCTCATCGGACAGCTCGAGCGCCTCGACGAGGCGACGCGTCGACGGGCCGAGGGAGCCGCGGCGCTCGCCCGCGGCCTCGCCGAAGTCGGCGGACTCGCCCCGCTGTCGGTCGACGAGCGCGTCACCACGCGCGCGGCGTACCAGCTCG
Source organism: Myxococcales bacterium (assembly GCA_020633625.1). GTDB lineage: Bacteria > Myxococcota_A > Bradymonadia > REDH01 > REDH01 > JACKDJ01. The sequence goes on from JACKDJ010000042.1 coordinate 11,077, forward strand.
TCATGCGCTACGACCCCTCGGCGTTCGGCGGCGCGCACCGCGACGCGTTCCTGCGCGCCCTCAACGCCGAAGGGATCGAGGCGTATGGCCCGTTCTACGTGCCGCTCCCGGACCACAAGCTCTTCAACGCCGAGTCGCGTCACTGGCCGATGCTGCGCGAGCGCTACGGCGACGGCATCAAGGCCGCGAACGCACGCGGCGAGCTCCAGTTCCCTGTCGCGGCGCGCGCCGCATACGACGAGGCCGTCTGGCTCCACTACCCGTACCTGATGGCGGGACAGGGGGCGATCGACACGATCGTCGAGGCCGTCGCGAAGATCCGCGCCAACGCTCACGAGCTCGCCGTCTAGCGTCGTCGGTCGCGCCAGCCGTCGGAGGCCGCGGCCCCCGCGAGGCGAACCTCATGGGAACGCGAGCACCGCCTCCTCGCCGTGGTCGGCGATCAGGCCGTCGACATACGCGAGCAGCGCCGCGCGACGCAGCAGGAACGTCGCATAGCGCTCCTTCTCTGCGTCGGCGGCTGGGCTCGGACGAAACAGCAACCCAAACATCGCGTCGGTGTCCATCCACCGGATCGCGTCGATCGTGCGACGCGAGAAGACCTCGATCCGCGAGAGGTTACGGGCAACCCGCTGCGATGTCACGCCCTGGTATCGCCTCAACGGGAACGCCGCGCCGTTGTCGATCGACACGAAGTGGTCGTCACGCCACTGGCAGTTCACTCCCGGAAACCGCGACGAGTAGCGGTCCCAGTTGTTGAGGAGATAGTCGAACACGTGGAGATTCGAGAGCTGCCTGGCGAGCGCGTCGCTGCTCAGCCCGTCGAGGGTCCCGGCGGCGCGCCCCGAGAGAAGACCGCGCATGCGGTCGTCGACGTCGATGTCGCTCGCGCCCTCGAGCGACACGAGGTCGGCCCAGGCGGCCGAACGCTCGATACCAAACAAACGGAAGCTGAGCACCCACGACTTGGCCGTCCCGTGGAGCCACTCCCGGCCCTCTGCGTCGGTCGTCCATACGAGGTCGCGCCCCTGCCGGTCGAGCGCCCGCTGGGCTGCTGCGTCGTCGGCGCCGGACAGCGCATACCAGGCCTCGCGCGAGATGCGGAGCTCGCGGTTGTGGGGCACCTCGAACCGGCAGAAGATCAGCGCACACAGCCGATAAGCAGCGATCTCGGCCCGAAAGTTCGACTGCAGCCGCGTCTGGTTCGGCTTGAACGCGGCGAGCGTCATCCCGTCGGCGTCGAGACGGTACGTCAGCGACGAGCCTCCGCCGAGCGGCCGAATGTGGTCGATCGGTCCGCCCACGTCGAGCGTCGCGATCTCTGGAGCGAACACAGGGTCTGCGGTCCAGGTCCCGAGCCACGCGTCGACGAAGACTCGCCTGAGCTCAGGGAACCGCTCCGCGGCCGCCCACGCCTGAGAGCGCGCCGCGTCGTACGCCCCGGCAGCAACCGACAGGTCGACCAGCGCCAAAACTACCTTCGGGTCGTCCGACGGCGGGAGCCACTCGGCCTGGATCCGCGAGCCCGCCGCGACGTCGCCGGCCCGCGCCGCCGCAAGGAACGAGGTGCGCGCGAGGCTGGCCGACCGCCCGTCCGGCAGCGCCGAGCGAATGGCTGCCTGCGCCGCCGCGACACGCTCGGCGCGGGCGAACCCTTCGGCTGTCGCGGCAGCGCCGTCTACCGCAAGGGTAACCTGCGCCTCTGCAGCCGCGACCCCGATCAGAGCGCGCGATGCCCCACATCCGAGCAGCCCGAGCGACGCCACGACAACCGCGGCCGTGAGGACCGCGCGCATCGTCGGCTCAGTTCGGAGCGCCGCTGCCGTCGCTCGCTGCCGTCGGTACCCCCGCGGGCTCCGCGGCAGCAGGCTCCGCGGCAGCGGGCTCCGCAGCGGCAGGCTCCGCAGCGGCAGGCTCCGCAGCGGCAGGCTCCGCAGCGGCAGGCTCCGCAGCGGCGGGCTCCGCAGCGGCAGGCTCCGCAGCGGCAGGCTCCGCGGCCGGCTCGCTCGAAGGCACGGCGGCAGGGGCATCGAACTTCGGTGTGCTCCTCGAGAGCAGCCAGTACACGCCCGCGAGCGAAGCGACGAGCACCCCGACGACCACCATCAAACCAAACGCCGCCGACTTCGATCGGCGCAGCGCGGACTCGGGCTCGGCGGCGAGCGGGCTCGCGGTGGGGCTTAGGTCCTCTGGCAGGTCGAGCGGCAGCTGGTCGATGGCCGCCCATGGGTCATCGGGGGACGGCGGCGGAGGGGGGGGCTGCTCGTCAAACCACGGTGCTTGGTGAAAATTCTCGGTCTGCGCCCAGGCCGCGTCGTCCTCGGCTTCCGGCGCCGTCGGCGCACCATCCACAGACGTAGCGTCGGCCTCGACTCCGGGTGCGGCACCCGCCTCATCGATCGGCGCCGGCGCCGGTTCGTCTGCCCACGCCTCCCGTTCGGTCGTCCACGCCGTCTCGGCAGCCGGCGGCTCGGCGGGCTCGCTGGGAGTCACATGCCCCTGGAACGCAGGCACATTCCCGAGCTCGGTGGGGACGCCGACGGTCGACTCTGTGGGGGCGTCAGCGTCGACGGCGGTGGCGGCGCCTTGGGCTGGCCCTTCCGACGGCCCGGGCTCTACGACCGGGGTCGGCTCGTCTGGCTCGCGCCGCGGGTCTGGCCGAGAGCGCCGCACGATCTCGGCGAGCGCTCGCTCGCCGGCCGACCGCTGCGTCGGGGAGATCTCTGTGCGCTCGATCACGTTCTGCATCGACTCTTGGTCGAGGTTGGCGTGAACGGGGAGCGGCAGGCCGGTGCGCTTGGAGACCTTGATCGGCTTGATCAGGATCGCTGCGAGCGGCGCACCGGGGAGCGGAAGGTCCGCGGCGTCGTCGAGCGCCGCGATGGCCTCGAGGTCCACCTTGTTGGGCGAGCGCGACGCCTGCGGCAGCGTGGACCGCCGGTGCAGCATGTCGTGCGTCGCGTCTGGATCGATCTCACCCGAGAGCGTCATCCGCGGGTGGTAGATCAGGGGCGTCCAGTGCTGCAGGTCGGCAGACGCGCTCTCGAAACCGGTCAGCTCTCCGCTCGCGAGCAGCTCCGCGAGCTCGTCTTGCGTGATGGGCCCGTAGATCGTGTTCTCGAGCCGCAGGTAGATGTCCTTGGACTGGAAGCGCCGCCGCGTGGGCTCGTGCCGGGGGATCGCGCCGCCGAGGTCGAACTGCGCGACAATCGAGTGCCCGTCGCGCGACGGGGCCGTCTGCGACTCCTCCGCGATCTTCGCGTAGCGCGACATCAGCTCACGCTGCTCGTGCTCCGACCACGCGGCTTCGGCGGCGCTGTCTGCGCCCTCGGGCTTGTCTTGGGAGTCGGACATTACTGGGATTCGCCGGGGCTGCGAGCGGCCTTCGGTGCTAGCGAGCGCTCGCCAGGATACACGAAGACGGCTGGCGGGTCAGTTTTCATGTTCAGCGGCCCTCGAACCTCGGTGGGCGGCGCTCGGCGAACGCCGCGAGGGCCTCGACGCGGTCGCGAGTCGGGATTAGCGTCTCGTACTCTTCACGCTCAGCGGCGAGCCCATCGGCGAGCGGCCGCTGGGCAGCGCCCCGCACTGCGCGCTTCGCCGCGGCGATCGCTAGAGGAGCGCCAAGCGCGATCTCCCGCCCGATCGCACGGGCGCGGCCGACAAGCTCGTCCGGCGGCGCCACCTCGGAGATCAGGCCTACCGACCGCGCGGACTCCGCGTCTAGCCGCGCGCCGGTCAACACGAGGCGGAGCGCGGCCGCCTCGCCGACGACGCGTGGCAATCGCTGCGTCCCGCCGGCGCCTGGGATGATCCCAAGCCGCACCTCGGGCAGGCCGAGCGTCGCGGTGTTGCTCGCGACCCGGATGTCGCACGCGAGCGCCAGCTCCAGGCCGCCGCCGAGGGCCGCCCCGTTCACCGCGGCGACGAAGGGCTTCGGTGATGCCTCGATCGCGACGAGCGTGCCGCCGAGCTGCGTGAGGAAGGCGCGCACGTCGTCATCGGACATCGTCGCGCGCTCCTTGAGATCTGCCCCGGCGCAGAACGCCACCGTGCCCTCACCGACGACGATCACGGCGCGGACATCCACGCGGGCCGACACGTCGGCGATCGCGGCATCGAGCTCGGTCACGAGCGCACGGGAGAGAGCGTTGCGCGCGTCGGCACGGCAGAGCGTGAGCAGGGCCACGCCATCGCCGTCGACCTCGACCCGGACCAGGGCATCCGTCATGGCGTCGGTCTCCCCGTCGATTTGGCATACCGGAAGTACGCGGAGTTCAGTGTCGCGCCGAAGTCGGCCTCGAGCCGGCGCGAGACCGCGAGGAGCTTCGGCAGGTCGACGCCGGTTGCGTAGCCCATCGCGTGCAGCATGTTGACGATGTCCTCGGTGCCGACGTTGCCCGCTGCGCCGGGCGCGTACGGGCAGCCGCCCATCCCTCCGACCGAGGAGTCGAACGTCGTGAACCCCACATCGAGGGCCGCGAGGGCGTTCGCAACGGCGAGGCCACGTGTGTCGTGCAGGTGCAGCGCGAGCTTTTGTGCGTCGAAACGCTCGAGGGCGCGCGTCAGGCTGTCGCGGACTTGCTTCGGCGACCCCATCCCGGTCGTGTCGCCTAGGCTGACCTGGCCACACCCCGCGGCGAACAGCCGCTCCGCGATGCCGAGGACGCGCTCGAAGTCGATCGCACCCTCGTACGGGCAGCCGAACACGGTCGAGACGTAGCCCCGGAGCCCGCACCCGGCCGTCCTCGCCGCGCCGGCGAGCGCGTCGATCTCGGCCAGGCTCTCGTCGATCGACCGGTTGATGTTCTTTCGGTTGTGCGTCTCGCTCGACGACACGAAGACCGCGACGTTCTGGACCCCTGCCTCGAGGGCAGCCTCGAGCCCACGCTGGTTCGGGACGAGCGCCCAGTAGCGCACACCGTCGACGTTCGTCAGCCGTCGGACCACGGTGGCGGTGTCTGCCATCTGCGGGATCCACTTCGGATGCACGAAGCTCCCGACCTCGATGTCGCGGAGCCCGGCAGCGACGAGGCCGTCGATGAAGGCGAGCTTCTGGTCGACCGAGAGTCGAATCCGCTCGTTCTGGAGCCCGTCACGCGGCCCCACCTCGACGATCGAGATCGCGTTCGGCTGTGGGCTCGATGCGGGCATGGGACGGTCGTCGCGAGGTTGGCCGCCTCTACCGTCGCCCGCCGCGACGGTCAAGGCGACCTACGGGCAGCCGTCACCGGACACGGGGCACGCGAGGCACGCGCCACCATCCCACACCTCGGTGGAGCAAGTCGCGTCCGGGCAGCGGTCGATCTCGCGGATGGCGACGTCGTCGACCCAGACCTGGTCGTCTCCGCTCGAGAAGGAGAAGTCTTTCTCGTACTCCCACTGCAGTGTGTGCGAGCCGGCGGCGAGGGGGAACGAGACGAAGGTCCAGCCCGTGTTCCCACCCCAGTCGCCCTGCGCGGCGCCGTCGATGAAGAAAGTGAGCCGGTCGCAGCATGCCTCTGTGCTCGTTCGCAGCCAGAACTCGACGGTGCCGTCGACCGCGAGCGTCCGCGACGTGCGCAGCCACGTCATGTCGTAGTCGTACATGTAGCCGGCCGTGATCGAGTAGCGCCCGGTGTGGGCGCGTCCTGTCGTGGTCCCCCACACGTCGTCGCCACCGGTGCGGAAGTCTGGCGCGCCGCCCGACTCGAACCCCTCGGTCGTCGTCGACGCGCCGTTTGGAGCGCAAGCGCCACCAGTGCAGAGGCCGCCGGTTCCACAGGCGGTGCAGTCCGCGACGGGCGTCGCCACGCAGGCCCCCGCGGAGCACGCGTTCGCGGAGCAGTCCGCCGGGTTCGTGTCGCAGCTCGTTCCGTCGGCGAGGTTGCACATCGCGCAGCTTCCGCCGACCCAGAGCGGCACGGCGCAGGCTCCGCCGCCGCACGGCGCGGCCCCCTCGAAGACGAGGTCATCGACCCACGCCGCGTCGGCTCCGGACACCGTGTTGGCGTCCTTCGTGTACGCAAACTGGAGCGTGTGGCTGCCTGCGCCGACGCTGTACCGCGCCTGTGTCCACCCGACAGAGCCAGACCAACGCCCGACCTCCGACCCGTCGATGCGTGCGCGCAGGAAGTCGTATCCGGACTCGGAGTCGACGTGGTACCAGAAGGTCACGGCGCCGGCCGTGACCAGCGTGAACGGGATGGAGACCGAGGCCTCGCTGGAGTGGCCGGTCGGCGCGCTCCGGGCCGACGTGGGTCCCGAGTGCGCGCTGTCGGTCACGAGCGTCCAGCCCGCGCCACCAAGTGTCAGCCCCGGGGGGAGCGCGCCATCGTCGAACGTCCACGTGTCGCGGGTGCCGATCGGCGCGACGCACGCACCGGCGTTGCACAGACCGCCGCTGCATGCCGCGCAGTCCGCGGCGGTCGGCGTCAGCGTGCACGTTCCGGCCGCGCACGCCCACGCGCCGCACTCGCCGGTGCCGGCGCCGCAGGGTCGGCCGTCGGTGTCGGTCTCGCTCACACAGGCACCGGCGCGGCACACCGAGCTGCCGCACTCGCCAGAGTCGCCGCATGTCTCGCCCTCACGCGCCGGCGACGCGACGCACTCGCCCGTCGCCGCGTCGCACGCGGCGGTCTGGCACGGCCCGGCCGTGCACTCGCGCGGCGACCCGGTGCAAACGCCGGCGCTGCAGCCATCGCTCACTGTGCAGCCATTCCCGTCGTCGCACGCGCTTCGGTCGTCGAGCGGCACCGCCTCGCACGCCCCCGTCGTCGAGTTGCAGCGCCCGACCACGCACTGCGCATCGAGCCCGCTGCAGTCGACGCCAACGCATGGATCCCCGCCGCGCCGACAGACGCTCGGCTCGCCCTCGCAGATGAACCCGACCTCGACGCGGCAGCGCCCGTCGCAGCCGTCGCCGGCGCTCGTGTTTCCATCGTCGCAGCGCTCGGTGGCGCCTACGACGCCGTCGCCGCAGCCGGGCGCCGTCGTGGTGTCGGAGTCGCCGCCAACATCCCCCGCGTCGGGGGTGACCGCGTCGCCGCCGGCGTCAGCATCGCTCCCTTCGCCCGTCTCACCGTCCGCTGCATCCTCACCGCCGATCGGCGTGTCCGACTCGACGTCGGTGCCCGCGTCGGCGTCGACACCCGCGTCCGGTCGCCCGGGGGTGCACACGCTCGGCGCTCCCACGCAGACGTAGCCGGCCTCTGTCGCGCACGTCCGGCTGCAGCCGTCGCCACCGCTGCGACCGCCGTCGTCGCAGGTCTCCGGTGCGGTGACGACGCCGTCGCCGCACGTCGCCGCGCCGCCGCCGTCGCGCGAACATCGGCTCGGCTCGCGGACGCAGGAGTATCCAGACTCGACCGTGCAGGCGCTGGAGCACCCGTCGCCGTCTTCGCGGTTTCCGTCGTCGCAGCGCTCCGGCGCGACGATCTCGCCGTCCCCACAGCCGCCTCCTCCGCCACCCGGCGTCCCGCAGCCGGCGGCGAGACCCGTGGCGGCGGCCGCAACAGCAGCGGCAAGTCCAAGAACGCGGAGCGGAGTATTGCGGGTCATGACGAGCCTCGGAGCACTGCCGCGGAGCGCGGACGGTACGACGACGGCGCACCATAGCCGACAGCCGCAGGGGCAACAACTCACGATGTCGTGCTCGTATGACCCGATCGCGGCGGTACGATCGACGCGACGGCCCCTCCCGACGGCCGTCGCTTGCAGGCCGCCTGCCGCGGCTCGCGAAGCGGACCCCAACGGCGACTAGCCGGCCGTTACCCCGCGGTCGACTGGAATGACCCCGTGCTCAGCAAGATGAGCGGCCACGATCCGGTCGCCTTGCGGTCGATCATCAGCGACATCGCCGCCGGTGCGAGGTCCGCAACTACCCTCGGGTCGTCGGTGATCCTCGCCAGCGCCAAGGCTCCCTCTGCGAAAGCGACGATCGCCTCTGCCGCGTAGCTCGAGTCCGGCAGGCGGATCTCGCCGCGGGAGTCGGCCTCGGAGAGCGAAGTCGACAGACGACGCCGCCACTCCGCGTGCGCGGCTTCGATCTCGGCCCTCAGCGCCGCCGCGTCTTCGCCGCTGGTCTCGCCGGCGAACATCGAGAACGGGCTCCCGGGCGCCGAGCCGGTCTGCTGCTTCGCGGCGACCTGCTCGGCGTGGAGCATCGAGAACATCCGCTGGATCTGCCCCCGAATCGGCAGCTCGACGCGCAGCGCGCGCTCCACGAGCGCCGCGCGGTCAGCGGCGAACACGCGGATCGTCTCGACGCCGAGGTCCCGCTTCGACTCGAACAGCCGATAGAAGTGTGCGCGCGAGACCCCCGCCTCCTTGCACACGTCCGTCACGCCGATCGCGGAGTAGCCGCGCGCCCGGAACAACCGCGCCGCGACGGAGATGATCTTTGCCTTGAGCTCGCTTGCCATCGTCGACCACCGAGAAGGGGGACGACGTCGATCCTACCGTCTGCACGATCTCGTGTCGGATCGCGCAGGTCTGTGATCCGTAGGGATACGGTGTGCGCGGCAACACACCCGGGCGCTCATCCGGTGCTACTCGTTGTTGTCGCCGAAGCTCTCTTCGTCTTCGGCGGGTGCGGGCGCCTGCTCGAGCTGCTCGCGGCGCATCCGGAAGAAGACGTTGGTGTTGACGCCGGCGCGGATCAGCACGTGCTTCACCTCGGACATCACGCCCTGCTCGTGATAGAAGACGGTGACTTCATGGCGGCCGGGTGAGAGCGGGATGCGCCGCGCGGGGGTCATCTCGCCGGTGTCGGTGCCGTCGACGTGGACATAGCCCCGCGGCGACGAGCTGACACCGAGCATTCCATCCTCGTCGCTCGCGGGTTCGTCGGCGGCGGGGGCGGCAGCCGCGGGGCGCGCGCTTGGCGCCGCCGCGGCGGGCGCAACGGCTCCCATGTTCTCGATGTCTACGACGAGCATGCGCGTCTCGCCGGCCTCGAGCCGAACGCGGAACGTCCGGCGCTGCTCCGGGCTCGCAGCCACGACGATGTCGTGCGTGACGTCCGCAGCGATCGGCACGCCGCGCGAGTCGCCAAGGACCCACTCATACGGGTACGCGACGCCATCGATCTCGACCGACGTCGAGTCGAAGTTCGTGATCACGATCAGTCGCCCGGTCGGCGGGTCGGCGGCAGCCGTCCGCGGGAGCAAGAGCAACAGAAGCGCGGCGGTGGCTACTAGGCGAGCGAGCAAGGGTTCCTCGGGGACCGGCGACGGCGTTGGGCGCCGAGGGAACGGCTAGCGTGCCCGGACGATTCCCGCAACACGCCGCAACCGCCGCGGAGGGCGGGTGCGGGCTCGGCGGCGCCGAGCAGAAGAGTGAGAGGTTCGCCGCAGCGCCGGTATTGGGGTTGTGACGGGCCCGACCTCGTTGCCGAGGTGGGTTCTCGCGAAGGCCGTTTAGGCTTCTCACTACACGGTGAGCATGCACACCGGGCCAGCTACGCAAGGTCCCGAAACAAGTTTCAAAGGCGGGCACACTTCACGGTTCCGCACGAACGCCTCAGCAGAACCTCTCAACGACACCGTAACACCCGAGCACCCGAGGCGCCAGCCCGAGATGCAGCGCGGCTCTCAGCCGGGCGGCCACGACATCTGCCGCCCGCCCAGAACGTGCAGGTGCACGTGGTACACCGACTGCCCCCCGTCGGGGTTGCAGTTCATCACGAGGCGGTACCCACCCTCCGCGATCCCCTCTTGCCGTGCGATCTTGGCCGCGACGACGAGCAGGTGCCCGAGCAGCGCCGGGTCCGCGTCCACGAAGTCGTTCGCCGTGCGAAGGTGCTCCCGCGGGATCACCAGCACATGCGTCGGTGCCGCCGGCGAGACGTCGCGAAACGCGATGCAGTGCTCGTCCTCCCAAACCCGCGCCGCGGGGATCTCGCCACGCAGGATCTTGCCGAAGATCGTGTCGTTCTGGTCTGCCGCTCCTGCCATCATCGCCCTCTGGGTGGGTCTCGCGAGAGGCTGCGCCCCGCGGCACCGCTCGCCGCACGGTCAGCGTTCGCTGTCGATCAGGATCGTGACAGGGCCTCTGTTGGTCAACGTCACGTCCATATCCGCGCCGAACCGGCCCGTCTCGACGCGGAGCCCTCGCGAACGCAGCACACCGACGAACCGCTCGACCATCGCGGCGGCCGGCTCCGGCGCCATCGCGTCTACGAAGCTCGGGCGACGCCCCTTTCGTGTGTCGCCGTAGAGTGTGAACTGTGACACCGCGAGGATGGCGCCGCCAACATCCTCGACGGACCGGTTCATTCGGCCATCGTCGTCTTCGAAGATGCGCAGCTCTGCGATCTTCCGGGTGACGTACTCCAGGTCCTTGTCGCCGTCGCGCTGACCTGCGGCGATCAGCACGAGGAGGCCCTCCTCGATGGCACCGACCGTCTCCCCGGCGATGTCGACCCGCGCGCGGCTCACGCGCTGAACGACCGCGCGCACGTCAGTGGCGGGCGACGGTCGACAGGACGACGAAGTTCGGCGCCACGCCGTCGAAGCGCCCCGCGAGCTCGGAGGGGCCGGTGGCGCTCTGGACCAGCGCGACCTGGTAGGTCGGCAGCGGCCGCAGGTACGACGCCGTCGCATCTTGACCCGCGCGGGCACCACCGGTGCCGATGACGAACACCACGTTGAACCCCTCGGAGCCCACCGCGAGCGTCGCCGCCTCGAGCATCCTGTCGATGGGCATGCCGTCCGATGCCAGCGACCAGCGCGCGTACCGCGGCTCGCGGAAATCTCTGCCCAGCCACCCCTCGGCCCGGATTCCGAGCTCGGTCTCGCCCGCGCGCGTGTCGGCCTCGACGCAGTAGACGCGGGACTCGCCGCCAGCGACCAGCCCCAGCTCCGGTCGCGCCAGGAGCTGCAAGATCGCGTCCGCCACCATCGCGACGGGCTCCGCCGCCTCCATCAGCACCGCGACATTTCCGGGAACGCCGCTCGGGCTCGGCACGCCGAGCGCCTGACGCGCGACGAAGCGCACCTGCTCGAGCCAGGGCCGTTCCGCGTCCGGGGCAGCGAAGCTCGGCGCGGCCATGGCGCCGAGCGCCGAGGTTCCGGCCGCTTGGCTGGCGCTGCGGACCTTCGCGATGCTCACCGACGTCGGTGGCGGACTGGCCGGTGCGTCCGGCGCGGCGGCGGGTGATGCCTCCATTCCGGGGCTGGAGGCAGCGCCGGAGTCTGCGGAACGAGCGACCGGAGACGCGCCGGTGACGCCACCCCGCGCGCGTCCGGCCGGCGCGCCCGCGCCCAGTCGCGCGCGAAGCCGCCGCGCGAGACCGTAGCCGGGCTCCTCGGCCAGCGCGACGTCGAGCTCGGCCGCCGCATCGCCCTCGCGCCCGAGGTCCTCCAGGATGCGGGCGCGCTCGACGAGAAGGCGCGCGCGGCCCACTCCGGCGAGCTCGACCCCCGCGGCGATGTGTTCGAGCGCCTCTGACGTGCGACCGAGCGTGTGCAAGACGCGGCCGAGTTGGAGGCGCGCGTCGAGGTTTCCGGGGTGGTCGTCGATGACCGCCTCGAAGATGGCGGCCGCGAGGTCCGGGTTCCCGGCGCGCAGCTGCCGGATCCCGTCTTCGAATGCCATCTCGGCTTCGTCGGAGTCCAGGCCCGCCGCGCGGTCCCGCCACGCCGCGGCGCCGCCAAGGTCGCCGGCGAGCTCGAGCAGGTCGCCGAGCTCGTCGTACCAGAACCGAAAGTACGGGTAGACCGCGATCGCACGCTCGTAGTTCGCGACGGCCGGCGCATAGTCGCCGAGCTGGCGGTAGGCCGCCGCCTGCCGGATCAGCGCGTCGGTGTCGAACGGGTCGACCGCCAACACTTGGGCGTAGACTGCCGCGACGCGCTCGGGGTTTCGCGCCTCATCGTACGCAACCGCGAGGTTGCGAAGCGCGGGGACCATCTCCGGGTCGAGCGTGACGGCGCGCGTCCAGTGGGCGACGGCGGTCGCGCCGTCGCCCGCGCGCTGCGCTCGGACTCCGGCATTGAACTCGGCGATCGCTTCGACAGTGTGCTGTTCCATCGGCTTCTTGCCAGGAGGGACGTCGTGGCAGCGAGTCTACCTCGCTCTCTCGCGCTGCGCATCTCTTGCGCGGCGGCGCAGCGGGCGGCGCCGCTCTACTTCGCGGTGGCGCCGGCGAAGCGAGCGCACACGTCGCGGTGCCACGTCCACTCGAGCGCGTCGTAGAGTTCGACGAGCAGGCCGTGGATCTGGCCGCCCAGCTCTCCGCCGAAGCCCAAGAAGAGCGCGTTCGTCGCCATCGTGACCGCGACCTCGAGCTCCTCCTCCTGAACGAAGTCCAGCGCGAGCTGCACCCACGACCGGGCGGCGAGCGGGTCGTCCTGAATCACCAACGTCCACAGCGGCGACCGGAGGACGTGCTCGGGCGGGTTCGTGTGCGCGGCCAGCCGCTCGGCAGTCCACGACGCGTCGACCTCTGGCACGCCGCGAAAGCCGTGCATGAACGGATCGCCGCCATAGACAAGCGGGCGCTGGAGCGTCTGGAACAGGGCCTCGGCGAGCGCGTCGGTGTCGCCGCTCCTCGACAAGATCCGCGCCGCCGCGGCCCGCGCCCCAGCGAACTCGGGAAACGAAAACGTCGCCTCGGCGCACAGGTCGAGCGCCTGCAGCTCGTTGCCGCGCGACGCGTGCGACGCCAGGGCTACGCGGGGCGCGGCCGCGTTCGCGTCCACGCGAAGGTGCGCGCGATGCAGCGCCATCGGCGTCGGATCCGGCTCGTCGAGCACGTCGTCGGGGTCGATAGCGCAGCCGAGCTCGTTCATCAGCGGCATGAGCTCGCGATCGACATGGGCACGATCGACGACGGGGTCGCCCCCGCGCGCCTCGACGCACGCCATGAGCTGCAGCCAGCCGAGGAACCCTTCGAACGTAGATGCGACGGGCACGGCGCGGTACGTCTCATACATCCAGTAGACGATGGACCGGTTCGCGCGGCAGCCGTCACGGGCGCTGCGATAGAAGCAGAACTGGTTACCGAATCCGTCCTCCGCGAAGGGCATCAAGTCCGGGTGCATCCCGTTCCAGCGCGCCGCCGTGAGGTGCGCTTCCCACGCCGCGTCGACACTCTCCGTCGGGACGGCGAACCCGACGTCCCCGAGCCAGGTGCGCTGTACGTTCGGCCCGCGCTCGCGCAACGACTCGAGGAGGGCCACGTAGAGCCGCGGCAACCGAAACTCCGACGCGCCCACGGACTACGGCTCGGCTTCGACGTGCGCGACGGCTGGTTCGACGCTGCCAAGCACGAACAAGCCCTCGTCGGTCAGCATCGCCCAGCGATCCCCGAGCGAGACCATCGCCAAGATGTCGTTCGCCTCTGTCTGGAGCTCCCACCGCTCGCTCTCGCGCTCCAGCACACCCCCGTCGGAGTCGAGCAGGACCGCGTAGCCGTCGCCGTACACCAGTCCGCGCGCCGCCCGCGCATAGCGGCCGACGGCTGGCATCGCCCGAAACGCACCGACTGGAAGCTCGAAGGCCGGGTCGATCAGCGGCGCGCCGGTCGGGGCCGATCCAGGCTCGAACGCGTACACCTCGCCCGCCTCGGTCACGAGCAGCGGCCCGTTGGCCGACGGGAGGGTCCGGAGCACCGGGCCCGGGGCGCCATCGACTTGCGCCGCCGTCTCGCCGCACGCACCGCGCCAGCACCGCACCGGGGCGCCGTCCTCGACGATCACGTAGCTCTCTCCTGCGTCGAGCATGACCGCGCTCAGGGCGCCGGAGCGCTCGCCGAGGTAGCGCCAGCCGGCCGAGAGGCGCCACCAGATCTGGTGGTCCGTGATGGCGACGCCGCGTCCGTCCGGCGCGACGTCCAGCGCGACAAACCGGCCGGGCGACGGTGTCGGCCCAGGGCTCAGCGCCGCGGGCACCCCCGAGAGCGCGGGCGGCGGGGCCAGCTCCAACGGAGCATCCGGCGCGGCGGCCGGGCGGGCCGTCGGGCGGACCGGGGCCTCGTAGACGAACGACGCCGCCGTCCAGCGACCGGCTTCGGCGCGCCAGAGCTCCCCGGGCCTCGACCCGATCGCGAAAAGCGCACCGTTGACGTCGCCGGCGAGCGCAACCGGTGCGACGCCGCCCGGCACCGGTCCCGCGAGCCGGGTCCATTCGGGGTGTCGCCACGTCCACGAAACCCCGTCGCGATCGAACGCGACCACGCCGCCGCGGACCGTGAAGGCGGCGACGAAGTGCTCGACTCGCGGCGCGACGATCCAGCGGCGTGTGCCTCCATCGAGCCGCCCGATCGCGCCGTTGTCGTAGACGAGCGTCATCGCCCTCGACGCCGTTCCGACGACTCCGACGAGGCGCCCATCGGTCCCCGGCACCACGTCCCACCCGCTCCCGTTGCGCCTGAGCAGGCCGAGGTCGGTCACCGCCTCGAGCTCTCCATCTCGCTCGAAGACCTGCCCGACGCGGGTGATGGGCGGCGGCGACTCGGGGATGTCCATCGGGTGGATCCCAGGCTCGTGCCAGTTCACGAGCAGCAGCGGCGCCCACCCGCCGATCCCCACGCGGCGAACACCGAGCGCGTCGTACAGAATCGCCTCGCTGTCGTCCGCGGCGAGCGCCCCCCGCAGGCCGAACGGCAGCGCGAAGTCGGCGTTGGGCGTCAGAGACATCCACGGGGCCGCCGCCACGCGGGCGCTCGACGAGTACGCCACCCCCTCGGCGCAGATGGCGAACCCGGCGTCGGACGCAAACGCGAGCCCGCGTAGCGCACGGCAGTCGTTGCCAGGGAGCGCCAGGGGGCGAGGCATCGTCATGAACTCGCGACCCGCACCCACGAACGCCCGACCGTCGCCGTCGAGCCAGTATCGCAGCCCCTGCGGGTCGACGGCGAACTGACGCAGCGGGAGCGTCGGCACTCGACGCAGGAACATCAGGTCGACGAGCTCCGCGTCGCCCTCCTCCGAGATCGAGAACAGGTGCCCGATGTCGCTGTAGGCGAACACCCCGGCGGGCGTCCGCGTCAGCGAGAACGACGCCACGACCCCGAGATCGAGCCCGGTCCAGCCGTTCGCATCGACGATACCCGCGAACCCTTCCTCGCCCACACAGACGGCGCGGCTCCCGGAGCCGAGCTCCTCGCACGCTGTGATCCGGGCAACGACCGTGCCGTCGGCGGCGCTCACACGCGGGCGCTCCGACCGTTGCAGAAGTCCCGGCGTCGGGGCCGACAGGTTTCCGCTCGGATCGGCAGCACGCACGTAGAAGCGCCCGGGGGGCGCGTCGTGCGCGATCGTCACCGAGGTCACCCCTGGCTCGGACGTGTAGATCGCCTCGGTCTCGTCGGTCAGCTCTCGGTACGGCTCGACGATGTGGTAGACGCGATAGCGCAGCTCTTCCGCCGGCGCGACGTCGTCTGTCGCCGGCTCCCAGCTCAGCGTGAAGCGGTCCAGGCCCGAGAGCTCGACGCGCCGCACGCCGGCGAACTCGGGCCCGCGGCCGTCGGGTAGCGCGGCACGCACGACCGGCGCGGCCGGGACCGACGAGCCCTCCGACGGAGACGCGGTAGTCCGCGTCTCGTCGGCGCCACAGGCTGTTGCCAGCAGCGCAACCGCCGCCGCGGCGCTTCGAGCTGCGCGGCGGGTCCGGTCGAGAGTCGGTGAGGGTCGGCGAGGCACCGCGCGAGCATATCCCGCGCCCCGCCCCCCGTCGAGATTCCAACCCCCGAGACTTCAGGCGGCGAGTCGCCGGCTCCACCTTTCGCGTGCCGACGGACGCGGCTACCGTGGGCCTGCCGCCGGCGTCGCCGGAATCCGAAAACCAGGCTCCGCCCATGCCTCGCTCCCTCCGGTCTCTCTCGCGCCCCGCCGCCGCGGCGCCGCTCTACCCGGCCGCGGCCGCACTCTACCTCGCCGCAACGTCGCTCGTCGCCACCGGCTGCGGGTCGACGCCCGCAGCCGACCCGCGAGATGCCGACGTCCGCGAAGACGGCGACGCCACCGACGCCGCCTCTGACCCCGGCTCCGACACCGGCGCCGATAGCGACCCCGACGTGGTTCAGGACGCCCCTCCCGACACCGGCTGTCTCGGCCCGACGCCGCTGTGCAGCTTCGACTGCGGAGGGGACTTTTTCGAGAGCCCGAGCTGCGAGGCCGGGCGGTGGGTGTGCCCGCCGGGAACGACGCCGATCGACGACTGTCCGCCCGGCTCCTGCTTCGGGCTACCGTTGCCCGGCGAGGTCTGCGACGGTGGATGGCAGTGCCGCCCGTGGGAGAGCGGCGCGCTGCCCGAATGCGGCGCTCCGAGTGAGTTCGTGTGTGCGGATTGCCGCGGCTTCGAGACCCCGCAGGAGCTCGATGGCTGTTTGTGCTCGTGCGACGCCGGCTTCGTGCGCTGCGACACGCCGGGCGAGTGTGCGCCCACGCGCGCGTCCACCGCGTTCGGGGCGACGATCACACTCGACACCGGACGGTGTGTGTTCTCGCTCGACGAGCTCGCGCGAGGCGTGGAGTTCTCGTACACGGTCGAGATCCCGCCAAACACCCCGCCAGTCTTCAGCCGCCCGCTCGACGCCGGAGGGTGCGACGCACCCGACCCATCGGGGCTGCGCATCATCGAGTCCGTTGGCGGCGGCGACCAGAGCTGGTGCATCTGCGACACCGGGCTGTGTATGGCGCCACCCCCGGAGGCGGTGCCGCTCGAGCCTGGCGTGTATGCAGCGACGTTCTCGTGGAACGGCCGAAACTGGGGCGGCCCCTCCGACACCGGCCAGCCCGAGGGCCCGGCGTTCCCCCTCGGCGACTTCCAAGTCACGCTCCGAGCGGCGGGCATCTTCATCGACGCCGACGGCAGTGAGCGCACGTGGGACACGTCGGTGTCGACGTGGATCCGCATCGTCGAGTGACGTCTCGACCCGGACGGCTGGCCGCCGTACGCCGCGGCCGCTAGAAGCGACCGCGCCGCCGACTCCCAGCCCGAGTCGGCGCGCGGTTGGCGCCCTGCCATACCGCTGCCAAGCTGCGGCTAGGCCGCGCCCGACCGCGTCTCGCCACCGCGACGCGTACC
>JACKDJ010000043.1 GCA_020633625.1 Myxococcales bacterium
CCTGGCGCCGGCGTGCAGCACGAACTCGCCGAACCCTGGTGGCTCGGAGCCGGCACCTCGCGCGGCTGGCGCCGACCCTCGGGCGGCGGCATCCGGCGAGGCCGGGGAGCAGGCTGGAGCCGGGGTCTCGGGGGGCCGGCCGGCGGCGCCAGACGAGCCGGCCACGGTGGAGGCGGTCGATGAGACGGACGGGTGGCGTCCGTGCCGCACGTCGGTCGTCGACTCGGTTCGGGCCGCGCCGGTCGTCATCGCGGGCGAGCTCACGACAGTGGGTGAGCGCATCGACGGTGGCGCAGTGACGGCGGCGGTTCCGGGGCTCGCGGCCTCGTCGGCGGGGACCGGCCAGTGGGTGTGTCGCGGCGACGATCCGGCGGAGGTGGAGTTCCGCGCCCGACTGTTCGGCGCGGACTTCGGGCCGCGCTGGACACTCGCTGCGACCTCGGACGGCCCGGAGCCGCCGCGTCCGCAGCCGATCAACCTGCTGGCAGAGGCGGTAGAGGCGAGGTGGTCCGGGACGCTCGCCGACGCCGAGGCCGCGGTGAGCGCCCTGGAGGCCTGCGAGTCGCCGACGGGCGGCAGCCTGCGCTCGGGCGTGTTCATCTCGATGGTCATGGACCCAGACGGCGTGGACGCGCTCGCGCCGATCGAGTGGAGCGTCTTTCCAGAGGTGCGGCGCGCCGATGGCGCTGGCTATCGGATCTCGGTCCACTGGCGCACGAAGCGCGGCGATCGGCTCGCGTCGTTCCTCGCCGTTCCGCGTGTTCGCGGGTGCCTCCCATTCAACGAGCTCGGGGAGGGGGTGTTGGAGACGATGGCGGCGGTGCCCGCGACCCGCGTGGCCTTCGGCCCGCCGGGCGAGCCTGCGCGACCCCCGTCTTCGACGGACAACCTGACCTGGCGGGCGACGTCCTATCTGCAGGCTCACGGCGCGGAGTTGGCTGCGTTCGCCGACTGGATCGCGATGGTGCAGCGGATCCAGCCATACACGCCAGGCGCCTGGTCGATCTCCGAGCCCGACATTCACGGCATCGTGACGCTTCAATACTCGTTTGGTCTTGGCGATGAGCAGCACTCCGTGACCTGGACCGTCGAGGCACGGACCGGAGTGGTTACGCCTGTGAGCGACAACGCGGTACTCGCTCGCGCAGCGGGCCCACGCTACCGACCCGGCTTCGACGCTCGGGCAGCCTACGCGTTGCCACCGACAGTACCTCCCACCGTGTTCGACGCAGCGGTGAATGCCAAGGCGAACGACATCCTCGCGTGCGCGCCGGCCGCCCACCGTGTCGCGCTGGACTACCAGATCGGCTGGGACGGAGTGGTCGCGTACGCAGCGGTCGCTGAGGCAGACGTCGTCGTGTCGGACGCAGAACTGACCTGCATGCGACGCGTCCTGACCTCTCTCGGGCTCCCTCCGTTCTCGGGCGAGCGGATCAGCCGCATTACGACGTTCTCCCGCTGAGCCGTCACGACGTTGATACCGTCAGTTCCTGCGAGTTCGCGCGCCTAGCGGCTCGATAGCCACACGTCGAGGGCTGCCCTGGCTTCAACACACGCGCTGCCGAGCGCGCTGATCGCCGCGGCGTCCGGGAGTCTCCCGTCGCGGGCCCCGGCCTCGATCGGCTCACACAGCACGGCGAGGTGAAGCGCGCCGATGTTTGCTGCTGCGCCGCGGAGCTTGTGCGCCGCATGCTCCAGCTCGGTGAGGTCTTCGGATGCCGCAGCGCGCTCGGCCCGCGCAACGAGCTCGCTGGCACTTACGCCAAACGACCGGACGAGATCGCCGACGACGTCGACCCGCGTGGCATCCCCGAGGCGCTCGAGTGAGTCGAGCCGACCAAGGTCGAGCGTCGGCGCCCGGACGAACGCTGGCGGGACGTGGTCGAGCGCGCCCGGGCGCGCGGTGAGGGTGGCCGAAGCCACTTCGGCCACTACACCGCTGCTCGCCGGCGTCTCGACGACGTCGCGTGTGCGTAGGAAGTGGGCGGCGCGCCGCAGCGAGGCCTTGAGCTCATCGGCACGGATCGGCTTCGGGAGATAGGCGTCCATCCCAGCTTCCAAACAGCGCTCCCGATCACCCGACATCGTGTTTGCTGTCACGGCGATGATGTAGGGCCGAGCCTCGTGCGAGAAGCGTGTGTGGAGCTGCCGCGTCGCTTCGAGCCCGTCCATCTGCGGCATCTGAACATCCATCAGGACGACGTCGTACGGCTGCCTCCCTACGGCTCGCAGCACCTCACGTCCGTCGCCGACGGTGTCGCACCGATAGCCGAGGCGCTGAAGCATGTAGCCGATCAGCTTCTGGTTCACGGGATTGTCTTCCGCGACCAAAATCCGGAGCGGTGTCGAGGTCGCGAATCGCTGGTCGAACACAACCGTCCCGGTTCGCGTCCGACCAAAGCCGGCGAAGTCGTCGTCCCCGTCTGCCGGGTGGGTGGGGAGTGTGAACCAGAAGGTCGACCCCGCACCGAGCTCCGACGACACGCCGACCGTGCCGCCCATCGCTTCGGCGAGGCGGCGGCAGATCGCGAGGCCGAGCCCGGTGCCGCCGAAGTGCCGCGTCGTCGAGGCGTCGACCTGGCTGAACGGCAGAAACAGGCGCTCGATGCGGTCAGCCGGGATCCCGATGCCGGTGTCCGTGACCTCGAACCGAAGGACCGTCGCGTCATCGACCTCCGCCGCAGACTCGAGGGACACGCGGACCGCGATCGCTCCCTCCGGGGTAAACTTCACCGCGTTCGCGATGAGGTTGACCAGGATCTGACGGACGCGCGTCGGGTCGCCGATCACCGTCGCCGGGACCGAAGCGTCGACCGAGAACGAGACGCGGAGCCGCTTCTCGTCGCCGGTGCCCGTGACGAGCGCGATGGACTCCTCGACGCACGTCGCAAGGTGGAACGGGGTCGACTCGAAGTCGAGCTTGCCGGACTCGATCTTCGAGAAGTCGAGCAGGTCGTTGATGAGCGAGAGCAGCGCGTCGCTGCCGTCGCGAATCGTCCGGGCGTAGTCGAGCTGTTCGGGCGTGAGCGCTGTCTCCAGCAGCAGCGACGTCATGCCCACGATGGCGTTGAGCGGCGTTCGAATCTCGTGGCTGACGATGGCCAGGAACTGCGACTTCGCGCGGTCCGCCGCCTCGGCCGCGTTCTTCGCCTCCTCCAGGTCGGCAGTGCGGCGGCGCACGAGCGACTCCAGGCGCGCGTAGCCGCGGGCGTTGTGGATGGAGATCGCAAACTGGGCGGCCAACAGGCGAAGGAATTGGACTCTCCGGGCCGAGAAGGCGCCAGCAGCGATGGTGTGCACGAGCACGAGCACGCCGACGACCGCCCCCTGGTGCTCGAGCCGCAGCGCGAGCGCCGACCGCACACCGTGGCGTCTCGCGCACGGACTGTCCGCGGTGCGGGGGTCGGTGACCGCGTCGTCGATCAAAACGGGTTCACGCTCAGAGAGCCCGAGCTCGATCAACGACACGGGGAACCGCGGATCGGTTGCCGGCAGGGCCGGGTCGAACACCGTGGTCTCCTCACCCACGCGTCGCGTCGCCTCCACACACAGGCCGCGCCGATGCTCGATCGCGACGACCGCGAGCTCCGCGCCGGCCGACTCCATCACCGTGGCGAGCAGCCGGTCCAGCAGCCGCGGCATCGAGATCTCCGACGAGATCGCCTGGCTAGCGGTCAGGATCGACAGCACATCGAGCGTGTCGCCAAAGTGCTCTCGGCTCTCGGACCGAACCATCGGCCGAGCCTCGCTCAGGCTCACCCCAGAGCTCCGCGTCGGCGGGCGGCCCGGCTCGAGTACGACGCCGACGTCGCGCGCGGCGGCCTCGAGTGCTGCCAGCGCAGCGGCGGCCGTTGGGTAGCGCTCGTCGGGAGACTTCTCGAGGAGACGCTTCAGCACCGCGGTCATGGGCTGGGGGAGCGCGGCCGGCGCGACCGGGAACAGCGGGCGCGCCGCGAGGTGCGCGTGCACCACCGCCGCGTCGTCTCCCTCGAACGGCGGCCGACCAACGAGCGCGGCGAACGCGGTGGCACCCAGGCTGTACAGGTCCGACCGGGCATCGACCTGCCAGTTCGTCCGTCCGGACTGCTCCGGCGATAGGTAAGCTGGAACCCCAACGGGTGCGTCGCTCGCGCCGACCGGATCCGACGCGTGAAATGCCGCAGCCAGCTCGCCGAGTCGGCCGCGCCCCGTGTGAAGATCCACCCAGACTGCCGCGGGCTGCACACCGCCGTGGACCCAACCCGCCGCATGCAGCGCGACGAGGCCGCGGCACGCGTCCGCGACGACGCGCAGCGCCGCCGGAAGCGGCAGTGGGAGCTCGATTGCGGTGAGCGGACGCCCCGCATCGGTGGGGTACAGCGCCACCAGGCCGAACTGTGTTTCCTCGAGCTCGTCAGCGGTGAGCAGGTGTGGCGATCCGATCGAGGTCATCACCTCGTGCTCGCGCCGCAGCTCGACGCGAGCGCGCTCGTCAGATGCCACGCGCGCCAACACCGCGCGACCGGATTGAGTCGCGCGATACGCGGCGGCGGTCGTGCTGTCGGCGACGAGCTCGATGAGGCGCAGTGCCGTCAAGAGGTGCGCTCCGGGCCTCGTAGTCTCCGCGCGCGACGCCATCCGAGCGGTGAATACCCACCGAGGGAGCGGCGTCTGGCTCCTGTTCCCGTTGTCCCACCGAGGTACTCCGATGTCCAGAACTCGTGCGCAGATCGCGAACCTCGCGGCCGCCGCGGCGATCGCGACTTCCACCGCTGGCTGCTTCTTCCTCGACGAGCAGTCACACCACTCCGACATCCGCGGCTACACCGACTGCGGCGACTTCCTCGGCGGCGTCGAGTGTGCACCCGGCCAGTACTGCGCCGACCCGGGCTGGTCCGAGTGCGACGTGGGCTGCCTGTCCGACGTGAACTGCGCCTCGAACCAGGTGTGCGTGAAGCAGGGAGTGCAGGTTGGCTACTGCGACAACGTCCGGGCCGTTTCGCGCGGCGGGCTCACCGTCGCCGACGGCTCGGGCGACGGCTCGGGCGACGGCTCGGGCTCGGTCCGCTGACCCGACGCTGCGGCGCTCGCGCCGCGGCGCCACGGCGCCTCGTTCGGCCCGTCGCCAGCCTAGAGAAGTTCGAGCTGCGCCGTCGGGCGACGAAACGTTGCGCGCGCCGGCGCTCCGACCCCGAGCGTCGCCTCGTCGCCGGTCGCAAGCCCGAGCCGCGCACACGTCGAGTCGAACAAAGCGGCCGTCGCCGCCCAGCGCGCGCCGGCTCCGACGAACCGCGCGCCGAAGCCAGCGGTCGTCAGCTCTCCGCTGCGCGCGTCGCGGATCCCGGCCAAGATGCGGTCGCAGCGGAGCGGTAGCCGCTCGCGGACCCGCTCCTCGAAGACCGCGTCGACGGGTGGCGCGAGACGAACCAGGCTCCGGAACGCGCTCGTAGCGCCGGCGTCGCGAGCGAGCCGAAGGACCTCCGGCGCCTGATCGTCGTTGAGCCCGGGGATGATCGGGGCGACCGCGACCCCGACGGAGATGCCTGCCGCCACGAGCGACTCGATCGTCTTGAACCGAACTGCCGGGGTCGGGGCACCCGGCTCGATCGCGCGGGCATGCTCTGCGTTGCTGAACGCGAGACTGACGAACACGTGCGCGTCGGCGACCTCGGCTAGGGCGGCGATCACATCGATGTCGCGCCGAACGAGCGCCGACTTCGTGATGATCCCGACGGGGTTGCGGTGCTCGAGACACACCTCGAGACAGCTACGAGTGAGTCCGTACGACGCCTCGAGCGGCTGGTAGCAGTCGGTGTTGCCCGAGAAGACGATGCGCTCGCCGCTCCACGTCCGCTTCCCGAACGTCCGGCGCAGCGCGTCTGCCGCGTTCGTCTTGACGATGATCTTGCTGTCGAAGTCGGTCCCGGCGCCCAGGTCCCAGTACTGATGGGTTGGGCGCGCGTAGCAGTAGGCGCACGCGTGCTGACACCCGCGGTACGGGTTTAGGGAGAAGCGGAATCCGAGATCGGGGCTCCGGTTCTCCGACAGGATCTCGCGCGCCTCTTCGAGGTAGACGCGCGGCTGCACCGGCGGTGGCGGCGCGTCGATCCATTCGGAGTGAGCGCTGCGCCACGGGTTCGGCGGGTTCGACTCTGCGCGGAGGGCCATCGGCTCGTCGGGTGCGATTCCTCGGAGCGTAAACGCAGCGCGCCGCCTGAACAAGTGTTCAGGCGGCGCGCTTCTCTCGTTGGAGACCCTGAGTGGAGCCGAGGGGGATCGAACCCCTGACCTTCGCATTGCGAACGCGACGCTCTCCCAGCTGAGCTACGACCCCAGGGGACGCGGAAAATGCCCGATCGGTGGGCGCCCTGTCAAGAAGAAAAGTCCTCCGCAGCCGGGCCTCCGTGCGGCTCCTCGCTCGCCCCGTACAGCGCTTCGCGTACCGACGCGTCGAGCTCCGGGTGCTTCGCGCGAAGAGCCGCCACGAGCTCGCCGACCTCGCGTCGCTTCGAGCGCGGGTAGCTGTCACAGACGGGGCAGTCCACGACCGGGACGCGGTGCGCCTGAGCCCACGCGATCGCCTTCGCCTCTTCGACCAGGATCAGCGGCCGTATCGTCGAGACGCCCGTCACCTCGCTCGGCGTCAGCGCCTTTAGCGGGTCGAGGCGACGACCGTAGAACAGGTTCAGGAAAAACGTCTCGATCGCGTCGTCGAGGTGGTGGCCGAGGGCGAGGTGCGTCACGCCCTCATCGAGGCACCACTGCAGCAGGATCCCGCGTCGCATCCGGCTGCACAGCGCGCACGGAATGTCGGTCGGGCCGAGCTTCGAGCTGACGACCGACCATGTGTCGCGCGAGACGATCTCGCAGTCGATGCCGAGCTGCCGGAGCGCGGCGTCGAACTCGTCACGCCGAAACCCTGGCTGGCGCTGGTCCAGGTGGACCGCGCGCAGCTCGAACTCGAGGTCCGTGCGACGCTGAAGCGCGCGGAGCGCGGAGTAGAGTAGCAGCGAGTCCTTGCCGCCGGAGATCCCCACCGCTACGCGGGCGCCGCGGGGCAGCAGCTCGAACCGCCGAACGGCGAGCTCGACGGAACGCATCACCGCCCGGCTCGGCGGAGCGCCGAAATCGCCGCCCGCTCCGGGCCCCCCGCGTGGCGGTCGCGTGTCTGCATTGGGCGGCGTTGTCACGGGGACTCCGGGCCACCTGGCAGCGCGAGCCGCGGCGCGATCTCCATCACCGCGGCGGCGCGCGGGTCGCCGTCGACGCGGAGCGAGTACGCGACGTGCGTCGCGTCGAGCATCCACACGAACACGTCGAGCGGCTCGCCCTCCGTCGTCTCCCGGTCGTAGCGAATCGCGGCCCGGATCGCGGGTCGGCGCGTGTCGATGCCGAAGTGCCCCGCCGCCGCGATCCGCGTGTCGTCGCAAAGCCGCAGGTAGGTCGCGGCGTTGACGTGAGCGAAGATGTCCAGATCGCTCGGGCGGATCACGGTCGTCGCGCGGAACGCGCGGTCCGGGACAGCCTCTGCAAACTCCGGCAGCGCAGCCGCAGACGCCGGGTAGCGGATCTCGGGCGGGCGGATGTACGACGACTCGAAGCGCGAGGAGTGGTCCTCGAGCGCGCTCTCCGCGGCCGGAGGCGGGGGAGGGCGCACAGACTCGGCGAACTCCCTGAGGCGGTCCGGGATCCGGCAGAGGCGGCGGTTGGGCCCGAGCCAGAGCCCGGTCACCTGCGCGGTCGCGACAACCGCGCCGTCGGTGGTGCGGCGGATCTCGTGGCCAATGTCGATCGCCGAGCGGCCCACGCGCTCCGTCCACAGGTAGATGCGGAGCGGAGTATCCTGACCCACGGCCCGCGCGACGGTCATCGACTGGCGGTGCACGACGAAGAAGTGCCCGTGGTCGACCGCGTCGCCGAGCCCCGACCGAGGATCGATGATGCAGCACCAGCGCAGGTGCTCGAGGTACTGGAACAGCGTCGGCAGCGGCACGCGCCGCGACGCGTCGGCCTCGTAGCCGCGGGTCACGATGTCGGTGAAGAACTCCAACGATGGCTCTGCGGCGGGCCCTGCGGGCGACGTGGGCGGCAGCTCAGGCCGGCGCGTGGCCCAGGATGAACTCCGCGCAACGCTCGCCTATCATGATCGCGGGCGCGTTCGTATTGCCACCGATGATCGACGGCATCACGGACGCGTCGGCAACACGCAGGCCCTCGATCCCGCGGACTCGAAGCTGCGGGTCGACGACCGCGCGCTCGTCGGTCCCCATGCGGCAGGTGCCGACCGGGTGGTACACGGTGCAGACGCGGTTCGGCAGCTCCCGCCGAAGCGCGGCGGCGTCAGAGAACTTCGGCCCTGGCTCGAGCTCGCCCGTGAGCTCGCCCGCTACCGCCGCGTCTGCCATGATCTCCCGCGTCAGCGCGATGCCCCGCATCAGCGTGTCGACGTCGGCCTCTCGCTTCAGGAACGCCGGGTCGATGATGGGCGCCGCCAGGGGATCGGCCGACCGAAGCGTGAGGCGGCCGCGGCTCTCGGGGTAGATCAGCGTCGGCAGCAGCGTCAGCGCCGGCCGAAGGTCGACCTTCGGGCGGACCGGCGCGTCCTGGTTCGGCGCGGGGTAGGCCCACGGGAGGCAGTGGAGCTGAAGGTCCGGGATCGACGAGCCCCCACCGGAGTTCACGAAGCCGATCGACTCGAACACGGTCCGCTTGAACCAGGTCGTCTGACCCATCGCGTCGCGAACCACGCTCGACAGGAAGTGCCAGACCGTACCTCGGTGGCCCGCGCGCGGAGCGAGGAAGGTCAGCGGGAAGAACAGGTGGTCGTGCAGGTTCTCGCCGACCGGGAGGTCCGATACGCACGCGATGCCGTGCTTCGCGAGCTCGCCGGCGGGGCCGATGCCAGACAGCATCAGCACCTGCGCCGAGCCCACGATGCCGCCGCTCAGCACCACCTCACGCGACGCGCGCGCTGTGACGCGGCTGCCGGATCGCGTCGCATAGGTCACGCCAACCGCGCGGGTCCCCTCGAGCTCGACCTTCAGCGCAGTCGCGTGCGTGACGACCTCGAGGTTCGCGTTCCCCTCGAGCGGCGTCACGTAGGCCCGCGCTGTGCTGAAGCGCACGCCGTCCCGCGCCGACATCTGAACGCGCCCGATGCCCTCCTGCGACGAACCGTTGTAGTCGTCCAGGATCGGGACGCCGCAGCGGCTCGACACCGCCGACATGAACGCCTCGGTGACCGGGCTCAGGTCCGGGACCGTCGTGACCTCGACCGGGCCGCCGGTTCCGCGGAGCGCCGAGGCGCCACCGTCGTAGTTCTCGAGCCGCTTGTAGGCAGGGAGCACGTCAGAGAAGCCCCACCCGGGGCAGCCGTCGGCCTCCCACGAGTCGTAGTTCGCCTGGTTGCCGCGAACGAAGATCATCCCGTTGATCGAGCTCGATCCGCCCAGGACCTTGCCGCGCGTGTACGGCATCTTCCGGTCGAGGGTCTCCGGCTTCGGGTCGGCGTAGTAGCCCCAGTCGAGCTTGGCCTTCACCTCGGGCACCGTGTGCACCACCGAGATCATCCCGGGCTTCTGCACCAAGGCAGTCTTGTCGTCGCGTCCGCCCTCGAGCAGCAGCACCCGGGAGCCGCTCTGTGCAAGGCGCCCGGCGACCGCGCAGCCTGCAGAGCCAGCGCCCACAACGATGTAGTCGTACTCGGCCATTCGTCCTCGACTGGAACGTGTTCTAGTGCAGACTACGGCCCCGCGGCGCCCCCGTAAAGCGCGGGCGCGCGCCCCGGTTTCCGGCGCCTAGGACTCGTCCAGATCCCAGCCCTCGTCGTTGGCGATCGGGGTCTCCTGGATGCGCGCGACGATCTGATCCGCGTCGGTCTGCACGTCGAGCGGATCGTCGGCGCCGGTCGACTCGTCGGGCGTGCTGGCGCCGTCGGCAGTTGCCGGATCGGCGGGTGCATACTCGGCGGCGGTGGCAGCCTCACTCGGTCCGAGGGGCTCTTCGGCGGCGATCGGTGCAACCGCAGCGGCAGTCTCCAGCTCCGCGACGGCCTCGTCTTCGGTGTCCGGCTCGCTTGCTGCATCCGCCGCCGACGCCGCGGGCGCGTCGACCGACGCGAGGCTGACCGGGGTCCCCGGTGTCGCGCGGGTCGTCTCGCTGATCAGCGCCGCGGCGACAGCCGCTGCTTCTGCTGGCATCGGGAGCTCGTCCGAGCGCGCGTCTTCGGCAGAGCGGCTCGCCGCGCTGTCTCCGCGACGTGTCGCCGCCCGAAGCTCTGCCCCGGAACGCACGAGCTCGCTGACCTCGGTCCACGCCTGCGTGATGGTCAGTCCCGCGCGCGCAGGCTCCGTGTACAGGTGGCAGGCCACCGCGTGGCCCGCGGCGACGTCGACAAGCTCCGGCGCTTCGGCGCGGCAGCGCGCGAACGCGGCGGGGCAGCGCGTATGGAACCGGCAGCCCGACGGCGGGTTGATCGGCGTCGGCACATCACCCTTGAGGATGATGCGGTCCTTCCGTCGCCGTGGGTCTGGCTCGGGGATCGCCGAGAGCAGAGCCTGCGTGTATGGGTGCGCTGGATGCGCGAACAGCTCGTCGCAGTCTGCGATCTCGACGATCTTGCCGAGGTACATGACCGCGACTCGGTCGGAGATGTGGCGGACGACGCTGAGGTCGTGCGCGATGAACAGGTACGAGAGGTTGAACTCCTCTTGCAGGTCCTGGAGCAGGTTGATGACCTGCGCCTGCACCGAGACGTCGAGGGCCGAGACCGCCTCGTCGCAGACGATGAACTTGGGCTTCAGCGCGAGCGCGCGCGCGATGCCGATGCGCTGGCGCTGGCCGCCCGAGAACTCGTGCGGGTAGCGCGAGACGTAGCTGCCCTGCAGGCCGACGCGCTCGAGCAGCCCCTTCACCGTGTCGCGTACGTCGTCGGCGCCGACGAGCCCGTGCACTACGAGGGCCTCGCCGATGAGGTTCTCGACGGTCATCCGCGGGTTCAGCGAGCTGAACGGGTCCTGGAAGATGATCTGGAGGTCGCGGCGGTAGCGCCTCAGCTCGCGCTGGCTCAGCGAGAACAGGTCCACGTCGCCGTAGCGGGCGGTGCCGGCCGTCGGCTCGATCAGTCGCAGAAGTGTGCGCCCGGCGGTCGTCTTGCCGCAGCCCGACTCGCCGACGAGGCCGAGCGTCTCGCGGGGCCGAACGTCGAAGTCGATGGAGTCCACGGCTTGAACGTGCCCGACGACGCGACTGAGCATTCCCTTCCGGATCGGGAACCACTTCTTGAGTCCGCGCACGCTCAGCAGTGGCGCGGCCGTCTCTCCGACGCGCGCGTCAGCCATCGACTACCTCTGAGATGCTGCCCGCCGAGACGACCTTTCGGATGGTCCGACCGTCGGTATACGGTCCTGTCTCGGCCTTGCCCCCCGCGTGGATCTCGTCGGCGTAGTGGCAGGCGACGGCGTGACCGCCACCGATGTCGCGGAGCGCGGGCGCGCTGGCGGAGCAGTCCGCGGTCGCGAAGGGGCACCGCGTGCGGAAGCGGCAGCCGGAAGGGAACTGCAGCGGTGAGGGGACCATGCCGGGAATCGTCCGGAGGCGGCCACCGCGCGGCGCGCCGATGTCCGGCAGACTCCGAAACAGGCCCTGAGTGTAGGGATGCCGGGGAGACTCGAAGAGCTGGGCGACCGACGCCTGCTCGACCACCTTTCCGGCGTACATCACGACCACGTCGTCAGACACCTCGGCGATGACGCCGAGGTCGTGCGTGATCATCAGGATGCTCATCCCGAGGTCGGACTGCAGCCCGTTGAGCAGGTCGAGGATCTGCGCCTGGATCGTCACGTCGAGCGCCGTCGTCGGCTCATCGGCGATCAGGAGGTGGGGGCCGCACACGAGCGCCATCGCGATCATGACGCGCTGCTTCATCCCGCCCGACATCTGGTGTGGGTAGTCGTCGATCCGCTTCTCGGGCGAAGGGATCCCGACCTTCCGCAGCACCTCGATCGAGCGCTCGCGCGCCTCGCGCGGGCCGACCTCCATGTGGAGCTCCACGGACTCCGCGATCTGGTTCCCGACCGTGTAGACCGGGTTGAGCGACGTCATCGGCTCCTGGAAGATCATGCCGATGTCGTTGCCGCGGACGTGGCGCATCTCGCGCTCGGACAGCTTCGTCAGATCGCGCCCCTGGAAGTTCACGCGGCCGCCGACGATACGACCGGGCGGCGACGCGACGAGTCGCATGATGGAGAGCGCCGTGACGCTCTTGCCGCAGCCGGACTCCCCGACGACACCGAGCGTGCGTCCCTTCCGGATCGAGTAGCTCACGCCGTCGACGCTCGGCACGATCCCCGCGTCCGTGAAGAAGTACGTGCGGAGGTCATCGAGCTCGAGCAGGCTCTCGTCTTTGCCGGCGGCCATCACTTCCTGAGCTTCGGGTCGAGCGCGTCGCGGAGCCCCTCGCCGGCGAGGTTGAACACCGACACCGTCACGAAGATCGCCATTCCTGCGATCAGCATCATCGGAGTGTCACCCGTGGAGCGCCCGTACGCGAGGATGCGGCCCCACGAGGGGAGGGTGGGGTCACCGATGCCGAGGAACGCGAGCGACGACTCGACGAGCACCGCAGACGCAACACCGAAGGTCGCGTTCACCAGCACCGGCCCGACCGCGTTGGGGAGGATGTGGCGGAAGATCACCCGCCCGTCCGAAAAGCCGCACGCCCGAGCGGCCGCGACGAAGTCCACGCCTTTGAGCCGGAGGAACTCGCCCCGCACCAAGCGCGCTGGCCCCGTCCACCCCACGAGGCCGATGATCACCATCACGGCGATGAGGCTAGGCTGCGGCAGAAAGCCGATGATCGCGAGGATCAGGAAGAAGCTCGGGAAGCAGAGAAAGACCTCGACCAGCCGCTGAATCGCGAGGTCTGCTTTGCCGCCGAAGTAGCCGGCGACCGCGCCAAGCACCGTCCCGATCGCGATGTAGATGCTGACAGCGATGACGCCGACCGACAGCGACACGCGTGTCCCGAAGATCAGCCGGACGAAGATGTCGCGGCCCGCGTTGTCGATGCCAAGAAGGTTACGCACCCCGGTCCCGGCGACCCCGTGGAGCGTGTCCTCGTAGCTGATGCGGAGCGGCGGGAAGAGGAACCCCTCGGCGCCCTCGCGCCACGACCGCGCCCGGTAGTCGAGCAGCGCAGTCCGCGGCTCCATCCCCTGCGAGATGACCACGAAGACGATCAGGAACGCCGCCGCCCACGTCAGCAGCACGCGCCGCTCGAGCCGGGCGTAGTGCCGGACCTCCATCGTGCGTGCGCGACGGCGGAGCCAGAGCCAGGTCACCAGCGCCGCCGGGCTCGCGACCAGCAGCTGATTGAAGAACAGGTCCACCGCGCCATCGAAGACGTTGCGGTTGAACAGCAAGCCGCGGAACCACGGGAAGCTCAGCCCCGACTCGTCGCGCCAATAGAACGGGATCTTCGACGCGAACACGGGCGCAAATGTCGCGATCGCGAACAGCAGCCCGATCGCCCAAAGCGAGGCGTAGGCGGTCCTGTTCTTCTGGAACTGCTCCCAGACGATCGACCAGTACGACGCGTACTCGCGGTAGTTCTTGCTCGGTGCCGCGCTCATGTCAGTCGAAGCTGATGCGCGGGTCGACCAGCGCGTAGGAGATGTCGCTGAGGAGGATCCCGAGCAGCGTCAGGACGCTCGACAGCAGCAGCACGCCCATAATGACGTTGTAGTCGCGGAAGTTGATCGCCGTCCACATGAGCCGGCCGATCCCGTCGATGACGAAGATGTACTCGATGATGATCGACCCGCCGATCAGCACAGGCAGCGTCGTGCCGAGCAGCGTCAGGATGGGGATCATCCCGTTGCGCACCGCGTGCTTCAAGATGACCACCCACTCCGAGAGGCCCTTCGCCCGCGCCGTGCGGATGTAGTCGGAGCGGATCACGTCGAGCAGGCCCGTCCGCGCGTAGCGCGACAGCACCGCGAGTGAGCCGTACGTCAGACACGCGAGCGGCAGGACCATGTGCCACCCGATGTCGAGCAACCGATCCCAGGTCGTTGCCTCGGTTGCGTCGAGCGACGCGAAGCCGCTGACCGGGAACCACTGCAGCCACTCGATGTCGCTCGACGCCGTCAGGTACCGGGTCAGCATCGACGCAGCGAAGAACGTCGGGAGACTATAGAAGATGAACAAAACGAGCCCAACACCCCGATCTGCAAGCTGATTCTGGCGAACCGCCGCCAAGATACCGAGCGGGACCGCGATGAAGTAGCTGAGCAACAGCGACGCGACGCTCAGGAAGATCGAGTACCGCCAGTGCACCGCGATCACCTCCCACACCGGGCGCCGATAGCGGATCGAGATCCCCAAGTCCTGGTGGATGAAGAGGTTCGTCAGATAGCGCGCGAACCGGGTCTCGAAGAGGCAGGTGGCGGCGTTGCGGCCGGCGCTTCGCGTGAATCGTCCCTGGTTGTCGGCGTACCAAGCGTCCCACAGCGCCAGCGTCTCTGCGATGGACGCCGCGTCGGCATCGAGGCCGTACGACCAGGACGCGAGGCGGTTGTTCTCGCTGACGATCTCGCGGTTCGTCGCCTGCTCCTCTGCGCTCCCTCGCTCTCCGTCGCGCAGAATCACGCGCCGGCGCGCGTTTACCGTCAGACGCTGGACGGCCAGGTACCGGACCTTCGCCGTGAGCACCGAGTCCACGCGCCACGTGACGCCGTCGATCTGCGCGGTCGTCGCGCCGGGCGAGATCCCCAGCGCGCTCGCGGACGCACCGTGGCCATCGGTCCACGGCGCCGCGGCGTCGACGGGCACCACGTGCACATAGTCGTGGGCGACCTCGAGGAGCTGCGGCACCACCTCGTCGCCCCAGTCCTCGATCCGGTTCTCTGCGTCGCGGATGCGTCCTGGTGCCGGTCGAGGCGGACGGATCGGATCGACGCGGTCGAAGCCGGCGTTCTGCTGCTCGACGCGGAGGCGCGCCTCGGCCTCGGGGGTCAGTTCCGGCGCGGCGAGCTGTGCCTCGAGCGCGTAGTACTCGGTGTTTGTCAGCTGCGTCAGGATCTCGGCGGCCGTCCGCCCCACCTCGAGCGCCGCCTGCTCGCCGAGCTGGCCGATCGCCATGTTGCGCGCGATGGTCTCGAGCTCTGCCTCGACGTCTTGTCGGTCGAGGAGGAATCGGAAGTTCAGCAGGATCGGCTTGTCGAGGTAGTACTGCTCCTTGAAGAGCCGATAGCCCTCGCGCGCGTTCGCGCTCTGCTGCGCGTTCTGCGAGCCGCCGCCTGCCTCCGCCGCGCCGCCGGGGCGCCCGGGCACGACGTTGATCATCACGAACAGGAGGACCGTGATCATCAGGAAAGTCGGCACCATCAGCAGGAGCCGCTTGATGACGTATTGGGTCATCGCTGGGGCCTCAGGGCGCGTCGTGCGGCTCGAGGTACCAGTTCATGTTCTGGTCGAACGGGCGCAGCGGGGAGAAGTTCACGTTCTGCACCCACCGACGCCACCCGCCGATCTCCAAGCCCGAGAAGAAGAACGTGTAGGGCTGCTCCTCGTGGATGATCGCGTGGAAGCGGTGGAACAGCCGCGTGCGCTCGGCCGGGTCGAACGTCGCACGCGCTTCCTCGATGATTCGGTCAGCCTCTGCGTTCCGGAAGCCGACGCGGTTCGAGCTGCGCGGGATGTCGGCCTGGCTCGAGTGCCAGATCTGGTAGGGGTCGGACTCCCAGCCCAGCACCCAGCCGCCGGTGTACGCGTCGAACTCCTTCTCCTCCATCCGCTCCACCATGACCGCCCACTCGACGGGCTCGATGTTCATCACGACGCCGATGGAGCGCAGGTCGTTGCGGTAGTGCTCCATCGCGGCGCCGAACTCCGGACGATATCCGTAGGTTACCATCCCGAACTCGAAGTTCGTCTTCACCCCGTCGATGACCTTCTCGCGGATCCCGTCGCCGTCGCCATCGACCCAGCCTGCCTCGGTGAGGAGCTGCGAGGCGCGCTCGAGGTCGAAGGGCCACGGCAGAATCGACTGGTCGTAGTCCGGCCCGTCGACGAAGAAGTTTCCGGTGATGAGGCGCCCGAGCCCGTGGAAGTGCTGCGCCAGGATGAGCTCGCGGTTGAACGCGTGCGTCATCGCCAGCCGCACGCGGCGGTCGTTGAAGTACTTCCCGTCGGCGTTCCAGCCCAAGTAGCGGTAGGCCGTGCCTTGGTAGGTTTGATACGCGAGGTTGCCACCCTCGCCGAACTCCGGCGTACCGCCGCCGACGATCTCCGTCGCGTATTGGTTGGGCTCGACCGAGATGTAGTCGACGTCGCCGGCGCGCAGCGCGTTCAGCCGCGCCGTTGCATCGCCCATCACCACGACCTCGATCTTCTCGATCGACGGCTTCTCGCCGTAGTAGCCGTCGTAGCGCTCCAGCTCGATCGCGCCGCCGGGGACCCAGCGGACGAAGCGGTAGGGGCCGACGCCGATCGCCATCTGGTTGTACCAGTGGTTGTTGAAGCGACGGCCCACTTCGGCCGCGTCGTAGAGCTGCCCGTCCTCGTCGGCGCCGTACAGCCACCGGGGGACCGGCGCGAGTCCGAGCGTCGCGCTGATCGACGTGAACAGCGGCTCCGACCAGCGGACGATGAACTCGTGGTCGTTCACCACCTCGAGCCCCGTGCACTTCTCGAAGTAGTTTCGAAGGTGGGCGGCGTCGACCTGGGGGTCCGTCGCGAGCTGGTAGTAGAACAAGAAGTCGTCGGCGACCATCTTCCGCTCGCCGCGCAGCCACGCGTACTTGGGGTCCGTCAGGTCCACCGCCGCCGGATGCCAGGTCACGTCGTCACGCAGGTAGACGTGGTACTCTGTGAAGTCAGAGTTCACCTCGATGCGCGTCGCGAGGTCCGACACCCAGCGGTCCGGATCGTCTCGCTGCCGCGTCGCCAGCGACTCCGTGACGTACGAGTAGAGGTCTGAGACGTCGGCAGCGTTCTGCGTGATCGGGTTCAGACCCGGGATGTCCGCAATCGCGGCGCGGTGGATCGTGCCGCCCTCGACGGCCCCCGGCACCGACCGCCGATCGGTGTGGAACGTGATGTAGTTGCCCGGGCGCGAGAGCTGCTCCCACTGCGCGTCCGAGAAGAAGCGCCGCGCGTAGGGCTGGTCGCCGCCCGCCGCCGCCGGCGCCGCCGCGCCGATCTGCAGACTGCCCGTCTCGAGCTCGTTCCGGAGCCGGCTCACGGTCGTGCTCAGCTCGTCCACCCGCCGGTTTCCGTCGAGCACCAAAACCTGAAGGTCGTGCACCTGCACGGCCGAGTACGCAGCGATGACGCAGAACAGCGTGAACACCACTATCTGCGCGATCGCCGCGGCGAAGTTCCGCTGCATTGAAGCCTTTGTTCGGCGGGGAGCGCCCGCGCGTCGCGGGCGCGCCGACACTAGATCGCGCCGTTCCGCGAAGTCAACGCGGTTTCCGCGCCGCTGCCGCCGACGACGCGGGCATCGGGACGGTCCCGCCGCGCGCCCCTAGCGCGCCTCCCGCACCCAGGCGACCACCGCACGAACCGGAACCCCAACGGGGCACGCCGCCTCTGCGCGCTCCAGACCCTCGGCGTCCGTCAGCGCCGCCGCGTCGCGCGCCGCCGCCACGAGCTGGCTCGTGTCGCGAACGCCCGCGCCCACCACCGCCAGCACCGACGCCCCGCCTCCGTAGGCAGCGTCGCACAGGCCGCAGCCCGTGCACCCCTGCCAGCTCGGGAGCGCCGCGCGAACCGACCCCGAAAAAGGCAGGAGATGGTCGGGCTCGTAGTTCGATACGAAGCGGCGTTCTCCCCCGGCGTCATACAGAAAGGAGACTTTTTTTAGAATGTGCTTCCAAAAGTGGAACGCCAGCAGCAACAGCGCACGCCCGCCCATCATCGCCCCGCCTCCAGCGCGCGGCCGCACAGCAGCCCCGTCGCCAACGCCACCCCGAACGCAGTCGCGTCGTGCGCCACGTCGTGGCCACGGATCGCGCCGCCGCACACCAGCGGCGCGCCGGGAACTCCGACCGCCCGAAGATCGCCGTCCACCGCCAAGCCCGCGTCGAGGAACGGCTGGCGCAACCAAGGGGAGTCCGCTGTGTGCCGGTCCGGTCGCGCCGAAGGGCCGGCCCACTCGTCGAACCAACCCACGCGTCCACCGCGCCCCCCTGCGTCACCCACGGCGACGACGAGCTCGCGGCACGTGACCGCGCCCTCCGAGGTCACGATCCGCCAGACACCGCCGTCGTAGACGGGCGCCATCGCCACGCCGCCGCGCCGCTCCCCGACGCGAGCCGCAAGCAGCGCTGACAGCCGAAGCCCGAAGCCCGAGTCGAACGCGCCAGCCACCTCTCGCAGCTCAATGCCCCGAGCTGCTGCCAGAGCGTCCAGCTCTCGGCGCCGCTCGAAGGTGTCGCCGAGGACGGGGAGCGTCGCCACCACGCCCCCGTTCGGCGCTGCCTGCGCGAGCTCCGCGACGACCCGATCGGCATCGTCGGCTCGGACGACCGCCGTCATCGCAGACGTTCGCGGTGTCGCGCCCAGAACGTCCGACCACGACGCCGCCCATCGTCCGCCGGTCGCTTCCGAGAGCGAGCGCGCGGCCCACTCCGGCGACCACTGCGGCGCGACCGACAGACCGACGCAGGTGCCGTTTGCACCCGCCTCGACGCGCAGGACTCCCTCGGCAAAGAAGTCGGCGGTGCGCAGCGTCCCGGCGTTCGTCGCGGTCAGCGACCCCGGCGCGAACGTCCCGCTCAGTCCGAGCAGCGTCGCCGCGTCACTGACCAGCGCTGCGAGAGAATCGGCGGTTAGGCCCAGCGTCGCGTACGGGTGCTGCGGCGCGCGCGCGGTTGTCGCGAGAAGCCGCTCTTCCGCGCTGGGCGCTGCGGCGGCGCGCGCCGTCGGCGCTCCGCCATGCACGGGGAGGTCGAGGTTCGTCGCCGGGGGGCCCGGCGCCGAGTCTCGGCCGAAGACGTCGCCGAGCCCCGACCAGAGCGCGGCGCCCCGAGGCCCGGCGTCGCAGACGACGACCGTCGCGCCGCCAGCCCGCGCCGCGAGCGCCGCCGCTGCCCCCGCGAGCCCCGCGCCGATGACGACGACGTCTGCCTTCAAGACACCCCTCCGGCGCCGGGGCGGCCGATCGCGGGGCGCCCGACGTCGAGCCGAGCTGCGAGGAGCTGCGACGCCTGCGACACCGCCTCGCGCGCGAGCCCACCCTCGCGGACAACGCCGCGCCGGTCCTCCCATCGGGCCTGCAGGAACGCTCGAGCTTGCGGTGCCGCGTCCGCGTCGCTCAGGCCGAGCTCCTCGCACAGGATCTGCGCAGCACGTCCGGCCGCTCGGGCGCCTCCGTCTGCCCCGAGCCCGAGGCGACAGCGTCGCTTCAGGTCGTCGAGCGTGCGCACGTGCTCCGTCCGAATGCAGTGGCGGAGCTCCGCCTCCGTGACGGGCTCGAGCGGGTCGACGACGGCGCGTGTTCGCGGCTCGTCGCGCATGAGCTGCCGAATCTGCTCGGCGCGTGAGCCGTGTCGGTAGAGGATCCGGGTCGCGGTAACGGCGTCGACGCCGACCGACGCGAACGCCTCGACGGTGGTGTCATGCTCGTCGCCGCCGGGGAGGGCGGTGGTCGCTGTCGTGCAAGGCGCCGCATGCCCGAGGTGCGCGCAGACGAGGTCCGTCGCCTCTTCGGCCATCACGCGGTAGCTCGCGAGCTTTCCGCCGGCCATCGAGAAGCAGCCGCTCGCGCCGTCGCGCGCGTGGTCGAACACGCGATGCGATCGGCTCAGCTCGTCCTCGTTCGGGCCGTACTCGTACAGCGTCGGCCGCGCGCCCACCGTGGTCCCGATCAGCGGGTGCCGCGCGATCCCGGGGAACATCCGCTCCCCGGCCTCGAGCAGGTACTGGACCTCGTCTTCGAGGATCGGCATCTGCTCCAGGTCGCCGTAGTAGTCGTCGTCGGTCGTGCCGAGCAGGGTGACGTTCTGGTGCGGGCAGATGAACACCTGCCGTCCGTCGATCGCGGTGAAGATCACTGCGTAGTTGGTGACCCGCCCGGCGAAGACGAGGTGAACGCCCTTGCCCGGGCGAATGCGGACGGACTCGATCCCGTTCGCCGCAGCAAACCGCGCCGCCCAGGGCCCGCACGCGTTGAACACGACCTTCGCGAAGACGTCGCGGCGCTCGCCAGACAAGCGGTCGACCGCGTGGATGCCGCAGACCGTGCCGTTGCTCTCCCGCAGGAGCCGCTCGACGCGCCAGTACGTGTGCATCGCCGCGCCGCGCTCGGCGGCGTCGACCGCGTTGACGACGGTGAGCCGCTGCGCGTCGATGCCCCACTCGTCCATCGTGAGCGCGCCGAGCACGTCACCGCGGATGCCCGGCTCGACGGCGCGCGTCTCGGCGGGCGTCAGGCGGCAGTGCTGCTTCCCGCGCTTCAGCGGTTGATACCGGTCGTAGGCGTCGAAGTAGACCTCCGCCAGCTCGAACACGACCTTCGCCGTCAGCCCGCCCTCGGCGAGCCATGGCATGATGAAAGGGATCCGGAAGATCAGGTGCGGCGCGATCTTCTGGATGAACCCGGAGTCGAGGCACGCCAGCCGGGTCACCTCGGGGTCCTTCGACAGGTACCGCAGGCCGCCGTGGATCATTCCGGAGCTGGCCCACGTCGCACCGGTCGAGAAGTCGCGCATCTCGAACAACGCGACGCGCAACCCGCGCAGCGTCGCGTCTCGCGCGATCGCTGCGCCGTTGATCCCGCCACCGATGACGACGAGGTCGTAGGGATTGTCCCGAGCGCCGAGGGTCACGTCGGGTCCTACTCGTTCTTCAGCGTGCGAATGCCGAGCTCCGCGAGCTGTCCCGCGTCGACCGGGCTCGGCGCCCGCGTCATCAGGCACGACGCGCTCGCTGTCTTCGGGAACGCGATGACGTCGCGAAGCGACTCGGCGCCCGACAGCAGCATCACGATGCGATCGAGGCCGAACGCGAGCCCGCCGTGCGGCGGCGCGCCGTGCCGAAGCGCGTTGAGCAGGAAGCCGAACTTGAGCTCGGCCTCTTCGGCCCCGATGCCGAGCAGCTCGAACATCTTCGACTGCAGGTCCTGATCGTGGATACGGATGCTGCCGCCGCCGAGTTCGTGCCCGTTGAGGACTAGGTCGTATGCGCGCGCCTTCACGGCGCCCGGGTCCGTGTCGAGCAGCGGGATGTCCTCGTTTCGGGGCGACGTGAACGGGTGGTGCATCGCGAACCAGCGGTTCTGGTCCGCGTCGAACTCGAGCAGCGGGAAGTCGACGACCCACGTGAACTTGTAGACGCCGGCGGGGATCAGGCCGCGGCTGCGCGCGAGGTGCTTGCGGACGTTGCCGAGCGCCGCGGCGACCACGGGGGTGCGATCAGCGACCCACACGATCGCGTCGTCGGCGCCCGCGCCGAGACGCTCGTTGATCGTGCGCTGCGCGTCGGCGTCGAAGAACTTGGCGACCGGACCGGTCCAGCCCTCGGCGCTGCCCTTCGCCCAGGCGAGCCCCTTGGCACCGTAGCGCTTGGCGACCTCGGTCAGTTCGTCGAGCTGCTTGCGCGAGAGGTCGGCGCCGCCGGGAACGACGATCGCCTTCACCTGGCCGCCGGCAGCAACGGCGTCGGAGAACACAGAGAACGAGCTGCCCGCGACGAGATCCGAGACGTCGCTGAGCTCGAGCCCGTAGCGCAGGTCGGGTGCGTCGACGCCGAAGCGGGCCATCGCCTCGTCGTAGCTCATGCGCGGCAGCGGGAGCTGCAGTTCGACGCCGTGGACCTCGCGCATGATCCTGGCGACGAGCTTGTCGCAGACCGCGTAGATGTCGTCGCGGTCGATAAACGACATCTCGATGTCGATCTGCGTGAACTCGGGCTGGCGGTCCGCGCGGAGGTCCTCGTCGCGGAAACAGCGGCAGATCTGGAAGTACCGATCGTACCCGCTGATCATGTAGAGCTGCTTGAAGAGCTGCGGCGACTGGGGGAGGGCGTAGAACTCTCCGGGGTGCACGCGGCTCGGGACGAGGTAGTCGCGCGCGCCCTCGGGCGTCGACTTCGTCAGGACCGGCGTCTCCAGGTCGAGGAAACCCTCGCCGTGCAGGAAGTCACGGACGATGTGCGTGATCTCCGCGCGAAGCACGATCTTGGACTGAATCGGGCGCCGGCGCAGGTCGAGGAAGCGGTACTCGAGCCGCAGGTCCTCGTTCGCGTCGACCTCGTCGCGGATCGGGAACTTCGGGACCTCCGAGCGGTTCAGCACCTGCAAGCGAGTCACGAGCACCTCGACCTCTCCGGTCGCGAGCTCGCGGTTCGCGTTCTCCCCGCGGCTCACGACCTCACCCTGGATCGCGAGCACCCACTCCGAGCGGGCGCGCCCGCTGTCGGCGTACAGGTCCGCGTCGCGGTGCGCGTCGAAGCGGAGCTGCGTGACCCCGAACCGGTCGCGCAGCGTCACGAAGCGGAACTGGCCGAGG
Organism: Myxococcales bacterium; assembly: GCA_020633625.1. Taxonomy (GTDB): domain Bacteria; phylum Myxococcota_A; class Bradymonadia; order REDH01; family REDH01; genus JACKDJ01. The sequence continues at coordinate 22,494 of JACKDJ010000043.1, forward strand.
TCGCGCGTCGCGTCGACCCACCCCATCAGAACCACGGTCGCACCGACGTCGCCGCCTCGGAGGGCGCCGCAGGTGTGGGTACGCTTCAGCTCACTGACGAATTCAGCCACGGTCGACACCCATCATCGAGAGAAACTCGGACTCGGAGATAATCTTGAGAGGCGCGCCACGCGCCACGAGCTTGTCGGCCGCCGTCAGCTTCGAGGAGCGCCAGCCGGCGGCCCAGCGCGCGTGATCCTTGTCGCCCAGCACCAGGAAGTCGAGCGCCGCGGATACCGAGTCGCGGCACACGCCTCCGGCCGCTTCGACCAGCGCCTGCGCCTCGCGCCGGCCCATGCTGTCGAGGGCGCCCGTAAAGACGAAGCTCTTGCCCGACTGCGGCCCATCGGCCGCGACCTCGGGCGAGTCGTCCTCGACGACCTCGACGTGCGCGAGCAGCGCATCGATGTCGTCGGTCAGACGCGCCAGCCCGTCGACGATCGACGTCGCGACCGCGGGCCCCACGCCGTGGATCTCCTGCAGCCGCTCGACCGTCGCTGCGCGCACGGCGCCGAGGGTCCCGAGGGCTCCACCAACCACGCGCGCCATCTGCCCGCCGAGATCCGGGATCCCGAGCGCCGCGAGAAACGTCGCCAGTGGCATCCGACGTCGCGATGCGACCGCCTCGACCAGCGCCTCCGCGCTCCGCCGCCCCAGCCGATCCAGATCTTCCAGCGTCTCGACGGTCAGGGTGAACAGGTCGGCCGGACGCGTGACAAAGCCACGCGACACGAGCTGGTCGAGGATCTTCGGGCCGAACCCATTGATCTCGGCGACCGAGACGAAGTGCTCCAGCGCGCGGACGCCGCGAGACGCGCACCCCGCGGTGTGGTCTGCTACGAGCAGGTCGCCGCGACGCTCGGTCGTAGCGCCGCAGCTCGGGCACGCCTCCGGGACCCGGAACGCACCAACGCCCGGCTCGGCGACGGACTCGATGTGCGGGATCACCCCGCCGCGCCGGGTCATCAAAACGCGCGCTCCGGCAGACAGCGCGTAGCCCGGGTTCTCACCCACCGTGAGCGGCGCGCCGGCGAGCCGCTCGATGATCGCTAGGTTGTGGAGCGAGACCCGCGTCACCGTCACGCCACTCAAGAACACCGGCGCGACGACCCCGACCGGGTTGATCGCGCCCGAGCGAGAGACGCTCCACTCCACCGCTGCAAACGTCGAGAACCCGCTCTCGCCCTGGTACTTGTAGGCGATTGCCCAGCGCGGGTGGTGCGCCGTCGACCCCAGCGCCTCGTGCTGCGCGCAGTCGTCGACCTTGAACACGATGCCGTCGGTCTCGAAGTCGTTCTGCTCGCGGTGCGCCGCCAACGCCTCGAAGGCCGTCTGGGCGTCGGCCGCCGTGCAGAGCCGACCCGGCACGGGCTCGAAGCCGACGCTCGCGAGGTATGCTCGCTTCTCGCTCTCGGTCGTGAGCTCGTCGAGGCCGAGCGCGTCGTACGCGAAGAACCGAACGCCGTAGCTCGCCGTCCTGTCTGCGTCTTTCTGCTTCAGGGCGCCCGCGCACAGGTTGCGGGGGTTGGCGAACTGCTCTGCGAACCGGTCGCGGAACACCGACACCGGGATGTATGCTTCGCCGCGCACCTCGATCCCGCCGCGCTCGAGCTGCCGCGGGACCGCTCCGAGGCGACGCACGTTGTCGGTGATCAGCTCGCCGACCTCGCCGGTCCCGCGCGTCGCTCCCAGCGCGATCGCCCCGTCGGCCCCGTAGCGGATCGAGATCGCGACGCCGTCGACCTTGTGTGTGGCTAACGCCGGGCCGTCGAACCGGTCGAACCACTTCAGCAGCTCGGCCTCGTCGTAGCACTTCTCCAGGCTGAGCATCGGTCGCTCGTGCACGACCTTCGCGAGACCCGGCGCCGCCCCGTCCGCGTCCGCCACAGCGGCCTCGTCGCCGCCGGCGCCCACGCGGCGCAGCAGCGCCGAGCCCGGGCGGAGCTGCCGCAGCCGCTCGACCATCAGGTCGTAGAGCGTGTCGTCGATCTCCGGGGTCGCCATGACGTGGTAGAGCACGTCGTGCCGCCGGATCTCGGACTCGAGCTCGTCGGCGCTGAGCGCGAGGATGTCGCTGGCCGTCACGGGCGCGCTAGAACCAGAGGGCAGGGCATGACGCGCCGCGTAGCCAGCGCGCCATCGCTATGCCAACTCGTCGAACACGAAACAAGGAACAAGCGCAGCGCCGGCGCGGCGCACGGGTGCGGACTTGGCTCCGCCACGCCGAACTTAGCCCTGCTCGACCACCTGCCCCGTGTGCTGGCGATACAGGCGCGCGTATTCGCCTGCCAGCGCGAGCAGCTCCGCGTGGCGGCCGCGCTCGACGACCACTCCGTGGCGCAGCACCAAGATCTCGTCGGCGCGCCGGATCGTGCTGAGGCGGTGGGCGACCACCACCGACGTCCGCCCCGCCGTGAGGGTCTCCAGCGCCTGCTGGATCTGGGCCTCCGTCTCTGTGTCGACGTTCGCCGTCGCCTCGTCGAGGACGAGAATCGGCGGGTTCCGCACCAGCGCCCGCGCGAACGACAGGAGCTGGCGCTCGCCGACCGACAGCGTGCGGCCGTTCTCCTCGAGTTCGTGATCCAGTCCACCGGCGAGGCGCGCGACGATGCCGTCGGCCCGAACCGCGCGGAGTGCCTCCCAGACCTGCTCGTCGGGCACGGGGTCGCCCAGCGTCAGGTTGTCCCGCACGCTGCCGGCGAACACGACCACGTCCTGCGGGACGAGCGCGGTGCCGCCGCGAAGGTTCGCACGCAGATAGTCCCGGACGTCGCGGCCATCGACGACCACCCGGCCCGAGGTGGTGTCGTAGAACCGCGACAGCAGGTGGATCAGCGTCGACTTGCCTGCCCCAGTGTCGCCGACCAGCGCGAGCATCGACCCAGGGGGCGCGTCGAACGACACCCCACGCAGCACCTCTTCGCCGCGACCGGGGTAGCGGAAGTGCACGTCCTCGAAGACGACGTGCCCGCGCGTCACGCGCGCGGCCGCGTCTGCGTCCGGACGGTCGACCATCGCCGGCTTGGCGTCGAGGATGTCGACGATGCGCTCACCCGACGTCAGCGACGTCTGGATCAAGTTGAACTTCTCGGCGAGGTTCCGAACGGGCACCCACAGCTTGACGACATACTGCAGGAACGTCGTCAGCACGCCGAGCGTGATGACCCCGCCGACCACGCGCCGGGCCCCGATGCCCATCAGCGCGGCGGTGAAGATCGCGCTCGTGACCATCAACGCGGGACGCACGAGGCCCCACGCCTGAATGGTCCGACGCATCGACGCCTGGTGCGCTCGCGTCAACGCCTCGAACTCGCCGCGTCGACGCGCGGTCCGAACGAACAGAAGGTTCTCGCGCATGCCCGCGAGGTTCTCGGCGATCCACGCGTTCATCCGCGACTGGACCGCCGAGTTCGTGCGCATCGCCGGCCGCGCGGCTGCGCGGTACACGAGCGCGATCCCGACGAGCAGCGGGAGCGCCCCGGCCAGCATCGCCCCGAGCACCGGATCCAGCGAGATCATCGCCGCGAACAGCACGGCCAGGAACAGCGTGTCGCGCATGCCCTCTGCGAAGGCGTCAGAGAACAGCTCGGAAAGCGCCTGGACGTCGAAGGTCGAGCGGTTGACCAGCCGCCCCACCGGGTTCCGCTGCAACCAACCCTGGTCCATCGACGTGATGTGCCGGTACGTGTCGACCCGGAGGTCGTGCACGATGTACTGGCCGAGCTTCTGCACCGTGAACTGGGACGCGACCGCGATTCCCCAGCGCAGGATCCAGAGCGCGAGAACGGCGAGCGCGAAGAACGTCACCACGCCCACGGGAGTCGTCGCGCCCGCGGCGGCGGCTGCGGCTGCCCAGGCTCGCTCGGCCGCGGTCGCGCTGCGCGCCCCGGTCGGTGACGCTGCGTCGACGGCGAGCCCGACGAGGTAGGCCGGGAGCGTCATCACCAGGGCCTCGACGAACGCGAGCACGAGCGCCAGCGTAGCCAGTGTCCTGTGTGGGCGCAGGTAGCCCGCGAGCCGCAGCAACAGGCCGCTGTCGACCTGCTCGGCCTCGACTCGTTCCTCTGCGAGCATACGCGCAAGGATGGGGTCGCCCGCCGCCGCCATGGCCTCGCGCTCGACGGTGTCCATGCGCTGCTCGACCTGTTCGTCTGGCGCGCTCATTCGTGCGCCTCGGTCATGTCGTCGTCGACGCCCTGCTCGCGCGCGATGCGAGCGTAGAACCCATCCGCCGCGACGAGCTGATCGTGTGTGCCCCGCGCAGCGACGCCGCCGGCGTCGAGCACCAGGATCTCGTCGCAGCCGCGAACGGCGCAGACGCGGTGGGAGATGATGATGGCCGTCCGCCCTTCGAGCGCCGAATCGAGACTCGCGAGAATGGCCTCCTCGGTCTTCGCGTCGACGGCGCTCAGGCAGTCGTCGAGCACCACCACTCGCGGGTCGGCGGCGAGCGTGCGCGCGATGGCGAGCCGCTGTCGCTGCCCGCCCGACAACGTCATCCCTCGCTCGCCCAGCAGCGTGTCATATCCGTCGCGGAGCGCGGCGATCTCGTCGTGAAGCTGCGACTGGCGCGCGAAGAAGTCCGCCTTGCCATTCATCCGCGCCGACAGCCCGATGTTCCGCTCGACCGTGTCGCTGAACAGGAACGTATCCTGGGGGGCGAGAACGACGTGCTGGCGGAGCGCGTCAGGGTCGGCGTCGGTCACGTCGCAGCCATCCACGAACACTGTCTCGCGGGGCGGCTCGTATAGGCGCACGAGCAGCCGCGCGAGGGTGCTCTTGCCACTGCCGACCGGGCCGATCACGCCGAGTCGGCGCCCGGCGGAGATCGAGAACGACACGTCGCGCAGCGCCGGTGGCTGATCACTCGAGTATGCAAACGTGAGCCCGTCCACCCGAACCGCGCCGGTCCCATCGAGTGCCTCGGCGTTCGTCCCCAGCGGCGCCGGCGGGGCCGTCTCGAGGAACGCGTCGAGCCGCGACAGCGACGCTCGCCCGCGCTGGATAAGCGAGACGGCCCAGCCGA